>JBGUEP010000011.1:0-167022 GCA_041821245.1 Prolixibacteraceae bacterium
AATCCAGAATGTTATTCGCACAAGCCCCAATGGTGTATCGTTTATGTTTTCCGGCGAAATTAATGAACTATTGAGGATACTGGCGGGCTTGCACTTAATTAGCCTGACCATTGAAGAGCCTACCCTGGAAGAAATATTTATGCACTATTACAACTAAAACAAAAAATCCTCATGAATAAAAACCTGTTTATTAAAGATTTACACAACAATTTATTCAGCTTTATTATCTGGACATTTGTTATTACCTTTTTGGTGATCCTTACCATGTCGGTATTCCCAACATTTATTGAAAATCAGTCAAAAATACTGGGAATGATGAATTTGGTTCCCAAAGCAGCTTTACAATTTAAAGGCATTTCAAACATAAACGACATGCTTTCGGTATTAGGCTTTTACGCTGCCAATAACATTACTTATATGATGTTACTGGGAAGTATCTTTGCAATTGTTCTATCATCCAACATTTTACTGAAGGAAGAATATCAAAAAACAGCCGAATATCTCTTAACAAGACCTTTAACTCGAAGTGAAATTTTCCTTAGTAAAGTTGCGGTCGTTAATTTTTATATCCTTTTATTAAATATTGTGATCACTACTGTTGGTTTCATTGCCATTGAAGTGGTTAAAAACGGGACCTTCAGTATAAAGGCCTTTTTGATATTGTCATTCTACACTTTTCTTTTAAATAGCTTATTTGGTGCCATTGGTATATTCATATCAAACCTGGTTAAAAGGCCCAAACCAATCACGACGTTTTCGATTGGACTGGTTTTAATATTTTATTTCATCTCAACCCTTTCAAAAATAACACCTTCGGCAGCCACAATAGCTTATTTGAGTCCTTTTAAATATGTCAATATTGATGTAATTCGTCCTGGCTACCAACTCGAGTTGATCAATTTATTTATTTTTATTGGTTTCACCCTGATATTGACAGGATTAGCCTTACAAATGTACAAACGGAAGGATATCTATTTATAGGTTACAAGAAAGCCAAAAAAGCATTGTACATATGATAAAAACTAAAATATATCAACTGATTGAAAAAGGTTCTCACGGTAGGAGACTGAATAGAATCTTCGACTATTTTATTATGACTTTGATTTTATTGAGCGTGATTGTGATAATCTTAGAATCTATTCCTGAGATAAATACAGTGCACAATAAGATTTTGCGTGTTTTTAATATTTTCTCAATTATTGTATTTACGATAGAGTACTCATTAAGATTATATGTTTCAGATTTAACCCATCCAGCGGATAGCAGAATTAAGTCAGCATTACGATTTATTTTTTCATTACACGGACTGATTGATTTACTCGCAATAATCCCATTTTATCTGCCAATGTTGATTAAGATGGATTTGAGATTTCTAAGAATTTTAAGACTCGTTAGATTCTTAAGGATTTTAAAAGTAAATAGATACAATAACTCTTTAAATATAATCGGAGCAGTAATCAGAGAGAAGAAATCGGAATTGGCTGTAACTGGATTTGTGACTTTTTTGATATTGTTATTAGCATCTTTTCTAATGTATTATGTAGAGGGAGAAAAACAACCGGAGCAATTCCCTAATATTTTAGCTTCATTTTGGTGGGCAATCGCAACACTGACTACTGTTGGATATGGTGACGTATACCCGATAACTGCATTAGGTAAAGTGATAAGTGGCTTCATTGCCCTTCTGGGGATTGGTTTAGTTGCATTACCTACTGGACTGATAAGTGCTGGTTTTATGAGTAAAATTGAGAAACGTAATCAAAATGATATTGAAAAGACATGTCCGCATTGCGGAAAACCGATTCATGAATAAAGGCCAGCTTGTAATCGAGTAGACGACTGACAGGATTGTTACCCCGCCAGTGCGTATTTTGACGAAGCTCATCAAGCTTCTCACACACCTACCCATCCGATAGCCTTAATTTTCAAAAGAATGAAACAAGCAATCTTAATAGTAATTTTCATTAGTATTTCAATGACAATATATTCTCAAGAAATAGTTTGGGAGGAAATACCATTTAGTAAAGTTGATGAAATCAATTCCATTAATGATTCACTTGTTAATATGACTCAAATTCCATTTGACTATTATGCAAACAACGGACTAATTTATAGAGTCGCATCAACTGAATATGATAATTTTCAAAAGGAAGATTGGGCAAAAGAAAATGTAATTGAATATTTGAAAGAGAACCAAATAAAGGACAATGAAAAAGAAGAAAGTAAATATGCAATTACATGGAAAAATGGCTACTATGAACTAAAAAAACATAAAACAGAGAAAAGGTATTATTACGGAGAAGGTTCTGGTGTATTGGATTACACGGTAATTAAAGAAGACCCTGGATACATTAAGGAAGAAATTTTCTGTATTATAGAAGACTCCATTTCTTATCCAAATACAAAATTTAAACTCAAATCAATTTCTCCGACAACTGGGGAAGACATAATAAAACCCAATCAAAGTTGCCACCTTAAACTTGAAAATTCAGACTATATTTTGGAATACACCGCTGACTTATGTGATGGACAATTTGAAGTTGGTGGTTTTGGAACAATTTCTCCGACTTATTATAATCTGAAATTGAAAATTAAAGACGTTTCAATCAATAATAATCAAACTATTTTGCAAATACCATATGAACAGATTTATAGATTAAGAGACATCGAAATTGGAGATATTAATAACGATAGGAAACAAGATATTGTCTTGACTATTATTGACGAATTATGTATCAAAAGGATTTTGTATTTATCAAATGATTCGAGGTCAAACACACCATTTAGATATCTTGGAACAATGATGATATATTGTGATTATCCTTGAAAAAACTATGGATAAAAAAGTAGACGGCTGATGGGATTGTAGCCCCGACGGTGCGCACTTCGACAAAGCTCAGCAAGCTCCGCTCACACCCGTATTGCTCTCGCAATAATGAACGGTTCTCGTATACGGCCCTGCCCGACTGTAGTGGTCAGGAGGAGGTTCTATAAATCAGTGGAGTTCCATCAAATGTATTTAGATTTTAAGAATTAATTCAGAGCTTTCAAACGGGTTTGCATGCTTATGCCAGGCATGCACAGTTTATAAATTCCATGACGGCTCAGCGATATACCAACGGTGGATTCTTCAAGTTTTACTTGTCCGTAAACGGACTGAAATTACCCGCAATTCGCCACATACCTAATAAATTACCAGTAAAGAAGATTCTAAATGGATGGATTGACAATTTTTTGGACTCAAACAGCAAAGCAACAAAGAGACCATATCTTCGATTATTGGAACAATCGCAACAAGAGTAAATCTTATTCCAGAAAACTAAATTTGGCAATTATAGAAAGAATATAAGTACAAATTCAGAGCCAATTATAAGTTTTATAGTCAGAACTAATTGAATAACCTTTTCAAACATCCTTATTCAAAAACTGAGTTTGTAGTAAATCATTTAGATGTAAAGAGGCAATTGTTTCCAAACCTTCTTTATTATTTCAAAAAATAGTATACTTACAAGCCCAAACTTTAAACCAAATACCATGAAAAGATTGATCCTATTTCTTCTTCTTAATTCCATTTTTCAGCTCGCCAGTTTTGCACAAACAACGGATACCATCTATGTTGATGAAAATTTTAAAATAACAAGCAAGTACGCCTATGCCTACTATCGAATATTGCAGCAATATTCCAACAACAATCAATTGTACCTTCAAACCGACTATTATAAAACCGGAGAAGTCAAACAAATAGGAACTTACATTTTAAAATCCAATAAGGTTTTAACCGGTAAAAATTACAACAAACTAAAAAATCAAAATAAACTAACACCCGATTCCATATGGACAATGTATTACGAGCCGGGTATGCTTGGTACTGTAAATGAATACAAAGCTGGGAAATTGATTTTATCCTACTGGATGGACTACAACCTCAATGATAAAATTTATATCACGACAGATAAAATGCCCATATTCCCAGGTGGTCCTAACGCACTAAAAGCACATATCTCCAGAGCAATACAGTACCCCATGAATACTGCAGCCATGAAAGAAAGCGGCAGGGCCTATGTTAGTTTTTGGATCAATAAAAAGGGGGAAGTAGAAAATGTTCATTTGGCACGAAGTTGCGGTTCCCGTATTCTCGATTTGGAAGCATTACGTGTTGTTTCAACAATTCCCAATTTCTTGCCCGGAATTGTGGATGGCATGCCGGTAATTGTTTCTTATACCATTCCAATTACCTTCAGCCTGCAATAAGCACAAAACTATTTATTAAATTGCGGTCACACCTTTTACCTTTTATTGTGCCACCTCTGTTAGATACTAAACATAAGTTTGTTGCGTTTTAGTATCATATTCCATCTCTAATTCGAATGAAAAGAAGTTTACTCACTGTGCTGCTTTTTTATTTCTTAACTATTGCAAATGCCCGTAATAAATACCAGGCATTTCAGGCTGGTATTGAACTTGGAGTTTCGGCAACCACAATTCAGAAATATTACGACTATTTTGGATTTTTCGATGATTTGTATTACGGCAAGGATTACAATGGAACTGCAGGAATTTTTGTGAACAGGTTTCTCCATCCAAATTACCAAATGGAGCTTGGTTTCTATTTCACCTCTAAAGGAACCAGATACCGATTTGAGAGTAAAACTTCTACAACACGAGGAACATACGGAACAAGCGAAGAATTGTATTACCTCGAGATCCCTATACTATTGTACTATTATCCGGATGAACGAAACCAATTTTCTTATCGTTACGGAATTTCAGTAGCTTATCATCTTATAGATAGCTTTTATAAAGAGTACGATATCTCCCTCTCTCTTGGCATCCGCTTTAAACCTTTTAGCAAAGGTTTTTTCAAAAATGATTTATGCATTTTAAAAGCCGATTGTTCTATTCTACCAATTTCTATTCCTCAGGAAATTGAGGAATATAATTATTCACAGCTTCGCTTCTATAAAATGAACCAGATTCAACGAAATATGGGCATTACCTTCAGTATTCAACACTACTTGACACGATAAAGTAAATAAAGCCAAAAGGCTTTCCATTAAGAATAAGCCTTCACTTCACAGAATTTATTTTCTCCAAAATCAACTTGACTAAAGTTGCAGTATCGAAATCGTAACGGTGACCACCGGATAGAACTTTTACACTAATTTTTTCTGATTCTTTCAAATAGGCTTTAATTTCCAACGCTTCATCCTCACCAAAAAGACACAAAATTGGAATGCCTGTTTTATCCAATTCCGTTAAAATCTTGTATTTCCTTTCCACCGGCGCCCGTCCCATCAAATCGGCTATTTTTACTTCAAAATCGGTGCTTAAACCAGGTGACATCAGCACCATTGGACGAATTTTTTCCTTCAAATCATTCGATAAGTTACCCGGTATAAATGCAGCCACATCGGCACCAAATGAGTAGCCGACCACACCAAATTCCTTGAATGTAGTTTGCTTCAAATAATAAGTGACAATAGTTTCAAAATCGATGACAAACTGAACGGGAGTTTTGGCATCCCAAAAATATTTACGCGAATCAAACACCACTACGGTATATCCGTTTTGAACCAGCTCATTGCCTAATTGTTGGCTAAAACTGTTCCAACCCCCATCCCCGCTTAAATAGATGATGAACGGTTTTTTTTCTGAAAAGTTCCCAAGAACCTGAATAGGGAATTGATCTGATGGTGAGTTATTTTTTGTATGTCCCATTTGGCTACTGCATATAATTAGAATGAACAGAACAAAACTGTTTTTATTCATATTGACAAGAATTGAATAATTTGAGCTACAACGCGACAAGTGGTCTCTTTGTTGCAAGCTTAGTCATTTTTATACTGAGCTGAAATAAAACGGATGATTTTGGTTGGATTGTTTATCTTTGAAAATAAAAAAGAATGACCAACTTATTCAACTCTGAAGTCTTCAATTTGATTCTTTTACCTCTTCTTATCTTTTGTGCCCGCATTGTGGATGTCACCATTGGTACCTTTCGAATTGTGATGGTTGCGAAAGGGAAAAAATACATTGCTCCTTTGCTCGGCTTCATTGAGGTTACCATATGGATAATAGCCATTGGAAAAATAATGCAAAACATCGACAACTGGGTGAACATCATCGCCTATGCATCAGGTTTTGCAACAGGCAATTACATTGGCTTGCTGATTGAAGAAAAAGTAGCCATGGGGGTAGTTAAAATTCAAATTATTACGGCAAAGGCTGCTACTGAACTGATCAAAAGATTAGCAGATGCAGGTTATGGAATAACTCATCACGAAGCTACAGGTGTGAATGGCAAGGTGAGCATTTTATACAGCATCATCAACCGATCGGATGTGCCTTACGTAATTGATATTATTGGTGCTAACAATCCTCACGCCTTCTACTCTATTGAAGATGTAAAATTTGTAAACAGGGGTGTTGAATCGATCTATACACCCAAAAGGTTCGGACGAAAAGGAAAGTAGCCGAATCCAGAGCCAGATTTATGCCATGTGATTTAATGTTTTTGTTTTATACCAAACACATATTGACTGATTACTAACAAAATAGACCTAATGAAACAATTCTTCACCTTCTTATTGTTTATTGCAATTTTCAGTAATATCTCAGCACAAGACCTTCAATACAAGGTCATTGAAAACATCCATTACTATACCGATTCAGTGAACGACACAGATGCATACATCAACGAGCGCTGCGTTTTAGATATTTATTATCCGGAAAAAACGGGCAACTACCCCACTGTTGTTTGGTTTCATGGAGGAGGACTAAGTTCCGGCCAAAAAGAATTGCCTGAAGCATTAAAAAACAAAGGTGTAGCCATTGTTGGAGTTAACTATCGTTTATACCCTAAAATAAAAGCGCCTGTCTATATCGAAGATGCTGCAGCGGCCGTAGCATGGACTTTTAAAAATATTGCCACATACGGAGGAAATCCTGACTTGATTTTTATTTCGGGCCATTCGGCAGGCGGGTATTTGACCAGCATGGTTGGCCTCGACAAAACATATCTGGCCAAATTTGGAATTGATGCCAACCTAATTGCAGGACTGATTCCCTTCAGCGGACATACCATCACCCACTTTACTGTACGCGAAGAGCGCGGAATACCCGGCACACAAGCTATTGTCGACAATTTGGCCCCATTGTACCATGTTCGTGCTGATGCTCCGCCCATGCTACTAATCACCGGCGACCGTGAATTGGAAATGCTGGGCCGTTATGAGGAAAATGCCTACTTCTATCGAATGATGAAAGTGGTTGGGCATCAAGATATTCGTTTATTGGAAATGGATGGCTATGGTCATGGAATGACTTATCCTGCCTTTCCTTTACTGCTCAATGAAGTGGAACGAATTGTTGAATTAAAAACAAAATAAGCACCAAAACAGTCTGCAAGGTAGCGCCAATAAGTCAGAAAATAAAAGCACTTTTCCATCCCGAAAGATACCATGGATGGGGAGTTCCTTTATTGGTTTTATGGATGGTAAAATAGAAGAAAGCATGACTTCTACCATTCATGTTGTTCTCACCGATAAACGAAATAAAAAGGTTTTAGTCAACGAAAATGGCTGTAACGGTTCGCAGGAATTAGCAGGGAACATTTCATTCATTCAGGTAAACCATTAGTCACTGCAACAATTAATGCAGGCTTTTATCGCCCTGAATAGACACAACTCCCTCCAAATCAGCTCCATTTATTCTTGAATCAAATAAAACCTGATCAGGTTCACCCAACACTGCATCCAATAATTTTAAGCGATCTACTTTTACTTCGCCGGTGATGAGTTCAGGAACATTATAATTGGTTTTGAACGACTGATAAAACAACGGATCTTTCTGAGGCAGCACAAAAGGTTTTCGTGCTTTTCCATACTCATCGATGTATGAAATAAAAGGTCTGGTGGTGGTTCCATCAATCCGTTTACTGCTAAATACCATCCAACGACTGTTGCTCGACCAGGTATGGTAACTTTCGACCGTGTTGCTGTTAAAAGGATATTCTGTGATTTCACCACTTTCAAGGCTGAGAAAATACAAATCGGCAGTTTTATTAAATATGGTAAAATAACCGTGGCTTGCACGCGTAAAAAGAAGGTATTTTCCGTCGGGTGAAATTCTTGGAAATGAAATGGTACTGTTCAAATCTGAAGCCAGTAAAATGGTATCAATTTTACCAAAAGTATCGGTGTTCGGATCGAATGCAATGCGCATCAGATCATAATACGTCTCATTGTACATTAATGTGTCGGCAAATTGAGGGGCTCTGCAAAAATACAGGTAGTTGCCATCGGGCGACCAATAGGGCATCGATTCACGCAAAACGGTAGAAATGGATGGATCGGTAGTAATGGTGTTTGTTACGATATTGTAGACAACCAGATCAGAAGCTTTGTCATAAATCTCGTTTTTAATGTCCACCGCATGAAAAAACTGTCGAACCATGTTCACCGAAAAGGCAAGGTGTTTCCCATCGGGATTCCATGCAGGATAACCTCCGGCACCAATGGTATTGTCAGTTTTCGTATTTAATTTGAATACCGAATCAGGAGTAGCAACCACTGTTCCTCCAAAAGTACTTCTCATGTGAAACATCATGTAATCGGGATTGTTATGGCTGAATGAATGGCAGTTCATGCAATTTCCTTCACTATTCCGATTCACCATGATTGGCTTCTCTTCAAACGAAGTTAAATCTCGCTGATAAAGTCCCATTTTTTTCCACAATACATAAGCAACATTAATTAAGCGGTAAGCTAAATGACTGTCAATTTCTTCCTTTGCGACTTCAATTTCAAGCGGTTTATAACTATTCCATTTTTTCAGGGAATCCTGTACTGAAACTTCAATTTCTATTCTTTTACCGACATTATTTGCTAATAGCTTGTGCCACTTATTTATTGAAATATCAACAATTGATTTACCGGACAACATGACTATGGCTTTGCCATTGACTCCCTTGATACTGACATAATATTGAATCCCTTTTTCTTCAATGTTAAAATTTAAGGGTGCGATATTCGGAGGAATGGTTATCTGGTCATAATCGGGATAAATAGCTGGAACATGTTCGATGTGCCTGGCATCACCCAATTCAACCTTATGGCCGCACGACATGAACAAGAATGTTATTCCAAAAAGAAAGTAGATCAATTTTAACTTCATTTTTCGCTTATTTAATATTTTCCACCTTGAGCTGAACAAGATACTATTTGGTTTTTCTCTCGGATTGAGTTGAAATATGCAACTTGTTGGTTATCGGACTATCAAAATTGACGTAATACCAATAGGTAGACCCATATTTATCCTTTAAAATGGGTTGGGCAATTTCAAGTTGTCCTTTCATATTTCGTACAATCGCCAAATAGTCCTTAAAATCAGCCACGACTTCGCTGTCCAATTTAAAATTAGGAACAGCTTGTCCTGTACTTGTTTGATTATAAACATACAATACAATCGCTTCCATATAAATCCTGGGGACCGAACCATAATTAAAAACCTTGCCCCTCCCATAATTTTTCACAAATGATATCACATCGTTGTTCAATAAATAATAGGACATTAAATATTCATAAACCATTTTATTTTCGGGATGATCGTTCAATAAATTAAGCAATTCGGCGGGTTCAGGAAAGGTTCCGGCCACAAAATCGTTTACAGGTTTAAGTTTCCGTTTATCTAACAAGGTCTCAGGAATTTTATTTTGCTGAATCATTACATCATAATAGTTTGCTTTTTTCCTGAAAAATGGAAATTTATTCAAAATATTGACGTACAATTTAGCTGCTTGCATATCGTTTTCGATGATGTGGGCAATAATCAATTGTTCAATAATTTGCGGTGATTTATCCCGGAAAGAAACGGCTTCATTCCCCCAATGAATGGCTTCATTTACATAGCCCCAATCATTGTACAATTCAGTAGTAGGTAACAAAACCTCTTCATTAAAAACACGCGAAATTAACAAACCGTCGATCCCCCATTTTTGCTTATAAGCAAACAAATCGGTGGTCATTTTTCCGGTAAAGTATAAGGCCCGATTGGTCTGAAATGCAATCACCCGATCGTCTGAAGCTTGTTCCTTTACAGTAACCAACAGCTTGTCCCACTGTTTGTTTAGCGCCATATGACCCACATCAAGCTTTAATTTTTTAGCCTGGTTTATGTTGCTTACAAACAGGACAGCAAATGCCATCAAAATTAGGACAAAATGCATTGTATACACTGTCCTTTTGTTTAAAAAAAGAAGAACCTTTTGAGGCATTATCCGAATCAATACAATTAAACCGGGGATCGTAAAAAATAAGATAAAATCCAGCAAACCAGGATGGTACTCGCTCAAATAAGGTTGAAAAAGAAAATAGGCATTGTGTAAAGTAATAAAGAAAACAAATTTTGCGGCCAGCCAAGGCACAAAAAGCATGGATAAAGCAATGATGGAAATATTTAACCAATTGTGATTCCCGTGAACAAGAATCAACAGTAGAATGGAAGTACCTAAAATAAGAAAACCAAAACCACCCAATAAATAATAGCTAAGCGTTAATGTGAGCAATAAACCCGCTGAGCTTATCCATTGTTTTTTGGTAAAAAGCACCCCATTCTTCAGCACTAGCAAAAGAATACCGATCATTAAATAGATGAATGGAAAAAACACCAGATAAGTATAATTGCTCAATAAAACGGCTAAAATGATCAGGGGCCAATACTGAATGCCAGATGGCTTGCTGTTTGTATTCTGATTCAGAACTCGACCATAAACGCCTGCAATTGCAGTCAATAACACAGCAAACATTACAGCTCCTAAAAAACGAATGGATGTGAATTGCAGAAGGAAAATCGAAAGATAATCGGCTAAACCGCCCGGATAACTCAAATATTCGTGCCAAACGTAAGCATCAGAGAGAAATCCAAGTTGCTGTTGATGAAAAATCAATTCTGGATTAAGTGCCAAATAAACAAGCAGTAACACCAATAGAAAGAAGATGCCCTGGAAGAGGAATTGAACCTTTTTATGCATAACAAATCGAATAAATGTTCCGATTTAAAAATAGCAAATATTAGAACGATGCGATAATTTTTTTGAATTGTTTATGAACTTCAATGTTTTCTTATTGTTTTATTCTTTATAAAAATTAATAAAATAGTTTTTATTCAATCTAATTAAGTAGTTTTAAAAACACGATAGCGAATAATTAATTACAAGCATTATGCAAACAATTTTAGGTTCAGGTGGAGCTATAGGAACACACTTAGCAACAGAACTTTACAAATTCACCACAAACATCAGATTAGTTAGTCGCCATCCAAAAGCAGTGAACTCCACTGACCAATTAATGGCCATTGATTTGACCTCCAGAAATCATATTTTTAAAGCAGTAGAAGGTTCTGAAATAGTATATGTCACCATTGGTTTCCCGTACCGTACTAAAATTTGGGAAAAACTTTGGCCGAGCTTTATCCACAATGTAATTAACGCCTGCAAATTCTATAAAGCCAGGTTAGTTTTTTTCGATAACATGTACATGTATGGCGACAAATACATGAGCCGAATGACGGAAGAAACACCAATTGAGCCTTGTTGTAAAAAAGGCAAAGTAAGAGCCAAAGTAGCTGAAAAAGTTACCAGAGAATTCGAAAAGGCCGAAATTGATGTATTAATTGCCCGTGCTCCCGATTTTTTAGCACTTCACAACGGTGTTTTAGCCCAAACCATCTATGCCAACCTGAAAAAAGGAAAAAAAGCCATTTGTTTGGCCAGCGACTCTCACAAACGAAATGTAATACTACCTTCGATTGCAGCAAAAGCCACAGCACTTCTGGGAAATACTCCTGATGCATACAATCAAGTATGGCATTTACCTTCAAGCCATGAAGCACTCACAGGTAAAGAATGGACTGAATTGTTTGCATCAGAACTAAATTGCAAGCCAAAGCATCAAACAATTTCTCCATTTATGATTTCCATTTTAGGGCTTTTTGCTCCTGTCATGAAGGAATTTAAAGAAATGATGTACCAGTACACGCAGGACTATTTCTTCGATAGTTCAAAATTTGAAAATAGATTTCAATTTAAACACGTTTCAGTGACCGAAGCCGTTAAAATAATGATTACTGAAGATCAATTGCCTAAATAGTTTTTTTTTCAGAAGAATGATATATCTCAAAAGATTTTAGTGGTATTTTTTGTTATTTTGATGCTCAATCGAATATCATTAATCAATACAACAACCCATTCATTCGTTTTAGTTTGGTTTAGCCGCTAAATTGTTTTTTTAGGGTACTAGTAATTCTTCCCTTTTTTAGGGTGAAATTATTCAATTCGAACTAATGCAATGGAATAAATTATTTGAATATGAAAATTAGGCTATTATTACTATTATTTATTTCAATGATGTTATCGTCATGCAATACTAAGGAAAAGAACATGGACAATCCCCTACTAAAACCCTATGAAACACCGTTTGGTGTTCCTCCATTCAATGCAATTGTGAATGAAGATTTTGCTCCTGCTTTTGAAGAAGGAATCAAACAACACGATTTGGAAATTAAGACGATTATTGACAATTCGGAAGATCCCACTTTCGCGAACACCATATTAGCATTGGAATATTCAGGTAAACTAATTGACAAAGTTCAAGGTGTATTTGGAAATTTAATGGGAGCAAATACCAACGATACCTTGCAAGCTATTGCAAAGGATATTTATCCCAAATTATCGAAACATGAAGATGATATTTTGATGAATGAACAACTTTTCGCTAAAGTGAAAACTGTTTATGAATCGGTCAATGAAATTAAATTGAAGGGAGAAGAACTTCAACTCAACAAGGAAGATTTAAAATTGCTTGACGAAACCTATAAGAACTTTATCCGGAGAGGTGCCAATTTAAATGGCGAAGACAAAGAAAAATTAAAGGCCATAAACAGTGAACTATCTACCCTATCGCTGCAATTTGGAGAGAATTTACTCGCAGAAATCAACTCTTACCAACTCGTTATTGACAACAAATCTGATTTGGCAGGCCTACCTGAAAGTGTGATTTCGGGTGCAGCAGAAGCTTCCGGTGAGGATGGCAAATGGGTTTTCACCTTGCACAAACCAAGTTGGATCCCTTTTCTGCAATATGCTCAGAATCGCGATTTGAGGAAACAACTCTATACGGCCATGTATAGTTCCGGAAACAATAACAACCAATACGACAACAAAGCCATCGTTCAACAGATTTTAAAATTAAGGACCGAAAGGGCTCAAATAATGGGATTTAAAAACCATGCTGAATTTGAGTTGGACAAGCGAATGGCTAAAAAACCTGAAAAGGTATATGACCTTTTAGACAAACTATGGACTCCGGCTTTAAAAATGGCCAAACGCGAAGCTGCTGAAATGCAGGCCATGATTGACCGTGAAGGAAATGATTTTGAATTGGAGAGTTGGGACTGGTGGTATTATGCCGAAAAAATCAGAAAAGAAAAATATGCCTTGGACGAATCAGAAATACGTCCCTATTTTGAATTGAACAACGTTCGCGAGGGAGCCTTTCTCTTGGCCAACAAACTGTATGGCTTAAAATTCAAAGAAATTGATAATATTCCGGTACCCCATCCCGATGCAAAAGCCTTTGAAGTAATCGACGGAGATGATTCTCATGTGGGAGTACTTTTTGTGGATTATTTTCCTCGTGCCAGCAAACGTGGTGGAGCCTGGATGAATAGTTACCTAAAACAATCACGCACTATCGACGGACAAAACATTGCACCTATTATTACCAATGTTTGTAATTTCTCGAAGCCAACCGGCGACCAACCTGCTTTGCTCAGTTTCGACGAAGTAACTACCCTCTTTCATGAATTTGGTCACGCCTTACACGGATTATTGTCCGATTGCCACTACAACAGTTTATCAGGTACTGCCGTAGCTCGTGATTTTGTTGAATTGCCTTCACAAATTATGGAGAATTGGTGCTCTGAACCTGAAATGTTGAGATTATTTGCCAAACATTACAAGACCGGCGAAGTTATTCCCAATGAATTAATCGATAAGTTACTGGCAGCATCTAAATTCAACCAGGGATTTACAACCGTTGAATATCTGGCGGCCTGTTACCTCGACATGGATTACCACACCACCGATAATGTAAATTCAATTGATATTGAACAGTTTGAGAAAAACAGCATGGATCGAATTGGTTTGATTGGTGAAATCATTCCACGATACAAAAGCACCTATTTTAACCACATCTGGGCAAGCGGATATTCTGCCGGATACTACAGTTATATTTGGGCGGAAGTTTTAGATGCCGATGCTTTTAATACCTACAAAGAATCAGGTGATCTGTTTAATCCAACTATTGCGAAATCCTTCCGCAAAAACATACTGGAACGTGGCGGTACTGATGAAGCCATGACTTTATATCATAATTTCAGAGGCGAAGAACCCGCTATTGAACCTTTATTGAAAAAACGAGGTTTAGAATAGTGTAAATAATATTGATGTTGACAGAGGCTATTCATATTATTATGAGTAGCCTTTTTTATAAAAACATAAATCCTGTTCACACTCGAAACTGCCAGACTAACCCTTCGGGAATTGACACCGGAAGATGCTGAAAATATGTATCGTTTAAATCTCGACAATGATGTTACCAAATTAAGAGCCGAATTCCAGCGATAATTATTGTTCCAAAGGAAGGTTCTTTTCCATTTGTTCTAGTTCCGCATTGTGCTTTTTCGCCATCATCAACGAAATAGCCATGATAACAGCAGTAACAATGATAATAATGAACAATACTCCCCCTTTAAATTCTTCCAGATGGAACTCTTCCGGAATGGCATAAAAAAGCAAAATAGTAATTAAACCCCGCGGAGCCAACCAAACCCTAGGAAAAATATTTTTTCGGAGTACCGCCTTAAACAAAACAATACGAATGCCAAATAAAGCGGCAAGGATGAGAAAACTGATGACCCAAACCTGACTCCCGGCAAAAGTGTCCAATGATAAACTCATTCCGAAGAAAACAAAAAAGAAGGTGCGGACTAAAAAAGAGGTTTCAGCAGTAAATAGTTTAAAATCATCCAATAACCTTACGGTTCCGCTACGACTTATTAGTGAACTTAATTTGCCTCTAAAAAATACTTTCCGATTGTTCAGAATTAAACCAAATATGAGAATAATGAGTAAGGATGAAATATGGATCAATTTACCAATGGCATAGAGTAAAATGAGAATGGCCAGAATCAGGAAAAATTTTGTTCTTGTTTTTAAGGATTGCAATGCCCATACCATTATGTAGCCCAAAAGAAGAGAAATACCAATGGTAGTCAAAAGGTTCATTGAAACGTTTACCGCAATTTCGGAAAATCCATGGGCGTTTACATTTCCAAGAACATAGTAAAAGAACATGATCCCGAAAATATCTGAGAAGGTACTTTCATAGACCATAAATTCACGATTCTCTTCATTTAAGTTGATAACGCTGGGAATAATAATGGCACTGCTCATGATAGACATGGGGATCGCATAAATCAAACTATTCAAAAAGTCAACATTTGGAAGAACTGCCTGAATAATCCATGAAATGAGCAATGAACTTATAATCAAACCTAAAAAGGCTACAATCATTGATTTAATAATCAGTGCTCTTTTTTCCTTTTTCAGTTCCAAATCAAGTGCAGCTTCTAAAACAATCATAATGAGCCCAATTACCCCTAAGGCTTCTAAAATGGGGAAAAAATCAAGTTCAACTTCCAGGTAGGACATGACAACTTTAACCCCTATACCTAAAGCAATCAGCAATAAAACACTTGGGAAATTGGTGCGTTTAGCTAAAAGATTAAATAAAAAAGAAAATACGATAATTATGCTTAGGGCAATTATTAAAAAATATGTATTCATATAAGCAGCTTACAATTTGGCAAGTAAATTTTATTTCTCGCATTCAAAAAAACAAAAAGGAAAATGTTTCACAAAATTAATGAGGATATTTGCGAGGAATCAGTTCACCATTTAACATCATTCGGGCATTTAAGGCTAAAGCTTCCATTTCGTCTTCTCCGGCAATAACAACAATTTTTGAAAGAAATCCAACACGATTCGTTAATTGTTCCACAATGTATTTGCTGTAGGCAATTCCTCCGGTAAAAACTATGGCATCAATTTTACCTTTCAGAACAGTAGCCATTTCGCCAATGGACTTAGCCACCTGATAAACAAATGCATCAAGGTATTTTAGCGCTTCTTCGTTCCCATCGGCCACCATTTTTTCAATATCGATCATGCTATTGGTCTTTAAATAGGCCACCATTCCACCTTCGCCAACCACCATTTGTCGAATTTCTTCTTCGGTGAAATTACCACAAAAACAGGCTTCGATAAGTTGGCCTGCCGGCAATGTACCGCTACGTTCAGGACTGAATGCGCCTTCCCCATCCAATGCATTATTAACATCGATTACACACCCCTTATGATGCACTCCAACCGAAACGCCTCCTCCCATGTGTACAACAATCAGGTCGAGCTCTTCATATTTTTTCGAAATTGATTTTGCATACATACGCGAGACTGCTTTTTGATTTAAAGCATGAAATATCGATCGACGTTCAAATCTGGGATGGCCCGATATGCGTGCAATTGGAAGGATCTCGTCAGTCACTACAGGATCGGCAATATAGGCTTTTGCTCCTGGAATTTGTTTGGCAATGGAATGCGCCAATATTGGCCCTAAATTGGATGCATGTTGCCCCAAAACACCTTTCCTGACATGCGTTAACATTCGGTCGTCGACTTCATAAATACCCGATGCCAGCGGATAGGTAAGACCGCCCCGCCCCATAATAATTTGGAGTTCATCCAACTTAAACCCCTCAAGCTCCAAAGTACCTAAAATTATTTCCTTTCGGTATTCATATTGAGAAATGATGGTTGGATACATCACCAATTCCTCTAAAAAATGACGCACCGTTTCAGTAAATAAACATTTTTCGCCTTGATAAACGGCAATTTTAGTAGACGTTGATCCGGGATTAATGACTAATATTTTGGGTTGACTAGATTTCATGTTATCCAAGCATCGCCGCTAAAGCTATTGAATTTAATTTAGTTTTTGTGGTATCGCCACGTGAAGATAATACTGTTGGTACGGTAGTTCCCATAACTATTGCCGCAATGGTAACTTTACTCAACTTCGTATTTGTTTTATAGAACACATTACCGGCTTCAATGTTTGGAAAAAGCAAACAATCGGCATTACCGGCTACTTCGGAGTGAATATTTTTAATCTCAGCAGAACCTTTATCAAGAGCCACATCCAATGCCATTGGACCGTCGCAGAACGAAGGGGCAAATTCACCATTTTCCCACATTTCCTTTAGCGCCTGGGCATCAATAGTAGCCGGCATTTTACTGGTCACCTTTTCGGTTGCAGCAATAAATGCAACCCGTGGTTGCTGAATACCCAATCGATGTGCGGCCTCAATTAGATAAGTGGTTATTTGTTTCTTTTGATATAAATCAGGCAAAGGAATAATAGCCACATCGCTTATTAGCAATGGCTTATGATACATTGGGTTTTTAAGAAGCGTAACATGTGTCAGCAAGGTCCCGGGTGGCAATATCCCTTTTTCCTTGTTTAGAATGGCTTTCATAAACAAATCGGTTGAAATTAACCCTTTCATAATTAAATTAGCCTTTCCCGAACGAACCATTTCCACCGCTTTTTCGGCTGCTTCAACCTCCGTTTTACAATGAATAATTTGGTAGGCATCCGATTCAAAATTTAGTTTTTGACAACTCGCTACAATTAGTTTCTCGTCTCCTGTTATAGTAACCGTTACAATACCCATTTTAACAGCCATAACAACCGCTTCTAATGAATGCATGTCCACACCATTGGCTACGACCAAATGCCGCCTTAACTGCCCTTTTGCGATTTCAAATAAAAACGAAAAATCATCCTCATCCATAAACTATTTTTTTTTGTAAAGTACCTCATTAATTCGGAGAAATCAACTAATAAAGCTCAGGATTAGCCGGACAAATTAAGCTCATTATTCATTTTATTCCCTTAAATTTGAATTTGAAAGAACTTAATGCAAAATTAAACGAATCAGTAATCAGTTGAAGCTAAATTTATCGATTATGAAATATTAATTGAGTTGAAATTGATAAAAATTAGCTCCTTCTAATCATTTTTAATTTTAATGGATGTTTATTGACATACATACACATCATGCGCAAGCATTTAACTCACAGCAATTCAGCATAACCAACATTATCCTTCCACAGCAATCATTGCCCGAGAATGTTAATTGTTGCATTGGCTGGCATCCATGGTACATTGAACATTTTTCAGCATCAACCATCGAACAAAACTTAAATCAACTGGGCCTTTTGCCACAAGTACTTGCCATTGGCGAATGTGGAATAGACCGAGCCATAAAGACTCGAATTGATTGGCAACAAAATGTTTTTGATTTGCATTTAGTTGTAGCAAAAAATTTGAACAAACCATTAATTGTACACTGTGTCCGAGGCTATTCCGATGTATTATACAGCTTAAAAAGAATGAATTTTCAATTGCCTGTAATCTTCCACGATTATCGTGGCAACATAGAGCAGTCCAGGGAATTGTTAAAGTTCAACAGCTATTTTTCATTTGGAAAATCAATCATAAGTGAGCTCAAAGTGAAATCAATCGTAAGCGAAATACCGCTCAGTCGGATTTTTTTTGAAACGGATGAATCTTCACTTTCCATCGAAAAAATTTATCTTAGCGCCGCTACGGTTTTGAAGTGTTCCGTTGAAGAACTTTCGAAACAGGTTTTGAACAACTTTAAAACGATATTTGGAGATGAACTGGTTAAATAAAACCGAGTTGTTACTGGGAGTTGAGCGGCTTTCAAATTTAAAGGAGAAGAATATATTGGTGGTTGGTCTGGGCGGCGTAGGTGCTTATGCTGCAGAATCATTATGCCGGTCGGGAATTGGAAAAATGACCATCGTTGATGGTGATGTTGTGGAAATCACCAACCTTAATCGGCAATTGCCCGGCATGCACAGCAATTTAGGAAGAGAAAAAGCAGAAGTTTTAGCAGAACGATTCAGGGATATTAATCCCGAAATCGAATTGGTGGTCATTAACGAATACCTGCGTGATGAGCGAATGTTGGAGATATTGAATACCGATTTTGATTACGTTGTCGATTGCATTGATACGCTTGCTCCCAAAATATATTTAATTGTCCACGCCCTTAGCCGGGGTTTAAAATTAGTGAGCTCAATGGGAGCCGGAGGCAAATTGGATCCCCAGCTGATACAAGTTACCGACATCTCGAAATCGTACAATTGCAAATTGGCGAGAATTTTGCGTAAGCGCCTGGGCCGTTTAGGAGTTCGAAGTGGCTTTCAGGTTGTATTTTCACCCGAAGAGGTTCCGGAAGAAGCCGTCAGGGAGGAAGAAGGAGTCAACAAAAAATCAACAGTTGGAACCATATCATATATGCCACCAGCCTTTGGATGCTTCATGGCCTCAGTGGTTATTCGTAATTTAATTGCCGATAATTAGCAACTCCGTCCGCCGGTTTTGGCTTCTACCCGCTTCTGTGTCATTCGTTGCAATCGGTTTTTCAGCACCATATCCCTTAACGGTAATTCGATCCTTTGAAATTTGTGTGCTCAGATATTTTGCAATTTCCAGGGCCCGGTCGGCCGAGAGCTTTTCGTTATAGGCTCTGGTACCAACATTATCAGTGTGTCCTGAAATTTCTATTCTGAGAGAAGAATTTAACTTCAGAAATCGAATCATTTCGTCCAGTTCAGGTAGCGATGTTGACTTCAGTCGAAAAGAATCAAAATCAAAAAACACATTATTTAATACTATTTTGGAATTTAGTTGTACCGGGTTTAAATAGATGTTCTTCACCGTTGCCGAAGAAAACTGCTGAGGATCGGTAAGGTTAAAATGTTCTGAATAAAACATGTAAGCGGCGTGTGTAATTAAAAAAGCATAGGTATGCCCCGCTTTAAGTGTGGTAATATAACCCTCGCGCACCGACGAGAACAGTTCCTGCGATTTATTATCCTTAAGATCAATTAACTTTATGGTCACATTTAATTTTTCCTTCGAAACAGCATCGAAAACAAATCCTTTCACATAGCCAACTTTTTGAGGCTGAAATTGTACCGGAAGTTTAAATTGATACAAATCTTTAGATCCCTGAATCGATGAAACTCTGTCGGAAGAAAAAAGAGCCAGATGTGCTGTTGGTGAAACTACAAGACCATCGTCGTTTGCAATACTATTTATGGGATAGCCCAAATTTTCGGGTCGAAGCCAAACTGAATCGACATTACGAGCTAAAAACATATCACTTTTCCCCAAACCTAAATGTCCATCGGACGCGAAATATAAGGATTGATCATCGGCATGAACAAAGGGAGAAAAGTCATTACCCGATGTATTGATCACATTTCCCAAATTAACAGGAACAGCAAATTTCAATTCACCTTTTTCATTTCGCGTCATCGTACTCATCCACATGTCCTTAAGCCCCTCGCCTCCCGGACGATTACTCGAAAAGAACAGATGATCACCTGAGGCCGATACTGCAGCCTGTGCTTCCCAATAGCTGGTATTAATTACCGAACCTGCATTCCGGGGCCTTGTCCAGCTCTCTCCTTGTTGTTCCAAATAATAAATATCGCAACTCCCTTTACCGTCGGGTCGACCACAAGCAGTAAAGAAGATTAATCGGGCATCAGCGGTCATACTCATGGTACCCACATTAACCATTTCGTCGGAATCAATGTTCAATTGTTGCGCTAACGACCAGGTATCATCAATTTTCTCGGAAAAAAAGATTCGTTCATAAGCAAAATGTTTTTGCCCCATTAACAGTCTGGTAAAATATATGGTAGAATCGTTTGTGGCAATTAAAGGCCAATATTCATTATATGCTGTATTTAATTCAGCACTAAATTGATTAATCTCAACATCTAAAGGACTATTGATGAGTTCTTGTGCAAAAGTGCAACGTTTAATCTTTTCATCAACAAAATCAAGATCAACGTTCTTTTCAATTGCTCCAAACTTCTTCCAGAGTTCAGTCGATTTTGAGAATTCGCCACGCTGGAAATAAATATCAGCCAAATACTTATAGACTTTTGTGTAATGAATACTATCCAGTTTGATTACCTTTTCCAGAGCCCATATTCTTTGGTCAACCTTATCAAGCTCTGCAGAAGCATCGGACAATAATAAATAGGATGAGAGGTTTGTTGAATCGTATTTCAGTGCAGAAAAAATTGTTTTTTCAGTGAGCGCATAGGAACGTCTTTGATAGTATTCCATTGCCCGTTGAACAAGTTCGTCCGATTGTTTAATATTCCGTTTCGATTGGGCAGAATTTTCAAAAGCAAGAGAAATAAGGATCAACAAAAAAAACAGTGATAATTTGCTCCTATTCAAGCACATCGTGTAATTTTAATGGTATGGCTATTTCACAAGTAAACGAGCAAAACCTCCCTGAGGAATTTCAATAGTTGCAATATTTTGTTTGAATTTCAGGGTTCCCCTATTGAGATAAACGCCTTTATAACTGTAAATGATGTAATCAATTTTACCCGTAGGTGTTCCTTTCAACGAAACATAATCATACCCGGAAGAATTAATGATATCGGCCTCTTCAAAAGAAAAATATTTCAAATCAAAGGGTTCAACCCTTTCATAAAAAATAACAATTTGTTTGGTTTGGTCGCCCCCCCACAATACAGGGTATCGCAAAACAGGATTGTACGCTTCAAATTCACTTTCAACCAAATAGGTAGAATTTAATTTCCAATACTTAATCCAATAAGCAATGGTTTCCCTTATATCATCGGGTAAGGTGTATGAAAAATAGGAAACATATGGTATCCCGAACAAAATGGTTTGGAATTTTTTGGCAACATCAACAGCAGGGTCTTTGGGATGAATCCCCATTATCTCCATAAAAGGTGAATATTCACCGTATAATAATCTGTTATTAACCAGTTTTTCACGAACCTGACCAAGAGCTGATGTTCCCAGAAATCCATTGATCGTTTTCGTATTTGACGTATGCAAAGGACCAACCGGTGTATAACTTTGGTTAATTGACATTTCAGGGTTTTCGCCAATGAGTTCATACTCCATTAATGAACGCAATGAATCCAATGATTTTCTCACCGAAACAAAATCTCGTCCCCTGTCTTCGGTAACAATAATGTGTTCATCGGGATAATATCCATTTAAGAAATTGAACCAGATCCCATCAACGCCCCACTCTGTAACAATACTTTTGTACATTGACGTTAAGTATTCACGTACTTCAGGGTATCGGATATCCAGAATCGGTTGACTTGAGGTACGATATTGAAGATAATGTCCATCGAAGCGTTGAAAAACGTAATTATTAGCACCAACCACCGGAAAAGAATACCAAAGGGCCACTTTCATGTTGGCTTCTTTCACCTTTTCCATAAATTCCTTCACAATGGTAATATTCGATGGCTCCCAGTCGCCATTCTTATCTACTTCGAAGCGAACAACATTTTGCCAACCATCATCAAAAAGAACTGACTTAAACCCCATGGCAGCAATGGAATCGAAATAATGGGTCACATTTTCCAGAGGAATGTTACGATCCATTGGGTACCACAACGAATAGATGGGCTGCAGCGATAAATCGACTTTAGTAATGGAAGTATTGTTATCTTTATCTAATCGCCACTGCGATGTGTTGCGTATACTTTTTGAAAATTGTTCGTCAGAAAGATCGACTAAAATTTGTGCTTTATATTCCAGAACTTCAGCATCGGGTGCTGCATCGTTAAAAAAATTGATCGAAAAAATGAGAGAATCCGGAATTTGTTTGATATCAATTTGACTATAGCGACTCTTAAAATTATCATACGCAGCAATGGTTATCCGGTTCATGCTGTTACTGGTTAATCCGGAAACAATATTGTAATCCGATTGCAAACGAGAATAGTTTGGAATGTTGATGTAGGAACTACTGGTCCAGGTTCGAGAACTCCACAAGGAATGAATTAACTTTTGCGGATATTTAATGTGAAATTCAAATTTTGGCAAATAGGAAGGAAAATCGGTGTACAAATTCACATTAATCAGATAAACATCTTCCTGTAAGGTGTCGATTTTAATTTCAGTATTGAATGGCTGAACATCGCCGACGATCTGCCATTGATTCACACTGAACTCCAATTTTTCGTTCAAACTTGTATCGTTCCCTGAATTCACATCTTGAATTCCCTTCGGGCTACAAGAATAAATACCGAAAAAGATCAATAATGTATAAATTACCCTCTCCATCTTATATAACGCTATGCTCATAAACCAATTTAAACAACAACATTAAGGTAGTTCCAAACCAATGTCAGAAATATACCAATTTTTAATGAATTAGTTGCTGTATAATAATTTTCCCAGTCAGACAAAGATAAACTTGAAATCAAATTAAACTTACCTTTTCCTTAATTTCACTAAATTAAAACATTTTGAACTTCATGTACATAAATCAAACATTTTTTTTATTCCAAGCCCAATATTTTCTTTGATTGAACAAAAGGGAATTGATTATCTATTTCGTTTTCAATTAAGTAAACTTATTTTTCATTTATAAGGTGGTCAGCAATTTTTAAGCAATGAACTTTATCGGAATCTTATCACTTGTTTTTTGATGATTCTAATCCAATAATATCTGGCTTTTATATCTTTGTAAGTGTTATGGACTGGATAAAAACAAACTATTTGAAATACAGAGAAGGAATAATTTTCACCTTACTCTTCCATATTTTGGTATTTATTATTTTAAATATAAGTCAATTTAGAAACAAAATGGAATTCAATGAAAATGAAATAATTATTGATTTTCCGGAAAATAGATTGGATGAAACTCCTCCTGCTCCCGTTAAGACAGTACCTAACAATACAATTGGTGAAATAAAAACAAACATTGCATCGAACAGGGCGGCCGATAACGCTAAAACAATTCTAAATGACGATTTTCAGCAGGAATTAGAACGGGCACAAAATTTGGTGAAAGATGTTAGTAAACAATTGTCTAAAGACATCCCGACCATAAAGGATCTGAAAATGCCAGTAAATAAAAGTGAAGGCATGAATCCGGATTCCATCCTAAAAAAACTGTATAGTGGCGAAAGCAATGTCGAATATTTCCTCAAGGACCGCTACCACATTGAATTACCAATCCCTGTGTACCTAACTCAATATGGAGGAACGGTTAAAGTAAATATCAGGGTAGACATTAAAGGCAATGTAATTGAAGCCAATCCTATTGTAACACAAAACATGAAAGAACAAATGCTATCCTATGCCAAAACAGCCGCGCTGCGAACTAAATTCAATTCCTTTTCGGGCAATCAGATTCAGGAAGGATATATCATATATCACTTCATTGCTCAATAAAGCTCTAATGTTAACTCAATGCAAAAAAAATCAATATTAACAAGTATTAACACATTTAATTTTCGAATTACTGCTAAACAACATATCTTTGAAGCAGGTTTATTTTTCATAAGTTTTAGGTTTAGTTAGATTAGTTAGTTAGTTAGAGAAAAGGGTAGATATCTATAAATCTATCCTTTCTTTTTTTTTTCACCCTCCCGTCATCATCCTGTATTACTGCGACTTATCACATCCGATGAAATTTTTTTTTGAAATTTATCAGTTTTAATGGTAACCTTTATGCAATAAAAGGAATAAAGAGTAAAATATGGCACATTATAGCAACGAAGAATTACTGAGAGGTATACAACGAAACAACAATATTGTTCTCAGGTATATTTATAAATCGTATTATCATAAGATCAATACGTTTGTGAATCATAATAGTGGAGATGAGGCTGATGCCAATGACATTTTTCAGGAAGCAGTAATTATCATTTATCGAAAGCTTAAAAACAATTCGCTGCAACTTGAAAATTGCACTTTCGAAACCTATTTGTATTCCGTCTGTAAGTATTTATGGTTAAAACAACTAGAGAAAAGAAAAAACACCATAGTTCAAGTTAAGGATATAAGTTATTTTTCTGAAAGTATTTTCGATGAAGATCTTGAAGACGTTGTTAGAAAGAACGAACGATACAAATTATTTCAGGATCACTATCAGAAACTTGGCAAAGATTGTCAGAAAATTTTACAGCTCTTTTTCGATAAGGTTCCAATAAAACAAATTGCTGAAATAATGGGACTGGTTAGTGAAAGTTACGCTAAAAAGAGAAAACATCAATGCAAAGAATACTTGGTTCGTAGCATTAAACAAGACACTGAATATAAAAACATAATAGAAAATGGCTAATAATTTAAACACACTGATCGAAAAGTACATACTTGGTAGATTGAAAGGAAGCAAACTGCTTAATTTTCAAAAACAGATGAATGAATCACCAGACCTTAACTTTGAAGTGCAATTCAACTCCGAATTGGCAGCAGCCATTACCGAAAAAGACATTATGGATCTCAGGTCCAATATGCAGCAAATCTTTCAGCATGTTGAAAAAAGAGAACAACCGCCCACTGAGCTTTTTGATCTTTCTAAAAATCTCGATCATGGCAAGATTTCTAAAACGGTGAACGCAGATATTTCTACTGTTGAAAATTCATTGCAGTTTATTCATCTGGAGAATCACAAAAAAACGAAGACCGAACGCATTCACCAAATTAAATCTGAGCTTGAACAAATTAACATTCAAAAAGAACGAGCAATTACCGATAATGAACTTTGGAGCGAAATATCCAATTCATTGATGGAAAAGGATGTTATTGAACTGAGAAACAATCTGAAACAAATAGCCTTTAATAAAGAAATCGATATTAACGACTACGAATTGGATGAATTTATCGATCAAGATCTGTCCATTGATGAAATGGAAGAAATCAATCATATGATCACTGAAGATCCTCAAATTGCCGCACAAGTCAAGCTTCACAAAGAAATAAATGAGGCCTTATATGAAAATGATGTATTTGCTTTGCGATCATCAATAGCAAACTTAATGGAAGAAGAACAACGAATTAGTTACAACGAATTAAAACGAATAGATGAATATTTGCTCGATTATTTGAGCGATGCAGAACAAGTTAATTTTGAAACAGAATTGGAAGAAAACATCCGACTTCAAAGTGAATTGGCATTGAATGAAGAAGTAAATAGCGCTGTAGTTGAGCAAGATGTAATGAATTTACGGCAATCAATGCAAGAAATTATACATGAAGATTCGGGTGGCGCAAAAATACGTCAATTTATTCCGAACACCTTCAAAAAGACCCCTGGCAGAATGATTGGTGCAGCCGCTTCAATTGCAGCGGTTATCTCAGTCGGTGCCATGTCGCTTTCTCAACAAAAACAAAGCGCTCAAGAAATATACAACAAAGCCTATCATCCTTATGAAGCCGCGGGACTGTATCGATCACCAAGTTCAGTGACACCGGAAATACGAGGTGTCGACCTGTACAATAATCAAAAATTCCGTAGTGCTCTGGCTCAATTCTCAATTGTACTGCAAGAAAACCCGGAACATCCAATGTGCAATTTCTATACAGGTCTAAGTCACCAACAATTGAATGAATTCAATTTTGCGATTCATTCCTACCAAAAAGTGATTGATGAAAAAGACAACCTTTTTATTGAGCAAGCAGAATGGTATATGGCACTTTGTTATTTGAGAACCGATGAAAGCAAAAAAGCCTATTCAACATTTAATAAAATAATTACCAATAACGGATACTATAAAAAAGATGCTAAAGAAATCATTAAAAAATTGAAATAATAAGATTGAAACGGATAACACTTTTTTGACCTTCACATCGACCTTCAGTTATCCGGATCTTCGTTTCATTAGATTCAAAGAATCGTTAAATAAAAGAGGCTTTCTACAATAGAAAGCCTCAATTTTTTTATTCTGGTTTATCTTCGGCTAACGTAACTTCGCTCCCAATTCACGCTCAAACATGGCAATTAAACGATTCATTGTGGCATCAATGGCTTTATCATTCAATGTTTTTTCATCGTCACGTAAAATGAAACTCATGGCATATGATTTTTTACCCTCCGGTAATTTATCGCCCTTATACACATCAAAAATATCAACATTTCGCAATAACTTTCGCTCGGTTTTTGTGGCAACAGCCTTTAACTGAGAAAAGCTCACCTGCTCATCGACCAACAATGCCAAATCACGACGAACGGCCGGGAATTTTGGCAACTCTGAATAGGATGTTTTATGATTTGACAATTGAAGCATAATATTGTTCCAATTGAAATCTGCATAATACACCTGCGCATCAATTTCGGCATTTTGTGCTAATTTGCGGTTTACATAGCCAAATTGAACAAAAGATTTTCCATCGCCACGCATGTATTCCAAACCTTCTTCGAGCAAATCGTTCTTCGCAGATTCTATTTTAAGCTTATCTAAATTGAAACCTAAACGTTTTAAAATATTATCGACACACGATTTCAGTGTAAAGAACGATGTTTTAGTGGCCACTGATGTCCAATTCTCAGCCATCTTATTTCCTGTTAGAAATACCCCTAAATGAAATTCTTCGCCATATTTATCGGCCGGGCTTTTTAAATTTTCTCCCCCCTTATAAAAATAGGTATTTCCAAATTCGAATAAGCGCAAATCGGAATTTTGGTAATTTGAATTTCTTGAAATCACTTCCAAACCGCCAAACAATAAGGATTGACGCATGGCACCTAAATCCTGACTCAAAGGATTAAAGATAGTTACCGTATTTTCCGCTTTTAATGTTTCCAGCCCTTCGTAATAAGTCGGTTTGGTCAATGAGTTTGACCAAATCTCGTTAAAGCCATTTGATGCCAGATAATCAGAAACCTGATTTTTGACCTTTTCAGGATTGGGAATAGGGGAATATTGAATGGTTGAATTGACATGTGCTTCAGGGGCAATATTATTATACCCGTAAATGCGTAAAATATCTTCGATCACATCGGCTTCCCGTTTAACATCCACCCGGTATGGCGGCACTTTAAGCAACAGATTATCTGCTGTTTCTGCAACAATTTCCACTTCCAGTGAAGTTAAAATCTTTTTTATTTTTTCGACCGGAATTTCAATTCCAATCAATCGTTTTACATTCGCCAATTTCACTTCCACTTCAAATGGCTCAGCCGGTTGTGGATAAATATCAACCACCTCGGAGGAAATGGTCCCCCCTGCAGTTTCCTGAATTAACAAAGCCGCCCTTTTTAAAGCATAAATCACTCCATTGGGATCGGTACCTCGTTCAAATCGAAAACTGGCATCGGTATTTAAACCATGACGACGAGCCGTTTTACGGATAAAAACAGGATCGAACCAGGCACTTTCAAGAAATATATTTTTAGTAGAGTCTTTTACTCCTGATGTTGCACCGCCAAATACACCGCCAATACACATTGCTTCACTTTCGGCATTGCAAATCATTAAATCATCGGCATGCAATTGACGTTCCACCTCATCGAGTGTGGTAAATTTTGTGCCTGCGGGCAGGGTTTTTACCACTACTTTATTGCCTTTGATCTCGGCAGTATCGAAAGCATGTAAGGGCTGTCCGGTTTCAAATAGTACAAAATTGGTTACATCAACAATGTTATTAATGGGTTTTAATCCAATGCTGCGCAGGCGATTTTGCAACCATTCCGGTGAATCTTTTATGGTCACATCTGAAATGGTAACACCTGCATAACGATGACACGCTTCAGTTGTAATAATTTCAACAGGAATTTCTAAATTATGGTTGTTAATTTTAAAGGCATCAACCGATGGACGTGAATACTCAATTTCTTCCGTTTGCTTCAAAAAAGCAACTAAGTCGCGAGCAACTCCAATATGTGAAGCACCATCAATGCGGTTAGGAGTCAGATCCACCTCAATCAGATAATCATTTTCTACCTTAAAATATTTGGCGGCCTCGGTACCAACAATAGCTTCTGAATCCAGAACCATAATACCGTCATGACTGTTCCCAAGACCAATTTCATCTTCGGCGCAAATCATTCCTTCGGAAACTTCTCCCCTGATTTTTGATTTTTTGATTTTAAATTCCTGATCACCATCATACAATGTAGTACCAACTGTGGCCACAATTACTTTTTGACCGGCAGCAACATTGGGTGCACCACAAACAATGGGCAAAGTTATTTTACCAACATTTACCCTTGTTATACTCAAATGGTCGGAATCGGGATGAGCAGCGCAGGAGATGACCTCCCCTATTACCAAGCCTTTTAAACCACCTTTAATAGTTTCTACTTCCTCAATACCACCAACTTCTAAGCCAATTTGAGTTAAAACGTCGCCGATTTGCTGAGGGGTTAGTTCTGTTTTAATGTACTCTTTAAGCCAGGAATATGCTATGTTCATTTTCGAGTTTTTAATCCAACTAAAATTAAGTTGACAAAAGTAGTAAAATCCATGGTTTAGTTGAAAATTGAGTCGAAAAAGTTCGGAATGAATGGGTAAATTGACCATTAAAATGAAGGAATCAAACAGCGTAGCCATATTTCAAAATCGAATACGAACAGGATCAGGAACAAGGAATAGATACCAAATTGGCGGATTAACCACACAGGGTAAAATATGGTGCTTATTTTTAAAACTTGGGAACAATTGCTTAATCTTTTATCCGGGCTAAATTTTCCCATCAGCTCGACCTGTTCTTATCTAAACCCGTTTTAGATTGTACTTTTATTTTAAGTTCAGCTGACGCGATTACTAAATTTTTATATTTTTGAGCGTTTTAACATCAATTTAACATCAAACAATATCATTTAATATCAAATCAACACAAAATGACGGAATTGAAAAAAGCGAGCGCGTGTAAATCGAAAGATGAAGTTCGACGTCAAATTGACCTAATTGATCAGGAACTCATCAGGCTTTTTGCAAAACGTTATGAATATGTTCAGTCCATTGTCAAATTCAAGGATAAAACGGAAGAAGCCATTATTGATGCCGAGCGTAAGGAAAAAGTAATTAAAGAACGATCAAAATGGGCAGCCGATTTTGGTCTGGATAAAAAAGCCTATGCTCAATTGTTCAGACACTTAATTGATCACAACATCTCCAAAGAGATGGAAATTTTTGAAAAATCAAAAGAAATAAATATAGGATAAAGCATTTACCATGTATAAAAGTGATATCAAAGTATTGGACTGTACAGTTAGAGATGGCGGTTTAATGAATAAATGGCAATTTAGTGATGAGTTTGTACGCGGGGTCTATGATGCTTGCGTTGAAGCCGGCGTCGATTATATGGAAATTGGTTACAAAAGCAGCGAACGTGCTTTCGATCGGAAAGAAGTTGGTCCATGGAAATTTTGCGATGAAAAAGATATTCGACGCATTATAGGTGAAGGCGAACCCAAAATTAAACTTGCAGCACTTTGCGACATCGGACGCATTGACTTTAATGACATTCCGCAAAAGTTGGATAGTGCCATTTCGTTGATGCGTGTTGCCTGCTATGTTCACCAGATTGATAAAGCAGTAGATTTGGCCCACCATTGTTTAGACAAAGGGTATGAAGTTTCAATTAACCTGATGGCCGTTTCAAAAGTGAATGAAATGGAACTGGACGAAGCACTGAAAGACTTGGCTAAATCACGCGTTCAAATGGTTTATGTTGTCGATAGTTTTGGCAGCATGTATTGTGAATCGATTGAACATTTAGTAAAAAAATACAAAGAGGCACTACCCGGTAAAGAAATCGGAATTCATGCCCACAACAATATGCAGTTGGCCATGTCGAATACCATTACAAGTATAATACATGGAGCCACTATGCTGGATGCTACTTTGCTTGGAATGGGACGTGGTGCGGGTAATTGCCCGATTGAAATATTGATTGCTTTTTTAAAGAACCCCAGATATCGCTTATTGCCTTTGATTAAAGTCATTCAGGACGAAGTTTTGGCCTGGAACCGAAAAATTGACTGGGGCTATCATGTCCCCTATTTAATTACCGGCGCCATGAACGAACATCCAAGAAGTGCAATGGCAATAATGGATTCGGACGAAAAAGATGAATTGGTGAAATTCATGAAATCAATGCACGATTCCGAATTGCTTGAATAAACCTTAACCACTATTCTTTATATACAGGAGTACCATAAGGTGCTCCTTTTTTTTATTCCTATTTGAATAACTCTAAATTGTTCAGAAAATCTTATTGCTTTGCGACATTTTATTTTCGTAAATTATCTACGAACTTCATTGAATAAAGTTAGAGAAATCAGGAAACAAATCGAAAGGATATGAAAGCTACATTTAGAATTAATTATCATACCCATTGGGGTGAAAGCGTATGGATTATCGGATCGGAAAAGTCAATAGGGAACTGGAATGTTTTAGATTCATTTCCAATGCATTACAACGGAAACGGCGAATGGGAAGCAGCAATAACCTTTAGCGAAAATGCAAGTTTTGAGTACAAATATTTAATTAAAAGACACCGCAATACTCCTCTGTGGGAAGGCGGAAAAAACAGAATTTTTAATGGACAGGACTACTCTCAGATTCAGATTCGCGACTACTGGCGCATGCAAATCGATGAAGATAGTGCCCTTTTTACAAAGGTTTTTTCGGAAGTTTTGATGCCTCCATCAAAAAAAAACAAGAAAAAAGTAAAAAAAACAGCACCTGCAACCATCCAATTCAAACTAAATATGGCCCGAATCCCCAAAGGAAAAGTTCTGGGTATATTGGGAAATCAAAAAGCATTAGGCGATTGGAAAAAACCGTTAGTTATGGATGGTTTGGAACATCCAATTTGGCAAATATCAATTTCCATGCAAGCAATAAAATTTCCGGTCAATTACAAATATGTAATTGTGGATAAGGCAACAGGCCAAATTGATCTTTGGGAGGATGGAAATGAACGCCATATATTCTTTGTAGATTCCAATGTTGAAAATTTAATCCACATTCAAAACGACGAAAAATTTCAACACAACGGTCAAAAATGGAAAGGCACAGGCGTAGCAGTTCCTGTTTTTTCGCTTCGAAGCGATGAGAGTTTCGGCGTAGGCGAATTTAATGATTTAAAAAAACTAGTGGACTGGTCAGTTGAAACAGGGGTAAAAATGATCCAGTTGTTACCAATTAACGAAACAATTGCCACTCATTCCTGGCTTGATTCATACCCCTATAAAGCAATTTCCGTTTTTGCCCTTCACCCCATTTATTTGAATATAAACAAAATGGGAATTCTTGAAGATGAAAAGTTAATGGACGAATTCTTTTTAGCGAAGGAAATGCTCAATGCGAAGCCCTTTGTCGATTATGTAGAAGTCACTCAATTAAAATCAAAATATTACAAATATATTTTTGATCAAACCTGGGATGAAATCAAACAGACCAAAGCATATAAAATGTTCTTCCAGGAGAACAAAGAGTGGTTGGAACCGTATGCCGCATTTTGTTTTTTAAGGGATCGATATAAAACAAGCAATTTCAACGAATGGGGAGTCTGGTCAAATTATAGCCTGGACAAAATCCAAAAATTGGTCAATCCAACTGCTAAAAATCACGAACACATTGCCATACACTATTTTCTCCAATTCCACCTTGATCTTCAATTGAACGAAGTGGTCAATTATGCCCATCAAAAAGGGGTGGCCCTAAAAGGCGACATACCTATTGGGATTAGCCCCAATAGCATCGAAGCCTGGACTGCACCTGAATTATTTAACCTCAATGGCCAGGCAGGTGCTCCTCCCGATGACTTTGCCGTTCTTGGTCAAAACTGGGGTTTTCCGACCTACAATTGGGAGGTGATGGAAAAAGATCATTTTACCTGGTGGACCAAACGATTGACCGCCATGGCCAAATATTTCGATGCTTTTCGAATCGATCACATTTTAGGGTTTTTTCGCATTTGGGAGATACCGCAAGATGCAATGCACGGCCTGCTGGGTTATTTCAGACCCGGAATTCCATTGTTGGAAGATGAAATTTTGGAACAAGGCATCTATTTCGACGATGACCGCTTTTTAAAACCCTATATCAGAGGCCATTTTCTACATGAATTTTTTGGAGAATACACCAAAGAAGTTCGAAAATTATACCTGAAGGAAACTGAATACAATGTGTTTGAATTCAAAAATGATTACAACACACAGAAAAAAATATTCAATCATTTTACACCCGATGAAAATTCAGGACAAGAACTTTCTGAAAAAAATGTCATTATTCGCGATGGCTTAATTGCTTTGCTCGATGAGGTTTTGTTTATCAAGGATCCTACAATTTCCTATAAAGCGTATCACCCCAGAATAGCCATGCAATATTCCTACACCTACCGCGAACTGGACGATGAAACAAAATATAAACTCGACCAGCTCTACATCGATTTCTTTTATAAACGACACGAACAATTCTGGAAACATGAAGCCATGAAAAAGCTTCCCGCCTTAATCAAAGCCAGTAACATGTTGATTTGTGGCGAAGATTTGGGAATGGTACCTGAAACAGTTCCAGAAGTTATGAAAGAATTGAACATGCTTAGTCTGGAAATTCAACGCATGCCTAAAAACCCGGAAATTGAGTTCGGACATCCGGACGACGCCCCATACCTGAGTGTTTGCACAACATCAACACACGACATGTCGACAATAAGAGGCTGGTGGGAAGAAAACAGAGACAAAACGCAACGATTTTTCCACAACATACTTGGACACAACGGAGTGGCACCTTTTTATGCAGAACCATGGATTTGTCAGGAAATTATCAATCAACACCTACACTCACCGGCTATGTGGACCATTTTCCCAATACAGGACCTGATAGCCATGGATGGCGACCTGCGTTGGGACGAAACCGATAAAGAACGAATTAATGTACCAAGTGATGAAAAGAATAAATGGCGCTACCGAATGATATTAAGTTTGGAAGAGCTTTTAGAAGCCGGAGATTTTAATCAATTACTTGCTGAAATGATTCATCGTTCAGGTAGAAATACAGCATTTTAGTAAAAGTAGCCTTCATTGGCAAAAGCTGCCATTTTGCTTCACACTAGAATAGAATAATAAAAGCTGCATCTTTTCAGGTGCAGCTTTTTCTTGTCTTTTAAAAACTTTTATTAATTCACAACAACCTTTTTGAAATACGATTTGGTATTATCCTGAAATTGAATCATATAAATTCCGGGGACAACATCCATATCGAAATTAATTTTTGTTTCATTGAAGTTGTTTTGTACTTTTAATTGTCTTCCATTTAAATCGAATAGCTTAAGGCTCCAAATTAAAACTGTCTGCGCAAAATACACTTTTCGTCAGTACACAACCTACATTTGTAATCGACTCGTTTTAAGCCTTTACCAAGGCCTAAAATGCCACTCACTGATTTAACCGGCGACATTAAGGACGAAGCATTCAGACTGATCCCACAAGGAGTTTGCCCCAACAGCTCGAATAAACTCTTTTGATCCGATACCGGCCAGTTGCAATAGCCCGGACTATATCGATTGCTCAGGCCCAAACCATTTTTTGCCACCAGATCCTCCAGGTAATTGTGTAAGTGGTCGGCCGTATTCTCAGCCAATTCTGATCCCATAATGTCAATCAGATATCCTTCAAGAGAATTACCTTCCTTCATTTGTTTCTTCGAATACTGCTCAATCGCATCACCTACCGTAGCAGCAAAAATAACCACCTGTTCGCTTTTTTTCAACATGGATGTAATGGTTTTACCAAGGTGAAAAATCTGATGTTTTATGTGGAGATTTTTTTCAATTGTATCGAAATGCGGTTCTGAAAGAAAAAGAAAGCTTGCTCTTGGTTGAGCAAGCTGTTTACACTCTATTGTAAATTGATCAATTAAACTTAATATATAATCATCGGCATCGGAAAGTTTCATCCCCAAATTGCTTAACACATTCTCAACTTTCACATTCATCGAGGATGCTGAAAATGTGACTTCCATAATTTCGGGATGTATATTTTGCGTCATCACTTTTCAACTTAAGCTACCGCAGTATTCAAATACGAAACAGCCCCCTGCGGATCATGGGAATAGGCTGTTGCTCCAATTTCTTTACAAAATTCATCATTGACCGGAGCTCCACCAATTAAAATAATTGCTTCAGGAAATTCGGCTTTTATGTCTGTCACAATTTTTTGCATATTTTGCATAGTGGTAGTCAGTAATGCCGATAATCCAACCAATGCACCCGGATTATCTTTTAAGGCTGTAATAAACTTTGCAGAATTTACATCAACACCCAAATCAATAACTTCCCATCCGGCACCTTCCACGATCATGGCCACTAAGTTTTTCCCAATATCATGCAAATCACCGGCAACAGTTCCGATTATGAATTTTCCTTTTCTTTTAACTTCACCCGATTGAAAGAAGGGCTTCAGGTGCTCCATTGCGGCATTCATTGCTTTGGCCGAAATCAACATTTGAGGGACAAAAATCTTCTTCAGTGTAAATTTCTCACCCACACGATCCATCGCAGGAATCAAGGAAATATTCAAAATATCGGTAGGTTTTACTCCCATTTCCAGAGCTTGTTTCGTCAATTCATCGGCACCATCAAGCCCTTTCATGGCAGGTGGAAAAGGTGCAGTTTTATTGACTTTACCAAACTCGACACATTCGCTTAATTTGTTTAATATTTCTTCCGGACTCATAGTTTATAATGTTTGATTCATGTTAATTAGTCTTATTTTTAAATTGTTTGGTCAACTACCTAAGACTTTATTTTTTGTGCCATTAAGCGAATGTGCTCAGGGGTAGTTCCACAGCAGCCACCTATGATATTCGCACCTGCTAACAACAGAGGATCAACAAGATTGGCCATTTGATTTGGCGTTTCTAAAAAATGTGTTTCACCATCTTTATAAACGGGAGCACCTGCATTGGCATGAATCAGCAAAGGAATTTCAGGATTAACCTTGCGTATTTCAGCAGCAATCCCAATCATATTTTCCATTCCATTTCCGCAATTGGCTCCGATTATATTAGCTCCTGCTTCGACCATTTGGGTCACCATATCGGCTGGAGTCACTCCCATCATAGTAAAAAAATCGCCATCAGGTGATTTATCAAAAGTCATGGTACAGATGATTTCACAGGAGGTATTTTCATTGCAGGCTTTTACCGCAGCAGTCGCCTCCTCTAAATCGGTCATCGTTTCTATTACCAAAGCATCGGCTCCACCGGCTTCAAGTCCCATGGCCTGCTCTTTAAAGGCCTCATAAAATTCGTCGTAAGTCACATCTCCCATCACAATCATTTTACCTGTAGGACCAATTGAGCCCAAAACATGTTTATTTGGACCGGCAGCCTTTCGCGAAATTTCAGCGGCTGCTTTATTAATTTCAAAAACACGATCCTGCAATCCGTAATTGGCCAGCTTAAACGAAGAACCGCCGAAGCTGTTGGTTTCAATCATATCCGAACCTGCATCGATGTAGCTTTGTGCGATTGACAGCACCCTGTCGGGATGTTCAATGTTCCACAATTCGGGACATTCGCCTACTTGCAATCCCATTTGTTGGAGAAAGGTTCCCCAGGCACCATCCGATATTAAAATTTTACCTTCTTTTAATTCCTCAGCTATGGTTTTCATCTTGTCAACGTTTTAATTTTATGCTTTAAAATTAGCATTTATCGCTATTCGGCCCGACTTTATTGCCTTGAATTTGCACCGATTTAGCTAAAACAAACAGAAAAATATACAATTCAAATTCTAAACCTTCTGAATTCAAAAAAAAATTGAAGCAATTCCAATTTTCAACCACCACATTAACCAATTCTTTTCCTCGAAATATTTCCATCGTCAAGTCAAATTTATAATTTAGGTGATTGAAAATTTAATTAAACCAACCAATATCAATTACGATGACTGATCAACAATGGAATACGCTGATTGCACTTACCAAAGGTGAATATACGGGACCAATGCAAATTGGTTTTATCATAGATAGTCCATGGTTGCCCAATTGGCATGGCATTTCAATTTTGGATTATTTTTCGAACGATCAACTTTGGCTTGAAGCGAATCTGAAAGCGATTGAAACTTTTCCGGATGTGATGTTTCTGCCTGGATTTTGGAGTGAATATGGCATGTGTACCGAGCCCTCTGCCTTTGGTGCAAAAAGTGTGTTCTGGCCGAATGAATTTCCCTTTGCCGAGAAAGTCATTTACAAAGACGAAGACATTGATGCATTAGAAGTTCCGAATCCTGAGACAGATGGTTTATTGCCTTTTATGATCAACCGCTTAAAATTAGCCCAACCGCGTATTGAAGCGGCCGGTCATAAAATCAGATTTTCGGTATCGCGAGGCCCGTTGAACGTTGCTTCCTTTCTGATGGGAACCACTGAATTAATGACAACCATGATGATGGATCCAGAGCGGGTGCATAAATTGCTCCGTGTGGTCACTGACTTTCTGAAGAAATGGCACCAGGTACAGCATGATGCTTTTCCAAGTATCGAAGGCATACTTATGCTTGACGATATTGTTGGATTTGTTGGCGAAGAAGAATTTGTTGAATTTGGACTTCCCTATTTAAAGGAACTATACGAAGGAGACGATCGGGTGAAGTTTTTCCACAATGATGCCGATTGCACCATGTCGGTAAAATATTACCCCGAGATTGGAATTAACCTGTACAATCCCGGCTTAGACATGAGCATTTCCGAATTACAAGAAGTCACTCAAAATAAAACAGTGATATTAGGCAGTTTACCTCCACGCGACGTGTTGGCTGCCTGCACTCCCAACGAGGTGTATAAACAAACAAAAAGTATGCTTGAACAAGTGGCTGACCCATGTCATGTTTTAGCATCCTGTGGAGGAGGAATGCCGCCAAATGTAAGCACTGAAAATATTCAGGCTTTTATAAAAGCAGTAAAAGAAATAAACTAATTTTAAATATTAGCGCAAAGACTGAATGGCAGTATCATAGAACCACTCGTTGACATTTCGGGTGGCTTCTATTTTATTTTCAATTTCGTCAGGAATACTACTAAAGAAATCAATGCCTGTTAGTTGTTCTATTGAATCAACCGAGACGACATAACTTTCCAATTCGTTGTTACATTTTTCGTTTGGCATGATAAAACCGATTACTTTTCCATGGCCATCCCAAATAATTTTATAGTAATATTTGGGTACTGTAACTTCATTTGCGCCAATGGTTTTAATGGGATTGGTATATATTGCACCTGCTACCACATATTCTTCCCCCAATACCTTCACCCATTCACGTTCCTTTGTCTCTAAACTTTTCCAACGGCCGCGGTTTAGAGAGGGACTTTGTGGCGACATATTCGACATAAAAAATGATTCATCCATTGCCGTTTGATTGATCGACATCGATGCAGCAGGACACAAGTGCCCCCGATCGTATCCAGAACCCACATAATCGTCAAGTGCAGCCGAACCAGTCGATACCAAGGGATCTTCCCTGAAATTATCTTTTCGTTTAGCCGATCCATCAACAAATTCAGGTTTTAAATGATAAAAAACCCACAAGGCTCCTTCATCTTTTTCGGAATAGGCCAATTTGTAATACGTATGTTCTACAATTTCACCTGCAGACACCGGCCATATAACACCCGCTTCTTCAACGGAAAGAATTTCGGACACCGGCATTCTACTGCACGAAACAAAGGCCAGAACTAACAATAAATAGATTCTCATAATTTCCCCTTACACCTAAAACAGTGAACATTTTTAAGGGATAGTCTATGGAATTTTGTTCCACAATTAGCCTCCCCAAAACTTCAGCACGCACATCACTTTTCAGCAAATTGCCGGCTGCGAAAATAGAGAAGCCCATCTGTATTTATTCGCTTTGTCGTTTCGAATTACCAACAAATGAATGTGAATAAAAAATTGGTGAATCCTAAAAGCTGATCCTGTTTGGCTTAAACATTAAATGTTAGTCAACATGAACGTTTTTCAATTCACTTAAAAATTTAAATTTGTAGGAAGCAAGGAAGGTTATTATGAAAAAACTGGCAATTACTCTGTTCCGTTGTGCCATTGGCTGGCACTTCATCTACGAAGGATTATCAAAGTTGCTCTCTGAAAACTGGAGTGCTGCCGGATATTTGTCTAATGCGGTAGGTCCCTTGGCTGGATTCTACCATTGGCTGGGACAATCAGATGGATTAATGTCCTTGATTAACCCTATAAATGTATATGGATTGTTACTGATTGGGCTGGCCTTGTTTTTGGGCCTTGCCATCCGTTATGCTTCATTGGCGGGCATCCTGCTACTGATCTTGTACTATTTCGCTTATCCACCCTTTGGCGCAACCTTTCCGGGCTATACTGACGGAAGTTTGTTCATCGTAAACAAAAATTTTATCGAAGCAATGGCTCTTGTTGTTTTGATACTATTTAGAGATAAAGGTTATGGAATCGCCTTTTTATCAACTTTTATTTTTAATAAGAAAACCAACGAATCGAAGGATGCTGATGATTCACGACGTGATATGCTTAGAAACCTCGCCACCATTCCTGCATTGGGATTGTTGGGATGGGGGGCCTTCCGCCAACACAATAAATATGATGTGGACAGCATGTCGGGTGCAACCATTAAGATTGGTGCAGCCGATTTAAGTGAGCTGAAAGGCGAATTGCCAAAGGGAAAAATTGGCCCACATGAAATTAGCCGCTTGATCGCCGGTGGAAACCTCATCGGAGGCTGGGCACACTCTCGCGATCTGATTTATGTACCCTCCCTTTTTAAAGCGTACAATACCGAAAAGAAAGTTTTTGAAACTCTAATGCTGGCAGAACAAGCAGGGATCAATACCATCAACATTGGATTTCCATCGAACCCTTTGTTGCAGAAATACAAAAAAGTAACCGGAAGTAAAATTAAAATAATTACCCAGGTTGGCCCCGACATGGATAACAACGACATTTATAAGTACATTAATAAAGGCATCGATTATGGAGTTGATATCATTCAAATTCAGGGAAACTGGTGCGACTGGCTGGTGCGTGACCATAAAATTGAAGTGATTGAAAAAATGATGAGTCACATTCGCCAACAAGGTTATACGGCCGGGTTGGCCTCCCACACCGTCGACTCATTGATTGCCTGTGAGGAACAAGGCATCATCCCTGATTATTACATGAAAACCATGCACCACGATCAATATTGGTCGGCCCACCCCATGGAAAACCGTGTTCCGTTTGAAGTAGACGGCACCAATTACCTCGATCACAACAAATTTCACAACAACATATTTTGTTTGTTCCCCGAAAGAACGGTGGAATTTGTCAAACGAGCCAAGGTTCCTGTTATGGGATTTAAAGTATTGGCAGCCGGAGCCATAGAACCCGAAGATGGCTTCAAATGGGCCTTTGAGAATGGCGCAGATTTTATTTGTGTGGGTATGTTCGATTTTCAGATCGTCAACGATGTAAACATTACCCTAAATACGCTCAATAATTTGCAGAATAGAAAAAGAGAGTGGTTTGGTTAATTCGGCCAACAGCGATCAAATTCGATCTTTAATTTAAAAAATAAGAATATGAGAAAACCCGAAATTATTACCTATAAAGGTAAAACAATTGTCTTTTTAGATTATTCTAATTTAAAAACATCCAATGAAATTATTGCATTAATAGATGAAGGCTCTACACTTATTCGCAGTAAACCAGTTAATTCCGTACTTTCCATGGTATCCGTTCAGAATATGTATTTTAATAATGAAGTTCGGAATGCATTACAAGAAAACGTTAAAATGAATAACCCACACGTGAAAAAATCAGTTGTATATGGATTAAATGGTCTGATTTCGGTCATGTACAACAGTTTTATAAAATTCACCGGAAGAAATATGAAATCGGTAAAGACGAAGGAAGAAGCACTTGAATACCTGGTTTCGTAAAGTTCCAATATAACTTAACAAGGCACAAATAAAAAGAGAAGAGGATAATCCAAAGGCTCATCCTCTTCTCTTTTTATACTATTCAGATTAAAACCAGGCAGCACCCAATTGTTGCCATGGCCAAGGAATGGCGGCCAACATAATTATGAGCGCAATCCCGTAATAAATCAAAGTGCGTTTTTGCTTTGAGGAACTATCACTTGCTTTCTTAATTTTTGAATAGCCAATGGTGATCAAGACAATTGCCACCAACATCATCCCTATGTGCTCCACCAGGAAAAAACGTAACAAATCGCTTTGCATACTTTCGCCACTAAAAACAACTTTTCCGCTGATAAAATATAGGATCAGTCCAATTAAGAGTTGAAGATGAGTAAACGACATGGCTAACATTGCACTCATTTTGTCGGATTTAGTATATTCCTTTTTACCAGACAGTTTAACAAGAGCCGAAACAAGGGCTACCAAAAGAAATAGTAACAACAGCCAACGGGTTCCAGAATGGGTGTGCTTAAGAATTGTATAAAACATATTTATTCCATTTTTAAGTATTCAATTCCCTTACTAACCTTTTTTTGTTTAAAAAGTTTATATTTCTAACCATTATTTATACCAAAAAATCAATGCCGACAACTGAGTTATTCATTTTAAGCAATTTAGACTATAGAAACAGAATGCAACGAAAACAGTGAACTATGTTGAAAAAAAAAATAAAAAGTAATTAAAGAATGGCATTACAGTATACTCTGAATTAAACAACTAACATTCAATACCCTAACAAAAATTCTATTCTCTATTTGATTAAACCTCCTCTATCAAGCCTAAAAAGAATGTATAAAAGGAAGCGAATTGGAAAGATAAAAAACAGCAGTTTGGATTAAATTTTTAAATTTGTTTTTCTATCAATTAATCTAGTTATAAATAGCAACCTAATAACATCTAAAAATTCATTAGAAATGGAAGAAAAGAACAAGAATTATGGAATAGGGATGTCGGTATTTGGTACCATATTCTTTATTTTCGGATTTGCCACTACGTTTATTATAACGTTGAGTGCACCAGTTAAGGAAATTTTCGGTTTATCGGAATTTGGCGCACAATTATTATCGTCAGCCTTCTTTATAGCTTATCCAATTATGTCGATCCCTACAGGGAAGTTAATCGATTTGATTGGTTATAAGAAAACAGTTATTGCTGGTTTACTATTAATGGCTTTAGGAAGTTTAATTTACATCCCGGCAGCAAAAATGCCATCCTTTCCTATCTTTTTGGTTGGAACCTTTATTTTGGCAACCGGTGTTGTTTTCTTGCAGGTATCGGCCAACCCTTATGTCACTGCAATTGGACCATCAGAAACGGCTTCAAGTCGCTTAAACCTCACACAGGCATTAAATTCCATTGCAACAATGGTTGCTCCCTGGTTAATTTCTATTGCTATTTTTAAAGGTTTGAACCTTCCAGCAATGGCCGATGAAGCTCAAAAGAAGGCTTATGGTCTTGAAGTTGCCGATCGAATCCCGGTTCCTTTTATCATTATGGCACTAATTGTAATTGCGGTAGGAGTTATACTTTTTACCATTAAATTACCGGTAATTGCTTCGACCAAAAAAGTTGGTGAAAAGAAAAGCATTTGGAAATATCCTCACGTTGTTTTGGGAGCTATTGCCATTTTCATGTATGTGGGTGCTGAAGTAGGTAACGCAGGTTTAATGGTCAACTACCTTAAAAACAGCTTGAATATGTTGCCGGAACAGGCTTCAACTTACGCGGCAATTTATTGGGGAGGTGCCATGGTGGGCCGCTTCTTTGGATCCTTCATGTTCTCAGACATGCCACAATCGAAAAAAGTGACCTATGCCTTACCTGTATTAGTATTAGCTCTGGTTTCAGGTTCATTTGTTACCGACTGGAATTGGACCATTGGTGGTATCTTTATGGGTGTTGCTTTGGTTAACTTCATTATCATGCAGGTTGGTCGCGGAAAAGCTGCTCGTACTTTGGCAATTTTTGCACTGGTTGCTGCGATTCTGGATATTACAACAACATTCACAACAGGTGGAGTTGCATTATGGACCGTAATTTCTATCGGTTTATTCAACTCAATTATGTTCCCAAATATTTTTGCTTTAGCTGTGAAAGACCTCGACAACGCAGAGTTGAGTGGAGCTTCAGGCTTAATCAACGCACTGATTCTTGGTGGTGCAATTATTCCGCCGCTGATGGGAAGTGTTGCCGATAATGCCGGATATACCTGGGCATTCCTTGTACCTGCTGTTTGTTACCTCTACATCTTCTATTACGCTGTTAAAGGTAATTTCATCAGAAAAGCATAATTATTAACTCAAAATAGACTTTACATTCATATGAAAAAAGTTGCAATAGGTATTGATATAGGTGGAACCAACACGGCAATTGGCGTGGTGGATGCAGAAGGAAATGTTTTGGTTAAAAATAACATTTCAACACCAACTCATGGCAATATCGACCTTTATATCGCAGACATTACAAAAGCTGTTAAAGAATTAATTAATTCTGTTAAATTGTTAAATGCTGATACCGAAGTTCTGGGAATTGGCATTGGTGCACCTAACGGAAATTACTACAATGGGACAATCGAGCATGCTCCAAACCTTGCATTTAAAGGGGTGGTTCATTTTGTAAGCCTTCTAAAAGAAAAATTCCCTGAAATGCAGGCCATTGCCTTAACCAACGATGCAAATGCCGCAGCCATTGGTGAAATGATTTACGGTGGCGCCAAAGGAATTGCCAATTTTGCCATGTACACTTTGGGTACCGGCGTTGGTAGTGGTATTGTTGTCGACGGAAAATTAGTATACGGTCACGACGGTTTTGCCGGAGAATGTGGTCATACTACCTTAATTCCAGGTGGACGTTTATGTGGTTGTGGCGCAAAAGGCCATTTAGAAGCCTACTGCTCTGCTCCGGGTATGAAACGTACCGCTTTTGAAATTATGGTACGCGATAATGCTTCCGACAGTTTACTGGCAGGAAAATCGTTTAATGAACTTGATTCAAAAATGATTTTTGATGCTGCCGAGAAAGGCGATAAAGTGGCCTTAGAGGTGTTTGAACAAACCGGAAAATGGTTGGGCCAGGCTCTAGCCGATACCGTACACCATAACAGTCCGGAAGCCATCTTCCTTTTTGGTGGACCCGTTGCTGCCGGTGATTACATTTTCAAACCAACCATTGCCAGTTTGGAAGAGCATTTATTGCCCATCTTTAAGAACAAAATTAAAGTATTGCCATCAACACTTAAGGCAGGTGATGCCGCAATTGTTGGTGCAAGTGCTTTGGTTTACGGCGAGTTAGCTAAGTAATTAAAAAGTATAAAATAGTTAAAAAGCGTGACCTTCGGGTTGCGCTTTCTTTTTATTTGATCGTTTCATCCTTTCCAGCCCTCTGCTTCGAGTTGCATAAACAGCGCTTTTTCTTCTTCATTCATCACGCGGATATCGTAAATAAAATCGAGATCGAAATTAGTTGCCACTTCAAAAACAGAAGTGACCAGCTTATCTGCAATTGGTATGTTGGGAAATGGAAAAGCAAACATAAGCTCTAATTTCTCTTCGGTAATTTTATATTCACTAATTATTCCTAGTTTGATCAGAGACGAACTAATTGCTGGGTGCTCAACCTTCGAAAGGGCTTCAAAAATTATTTCCTTGTTCATATAATATAATATCAATGAGTGACATTTGTTTTAAACTCAATTTGAAAATTAAGTAATTAAACCAGAATATGTCACCAATAAACCTTGAATAATTATAAAAAAAAACATGGAAAATTATAGTTTAATTTTTATAAAATATCCGAGTATTGTATTTCAGGAGGCTTACAATCCAGCTTGCATCAAGGATTTGGCATTCTCAATTGCAGCGACGGTAGGAACTGCACCACTTAACATTTTTGCGATTTCAACAATACGATCATCGGTATTGAGTAAACGCATCCCGGTGACCACTTCGTGTTCTGTTTCATTTTTAAAAACGAGGTAATGACTCATGCCTTTTGAGGCAATTTGTGGCAAATGAGTAATGTTAATCACCTGCATATAAGAAGCCATATTTCGTAAAATCTCACCCATTTTACTGGCTATTTCGCCTGAAATTCCATTGTCGATTTCATCAAATATAATGGCTGGCAAGGCTTTCGATTTAGCAACCACCGTTTTTATAGCCAACATTAAACGCGACATTTCTCCTCCTGAAGCCACTTTGGTGATCTCTTCTACCCTGCCCCCTTTGTTGGCAGCAAACAAGAAGATCACTTCATCGGTTCCTGTTGTTTGAAATTCATCGCAGGTATTCACTTCAATTTTAAAAACAGCATTGGGCATTCCCAATTGATTCAAAATAAAAACGATTTCCTTTTCAACGGCAGGAATCTGTTTGACGCGCGATTGGTGAAGATCTTGCGCCAGCTTTAGCAACGATGCTTTCCCATGTGCAATTTGTTTCTGAAGTTGTTCCAATTCATCGTCGTACGATGAAGCAGCCAGCAATTTAGCATCAAATTCATTTCTTAATTCAATCAATTCCTGAACTGTACTCAGCCGGTGCTTTTGAAAAAGTCCGTAAATCAAGTTTAAACGGTCAGTAATTTCCTCCAGGCGCGTGGGGTCCGATTCCGTTTTATCGGCCAGCAGTTCACACTCATTGGAAATATCCTTCAATTCCAGGTATTGACTGTCCAAACGTTCTTCCAAACTTTTTATCGTGGGTAAATACACCGAAAGTCTATTGAGTATAGCAACCGTCTCTTTTAGTTTCTGTAAAGCCGCAAACTCTTCGCCATCCAACAATTGGTATACCTGTGTCAAACCAGATTTGATATCTTCGGCATGAACCAGCACTTCCTGCTCTTTTTCCAGATCGACCTGCTCATTAGGAATCAAATGAGCTTCATACAGTTGGTTAAACTGAAATTCAAAATAATCGACATCCTTTTTAGAGTTTTCAGCTTCTTCCTGCAATTTGGCGTAGTGTTTTTCCAATTTCCTCAATTGCTTATAGGACTGCGAATAGTTTTTTAATCTGTCACTATTCCCTGCATACCAGTCAATTACATTCAATTGAAACTGTCGTTTTCCCAATTCTAAATTGGAATGTTGCGAATGAATATCGATCAATTTTAAGCCTAACTCACGTATAATGGTCAAATGAACAGGAGTGTCGTTAATAAATGCTCTTGATTTTCCCGATGGCGATATTTCACGGCGCAGTATGATGGTATTATCATAATCCAAATCATGATTGTCAAAAAAACCCTGGAAATCGGCAGCATTTAAACCTTCGAATTTACCTTCTACGACGCATTTTGAATTGACATCGTTCAAGGTACTGGTATCGGCTCGCTGCCCCAGGATAAGGGAAAGCGCACCCATTATAATAGATTTTCCCGCGCCGGTTTCACCCGTAATTACACAAAAATCACCATTGAAAACGACATCCAGATTTTTTATTATTGCGTAATTTTTGATGGAGAGGTTTTGAAGCATACTTAAAAGTTAATTCTGGTTTGTCTGATCGCTTTCTTTAATTCGTTCATACTTCGAAGCATTTGAGGGATCACATTCACTTAATATTTGAACTACCCTATTTTGCTCGTCAGGAAAAGATTGAGAAAATATGCTCACTATTTCATTCGATTTTGAATCGAAAAACAATTGGGTGATGTATAACCTTGACCGGGCCCTGAATACTTTTTGTATTAAACGCAGCGATTCGGCAATTTCGGCCCGACTACTTTCGACGCTTTCAGCCATGCCATCGAGTCCTTTTCGGTGGTACAAATACATGCACTCACGAAATGCGGTATAGGAATTATTTAAAATGTTATCAACCAGCCAATAGCGGTTATAATCGGTTTCAAAAGCTTTCCAGCCTTTTACTGAATTGGCATAATTTTGTGAATCATTTACGATTTGCCGTGCCTTTTCAAAGTACTCGGTGCCTCCGTTTAAGGCATAAGTGTCGTAATCAAAGCCAAGAATAATATAGGCATAGTACGCCAATATGCTGGTCAAATTATCTTTATTCCCATTTTCAATGAATTCGATGGTTTGAAATTCGCGGTATGTACAGCGGAAATATTCATCACGAATATTCAGAACGGTTGTTTTATAGGATGAATTCAAGGCGGTTCGCTTGCTTTGAACAGTAATCATTCCGTCATATTCATCGCCCGAAATTTGACGATTCAGTTGAATATTTATACTGCATTCGATACGTTCATTAGTCGCAAAGGCATGATTGGTCCACTTTCGATTGTTCATAAAATCGTAAAGATCCATTTGCATTGAACGGAAAATTTCTTTATTCGCTCCTGATATTTTACTGGCATTCACACTAATATTGCAACGCAATTCTTGTGAAAAACTCAGTTGAACAATAAAGAGCAGAAATAGTATGGTGATTAATTTCTTCATGGGCATCATTTGAATGTAAAATTAAAAAAATAGCGATTGAAATTACAGCATCATCTGTTGATTCATTTGTTCGACGATATCAAGTGCCACTAAACTCTTTGATTTTAACTCAAAATCGATGATTTTATTATCCGAATTGATAATAGAAATTTTATTGGTATCGGTTTGAAATCCGGCTCCTTTATCATTGAGCGAATTTAATACAATGAAATCGAGGTTTTTTTTCTTCAATTTTAACCAGGCATTTTCTCGTTCATCATTGGTTTCAAGCGCAAAACCTACCAACAATTGTTCCGAAGTTTTTATTTGGCCTAAACTTGCAGCAATGTCAGGATTTGGGACCAACTCAATATGCATGGAACCTTTATCGCGTTTTATTTTTTTATTCGATGTTTCCAAAGGGCGATAGTCTGCAACAGCTGCGCACATCACAGCACCGTTGGTTCCCGGAAACCGTTCCATTGCTGTTTCATACATCTCTACAGCAGATGTCACGTTAATGCGTTCGATATTGGGATGGTGAATGTATAAATTGACAGGGCCTGCTATTAAAATAACCTTCGCACCCTGATTGGCCAGGGCTTCTGCAATGGCAAAACCCATTTTGCCTGAGGAGTAATTTCCGATAAAACGAACGGGATCAATCTTCTCGTGTGTTGGTCCGGCAGTAACCAAAAAGGTTTTATTGTTCAGTTTTTTTTTTGATCGAATAGTTTCACAACTGCTTCGGTAATTTTTTCGGGTTCCTGCATTCGGCCCTTTCCAATTAAGCCACTGGCGAGTTCTCCGGAATCGGGTTCCAGAATACTATTTCCAAATGATTTTAGGATTTCTAAATTTTTGACATTGGCCGGATGTAAAAACATATCGAGGTCCATGGCAGGAGCAATCATAACCGGACCTTTCATCGACATATAAGTAGTCACCAACATATTGTCGGCAATTCCATGAGCCATTTTACCCATTGTTGATGCCGTAGCAGGAGCAATCAACATTAAATCGGCCCAGATACCAAGATCAACATGACTGTTCCATGTACCATCGTTGGCCCCAAAAAATTCACTGATCACGGGTTTATTCGACAAGGCCGAAAGGGTAACAGGAGTGATAAATTCTTTTGCCGATGGAGTCATCACCACCTGGACCTCAGCTCCTTCTTTGATAAGGCACCTCAAAAGAGTAGCTGCCTTATAGGCAGCTATACTTCCGGTTATACCCAATACAATATGTTTTCCTTTCAGATTCACCTGAAAATAAAGTTGCATTAAAAATCGTTACCACGGCTCATTTTCATCGGGTTACGATGATAAATGCCCTCTTCCAAAAATTCCTGTGTTGCAATCAAACTTGCTTTAGGCAATCTTTCATAGAATTTTGAAATTTCGATCTGCTCACGATTTTCAAACACTTCTTCCAGATTATCAGTAAACGATGCAAATTCAGAAAGTTTTTGATTCAATTCCTCTTTCAATTCCGAAGATATTTGATTAGAGCGTTTTGCAAGAATCATCACCGTTTCGTAAATATTTCCTGTTTCACGCGCCAACAACTCAATGTCTCTTGAAATGGTATTGTTTGCAGCTTTTGTCTTTTTGTAATCCATATTTCTATTTATTGTTCTTTATTTTTCAATTTCATCATCATTAATACTCGCCTCATCATCATCATAACCCAAAAGGTTGCTGACTTGTTTATAGTCTCTTTTGACTTCCCTTCTGTATTTGCTGTCGGGAAATTCATCTGCAAAGGTAAAGTATTCATCTCTAGCTTCGTTCAATCGATCACGTTTTTTTACGTCAATACTGTTAATTGCTAACAAAAACTTCGAATTGAAGAGCAAATATTTAATTTCTTCGCGGTATTTTGTCTCAGGATAATCAGTTAAACTATTTCCCAAAGCAATTACGGCTGCTTTATAATAGCCCATATCGTTGTACAATTTGGCGCTGAGAAACGATTTATATACAATTTTCTCATTCAACTCATCAATTAAAATCTTCGCCTCTTCAACTTTATTGCTATAAGGATAGACATTGATAAACAGTTGTAAGGCATCCATGGCCTTTTTCGAAACATCCTGATCAAGTTTCGCATCGGGCGATTGTTTATAATAACAATAGCCCACCATATACTGCGCATTTTCGGAAAATTCACTGCGTGGGTATTGATCAACTATATTTTTAAAATAGTGACCAGCCATGATATAATCTTTTTGACCAAATGCACTATTTGCGTAATAATGATATAAATCGTCACCACGAGAAGTGCCTCTGAAGGCATAAACCAGACTTTGAAATAATTCCGAAGCATGATTAAAATCCCCAGCCTCGTAATACTCAATTCCTTTTTTGTACTTATATTCGTAGTCGGTACTCTTAACTACTTTGTTGTACTCTCCACAGGAGAATAGGAACGAGCTTAAAATCAATAAGAAAAACCACTTTGTATTCATAGCTAAAAATGTGTTGCAAAAGTATACTTTTATATTTAATAACGAAACCGGAAAATTAAAGAATTCTGATACACATAAAAATTAATTATTGAAATTTAACACTATTTGCAAACACCTTTAAATATTTTACATTTGCATCGTTAAATCAACCGCAAAACAATGGACATATTTGATAAACTTAGGTCAAACAAGGGAGACCTTGGACAATACCAAAAACAAGCTCATGGTTATTTTACATTTCCAAAACTAGAGGGTGATATCGGTCCCCGAATGAAGTTTAGAGGAAAAGAAGTATTAAACTGGAGTCTTAATAACTACATAGGATTAGCTAACCATCCGGAAGTAAGAGAAGCTGATGCAAAAGCAGCTGCCGAATATGGAATGGCAGCACCTATGGGTGCTCGTATGATGTCGGGTCAAACCAATAAGCACGAAGAATTAGAAGAAAAATTGGCCAAATTTGTTGGCAAACAACGCTCATTCCTGCTCAATTTTGGTTATCAGGGCATGGTTTCCATCGTAGATTCAATTGCCAACCGCAAAGATGTTATTGTATACGATTCTGAATCGCATGCCTGCATCATGGACGGTATTTTCCTGCACAAGGCAAAAGGCGGTAAAAGCTATGTATTCCAACACAACAACCTGGAAAAGTTTGAAAAAATGTTGGGTTTTGCTACCCGATTGACAGATGAAACAGGTGGCGGAATTTTGGTCATTACCGAAGGTGTATTTGGTATGGCCGGTGATTTAGGCCAATTGGACCAGATTGCAGCACTAAAAGAAAAATACAATTTCAGGTTATTGGTTGATGATGCACATGGTTTTGGAACCATGGGTAAAACCGGTGCCGGAACAGGTGAATTTTTTGGCGTTCAGGATAAAATAGACATCTACTTCTCTACTTTTGCTAAAGCGATGGCTGGTATTGGTGCATTTGTTGCCGGTGACGAAGATGTGATCGATTATCTCCAATACAACATGCGTTCGCAAACTTTTGCCAAATCCTTACCAATGCCTATGGTTATTGGTGGATTGAAACGTTTGGAATTGCTGCAAAATAAATCGGAACTGCGCGAAAACTTGTGGAAAGTGGTAAACCACCTTCAAAAAGGGTTAAGAGCACAAGGCTTTGATTTAGGCTTAAGCAACTCGCCTGTAACACCTGTTTATATGAAAGGTGGAGTGCCGGAAGCAACCAATGTGGTGATGGATTTACGCGAAAATTACAATGTATTTTGTTCCATTGTGATTTATCCGGTAATTCCTAAAGGAGAATTACTGTTGCGTTTAATTCCAACTTCAATGCATACGCTTGAAGATGTAGATTATACCATCAAAGCATTTACCGAAGTTCGTAAAAAATTAGATGAGGGTAAATATTCAACCACTCAAATTGCCAATGTTTTTGAATAACATTAAGCAAAAATATAAAAAAAGGGAGGCCAACAGCTTCCCTTTTTTTGCGGTAAAGTCTTCTTGAGGAAGTATAATTTATCTCGAAGGGTGCCCTTCTTTGGTGGTTTTCACATAGCAAATCATTGATCGAATTTCTCTTCAACAAATGAAAAAGTATATTCATTTGCTTCGATGTGACTAATTGACCGGCCAATAGGTTCGTCATAACTATTCAGCTCATAAGCCCAGGCAGAATCATCAGCAAATAAATTCTGAGTATACCCTTTAGCACTGTCGTGGGTAAAAACCAGTATTGTTGACTGATCATAATTAACCACAACCTGAATACTGTCAAAAATCTGACGGGCCAAGTCGCTGGCCGAAATAGTTAAATCATTTGTATAATAAAGTATTTCAAGCTTAGGATACCCACTTTTATCATCTGTACCCAAAACAAATTCATTTGGCCCTGATCCACTTCCATCTGCTGAAAACCTATAAAAATCGCCACTTGGGTTCAAGTATTTTTTATTAGGAAATAATTTTACATTGAGTTCTGAATTTGTTTCATTTTTAATAATTATGCGCGTTTCACTCCAATTTTTCGCACAAGCAGAAAAAATAAAAATAAGGAGAATTAGTATTGTAAATCGTTTCATAGTTATTCATTTAGGCATGGTTATAAAAGTATTTCAGGTGGATCAACAAACATACAATTGCAATCTTTTTATACTATTTAAGGTTAAATAGTTAATAAACTTAATTTATGATGCAAGTTAAGCTTTAATATTTTTTATAATGAGAACAAATTGTAATATTGTCAAGACAAAATAGACAAATACTCAAATTTGAAATTCTTAGACTATGCTTAGAACTGAAGTTGTTGCCTCAAAAAATATCCGTAAAACTGTTTTCTATAAAGTGTATAATGTGCTGGCTATTGCCGTATTTGCCTTCATTTTATTGATGGTATTGAATGTATTTGGCCCCGATACCACCATGGGTAAACTTATCAATGAAAATTACAACAATGTGATCCGTCCGGCTATTTTAGCTCTGGCATTTCTGATATTTGTGTTTTCAATGATTTCCCGCTCTTCAATGAAATCACCAAAACGTTTAGGCTCTATCGAAATTGATGAAAATGAAATTCGGTATTTGGTTGAAGACGAGCTGAAAGAAACCATCGCCATTGGTGCAATTAAAAACATTGAATTTGAGTTCTACTCCTTTCGTATGCGTGGAAATCCAATGGGATGCATGAATTACCTCAAGCTGGATACCACTCAGGGTGAAAAGAATTATGAAATTGTGATTGCCAACACCCTGATCAAAGCAGAACTTGGTGAAATATTGGGTAAAATCAACCAGAAAGTGCCGGTAAAAGTGACCTACTCCTATTTTTTAAAGAAACTAATGAAAGATCCTGATTTTAAATTTTAGAGGGATGAAAACTTATTTGCTCAAGAAAGAGAAATGGTATCACACTAATTATTCGATTTATCAAAATGGCGAATTAATTGGAGAATACCTGCCTGAAAAGTTCAAGAAACCACAATTGCTTTCATTAAAGGACAGAAAATATTCCTATAAAAAGAAACGTTTTTGGGGAACTGAAATGGAACTTTATTTGGGAAATATCAAGGTGGCCGAAATTTTTCCTCATTCTTTTAAAAGTAAAAGCACCATTTCGCTATTTTCTGCAGGTCAGTTCATTTTCTCCAACACGAATATATGGAAGGGAACAATGACTCTATACGAAAGAGAAAAAGCCATAGGAGAATGTGTCTCCAAATCCTTCATTACCAAATGTACTATTTCAGATTCAGCTAGCGAACATTTGGTTGCCGCCATGCTGTTTATTACTCAGCAAAGGCGAAATGCGCTCATCGTTTTTGCTGCGCTAATTCCTACTTTCATCGCCATTTTCAACTAATTCTGCTAAGGCGCTCCATTACGAGCCTTCCTATTTTATTGCACAATTATTAGCTGCGAATATCCCTCTGCTTTCAGAAAAATCTTATATTGTTCTACATTTAGTGTGTGGGGTAAATATTCATGGATACCAATTATTTCGATTTTATAAAAGTTTTAATTATAGCTACTCTCTTTTTTGTGCTCTATGCAAAAAAGAAACAATTTAAATCGTTGAAACTTGATTGGAATTTTATCCTTTTAGGCCTTGCGTTAATTTTCTTGGGCGCGCTATTAGATTTAGCACGCAATTTTTTACCACCATTTCAAATTTTTATCTGGGAATCAAAACCATTGCTGCTATTTTTTCAAAACATCTTTGGATATTCATCTGGATTAGTTTTTATTGCTTTGGGCATTTACCGGTGGCTAAACCGGGTCGATCAGGACAATAAAAAGCAAACGGAGTTTATAATAGCCACTGAAAACCTTGAGCAAACCATCAAGATGAAATCGATTGATTTGGAAATAACACAAATCGAATCCGATCAACTGTTTTCCCAACTTTCGTCTCAAAACGAAGCCTTGAATGCTTCAGCCATTGTATCCAGAGTAAATCTGGAAGGAAAAATTATTTATGTAAATGATTTATTTCTTCGAATTACTCAATACCCTCTAAGCGATCTTATCGGGAAAGATCACAATATTTTAAATTCAGGCTATCATCCTCCCGAGTTTTGGAAGGAAATGTGGGAGAGCATTTCAGCAGACAAACGTTGGAGAAGTGAAATCAGGAACAAAGCGATGGATGGGTCTTATTTCTGGGTCGACACCGTAATTGTTCCCATAAAAAACGACGCGGGAAAAACAGTAGAATACCTTGCAGTTCGCTTCGATGTCACTGAACGAAAAAAGGCTATAAAAGATTTGGCACATGCCAAAAATGTTGCGGAGGATGCCACCAAAGCCAAAAGTGAATTTTTGGCCAGAATGAGCCACGAAATCCGAACCCCCATGAATGCCATCATTGGCCTCAGTCAGCTGGCCCTGCAGACTAATCTGAATCCCAAGCAAAAAGACTATGTCAGCAAGGTCAACTCTTCAGGCAAAGCTTTATTGGGCATCATCAATGACATCCTTGATTTTTCCAAAATTGAAGCAGGAAAACTGGAATTAGAAAACGTTGAATTTGATCTGGAGCAAATTTTCATCGATCTTGAAAATATTCTGGGCATCAAAGCACATGAAAAAGGATTGGAATTTGTTATTGGTATTGCACCAAATGTTCCACTTTCATTAATTGGAGACCCTCTCCGACTTGGACAGATTCTGATTAACCTGGTGAATAATGCCATAAAATTTACCAATCATGGCGAAATTGTGATTCGAATTCACCTTGAGGAGCTGAAAAAAGATTACTTAACGCTATGCTTTGAAATTTCAGATACTGGCATTGGCATTGAAGAACACAAACTGGATGAATTGTTTGTTTCCTTTTCGCAGGCCGATAATTCTACCACCCGAAAATATGGTGGAACAGGTTTAGGTTTGGCCATTTCACAGAAGCTTGCTGAATCGATGCAAGGTAACATCAGGGTAAACAGCAAAATTGGCAAAGGAAGTGTCTTTTATTTTAGTGCACAGTTTGGCTTAGCGAATAATCAGAAAAAAGACCAGCTGGTTCTTCCCCCTGAACTGCAAGGCATAAAAACTGCAATTTGCGATAAGCATAAAGCATCTTGCCTTGTCGTGGAAGAGATGCTAAAATCCATGTCGTTAAATGTGAAAAGCTACCATACAGGCAATGATCTTCTGGTCGATTTGGAAAACGGTGCAGCTTATCAATTGGTACTCATCGATATTAACAGACCGCAATTTGAAGGACTTCATACCGCAGAACTGATCAGAAACAACTCTAAAATTAAGTTTCCACCACATATTATTATGCTGGAATCACTTCATTCTGATTCCAACCTTGATATTGAAGATCAATTTGATTTGAATTCAGTAATTCATAAGCCCGTCAGTTATTCCAACCTTTTCCATTCCATATTAAAAACATTTGGGTTACGTGATACTCTAAAGGAAAGCCTTCTGCTTAACGAACAAAACAAGGGTCCTTTGGAAAAAAACATCAACGGAGCCAAAGTGCTTTTGGTTGAAGATAATGAAGTGAATCAACAAGTTGCACGGGAGATTATCGAATCCGCAGGTTGTATAGTTAAAATTGCGGAAAATGGACTGGAAGCCGTTCAAAAGCTGAACGAACAACCATCGCATTACGAATTAATTTTTATGGACATTCAAATGCCAATTATGGATGGATATGAAGCTTCCATTCAAATAAGAAAAAATACGGCATTAGATCTTATTCCAATTGTCGCCATCACAGCCGATGCCATTGTTGGCATTAAAGAAAAATGCCTGGAAATAGGAATGAACGACTTTATCATTAAACCATTCGAACCTTCAATTATATTCGACATTCTTCATAAATATTTAGCGCACCGCGAGCGAAAAGCAGTACCCACTCTATCTGTAGAAAAGGCAAAAAAGACAGCAAATGTTATTCCTCATTTCGACTCCATCAATACTGCCGATGGCATTAAAAGAATCAACAACAATAAAAACTTATACATTAAATTAATTCAAAATTTTTACAACAATAACCTTCAGCTTGTTGAACAAATTAGTCAAGCCAACCAGCTAAAAGATACCGAATTAGTTAAACGCTCCATCCATACCCTTAAAGGGATTTCAGGGAATATTGGTGCAATCAAACTATATCAAACATGCCAAATAACTGAAGAAGAATACAATAAAACAAGTGATCATTACAATTTTCAACTTCAGCACTTGTACCATGAATTAACAGTTGTTTTAAATGAATTGAAACCATTTGTACAAAAGCTGGAGGCTGTCAACAACTCAATTCCAATCGATCAAGGTATTGCACCTGATTTACCAACACTTTTAACTATTTTATCCATTTTGATCAAACAAATTGCAGAAAGTGATGCCGATGCCATCGATACACATAAAAAACTCACAGAACTTCAGGGAATCAATCAATACAAAGAAAAGGTACTAAAAATAGGACAAGAACTCAACCATTATAATTTTGAAGAAGCCTACATACAAACTTCACAATTTATTGAATCATTAAAATCGTAACAGCATGAAGGAGAAGAAAGGAAATATTTTAATTGTAGATGACACTCCGGAAAACATCGACATATTGGTTTCGTTATTACAGGATTACAACCGAAAAATTGCTTTAAATGGTGAAAAAGCGCTACAATTAGCCGCTGCAGATCCTAAACCCGACTTAATTCTGCTCGATATCATGATGCCTGGTATGAGTGGGTTTGAGGTTTGCATCCAATTGCGCTCAAATGAAGAAACAAAAAATATTCCCATCATTTTTATTACTGCAATGAACAGTGTGAATGATGTACTGACTGGTTTTAAGATAGGAGCACAAGATTACATCACCAAACCATTCGACTTTAATGAATTGATGGCAAGGGTTGAAACGCAAATGGAAATTGTGCATCATCGCAAAAATTTGTTGAATACGAACAAATGGCTCGAAGAACAAGTTCATGAACGCACCCTTGAACTCCAGGCCGCCAAACAAAAAGCAGAAGCGGCAAATCGAGTAAAAACCATGTTTTTAGCCAACATCAATCATGAGCTAAGAACACCATTAAATGGCATTATTGGTTTTGGAGCTTTATTGGAAGAGGCCGAGTTAAATGAAACCTATAAAGGCTACCTGAAAATCATCAATGAATCGGCTGAAAACCTGCTCACCGTTATTACCGATATTATCGACTATTCAAATGTGGATGCATCGGAAGTTGAGAGCAATGAAATTACATTTGATGTGGTGGAAACATTAAATCAGGCCATCGACTTTCTGGAAATAAAGGCCATTCACAAAGAACTAAAAGTGATCAGGAATTATTCCAAAGAAGCCGGCAAGCTGATTGGCGACGTGATCAGGATCAAACAAATTCTATTAAGTCTGCTGTCGAACGCCATTAAATTTACGAAAAAGGGGACCATCGAAATTAGCTACAGCATTCAAGCCTCATCGAATACCGAAGCCCAGCTGATTATTGCCGTGGCCGATACAGGAATTGGTATCCCTGATGATAAAATTGATTCGATCTTTGAACAGTTTTACATGATCGATGAAAGTCATACCAGAGAATATGGTGGTTTAGGTTTAGGATTAACCATTGCTAAAGAGTTAATTGACCGCTTGCACGGGCAGATCAAAATTGAAAGCCAGGTGCAGGTTGGAAGCACGTTTACAGTCACCATCCCGGTAAAATATGCCGAACCAATTACTGAAGAAATATTACAGGTCATCCCGGATACTATCCTGGCTAAAAAAATCCTGATTGCCGAAGATAATACCATCAACCAGAAACTGATCAAACTTATTTTAAGCCAGCAAAATCATATGGTAACAGTAGTTGAGAATGGTGCTTTAGCAGTTGAAATGGTGATTAAGCAAAAGTTCGATTTCATTTTTATGGACATTCAAATGCCGGTAATGGATGGATTGGAAGCCACCCGGGAAATCAGAAAATTACCGGGAATGGGTATCAAAAATCTTCCTATTGTGGCCTTAACTGCGCATACCACTCCGGAAGACCGCCGTTTGTGTCTCGAAGCAGGCATGAATGACATGATTAACAAACCTGTCATTAAACAAATACTATTTGATTCGATCCAAAAATATACGATGAAACACGCCTGATCTCTGGTCAATAAAAAAGAAGCAATTGTGCCAGGATTTATGGAACATGCATCACACTGGCTAAGTAAAATATAAAGGTGGAACATTTTAACAAATGCCCCACCTCTAACAAAACCGAAAATATGAACTTCTATCAATTGATACAGTTCTCCTGAAATTTAGATTTTTAAAATTTATTTCTTCAATTTATCTTTTTATTCAGTTCATTCTATTTATTCTGTCTTTCAGTTCATTCTATTTATTCTGTCTTTCAGTTCATTACTTTTCAACACTATTCCCTTTAGCCACCCATTCATTATAGGCTCCGTCGTATACTTTTACGTTGGGATAGGCTAAAACCGATGTCATTACGGTATAAACCAAACCGGCACGTGTACTGGACTGGCAGTATAAAATCACTTCTTTATCCTTGCTAACTCCTTTTGAATCAAATAGTTTTTTCAATTCATCGGCCGATTTCAATAAGCCGGCATCGTCCTTCAATATATCTGAGTTCAAACTGATGGCTCCTTTAATGTGTCCCTTACTTTTTGGATCGGTACCATTAAAATAGGCATCGGCTCGGGCATCCACCAACAGAGCACTACTGCTCATTTTGGTTTTTACCTCGTCGATTGTCACCAAAGTTTTAGTTGATAAATTGGCCGGAAAAACGGCTGGTTTAACAATGGTTGGATTTTTGGTTACCGGTTTTCGTCCGGCTTTCCAGGCATCCAAATTACCATCAATAAGTTTTACATTTTGGGCTCCCATCATTTTTAGGATCCAGTACATTCGACCGGCATTGTTTCCTTTGGTACAATACACATAGATTTCTTTATCAGGACTCACTCCGTTTTCAGAGAATATTTTAGCCAATTCTTCTTTACTTTTTAAAATCCCATCAATCGGTTCTGTTTCAGAAAGATCGGTAATGGGAATGCTAACAGCATTTCGAATGTGTACTTCCTTAAATTCCTTATCGGTTCGTGCATCAATAATAACACATTTTGGATTGTTCAACTTAGAAGCTACCTCATTAACCGATGCAAAATCGCCAATGGAAAAGGCGTTGTAAGCGAGCAGGAATAAGATCAGTAGTGTGCTTATTTTTTTCATCTCATTTAATTTTAAAATTTAACCTGTAATTGAATAACCAATTGGTCATTAGGGGTATCAACCGGCATCTCGGCAGCATAACGGTAGTTCACCTGTAAGCGGGTCCAATCGTTGAAAAAATAGTTCAAGCCAAAAGTTGCCACGTATTCTTCGTTATTTTTAATCTCGTTATTGCTATCGTACAATTCAAATTTCACCACAGGTTGAAGATTGTATGCCACATTATACATGGCTTGCACAAATCCACCGGAACGAATTTTGTCGCCAATAACCACTTCACCACCACCACTACAACCACCACCAACGATTGAGCTACCCTGATCTTTGGCGTAAATGTATTCTCCCTGAACTATTAAATTTCCAAGGTTCATTTCTACTTCGCCACCAATTCGTGTGCGAATATCAGGATCGGGTAAGGCAGCAGCAGAAGTCGATTGACCGTATTTGAAACTTCCCCCCAGGTGCAACCAACTCACGGGATTCACTCCAATACGGCCAATTACATCTTTGAAGTTATTATCATCACGATGGCCTAAACCCGCACCGTTCATCAAACCAACAGCATATTGCAGCTTTGTTTCACGACTTCCTCCCATAAACACAAGGCCTAAATCACGAAACGGAGCATTCAGTTCCAGGGTTGCTTTCGAACGATAAACGGTAGCTAAACCAGAACATGGAGTATTGGTTTCCAGACCAAAAGGTGATTTAAATGACCCCATGGACACTTTAAGGAAATCGTAACGCGTATACGAAATAAAAGCATCCAATAAAGTTGGATATGGGACTGCTTCGTTCAAAAAAGGGCTCATTTCCATCACAACATAATAGGAAAAATCGTAGGGAATATTTCCCATCACGCCCAAACGTGCCCGTTCGAACGAGAAAGTGCTGGTACCTGGATCGCTAAATCCAATTTCCATTTGTGGTTGAATAAATCCAAAAACACTCACTCCATCGGAAGAACTGGGTTCGGCACACCCTTGTGCATTGACATTTATGGCAGAAATTACCGTAAGTATAAAAAGCGCACTAAGTATCTTAATTTTCATTTTAATAGAATTTGATTAGAAAAGAACATCTAAGGAATCATTCTCATTTGCAATAAGCAGAATGGCCAGAGCTTTAATGGCTGTTGATTTTTGGTTATTCCCTGAATAAACATCCCCGATTTTCCGGTTGAAAACCGGGGATGTGTTCATAATTGAATTGATTGTCGTTTAAACCTAAATTCTTACTGAACTAAATCGAAATGTTTCGATTTAGAGTCTCCACCCCATTGGTTCGAAGTCCATGCGCTGTTTGAATTGTACATAGCATTCATTCCAAATTTAAGGCTGGTGGCATCGTAACCCAATACTCTCAAATAAGCAGTAACTACAGCTGAAGTTTGACCAGTATAGCAGTAAGTACAGATTTTAGCCGCAGGATCGAGGTTTTCGATGCTTCCGGCTAAACTCAAAGGACTGATACGGTTGGCTCCTTTTACGTGGCCAAAGGCAGTATAGTCAGCTTCGGTAAAGAAATTGTTTACAAAGTAATTTTCAGGAGAGGCCAATACATCGGCAGCAGAAACGCCTTGAAAACCTTCAGCAATAACAGCTTTTACACGTGCTAACAACATAGCGTCGCCGGTTTCTTCTCCAGTAATAACGGTTGGAACACCATAGGCCTGTACAGCAGGAGCTGCATCGTAACTCCAGTTGGCATTGTCTTTGGCAAGGTCACCTACACTAGCGGTCCATTTGTCAGTTTGATCACTCCAGCCACTCATACCCCATTTTAAGGCTTGTGTGTCGGTATAACCAGCCAAACGCATCAATGCAGTGGCATAGCAAGCTGTTTGACCAGTGTAGCAAATAACAACAGCTTGCTGACCCGCTGTTTTAGCAGCTTCGGCAGCAGTTAAGATATCGGTAAAACTTACATTATGTGCATCTTTCACATGAGCTGTTGCAAAATCAGCAGCTGAACGAATGTCGATAACGTATTTTCCATCTAATTCAGTTCCTTCTTTTGCACCAAGAACAAACATTTTACCATCGGCATTGGTAATGATATTACTCAAGTCCATTCCGTTGTCAACCATGTACGATTTTAAGGTAAGGAACTCATTTTGCTCATCAGCAGTTTTTTTACAACTGGTAAATACTAAGGCTGGTACGATGGTAAATAACACCATCAATTTCAATAAATTTTTCATACTAATAGATTTTTTACTTTTCGGTTTATATACTGGTTACTAGTTGCTTGTTGCTAGTAACTGGTTAATTTCTTGTTTCATTTTATTAGCTATCGGCTAATGGCTATTGGCTAATGGCCTTTTTCCTAGCATCCGCCTGAAGCTTCTTCGGCATGGCCTCCGCCAAGGGCATTTAGGTTTTTCTCTACCAAATCGGGGAAAGTCAATTCCCATTTTTTGAAACCTTCTTCCAGATAGAATACCTTATTGTAACCCATGTGCATTAAGGTGTGAGCAGCCAGTGCACCACGACTTCCTTTTTTACAATACACCACAATGGTTTCGTCTTTTAAAGGCATGTACAAACCTTCGTCTTCCCAAAATTTTTCATTGCCAATATTAAATTCCAAACTCCCGCGAGGCAAAATAACCGATCCTGGAATGTATCCATAGTAATGCTCCAATTCCTGACGGACATCAATTAAGGTATAGATCTCTTCACCCATCATCAGTTCAGACAAACCTTCCGCAGTAATTTTAGGGCATTCCTTTTCAGCCATAGCCACCATTTGGTCGGTGCTAATGCTTTCCTTTTCATCTGAAATCAAACTCATTGAAATTACACCAACGAGGATCCCAACAAATATGAGTATGACACATTTTTTTTTCATTGTTCTATGTTTTTATGATTCGTGTACTTCTTCTTTTCCGGTAATCATTCCTTCGAGATAGGCAGTTAAGGTATGGCCGGTAGTGATCATGTATAAATGAATAATGATGAATGCAATGACAGAGAATGCCATTAGCGTATGGAACAAGGCAATCCATTCAATGGTCTGAATTCCAAAAATTTCTTTGAGTGTTTTGATGTATAAATACATAAAACCCGAAATGACCTGAACGGGCAATAAAAACCAAACCAATCCAAAATACGTGAGGCGTTGTATGGGATTTAATTTATTCTCAGGTGTTTTTTTAATCGGATGCTTTTCTTTCTTCATAATACCAATGGTATAGAATCGAAGTTGCTCATTGAACTGTTTCGACGTAGGTAAAAATTGTCGGTACATCCCTGAAACAATCATCCAGAAGAGCGTAAAAACCAACAATACAGCATATCCCCATCCGGCAATGTTATGAATATTTACAGCTCTTTCGTAGCCAAAAAAGGTATACGAACTATGAATTTCAAAACCAGTTAATACCAGCGTTGCAATGGCACCAAACTGCGCCCAATGCCAGTAGCGTTCGTAGTTTCCGTAGATTTTAATTTTTTCCATTTCTACAAATTTTCTTTGCGTTTACGATTCAGTGAATAAACATAGCGACCAATAGCATGGCTCCCGGCACCCAAAATGGATAAAATAATGATAGCCATTCCAAACCAATCAACATAAGCATTATAGCTTTTCCCTGGCATGTAAAAGTCGTTGAGATTGGCCAGGCGACCATTCCTGCTGTGGCATTCGGAACAGGATAAGGTTTGTTCCTTTGGAGCCACCTGGTGGTTAATGGGCCAATAAGCGTCAGTTCTCACAAAATCGTAGTTGCCGCTATAGTACCTTTCATTATAAGCCATACCCAATACGGCGGCTGTATCATAATTAAAGTCTTTCCAATACGCGCCCTCTCCTATTTTTTCGGCATGCAGTTTCAGGTTGATCAATTCTTTGGTTTCAGTATCATAAATTTGTTTGCCACGGTGTACTTTTACCGGCCATATTTTAGCATCGGCATCTTGATAATCGCCAAAAAGTGTATTAATTTTTAATGGAATTTCGCTAATGGTATCCCCATTGATATAGTGATCGGCCGTTCCATTAAACCAATAATATTCAGGCTTTACATGATCGTCCCACACAAAATTTCCTTTGATCGACAAGTAGTTGTGGTTACCTTCGTAATCGCTTTCATCGTATGGTTTACCATCTTTCATTTTTCCGGCACTTGACCAGTCCCACCACAATTTGGTGGCATTTGCTTTGGCATAAACAGGAATGTGACAGGTTTGACAGGCCACTTTTTCAGTATGATGATCGATAATCCGATTCTGATGTGGTGCTGAAGTATGGCACTGATCACAGGTAACCCGGTTGGTATTGGCCGACGATACAGAATACAATTTGCCGGTAATGTTATGGTTTTGGGTTTGATGACAATCGACACATTGCATGTTATTGCCATCACCAGCCATGTGAACATCTACTTCGCGCGAACAATTGGCCATTGCTTCCTCTAAATCGCCGTGTTTTACATTGTTTCCACCGCCGCCACTAAAATGACACACCCCACAATTGTTACGTTTGGGTAGTCCAACATTGGCCGAAACGTAATTGTAATCCGGTACCTGAAAACTGGCGTTAGCCGTTTCTTTGGTCGCAGGCATTCCTGCCTGTCCACTTTGTTTAAAATAGGTACCGGTTTGATCGTGACACACCAAACAATCAATGTTGTTGGGATTTTCGAAATCGAACGATTTATCTTCCCATCCATAACCAATGTGACAACGCATACACGATCCGTTATTGCCCGCAGCACCGGTACAAAAGTTATTGATCAGGTTCTTTTTGCCAAGAGTAAACTCACCTCGTCCAGGAATTTCCTCAGTACGTTCCCAACGCCAGTGCGAAGTTTTCATAATTTCCTCATCGCGTTTCGTATGGCAGGTTAAACACGCAGCAGTAACATCGCGTGGCGACTCAAAATTCTGTTGAAGAATCTCATAATTCGTATGGTCGGCTGAAGTTTGTTTTTCGGCCTGTAAGGAGACCTTTGGCTTTACCGGCGTACTTTTGGTTTGTTTGATTTGAAAAATTACTGCAACCGTTAAAAGAGGAAGCAATACCACTATTGCAAGTGTTTCCAAGCGCTCTTTTAGATTTCCCTTCATAGAGTTAAAATTTTAGGTTTTGTATGGTGTAAAATTAGTTCAATACCTAAATCCCAACGACAAATGAGCAACGTAATGGAACGTCATAGACCATGACATTAATGAGTAAAAAAACTGACGGCCGTCAATAAAAAACACGATAAATTTGGCTATTTTAGCGCATGAAAACATAAACTGAAAATATGCCTACCAATACCTCTGTTCCTTATAGTTGCTCATTTTCTTTCTCTGATGCAAAAGTTTTTGAAACACTTTCAGAAGAAGAACTGGCGCTTATTAAAAAAAATAGCATTGAGGTAAAGTACAAAAAAGGTGAAATGATTTTTAAGCAGGGAACCTTTGCAACACACATTGGATTACTCACTATTGGTCTTGCAAAGGTGTTCATTGCTAATGAAAACAGTGATCAAAAATTGATTTTAAAAATTCTTCCGCCTGTTAATTTATTAGGTGTTGCCTTCTTAAGTGAAGATAATCCCATTCTCTTTTATTCCGTTCAAGCATACATTGACTCCACCGTTGAGCTGATAGACATTAACGTAATGCGCCAGATCTTAGGGCAAAATGCCCCTTTTGCCAAACGCATTATTGACATTATGTGCGAACATACTTTAATCAATTACGGTCGGTTCTATTGTATGACCAACAAACAAACGTACGGCCGCATGGCCGATGTCTTACTTTGTCTGGCGAACCGCATTTATAAAACTTCCTCATTCGACTTGGAACTTTCCAGAAAAGAACTGGCAGAATTGGCTGGCATGTCAGTAGAAAGTACAACACGAATATTAACCAAATTCAAAAGCGATCATCTTATTTCCATGAAAGGCAAAAACTTTGAAATTCTGGATGCCCAGAAACTAGTGGAAATTAGCCAAAAAGGTTAAAATTGATCCGAAGAACCTAAAACTCATTTTTGTTTTTTATCCAACACAAATGAAAAGAAATAACTGAATTTATATCGTGCACGATATATTTTACTATATTTGTATCGCAAACGATATAAATTCAAATAGTATGAACAACAAATTTTATGAGCACGAAGCACTTACTCTGCAAGGCAAAAACGTTCAATTCGACCAATACAAGGGGAAAGTGGTTTTAGTGGTGAATACCGCCAGCAAATGTGGCTTTACGCCCCAATACGAAGGGCTTGAAGCCTTAAATCTAAAATATAAAAATCAGGGACTTGAAATATTAGGATTCCCCTGCAATCAGTTTGGAAATCAGGAACCCGGTAATGCCAAAGATATAGCGGAAGGATGTTTAATCAATTATGGAGTTTCTTTTCAGGTTTTTGATAAAATTGAAGTAAACGGCGACAATGCTCATCCTCTTTTCCAATTTCTTAAAAAAGAACTTCCAGGCACATTTGGTAAAAAAATAAAATGGAACTTTACTAAATTTTTAATCGATCAAAACGGGAAACCAGTAAAGCGCTTTGCCCCTGTCACTAAACCGGAGAAAATTGAAGCTGATATTCTGAAACTTTTAAGCATTTAATACTTAAGCCATGGATGAGCTTAAACTTGAAAATCAATTGTGTTTTCCCTTCTACTCCATTTCACGGATGATTATACGAAAGTATACGCCATTCCTGAATGAATTGGGCATTACCTACCCTCAATATTTGGTATTGTTGGTACTTTGGGAAACTGATTTTCAACCGGTAAACGATATTGCTAAAAAGTTATACCTGCAAACCAATACCATCACCCCCTTACTGCAACGGCTTGAAAATTTGAAAATTATTGAACGGACGAAATCTGAAACTGACGAGCGAAAAACGATCATCAGTTTAAGTACCAAGGGCCACGAAATGAAATTGAAAGCCTTGGAAATTCCTTACAAATTGATGGAAGGAATTAATTTCCCAAACGAAGATTTAGTCCAGCTGAGGGATCAACTTAAAAAAATGATTCTGCTACTTCAATAACTTTCTCCTTATTTTATTTTAAAAAGCATCTTCGTTCTTAAATCCTTTTCGAATAATCCGTATGAATGACTATTTTAGTACATTCTTGATTTAACGATGAATAAATTAACCATGAAACGAAGAGCTTTTATTCAAAAAGCACCCATAGCTGGTATGGCATTAGGTACAACAGCTTCTCTTTTAGCCGCCTGTACCACAACAAAAAAGGAGGGCTTATCCTTTTCTCAAAAAACCATTTTAGAAAAGGTAAAAACAGCAATGTTATCCATGCAACGTGCTACCTGGGAACAAGGAGTGGCCATGCAGGCCATGCTGGAATCGGGTGAAAAGGAGTTAGTCATATTAATGGCGAAAGATGCTGTATTACGTCAAACAGCCGATGGTCGCGTGGCCATGTGCGGCGAAGACGGTGCCTTAACCGATGCGGCTTCACCTGGCGAGGCCATTATATGGGCAGCCCACCAAACCGGCGATGAAAAGCTCCTTGAAGGGCAGCAAAAATTACTGAAGTACATGATGGTTGATGCTCCTCGCAATTCGGAAGGCATCATTTATCATTTTACCAATACCCCCCAGTTTTGGAGCGATTGCAACTACATGTTGCCCCCCTACCTGGCTGTTTCGGGAGAATATACCGAATGCCTGAAACAAATTTACGGGGTAAAAGGCTATTTGTGGAACGAAGAAAAACAGCTCTTTTCACACATGTGGCACGACGGCGATAAACGTTTTGCACGCAAAGATTTTTGGGGAGTTGGCAACGGATGGTCGGCAGCCGGATTTACCCGCGTCATTGCTGCCCTACCCGATTCTATGGTCAAAGAAAAGCAGGACTTAATTGATTTCACCATCCAACTGATCGATGGTTGTTTAGTCCATCAACGTCCCGATGGTTTTTTTTACGATGTTCTCGACAAGCCCGAAACATTTATAGAAACCAACCTTGGTCAACAACTGGCCTACACCATTTACAAAGGAGTCAACGCCGGATGGCTGAAATCCGAATACCTCGAAAGCGCCCACAAAATGAGAGCAGCGGCCCATTCAAAAGTAGATGAATACGGTTTGGTTCAGGGGGTTTGCGGATCACCTAATTTTAATGCTCCCGGTACAGCCACTGAAGGACAAGTATTTTTTATTTTAATGGAAGTCGCCTATCAACAACTCAGCAATCATTCTAAATCTAACACATAACTAATAACCTATGAGAACACTGAATAGTTTAATCCTAATTTTATGTCTGATGGCAACCAAGTCATTTGCCGATGAGCATTTGATCATTAATAGTCAAAACAGGGAAGCCACTTCACTCAACGGTCAATGGAACTATATTGTCGATCAGTATGAAAACGGATTCTTCAACTACCGTTTGCAACCTTTCGACGAGCAGCCCAACTATCAGCATAACCATGGTGCATTTTATGCCGATTATCAACAACAGGACAAAACCGAGTTGATTGAGTATAATTTTGATTATTCACCAACTATGCGCATTCCCGGATCATGGAATGCCCAGGATGAACAGCTTTTCTGGTATGAAGGATCCGTATGGTTCAGGAAAAAATTTTCGTATACAAAAAAGGAGGCTACCAATAGGGTCTTTGTCTATTTTGGAGCCGTGAATTATGAAGCACATGTTTACCTGAATGGTCAGAAACTTGGAACACACATTGGAGGTTTCACTCCCTTTAATTTTGAAGTGACCAGCTGGATAAAGGAGGGAGAAAACAGTTTGGTGGTGAAAGTTGACAACAAGCGCCACAAAGACGCCGTGCCAACGGTGAACACCGACTGGTTCAATTACGGGGGCATAACCCGTGACGTGAAACTGATTGAAACACCCGGCGCTTTCATTAGCGATTATCAGGTACAGTTGAAAAAAGGATCGCTCACCGAAGTAGTAGGATATGTGCAATTGGATGGAAGCAAAACAGCGCAGGAAGTAAAAATAGAAATTCCTGAATTGAAGATATCCACCAGTACACGCACCAACGCCGAAGGTAAGGCAACGGTCGATTTTCAATTGAAAAAAGCCAACTACTGGTCGCCCGAAAATCCAAAAACCTACGAGGTAACCCTCACCTCAGGTGACAGCAAAGTCACAGACTTCATTGGATTTAGAAGCATTGAAACACGCGGAAGTGAGTTGTTGTTGAACGGGAAGAAAATTTTCCTTCGCGGAATCAGCATTCACGAAGAGAATGGAAGTCGCGGCGATCGTGCTTATTCGCAGGAGGATGCAGAAACCCTATTGGGGCGTGCCAAGGCTTTGAACTGTAACTTTGTTCGTTTGGCCCACTACCCGCACAACGAATACATGATTAAAACGGCTGAAAAAATGGGCATTTTGGTTTGGAGCGAAATCCCGGTTTACTGGACCATCGACTGGGAAAATGCGGCAACCTTTGCCAATGCGCAGAACCAATTGAGGAGCATGATTAACCGGGATAAAAACCGCGCCAATGTAATCATTTGGTCGGTGGCCAATGAAACGCCGGTTAGCGAACCTCGTACCACCTTCCTTACGAATTTGATTGCCACTGCTCGTGAAATGGACGATGCCCGTCTGATTAGTGCCGCATTAGAAAAACATAATTTATCCGACGATCCTGTAGTGGTGAGCATTGAGGATCCCTTTGCCAAATATGTCGACGTCCTTTCGTTTAACCAATACATCGGCTGGTACGATGGGTTACCTGAAAAATGCAATCGGGCAACCTGGCAAATTAAGTTTGAAAAACCGGTCATCATCAGTGAATTTGGAGGCGGCGCACTGTACGGTTTTCATGCCGATAAAGAAACGCGATGGAGCGAAGAATTTCAGGAAGACTTGTACGTTCAAAATTTAAAAATGCTGGAAAAAATACCACAACTCAGTGGCATGACACCATGGATTTTAAGTGACTTTCGCTCGCCAAGAAGAATGCTGGCCCGCATTCAGGATGGTTACAACCGGAAAGGAGTATTTTCTGAAACCGGCGAAAAAAAGAAAGCATTTTATGTGCTGAGAGACTATTATTTGAAAAAGGAAGTACAGTTTAAATAACGTAAACTATTAATAAAATGAAAAACTTACTGTTCATTACCTTGGCTCTAATTGCTTTTGCCTGCCAACCCAAAAAGGTAGAGCTGATTGATCTTCACATTCATTTGAAAGGTGACTTAAGCATCGACGAAGCCATTAAAAAGTCAGAAAAAGATGGCATACCTTACGGAATTGCGGTAAATGGAGGACTGGGCTTCCCTGTTCAAAACGATGCGCAAATTGATTCGTTCAGGGCCTTGATGCGCAACTATCCTCAGTTTTATGTGGGGATGCAGGCCGAAGGTCGCGAATGGCAACAACTGTTCTCTTCCGAAGCCATTGCCAAATTCGACTACGTTTTTACCGATGCCATGACCTTTACCGATGCGCAAGGTCGACGTAACCGCATTTGGCTAAATGACGAAACCTGGATCGACGACGAGGAAGATTTTATGGATTATCTGGTAAAAACTGCGGTTAAAATCATTTCTACCGAACCCATTAACATTTACGTGAATCCAACATATTTACCCGAACAAATGGCCGGTCGTTACGATCAGTTCTGGACAACCGAGCGCATGGATCAGGTGATTGCTGCAGCAAAAGGTGCCGGTGTAGCCATCGAGATCAATAACCGCTTTAAATTGCCATCAGAAGCATTTATTAAGCGTGCGAAGGCAGCAGGTATCCATTTCACCATGGGAACCAACAACATTGATAAAAATTTCGACGGTTCGAGCTATACCCTGGCCATGATTGACGCATGTGGCTTAACGCAGGATGATTTTTGGGTTCCGGAGAAGAAATAACTTTTCTTACACCATAAAAGGAATGGGAATCAAATAATTGATTCCCATTCCTTTTTTTAATCTACCTTGTTTTTTCTAAACTATTCTTTTGTCACTTGTTCAACCTCTCCTACAGGAACAGTTTCACCAATGCGCGTATTCTTTTTAAAATTCATTTTTGGAGAAGAAACTAATTTTATTTTTTCACAAGCTTCACCATGAATGTTGATTGCTGATGACGACGTTGAATTGAACTCAATATCGCTAAGCTCCATATTTTTGCTATTGAGAATGTCAAATACGGTGCTATTTTTAGTTATAATCTGTATATTATTGATCTTCACTCCATCGGCATCAATCACTGAAAATCCATTTTCGGCTTCAGCAATTAAATGACTAATTTCAACATTCCCCAGGTTCATTTCGGGCAATCCCTGAAGGAATACGGCCTGATATGCTCCCTTAATACTCACATTTTTAATGGAGATATTTTTGAATTGTGGAGTCTCTTCACTGACAGGAACGGGATTTGAATTCATGGGTATTCCTCCTACTTCCAACATTTCACTTACTGATCTGCCACCATAATACAAATTAAATGAAATGGCATTTGTCGGAATATTGGTCATCAGTATATCTGTAACAAATATATTTTCGACAACACCTCCTCGTCCGCGGTTACTTTTAAACCGAAGTCCCACATCGGTACCCAAAAAAGTACAATTGGAAACGTGCATATTTTTTACACCGCCCGACATTTCGCTTCCAACGGTCACGCCACCATGGCCATGGAATACCACATTGTTCCTGATAATTAAATTTTCGCAAGGAATACCGCGCATACGACCATCTTTATCTTTACCCGATTTAATGCAAATGGCATCGTCGCCCACGTCGAAATTTGAATTTTCAACTAGCACATTTTTACACGATTCGATATCAATTCCATCGCCATTTTGTGAATACCATGGATTGCGAACCGTCACATTTCGTACGATTAAATTTTCGACAACCAGGGGATGTAAACACCAGGCCGGAGAATTTTGAAAAACAGGTCCATCCAAAAGAACTTTATTACTATTTTGAATACTAAACATTACAGGCCTTAGAAAATCGCGGATCGCTTCAAAATCCTCTTTTGTTTTCAAATCGGAGCGCACATTTTGATCGGCATTGTTCGAAGCATTTTTAAACTGCTCCGAAGGGTACCAGTTTTGTTTTTTATCATCCACAACTCCTCCTGAAGCAATTAACTTTTTCCATTGGCTTTCAGTGAGTTTACTCCTTTTTACCATGCGCCATGCATCGCCGGCGCCATCCCAAACACCACTTCCTGTGAAGGCAACATTTTCCAGATTATTCCCATAAATCGGCGACAAACAACGCCAGGTAATTAATCCTTCAAAATTAGTTTCAATCAGCGGGTACAAATCTTTATTGTCTGAAAACAGGATCAAAGCCCCTGCCTCGGCATGCAAGTCAAGATTGCTTTTTAATAAAATAGGACCTGTCAACCAAATTCCTGCAGGAATAAGCACTCTTCCACCTCCTTTATTTGACACAGCAGCAATGGCATCGGCAAAGGCTTGTGTATTGATCACCTGACCTCCACTCACTGCACCAAAGTCGGTAAGAGTTACCGAATAATTTGGTATAGTGGGCTCTTGAACAATATTCATTTCAAATTCAATGCCTTCGTATTTATTAGAAGACGCTGAAATTTCAGGCTTTTGCACGCTTGTACAACTAGCAAGAATAAAAGCAAAAGTAAATAACACTAAATAATTCGTTTTCATTTCAATATGAATTTTATTTTTTAATTTCATTGATAAATAATTCAGGATTCACACTCCATTCGCCAAGAATATTCCCTATCGTATAGTTTTGAACTTCAGATGCGGTCAACTGATGGCTCCATTTCACCCTTGTTCCCTGCGCCCCAGGCCCTATATTTTTATATTCAGCAAAATAGGTGGTTTCCTCTGAATTCGGTTTGTTCCAGTTGTGCCAAGCTTCAGGTTTAATGTTTCGATCCAACTCACATTGAATAAAAGCGGCTTTAGCATTTGGACGCCATGGTCTACCCAAATAGACCGAATGCTCAGACGCAGAACCTGTAATTTTGCAGTTTAGAAATACAAAACCATATTTAGCATTCTCGTTAGTAGAAGGTGCAGTAACGTATCCGTGATCCTTACTGAAGATGGTACAACGGTCAAAAACTGCTGTTGACCATCCAAAAATAAAATCGACAGTTCCTTCAATGTAACAGCCCTGATAGTATTGACGACTGGTTTCGCTGTGCGGATATAGGGTATCCTGGAAGCCCAAAAAACGGCAGTTCTTAAAAGCAACCATATCGCCATCAATCCGAACAGCAACCGCCTGTCCTACCGGACCGGCAGCGTTTTCAAACGTTATGTTTTCGGCCGTAAATCCGTCGCCAAAAATAAAAAAGGATGTAGAACCGGTAGTGCCAATTTCTTCGTTAAAACGATTCTTTTTTGAAGCATAATCATCATAAGTCAGAATGGTATTTTCAAGATCTTCGCCTATAAACGAAACGTTGGTTTTGCTTGCCGGAAGAATTAATTTTTCCTTATAGCTGCCTTTTTTAATAAAAATGGTCGTGCGTACTTTCCTGAAATCAGGCACATTCGAAATGGCTTCCTGCACGGTAGTATAGTTCCCTGTTCCATCTTTGGCCACCACAAAATCGAAATCGCTTCCAAATAGCTTTCCAAAAAACAGCATCCCCACAAGTATGGTAATTATTTTCCTCATCTACTCTTTTTCAATTCTAAACCAATCAATATCAGCAGTTCCTGCATCGTTTGTAATTCCTTCGCGTAAAGCGAAAAATCCAAGTTTAGCACCAATCCATCGTCCCGGTTTGGCTTCAAGTTTTTCACCGGCAGCTTTGAACTGTTTCCCATCTGTACTATAGCTAAAGCTACAAATGGCTCCTTTTTCAACCTTAACGCGGAAATAAATTTCGTTTCCACCAACTACTTCTGAAAACAATTCGGTTTCCTTACCTCCTGTTCGCGCCTTCTTGCATTGCGCAACCCGAACAATAAGTTGATCGTTAACTTGCTTTAATGCGATGTACTGATAATCTTCGCCCATTACCAAAAAGCCAAATTCTTCGTTGTTGGTGCGCGCATTAAAAATAAGTTTTGCTGTTGCTGTAAATTCTTCTGCCGGAAATTTTTGAAGCATAAGATTCGGCACATTCCAGAGTCCTTCTTCATCAACCGGGCGAGGGATACAATTCAAGCGGTAAAACCCCAGGGTTCCTGATGGAAATCCCCATCTGCTTTGGTAGTTGGCATGCCACTGCCATTGCAATCCAGTTTGAGAAGTATTAAATTCATCACTCTCGGGAGGAGTAGCAATTGAGTATTTTTTTTTCAGATTTGGTTTTTTATACGACAAAACCGGTTCTCCAATTCCATCTCCATCAGCATCCATGCCAATGACCGGCCAGTCGTTTTCCCATACCATGGGTTGCAAATGTACCACCCGACCATACGCTTCTTTATCCTGAAAATGGATAAACCAGTCTTCACCAGATTTGGTGGTTACCCAGGCTCCCTGATGCGGGCCATTTATCTCTGTTTTTCCCTGCGCCATTACTACTTTCTCTTCATACGGGCCATAAATATTTTTTGAACGTAAAACCAATTGCCAGCCAGTAGAAACACCTCCGGCCGGTGCAAAAATGTAGTAGAATCCTTCTCTTTTATAGAATTTAGGCCCTTCAACCGTGGAGTGCGCTTTGTGACCATCAAAAACCATAACCTCGTTGCCAATCACTTTTGTTCCTTCGTCATTCATTTCGGCAACAACCAGGATGCTTTTAAAGCCAGCTCTACTGCCTGCAAAAGCGTGCGTGAGGTATACTTTCCCATCATCATCCCAAAGTGGAGAAGGATCAATAATTCCTTTGCCACCTTTTACCAAAACAGGATCGGACCATGGGCCCGCTGCATTTGCGGCTTTGATCAGATAAATACCAAAATCAGGATCGGGGTAATAAATGTAAAATTCCTTGTTATGATAGCGAATACAAGGCGCCCAAACACCGTTGCCGTGCTGAGGTTTGTCAAACACATCGAAAGGTGGTTGTTTTTTCAAGGCATAGCCAATTAATTCCCAATTGACAAGATCATTGGAATGTAAAACAGGAAGGCCGGGAGCACAGTTAAACGACGAAGAGGTCATGTAAAAATCATCGTCCACCCGAACCACATCGGGGTCGGAATAATCGGCATGAAGAATTGGATTTTTATAGGTTCCATCGCCATTATCGGCCACCCACACATTTGATACCTTGTTTTGTCCAAAGGACAAATAAGCAAAAAAAACTAAACCTAAAATCAACTTATATTTTGTAATCATAGAATTTATATCTATCAATTATTCCAATTTTTTATTGAATCATCAATTGATCAACCAGCGAGTTAATATACACTTCGATGTTAGTGTAATTTTTATTGAGCGTGAATTCATTGTTGTCACGGAAATTTGGATTGAGGTGTTTACTTTTCTCCCAATCGTCAGGCAAGCCGTCCTTATCGGTATCGATTAGCGGATTTGCTGTTTTCAAATAGGGCCATGCTCCTACATCGCTTTGTGAATCGATGATTCCATTGTGACCACCCTCAAATGAATTTCCGTAAACTTCTTTTCCTGTTTTCACTTCTTCCACTATACGTTGGTCAACCTCATCGCGGGATAAGCTCGCACCAGCGAACGCCAAGACTTGATTCAATGCTGTTCCGGCATCGCTTGTACGAACCTCAGCGTAAGAAATTGGTTCTGTCAATTTTGATTTTGCCAAGGCTTTTTCGTCCACACCTTTCCCCTGCACACCGCCATTCCAATTATCGTTGGAAACCTGTTGATTTCCTTCCATAATATTACCAGAAATGTAAAACCATCCGGCTCGCAATGTGTCGGAATTAATTTTAGGATTATAAAATTGTTGAGTTAAGTTCAATATTCTTGATCGAACATTTTTACGGGTTGCCGGCCCAGGCTTATAGTAATTGTTCACCATGTTGTAGCTGCCTTCCTCTCCCCCATATGTACTGTTAAATCCCCAATTGTAAATCACATTATTTCTGAAATCGGTCTTTTCATTTTCTGGTTTTGCCGAATAACGAGGCCCACAAAAGCGAGGGTTTCTACTAGTATGATCAGACAATAAATTATGGTGAAATGAAGCATTTAATCCTCCCCAAATTCCACCATATCCATGGTCTCCTTTGTGGTGCTCTGATTTGTACAGGCTTTCGCTAACAATGCACCATTGCATGGTAAAATTGGCATTATCGTAAAATGAAGCAACCTCGTCCATTGCCCAACTAAAACTACAATGGTCGATAATGATATTTTTATGACGAATTCCGGAGATTGCATCATTTTCTTCTTTCATAACATCACCCGGACGAATCCTAATAAATCGAATAATGACATTGTCGGCATCCAATCGTATTCCATAATTTTTTAAACAAATCCCATCGCCAGGCGCCGTTTGTCCTGCTATGGTTAAATCACCATTTTTTATGTGAATGGTTTTTTGAAGTTCAATGGTTCCGGAGACCTTAAAAATTATTGTACGGGGTCCTTCTGCTTCAATGGCTTTACGAAAACTACCATTCCCTTTGTTGTTTAAATTTGTCACAAAAATAATCTTTCCGTCACGACCTCCAGTGGCAAATTTTCCACCGCCTTCGGCACCTGGGAAAGCTGGTATCTGACTAATTGCCGGTAGAAAAGAATAAAAGAAAAGGATAAGGAAAATATATTTCATTTTATAGCTTATTTTTCAAAAGATAACGAGGCTGTCCAAAAAGTAAAATCAGAATTATGGACAGCCTCGTTTTATATCAATTTATGATGAGAAATACTATTCAATGGTTCAGTAAGATTATAACCCGATTCTCCAACGAGGATCACCAGAATCACCTTTTCCTGCAAAGCCGGTATCTTTAAAATCAAATACCGAAATATATGGTTCCGTCCACAATTCAGCAGCCGAACCGGAATAAGTAACTGAAGGAAATCCTGGAATTTCGTCTTTACCTGCAGCGTATCCGAAATCATTCGTGGTATACACGTTAGTAAAACTCCAATTGGTGCTACCCATTCCATCGAATCCGTCCACCAAAAAATCAGGTTCACCAGCGGTATTCCAACCATGGCCCCAAATGGTATTGCTTATGGTTATTCCATTGAGGACATTATCTTGTCCCGATTCACGCCAGCGAAACATTTGTCTGCCTTTCTCCGGAACTTCATTTAAGGTACATCCATCAATGGTAATTGAATTGGAATTATTTCTGCTGGTCAAAAACATGATTGCTTTTGAAATGGTAGAATTCTGAATAAGAATTTCATTACAGATCCAGGTATTCACATCCATGGTTAAAACACCGTAATCTTTAATGCTATCGATTTGACAATCGATCACCGTAAATTTATCAAGCGTTCCGGTACCACCTTTCACGCGGGTAACACCACGAAAGCTATGAATCTTACAGGATTCATATTTAATTTCTCCAACCGTACCTGTTTTGTCAATGTTAAAAATATAAGTTCCGGCAAAACCATCAACAGCAGTAATTAGTAGATCTTTAAAAGTGATGTAGTCAATGGCGGCACCTTCAGTAATATTAAAGTTTGTGGAACAATCGATGACAGGTAGTGCTGGTGTGAAACTGTAACCGGCAACAAAAGAGATCGATTTATCAAAAGCATAACCTCCTGCAGGATATGTTTTGCCACCTTCCAATACGACGATGGTTCCATCGGCTACATCAGGAAGTACAACGGAAAGGTCAACAGTTGTATCGATTCCGGATAAATCAAGCACATTATCTCCTGATACAAACGGGTCACGCGTTGTATAGACTTCCCAGCCCCGAATTTCATCATCGCTGTAAATGGCTACCTGATAAGTCGACGAAACCTCTAATCCTGCAATAATTAGTTCAGCAGCAGCCTGATCATCCACCGTAACTTCAAATTCCATCAGAGGCGTTGTTAACCTTAAATCATCATTGGCAAATAATTTGATGCTTGTTATGGGCTTACCTGAAGGGGTCCAGAAAACTCTGGCCCTTGTGTCCAGTACATCAAAGAAGCTTGGAGCCCCCATATTCGATGGGAATTTTTGGGTTCTTACACTTCCAAGAAAAGACGTTTTACTATCGTAACTTACTTCATCGGCATGTGCCGTAACACGAACCTGATAAATGGTAAACCACAATAAATCTTCGCCAACAGCATCGAAATCAATGACGACAAAATTAGTGTCACTTTCAAAAGTATAGTCAACCGTTAAAAACGAATCACGACTTACTTCTATGGTGTAATTTTCAGCTTCCTTTAGTTTTCCAAGATCGACAACAATGGTATTGTCAATCGAATAAAGATCTTCGTTCAACACAGGCTGAAACAACCTTGTTCTTGGATATACTTCCTCATCTTTTTGGCAAGACATCATGGTAATTAATCCTGCAATAAAAATGAATGAAAATATCTTCATATTAAATTTTATTCTATTCATAATTTTATTTTTTTGCTTATTCACGGTGCTACTAAATACCAAAATTATATCCGTCATTTTTCAATACCCCTTTACTATTGTCGATTCCTGTGGTTGGAATTGGGAAAATATACCGCACGATACCATCTGGAACACCAATGTTTGATCCATAAATGTAATTGTCCCAATCACGCGTAATCCATTCAGAATATCCATCAGGACGCAGGTCGTCGTGCATATTAATGAGCCAGGATTGACGTTCCCAGGTATCATCAGGAGCATCCAACAGCTTCTCATGTGTATTATAAATTAACAAATTGCCCGATTCATCGAGTTTAGTATAGAGATAATCAGGTAGTGTACCTGTTCCGGCAAAGGCATCGTCAGCCATTTTTTTACATCCCACAACAGTTTCCAATGTTTTTTCGTAATAGAGATTCCAACGAATCAAGTCATACTTACGAATCATTTCACCACCGAATTCCCATGCGCGTTCATCAACAATTGAATTGAAAAAAGCTTCTTTACCTCCAGCAGCATCTGCCACATATTGATCCACTTTAGTATCCCATTGCATTTCATCAAAAGCCCTTCGACGAACCCGTTTCAGTGCTTCCTGAGCATCGCCATTGGGACCGTTTAATTCGTTTTCTGCTTCGGCAAACATTAAGATAACATCGGAATAGCGGAGCATTGGCCAATTGATACCTGTTCCTTTTGAAGTTTCTTTTCCTGGAGGAGTATCCAAAAAGTGGCGGCTCCATTTTCCTTGAGAAATGTTCATGCTTGAGGCACTAACCAATGTTTGTACAAAATCAACATCAAGGTAGTACAGTGCACAGGTTACAGGCAAACGTTTGTCTTGCTGGTCAAATGAATAGTAATAGGTTGGTGTCATGGCTAAATAATTCGAACCATTTCCCCATGGATGATTGCCAGCGTTAACAGTAATTCCAATGTTCCAGCCGACATCACCTTCACCTATAGCAAAAGGAACTTCGTAAAGAATATCACTATTCGTAGGAGCAATGAACTTGCATTCATTCAAGAAAACCTGTTTAAAATCAGTTGGTAATTCACGATCTTTTAAGGTCATTAATTTTTTTGAATAATCTCTGGCAATGGTATAATAATCCAAATAATCGGCTTCACGAGCCATGGTTAAATCGGGTTTCAAGTACCATCCTCCCCTTTGTAAAGCCAAACGGGCAATCATTCCAAGTGTATATTCCCGGTTAATTTGCTCGATGCCAAAATCACATTCATCGGCCCATAACATTTTACTTTCCACATCGATCATATCCTGAATGACGGTTGTCAAAAGAAGGTTGCGATCCATTTTTGGCAAGTTAAACTCTACATCAACCGACGGAGCGCGCTCAGAAAAAGGAACGTCCCCAAAATAATAAATGAGCATGCTGTACCAATAGGCACGCATGGTATAAGACTCACCTAAAAGGTGATTCATTACCCGGCTTACTGCAGGATCATCAGAGTTAAGTGCTTCGCTGGCCAAAAGCCCTTCGATACAAATGTTCGCGTCACGAATGGCCTTGTAAGCAATGTCCCAGACATATTGTAAGTCGCCATTATTTTCAAAGGCTTTTAACCGCCATATTTGATAACGTGCACCATCGCTGGTGGTATTCCCGTTATGAGCAATATCGGTATTCGCTGTCATGTTATTGGATAAACGCGAACGGAAACCATCATGGCTATAGTGGACATACATTGCATTTACCGCATTACGAGCATCATCCACATTTGAAAAAATTAAATTAGAATCAAATGTTGATAAGGACTCCGGCTCGAGGAAGTTTGAACAGGCAGTAAACGAGAGGAATACCACCAGTATATATGTTAAATATTTTATTTTCATATCTGTAAATTTACTTTTCATGGTTTATCAAAATGTAACATTTACCCCAACGGTGAATGAACGACTCCTTGGAAAGGACGAATAATCAACACCAGGCGTGAGTGCAGGATATCCGCTACTTCTGCTGGTACTAACTTCAGGATCATAGCCGGTATATTTTGTCCATAACCAAAGGTTGTATCCCGAAGCATAAATTCTCAAATTAGAAAGCCCTACTTTGGAGACTAATTTTTTAGGTACTGTATACCCTAAGGTTACAGTGCTCAGGCGAAGAAAAGAACCGTCTTCAACAGCCCAATCGCTAATTACAGTTGTTGCTGTACCAAACGAGTTGCTACCACTCCATATCGTTTTATCCTTATTCAATTCGCCAAGTTGTTCCAAATCTGTAACCACTGCTCCGGGAGTACCCGTATAGGTTCCATCCACATCGATGTAGGTGAACCTTTTATCGGAACTCATTGAGCTTAGCATGTTGCCATAGGTTGTGCGATACAACTGATTGTAGTCGATTTTACCTGTATTGTACACATCGTTTCCAAGGGACCAGCTAAACAGGACGGAAAGATCGAATCCTTTAAAGGTAGCATCAAGGCCAAAACCACCCGTCGCATCCGGCAAGGCACTTCCAATCACTTCGCGGTCAAGGCTGTTAATTACCCCATCGGGAACGCCTTCGGGCCCTGAAATGTCCTTTAATTTCATGTATCCCGGTTTCAAATTTCCTGCTCCCAAAGTACTTGCATTGTCGGTAACACCTTCTTTTAAGATATAGGTATTGGTGATGGCATCGTATCCTGAAAAATCATCGACGGTATACATACCGTCATTGCGATAGCCATAAATCAAACCGATTGTTTGTCCCACACTGAGGTAATAATCGTCACGATCCCTGAGGTCGGTACTGGACCAGTTCGATTGGTAAAAACGTTCATCGGTACCATCCAGTGCATCAATGTTTGCTTTATTAATACCAAAGTTCATATTCGCCGAAAGCATAAAATCTTTGGTATTTACAATGTCGGTGCGTAAAAGCATTTCAATTCCTTTATTGGATGTACTACCAATGTTATTCCATTGTGTACTAAATCCGGAAATTGGAGAGATTGCCGAAGCCAACAACAAATCCTCTGTTGAATTTTGATAAACATCGATGCTCCCCTGAATGCCTCCTTTAAAAAACATAAAATCCAATCCCAGATTTCGATTAGTGGTTGTTTCCCACACAATATTTGGATTGTATAGGGTTGATCCATTGGGCGTGTAGTATGGATTATAGTTATTGGTGCCCATACCCGGGCCGTTATCGGTACTGGCACGAAATAAGAATTGAGTGGCATTGGCAGGGATTCTGTCGTTTCCGGTTTGCCCGTAGCTCAAACGAAACTTCAATTCGTCAATGGCCGAAATACCTCTTAAGAAGTTTTCTTCATGCATTTTCCAACCTATTGCAACAGCAGGAAAAATACCCAACCTGTTCTCTTTTGAGAATTTGCTCGAAGCATCGGAACGGACAGTGGCAGTTACCAGGTATTTATCCTTCAACTGATAATTTAAACGACCAAAAAATGACAAACGATTTTGATTGGTTGATTCATAACTTGAATAACTCACCAATGTACCAAGCGCCATATTTGCAAACAATTCATCAGGTTGCATCGACAGTCTGAAATCTTCAACGCGAACATCACTACCGTTTCCACCATTGGAATAGACTTCGTGGCCTAATAATATGTCCAATTTATGGTCGCCCATGTCTTTAAACACATAACTGGCTGTATTTAACCAGCGAAATGAATTATCTCTATCGGAACTAACAGTACCTAGTGGAACACTATTCCCCTCTTTCTGTGATTCACCGGTTAAAGGGCCGTAATAGCGTAAACTTTCGCCATAGGTATTACTATTGGTAATTGCTGATTTTAAGATGACATTAGAAATTGGGTTCCAGGTTAATCCGGCCTGAAGCACATAGTTGGTTGTGTTTTTGTGTCTCCAGTCTTGTTTGGCCAATTCAACAGGATCGATTAAGTTCAGCAAAAAGGATTCATAGTCATCATTGGTGTCCAAACTGGTTAAATCGATATCTAAATCATCGGCAATACCATTCACCGGACGTGAAGTAATCAGGTTTTTAATCCTCAATTGTGAGCTTCCTGAAGTACCTGCTCCATCTACTTTGGTATCTGTAATTCTTGATGATGCATCAAATGTTAGGGTCTCCCCTATTTTTTGATTTATTTTAAAATTGATTACGTTACGCTTATAACCATTACCAATCATAATACCATCATCGGTATTATTGGTTACACTTAAACTCAATTTTGTAGTAGCTGTTCCTCCGCTTATACTGATATTGTGAGATTGAGATACCTTAGGATCCCCAAACATATCATTCTGCCAATCGGTAGGTTTTTTTTGCTTATACAATTCAAGATCGTCATATTTTCCGTAAAATTTTTCGAAAGAACGTAAATCTGCATCTCCTCCAAGAATGGCCTTTTCGTATTGCATCAACACAAATTCGTAAGGACTTAGCACTTCATAGGCACGTTCCTGCGGCATGGTTTTAAATTGAGCATAACCATTGTAGCTCACCATTGTTTTTCCTGCAACAGGACTTTTAGTTGTGATCAGAATAACTCCATTTGATGCTTGTGCACCATAAATGGCCGTAGCAGCCGCATCCTTTAAAACGTTGATGCTTTCAATGTCGTTGGGTGCTACATCACGAATGCTTGAAACAATGAATCCATCCACCACATATAAGGGAGAGTTGTCTTGCGTAACTGATCCACCTCCACGCACACGAATAACGATTTCGGCATCGGGCGAACCATCGGTTGTAATAATGTTTACTCCGGGCATCCGGCCTTTAATGGCTTCAGCAGCGTTGGAAATTGGAATTTTCTCCAGTTGAGCACTGGTCATTGTAGACATTGACCCAGTTAAATCTCTTTTTCTGACACTGCCATATCCTACAGCGATGACTTCATCCAATTCAGTAGCAGAGGTTTCCAATGAAACGTTAATTTCCGTATTTCCTTTCACCTGAATCTCCTGAGGATTGTACCCAATAAATGAATATTGCAATACAACGTCAGGACCTGATACTTGAATTTGATAGTTCCCATCAATTTTTGAAATAGTTCCCTGGGTGGTTCCTTTAATAATAACATTTACACCGGGTAATTCTTCTCCTGATTTAGCATCGGTTATTTTACCGGTAACAGTTTGCCCCTGAGCAAAGCTTGCACTGGAAAAAACGAATGCAGCAAACAGAAATACCACAAATTGGATTTTTCTTTTCCAATAAGGGTTAAGCGTTTTTCTCATAAAATTTGCCATACTTTTTTTGTTAGGTTTAATAAATGTAGATTCATATTTTATACTTTATGCCACATTACATCATAAAATGTTTAATTAGATTTTGAAAATAGAAATTGATTAAAAGTACAATTTTTCAAGTATAGATCATGTAGAATCCGTCCTGGAAAGCAGGGGCAAATTATCTTAAACAGGGGTCTATTTAACAACTACCCGGTTTTTATTCAAAATATGTACTATATATAAGAGGGTATAACGAAAGTTTTAAGCAAGTAACTAGTCATTTTTTTTAACAAAGGTTCACAGACATTCACATTTCGTCCTTTCGATTGTTGTTTTACGATGGCTCTTCTTCATTGTATTAAGAGATTAAAGTAGACAAACAAGATCAATTTATTTGGATCAGACCAAAGAAGAATGGACCAGATTTAATGATTTCAGAAGGTTCAGTTTATTTCTTTAATTTTTCTGCCAGTTCCGGTATTTTTAGAATCAATTCACTTTTGACCAAATCACATATCCTTGATGCCCCAACAGCAGACAAATGAGTATCGTCTTCCCGACCATTCGGCAGGGACTCATATTCACCAGAGTTGATGTGTAAAAATAATTTCTTTGAAGCTTCTTCTCCATAACTAATTAGGAGCTCCTGACTCAAAAGATGTAAATCGAGTAAAGGAACATTTTTAAATGCAGCCACTTCTCGAACCACCTCAGGATATATGCCATGCGTATCGTAAAATACTCCATTTTCATCAAATCGACGACGAACAATGGGTGTGGCCAATACAGGAATTCCTCCTTTTTGGCTAACTTCCTCTACGTACCTGATCAAATTTTGGCGATAGGCTGTATCGGGATCGGAATATCTGGTAGAATCTTTTATTTTTTGGTCGTTATGCCCAAATTCGATAAGCACATAATCGCCGGATACCATTTTATCGAGCACGACAGCCCATCTTCCTTCATCACGAAAACTCCTAGAACTTCGACCATTCAGGGCATGATTATCTACTCGAATGCCAGCATTAAAATAGATAGGGAAAATCTGGCCCCAACCTTTTTCAGGATTCCCCGCAACGTATGGCTTATCCGCCATAGTGGAATCACCAACCAAAAAAATGGTGGTTTCTTTTTCCTGAGCACAAGAAAAGCTAAGAAGAATTATAAAAACGATGAATAATTTTGTGTTTTGTTTCATATGGTAATTAATTGTTGGTTTAAAAGTACAATTAATATCAACTAACGACCGCATAAATCAGCGAATCAATCCAACAAAATCGGTTTTACTCGCTTAAAATAAAGACCAAAGGCCTGGCAATCAAGCCAAGCCTTTAATTGAAACCTTCATGAGGTTTAACTCTTATTGAATTACCTGCCGGGTAAATTCATCCCGACAGCTATTGGTCAACCTAATCCAATTTATGAATCACAAGTCCTGACCGAAGTTTAGGTTCGAACCAGGTGGTTTTTGGCGGCATTATGTTGCCGGTATCGGCAATGTCAATCAATTGTTTCATTGAAACAGGATACAAGGCGAAGGCTACTTTCATCTCACCTTTGTCCACCCGTTTGCTCAATTCACCCAAACCACGAATTCCACCTACAAAGTCGATGCGTTTATCTGTTCGTAAATCCTTGATAGCAAAATGTTTTTCAAGCACCATATTCGAAAGGATGGTCACGTCTAATATACCAATGGGATCATTGTCATTAAATGTACCTTCTTTTGCAACGAGCTTGTACCAATTGCCATCCACATACATACTAAAGGTATGCAACTGATCGGGCTTATAAATGGCTGTTCCCATTTTTTCAACTTTAAAATCTTCGCCCAATTTTGCAATTAGTTCTTCGGTGCTTAAACCATTCAGGTCTTTCACCAAACGGTTGTAGTCGATAATTTGCAATTGATTATCGGGGAAATGAACGGCCAGAAAGTAATTAAACTCTTCATCGCCGGTATAATTGGGATTTTCTTTGCGTTTTTCAGCTCCTACCAATGCTGCAGCGGCGGTACGATGATGTCCGTCAGCCACATAGGTTGAAGGAATTTCTTCCTCAAAAATCCGTACAATCTTTTTGATGATTAAAGGTTCATCAATCAACCAAAAATGATGACCAAATCCATCATCTGCAATAAAATCGTATTCGGGTTCCTTTGAATCAACAATCATTTTCACCATGTAGTCGATCTCCTTATTCGCAGGATAGGCAAAAAAAACAGGCTCAACATTCGCATTGGTAATGCGCACATGTTTCATACGATCTTCCTCTTTATCGGGCCTGGTCAATTCGTGTTTTTTGATCACATTGTTCAGATAATCATCAACAGCAGCAGCTGCAACTATGCCATATTGTGTACGTCCGTTCATGGTTTGAGCGTAGATGTACAGGCATTCCTTTTGATCCTCAAGCAACCATCCGTTGGTTTGAAACAACTTAAAATTCTCCACTGCTTTATCATAAACTTCCTGAATGTGTTCATCGGTACCGGCAGGAAATTCGATTTCGGGCTTGATAATGCGAAGTAAGGATTGTGGGTTTTCGGCAGCTTCTACCCGAGCTTCATCTGAATTTAATACATCGTAGGGCCTTGAGGCCACTTTAGCAGCCAATTCTTGCGGTGGTCTTACGCCTTTAAATGGTTTTATTAGAGCCATTATTTTTTATTTACTTGAAATGTTGTATCTCCTTTAACTATAAAAGCGACAATTTGTTCGGCTGCCGCAACGCCAGCTTTAATATTGGCCTCGGCAGTTTGCGCACCAATTTTCTTTGGGGTAAAATAATAACGCCCCTTAAGAGTAGTTTCAAAAACCTCCAGCGCATCAGGTGCAATATCTGAAAGATATTTCACATCGGGCCTGAAGCGCAAAAAATTCACTAAATCGTCTTCATTAATTACTTCCTTTCGTGCTGTATTCACAATGAGCGAAAACGGCTTAAGGTGTTGTAATACATCGTAGCTTACTGATTTGATGTGTTCGCCACGGGCAGGAACATGAATGGAGACAATATCACTTAAGGCATAAAGCTCTTCGAGAGAATCGGTCACCCGAATGCCTTCCGAAATGGCCTGTGCTTTGCTAAAACGTGTATAGGCTATTGTTTCCATACCAAATCCACGGGCAATTCGGGCCACATTGCGCGCCACATAACCGTAGCCATGCAATCCAATGGTTCTTCCCCGCAGTTCACCTCCGGATGTACCCGAAAATAAGTTTCTAATTCCGTAAAGGGCTAAACCCATAGCCAATTCAGCCACTGCATTCGAGTTCTGACCAGGTGTATTCATCACAACCACACCTTTTTCAGTTGCCGCATCCAAATCAACATTGTCGTACCCGGCTCCTGCCCTGACCACAATTTTCAATTTTTTAGCGGCATCAAAAACCTCCCGATCAATAATATCGCTGCGTATAATCACCGCATCGGCATCTTCGACCGATTTTAACAAGTCACTCTTTTGAGTGTAACGTTCCAAAAACTCAATTTCAAAATCAGCTTGTTTTAGCTTCATCATAATTTGATTGATGGCTTTTTCCGCAAAAGGTTTTTCGGTTGCAATTAATACTTTAGTCATAGTTCTTTGTTTAAAAAAAAACCACAAAAACACGTCTGACCTGGCAGACCAAATAAAAAATCCAAATTCCAAATAAGGAAAAGCTATTTTTGGAATTTGGATTTTAGTTTTTGGAATCTTCTTATATTAATGTTTCGATTCGAATTCCTTCATCGCATCGACGAGTGCCTGAACACTTTCTTTAGGAAGGGCATTGTAGGTTGAAGCCCTAAAGCCCCCAACAGAACGGTGTCCTTTAATACCTAAAAGATTTTTTGTTGCTGCAAATGAATTGAACTCAGCTTCAAGCGCTTCATTTCCTTCACTCATCACAAAACAGATGTTCATAACGGAACGGTCTTCAAGTGCAGGAACTACAGCTTTGAATAACTTATTCCGATCCAGTTCGTCGTATAACAGTTTTGCTTTTGCAATGTTATCTTTTTGCATGGCAGCAATACCGCCACGTTGTTTGTACCATTTTAAGGTTTGTAATGCTGCAAAAATGGCAATACACGGAGGCGTGTTAAACATTGATTCGGCCTCGGCATGCGTCATATAATTCAGCATGGTTGGTATTTTACGATCCACTTTATTCAATGCATCGCGCTTAACAATGACCAGGGTAACTCCTGATGGAGCCAGGTTTTTTTGAGCACCTGCATAAATGAGGTCATATTTTTTGATGTCGATAGGACGACTAAAAATATCGGAAGACATATCTGCCACCAAACGAACCTTTACCTCAGGATCGGTTGCCATTTGAGTTCCATAAATCGTATTATTCGACGTAAAATGGAAATAATCAACGTCAGCAGGAATTTCATAATTTTTAGGAATGTAGTTATAGTTGGCATCGGCTGACGATGCAACTTCAACAACTTCGCCAAAAAGATGTGCTTCTTTTATGGCTTTTTTTGCCCAAACACCTGTATTCATGTACGCTGCTTTTTTCTTCAACAAGTTATATGGCACCATACAAAATTGCATGCTTGCGCCACCCTGCAGAAAAAGAACATCGTAACCTTCAGGTACTTCAAGTAATTCTTTCACCAATGCTGTAGCTTCGTCTACAACAGCAATAAATTCTTTACTGCGGTGAGAAATTTCCATCACAGATAACCCTGTCCCGGCAAAATCGTGAACAGCTTTCGCTGTTTCCTCAATTGTAAAAGGGGATAAAATAGATGGTCCGGCATAAAAATTGTGCTTTTTCATTCGATTTGATTTAAATTCTTCAATGTATTTACCTACACTAAATTGATGGTTATAAATTCAATATCTTACTTGAAAACCTAAGGGCAAATTACTTCTCATGCTTCAAACAAGAGGTGAGAAAAATCAATGTTGCCTTAGAAATTTTCATTTTAAAATTTTTAAAGTAAAAAACTAATATTCAACTATTAGCAGTACAAATATGGGTAAATTATAATGGATTTTCATTGGGTATGTGTCATGATTCATGACCTACATCACTCTTTGGCTGATTAACCGATACGAGATCGGCATGAGCAATACGACGAAGTAAACCATCCCATTTGAACGGGGCACCATTCAGAAAGGTGTTTAAAAACGAATTGATCTTTTAAATCGATGTTTAATAAAATGGAAAATTGAATAAAAAGGTCATGCAGCTGCAACCTAACATTTTTGTTATCGATTGGATACCACTGTTTACCTTCTGGACTATTCATCGTTCTTTTGAATTAATTTGATGAGTTCAAAGATAAAATTTAATGATGATATATATCATCATTTCTTTGACAATATTCAAGATTTTCTATTTTCTTAATATCTGGGAAAACAGCAATGCCTATCTCGACAAATAATATTAACTCCAAAAAAAAGCCCCGCTTTTGCGAGGCCGGTAATTGTGAGTTAATAAAGCTTATTCTAGTTAAATAAATGGCATTTTCACTACTTCTGCCTTCAGTAGCTTATTTCGTATTTTAATGTAAATTTCAGTGCCAATGGCAGCATATTTCACTGCAATGTAACCCATACCAATGCCAACATTTAAAACAGGAGACATGGTTCCTGAGGTAACTTTGCCAATTTGTTGTCCGTTGGCGTCAACAATTTCATAATCGTGACGTGGAATTCCACGATCAATCATTTTAAAGCCGCGCAGACGTTTTTTTATTCCAGCGAGTTTAAGTTGGACCATAAAATTTTTATCAATAAAATCTTTGTCGTCATTAAATTTTGTAATCCAGCTTAATCCGGCTTCGAGAGGCGATGTGGTATCGTCAATATCGTTCCCATATAAACAGTACCCCATTTCCAGGCGTAAGGTATCACGGGCAGCCAATCCAATTGGTTTAATGTTGGCCTCCTTTCCAGCTTCGAAAATGGCCTCCCAAATTTGTTCGGCAGATTCGTTGTAAAAATAGAGTTCAAAACCACCGGCACCGGTATATCCAGTTGCCGAAATTATAACATCTTGAACACCGGCAAAATCACCAACCTTAAACGTATAATATGGAATAGTTTTTAAATCGATCGATGTTAGCCTCTGCAAAACAGCTAAAGCTTTTGGTCCCTGAATAGCCAATTGAGCAATCTTATCGGATGCATTTTCTAAATCTACCCCTTCAGTGTTTTGCGAAACAAGCCAGGAATAATCCTTTTCGATGTTGGCAGCATTCACCACCAACAAATACTTTTCATTTCCATAATAATAAACAAGGAGATCATCGACAATTCCACCTGCCCCGTTTGGGAAACAGGAATATTGAGCTTGCCCGATTTTAAGAGCAGCAGCATCGTTGCTTGTCACTTTCTGAATAAAATCGAGCGACTTGTCCCCTTTCACCCAAATTTCACCCATGTGCGAAACGTCGAAAACGCCAACACTATTACGAACCGTCAAGTGCTCGTCTTTTATTCCACTGTATTCAATGGGCATATTATAACCTGCAAAAGGAAGCATCTTCGCACCGGCTTCAATGTGTTTGTGCGTAAAAGGGGTTGATTTCATGGCTAAATTATTCTTTAAAATTATCTGGAAAACAAAACTAAGTTTAATCGAATAGTCAAATTATGAAAAAAATCATAAACTTAATGCATGAAAAATACATTAGTTTTTGGTAGTTAAAACCTATTTTTGCTAATATTGTAAAGTTATGTTCAAATTTATACAATCATGGCGTATACAGATCTAAGTTATTTGAAGGAAATCACCGGTGGCGAAAGCAGCATAGTTATTGAAATGGTTGAAATGTTCATCGCTCAAGTAGATGAGTTCAAGGAGAACCTGGACAAACATTTGAAAGATAAAAACTGGCTTGATTTAGGAAAAGAGGCTCATAAAGCAAAATCGTCGGTGCTTATTGTTGGAATGGAGGAATTGGGTAAAAATTTAAAAAAATTGCAATTGCTTACTGAAGAGGAAAGGGAAGTTGAAACTTATCCTGACTTTGTTAGTATGTTTAATGAGCAATGCGATGCTGCAGTTGGAGAACTTCAGGAAGAATTGAAAAAACTATAAAAAAAGGTTTTAAACCTTTTTTTTTTGCGCAAAATATAATTCGCCCCCCTTTTTAATCATTTTGGCCACCTTTGCAAAAAATCGACAAGCTAAATTTGCGACAGTTAGTTAGGATCAGATTTTTTATGAAGAAGAGGGAAAAGTTTTCAATGTATCATATGTACATTGTTTTAAGAGCATTCGAAACGAGTACGATAAGTATTGTTTTCGGATTTATTTTGTTGGTACTTATTTTAGTTGGGTTTGACTAAAATCAATTTACAATAAGAATTATACATTGGTTCAAGAAATTCAAATTCTGAATATACCTTCGTGTTTTTTCTATGCTATCAGCTGACATCATTCTTTAAAATTCTACGGATTTATATCAGGCAATCCAAAACCTTTTCGTGTTCGTGCTGTTTTTATAGTCAATTTATTAACTGCTAAATTAATTCGACTATTATGGAAAATACAAATATCCCGAACAATGAAATTGAAAATAAAGGGCATCAGCTTGAAGTTTCAATGGCTAGATTCATTCGTACTCAAAGTATAACTGACAGCGACGAAGAAATTTCCATTGCATCTATCATCGATTTAAATGATCTCAAGGATTTAATGATTCCATTTTATCAATTGACCGGTTTGGGAATTGGTGTTTTTGATAAAAACAATAGACTTCTTATTTCTGAGGGGTGGCAAAAAATATGCTCGCATTTTCATCAAAAACATCCCGAGAGCAGCAAAAGCTGTATGGAAAGTGAAATTTTCTTTAAGAAAAATTTTGAAACCAATAAAGCCATAAGTTACAAATGCAAGAATGGTTTATGGGACATGGCCTACCCTATTTACCTTGATGAAGAGTTTCTGGGAAGCATCTACTTTGGCCAATACTTTTTAGACACAGATAAAATTGACAAAAGTTTCTTTATCGATCAGGCTGTAAAATTCAATTTCAACCAGGAAGCCTACCTGGAATTTCTGAAAAATGTCCCCATTCTAAATCAGCAGAAAATTGATTCCTCTATCCAACTTTTTGTTACCATACTCGAAAAGGTGGCCAACATAGGAAAACTTTAGTTTTCAAGCGGTGTTAAATCCGTATCTGAGAGCAGGTCTTGTAGTGAAGTGTTTTTGAAATAATTAAGAACCACTTCATTCAAGCCTTTCCAAAAGCTTTGTGCACTGCAGCAACCATCTTTTTCACATTTGAAATTCAGACTCACACAGTCAATGACACAAATGCCATTTTCGAAGGCATTATGAATATCAAAAATAGAAATATCGGCAGGTGATTTCGTTAGAATATACCCACTTTTTTTCCCTTTCAAATTAGAGATTAGCTCAGCTGCTTTCAGCGCTGCAATAATATGGTCGAGGTATTTAATGGAGATATCCTGATTTTTGGCAATGTCCTTTTGAAATACACCGTTTGCTGTTGTATCTGAAGCAATTTCAATCATTGCCCTTATTCCATAACGTGTTTTTGTACTAAATTTCAAAGTAATTGGTTTTGTTGGTTCAAGAAGATTTAAAATTAAGCATAAAATTAATAAATACTTCGTCACTTATATTTATTAGTCAATAAATCTTTTTTAATGAAGGTCTTTAAATTGGCCCCAGCACTGCAAACAGTGAACCGAAAATCATTCGGAAACTTTGTTCTGAAAAAGTTAATTGAACTTTTAAAACATTTATGAATATCCACACTTATTCCCAGTCAGCAAATTGATTCTCCCTGAATACCCCGCCCCTAAAGGGAGCAGGAAAAATCAATTCGCTCCCTTTAGGGACGGGGTAAACGAATTGATATTCAGAATAGAGGAGCCTTTACAGGTAACAATACGGATAATCATAAAACTTTTTTTCATCCACCGGGTCATTTATTGATCTTCTCAACTACATTTGCGAAAAAAATGAAATGACCTATCAAAAAGCAACACTTGTAATTTCACCTGACAATCAAGAAAACAGAGACATCCTGATTGCCTTATTGAGTGAAAAAGGTTTTGAAAGTTTTGTTGAAACAGAAGAGAACATTGAAGCCTACATTCCTGAAGACCTTCATCTAAGTGTAAAAATCGATCAATTTGAAATGATTTTGCCCTTCAAAATAACTTTTGAGATGGAACTTATTCCGGATCAGAACTGGAACGAAGTTTGGGAAAAAAATTACTTTAAGCCACTCTTATTTGCCGATCAATGTGTGATCAGAGCTCCATTCCATACTGATTTTCCAAAAGCAAAATATGAAATAATAATTGAGCCCAATATGGCTTTTGGAACCGGCAATCACGAAACAACGGCTTTAATGATTGAACACATCTTAGAGTTAAATGTGCCGGACAAAAAAATACTTGATATGGGCTGCGGAACAGGGATTCTTTCCATATTGGCCAGTAAAAGACATGCCAAATCGATTCTGTCCATTGATATTGACACCTGGTCATACGAAGGAACACGCGAAAATGCAGCACTGAATAATTGTTCCAACATTGAGGTGTTACATGGAGATGCATCCTTATTGGGAAAACAATCGTTCGATTATATATTTGCCAATATCCATAAGAATGTACTTATTGATGACATGTCAAACTACGCTACTGTATTAAAATCGAACGGAACGATTCTTTTGAGCGGATTTTATGAAAACGATTTGCAGGATATTGTTGATGTTGCACTACACAATGGTTTGAATTTGATCTCCTATAAATCAAAAAACAAGTGGGTGGCCGCTAAATTTCAAAAGAATTAAAGCAGAACACATTCTTAGTAAACAGCATTTTCGTAAAACATTTAGCCGCAACAATTGATTTAGTATTTTAAAAATTACCCATTCAAACATGAGTACATGGAACCTGGTATCCGACTATAATGCAATGACCTTAATCTCATTGCTGGTATTTGCTTTCCTTGCAGGTTTTATCGACGCAGTGGTCGGTGGTGGTGGTTTAATTCAACTGCCAGCCTTACTGATCAATCTGCCAAATGTAGCCATTCCCACCTTATTTGGTACAAATAAAATTGCAGCACTTTCCGGAACATCAGTTGCAGCATATCGATATTCAAAACGTATAAAATTCGATTTCGGGCTCCTTTTAACGGTCGCTCTATTTGCCTTTCTATTTTCTTTTCTGGGCGCAAAAGCAGTCAGCCAGATTGATGTGAATAAATTAAAACCCATCATTCTCGTCATTCTTGTTGTAATTGCGGTCTATACCTTTATTAAAAAAGAACTGGGTGCGGTCCCGTCAAAAGCACTATCGCGTAAGAGACAAATGATCTATGGAACTGCCATTGGCACAATTATCGGTTTTTACGATGGCTTTTTTGGTCCGGGAACAGGTAGCTTTTTGGTCTTAGGCTTTGTAGTCGTCTTAGGCTTTGAGTTTATAGCAGCATCGGCTTATTCAAAAGTGATTAACTGCATTACCAACATATCTGCATTGATTGTCTTTATTCATCAAGGTTCTTTCATTCTTGGAATTGGCTTACTTATGGCGGTGGGTAACATTAGCGGAAGCATAATTGGTAGTCGCTTAGCCATTAAGAAAGGCAATGGTTTTATCCGCCTTATTTTTCTGTTTATTGTTGTCATGATGATAATTAAATATGCCTTCGACATCTATAGTAGCATGTAGTTTCAACATTTCCGGCAGTTTCTAAAGGAATTCAGAGTATTGCGTCTCATTTTTTGATTAAGATTGAATAAAAGTGTACCTTTGCGGAAATTGTATGGAAAAATACAGTAGCCGCAATTATATCCCGAATGAGTTCGTTATAAATTGTCAACACATTTTTTCCACTTAACACTAATTTTAACGTATAAACATATAGTAAGTAATTATGGGTAGATCGCAAGAATCTTTCAACAAAAAAGAAGTCAGAAACAAGAAGGAAAAAAAACGCAAAGAAAAAGTACAGAAAAGATTGGCCAGAAAAGATTCTGACAAAAGCAGTTTTGATGATATGATTGCTTACGTTGATGAGAATGGAGTAATTTCAGACACCCCACCTGATCCCCTTACAAAGAAGAAAACAAAATTAGAAGACATTGAAATTAGTGTACCTAAAAGTACCGAAACAGAAGAAGATAAAATTCGCATCGGAATTGTTTCCTATTTTAACGAATCAAAAGGTTTTGGTTTCATTCGCGATTCAATGACCAAAGAAAGTTTATTTGTACACATTAACAATGTTGAAGGTGAAATAGGTCAAGACAATAAAGTTAGTTATGAAACGGAACGAGGTCCAAAAGGAATGGTTGCCATAAACGTGAAGCTTTATAAATAAAAAATACATACTTAATCGAGTGGTTTTAAGCGAAATAAAGCTACTCGATATTCTTCCAACAGTTGTTCCATTATTCTTTGAACTGGCCTGATTTCATTAATCAATGATGCCGCCTGTCCAATTTCTAATTCACCGTTGACCATATCGCCTTCAAACATTCCCTTTTTTGCCCTACCATGGCCTAAAAGTTGCTCCAATTCCTGTGTTGATGCACCTTGCAATTCTGCCTGTTGAACCAAGTCGAAAAATTCATTTTTAATTAAACGAACCGGTGCCAATTGTTTCAACATGAGTTTTGTACCACCTTCCTGAGTTTGTACTATTCTATTTTTAAAATTAATGTGAGCCGATGATTCTTCTGATGAGGCAAACAGCGAACCAATCTGAACGCCTTCGGCCCCCAATGCAATAGCAGCCAACATTTGCTCCCCGCAGCCAATACCTCCGGCAGCCAGCAAAGGTAAAGAGGTCACTTTTCGTACCGATGGAATTAAAGCCATTGTGGTGGTTTCTTCTCTTCCTTCATGCCCTCCGGCTTCAAACCCTTCGGCTACAATCGCATCAACTCCGGCAGCCTCCGATTTTTCTGCAAAAGCTGCACTCGACACCACATGTGCAACGATGATGCCATGTTCATGTAAAAACGGAGTCCACTTTTTTGGACTCCCCGCCGAAGTAAAAACAATTTTTACTCCCTCTTCTACAATAATTTTTAAAATTTCCTCTTGTTGCGGGTATAACAACGGAATATTTACACCAAATGGCTTTTGAGTAGCCAATTTTGTTTTTTGAATATGTTCCCGCAAAGTTTCAGGATGCATTGATCCTGCACCCAAGAGCCCTAATCCACCGGCATTACTCACTGCCGACGCCAATTTCCAACCACTACACCAAACCATTCCGCCTGAAATGATCGGTTTTTCGATATTGAATAAGGATTGTATTCTTTTCATGCTTTTTTTTTTATGTTACAAACATAGTCCATAAATGGAAAAAATCAGCTTTTTTGTTTCGTGAAAATTTACTCAAAAAGAATGATTGGCTTACTAAAATTCAAGCGCGACTATACAATCTCATTTGCGTTAATAGTTTGTTAAATCAAGGGTTTTAGCGTTTTTGATCTGCTCGATTGTGAAAAAACTGTTTATATTGTGAGTATTAAATCTAACTATTTATCAAAATGGAAAGAAACGAACAAATCAGCGCTGATCACAAAAAGGTAGGACCAGCTGATCTGAAGTTCTAACTGACCACTAAAAACAACATTTAAGTATGAAATTCAATAACAATTTCTTAAGCAAAATGAAGCAAATCAAACAAAAATTCGCTTCATCAAAGTTCTCTACTACAGCTGTTTTTCTTTTTATGGGAATAGGATCAACCATATGGTTCCTGATCAGAGTGATTCCGAAACCACAAAGAGCCGGCTACCCATGTATGAAAGCCGCGGCTCCAATCATGTCGGGTTTTGTGGTCTATATATTAACCTTAGCAGGTTCCGTGCTCTTTTTCAAAAATGCGTATTCAAAACTAAAACAATCGAGATTTCTTGGAGCCAGCTTATCCATTACCATCGCTTTAGTTTTGGTGGTTGTATTTAATTTTAAGGATGCGCAAAAAGTATTTTCAAATCCCGCTACGGTAAACTGGACAAGAGGAGAATTACCCGACGGTGCAAACAATCCGATGGGAACAGGTTTTGGTGTATTTCCGGGACGTGTTGCATGGGTGAGAAATGTGAATGCAACCAACGAAAATTGTCCCAATACCATAACGAATTCGTTTGTTATGGAAAAAAACAACGATCAGATAGCAATTAACGATTTGGCCAATAAATCCATATTAACCATTGGAGGCCAAAGCACAGTTAAAGATTCATGGGATGCCATTTTCAAAAGTTTCAATAAAAAGAAGTCTGGAAGTGAAACAAGTTATACGGCAGGGCAAACTATATTTATTAAAGTGAACAATGGTCAGGCCGGATGGGCAATAAATAATGATATGACTGAAAGGGGAAATAATTCAGCAACCGGTGTCAAAAATGCTGCCATGTCGAATACCACTCCAGCAACAGTATTGGCTTTTGTTCGCCAATTGGTTGACGAATGTGGCATTCCTCAAAATAAAATTTATGTTGCCGAACCGATGACACATGTTTACCAAAGTCTTTACAATTACATTCATGATTCCTATCCCGATGTGATTATTCTGGATAAAGAGAATAAAACAAAATACGGAAGAACGACATCAAGTGGATGGACCAAAGACGTGATCAAATATTCAGATCAGGGCACTGAAATGCAAGATGCTGTCTCTGATGCGCTTATGAACGAAATGGTGAATGCCGACTATTTGATCAACCTGGCTGCTTTAAAAGCACATGCGCGTGGTGGTGTTACTTTAACAGCAAAACAGCATTTTGGATCACATGGCGACCATCCCGGTTATGGTTTTGGCTCATTCCACCTTCATGACGGCCTTATTTCTACTGTTGATAATGATAGGCTTGACAAAGGCGTTCGTGGTGAATATGGGATGTACCGCGTATTAACCGATTTTATGGGTCACGAAAAATTAGGTGGCAATACTGTTCTTTTTGTTGTTGACGGTTTATGGGGTGGAATTGAAGCCACCGACATGCCAGTAAAATGGAAATCAGCACCATTTAATAACGATTTCCCTAACTCATTATTTGTTTCTCAGGATGCTGTGGCCTTAGAATCGGTTTGTCTCGACTTTTTACGTGCAGAGGCTGATGTAAACGACGCGTTCAATGATCGTCCGTTCTTCCCTGCAGTAGACGACCACTTGCATCAGGCAGCCGATAAAGCAAACTGGGCCGCTGGCATTACCTATGACCCTGAAGGCGATGGCACTGAAATGCCAGCCAGTTTAGGTGTACATGAACATTGGAACAATGCCACAGATAAAGAATATACCAAAAATTTGGATGCTACAAATGGCAAGGGAATTGAATTGGTGTCTGTAATGAGTGAAACAGGTACCGGTGTTAATAATTTGAGTAATCTTTCGGCTCAGGTAACCGTCTACCCTAATCCATGTACAACAAATGCAAATGTCGCCTTCACGATGAAGCAGGATGCTGTTGTGGAATTTTCGGTGGTCAACATGAATGGTCAAATAATTCAAAAGTATCAGCCAAGCGAAATTGGACCAGGTTCACAAATTCAAACAATAAATACCTCAAACTGGTCGAAAGGAAATTACGTTGTCGTTATGAAAGCGACAAGTTCGTATGGTATTGAAACCAGTACCACACGATTAATGGTAAAATAGTTTCTGGCGACAGATGCAAAACACAGAGAAAAGTAGGAGCATATAATCCCTTCTTTTCTCTGTGTTTTGATTTGAAGAAAAATCTTTACAAATCAACCTATTGCCTTAAAAATTGGTGTTAATACAACAACATTTATAACCTACCTCATAAACAATAATAGAAATGAAAAAAACAGGTTTTTTTATACTACTCGTCCTGGTATTCTTCTCGGCATGCAAAAAAGATGATATTATACCAAAGTCAAGCATCGTTGACAATCTTGATAACTTCCACATTAAAGCACTATGTTATGACGCCTCAAATACCTTATGGATAGCCAGCGACAGTGGACTATACAAGGCAGTTGCCGATGGATATCAAATCATCGAGCTTGGTGTGATCAATTCTGTCACTGCCTTGGCCTACGAACCATCAATCAATACCTTATGGGTTGGAACAAGCCAGGGAATATATCAACTCAAGCTGGGAGAAGCGGACACCATTGCGACTGCAATAGCTGCGGATTTGCTCAGTAACAACTCCATTTTTTCGGCAATAAGTGACGAAAACAATCAACGCTGGTTTGGTACTGAAGTGGGCTTTACCCGAAGTTCAGGTGATGTTTGGCAAAAAGAAAAATTTAAAATGAATGCTTCTGGTGCTGTGATCGACATGGATTTTCAAGATTATTCAATCAATTCGATCGGCACCTGGGATGGTGATTTTTATTTTGCAACAGCCGGCAACAAATTATGGAGAATGTTTGACTGGAAAACATCAGTTGATGCATTTACCGGCGCAACCATGTGGGATCAACCCTACAATGGGTTTGCTATTGCCGATACCATGTATGCAGTGTTTATCGATTCCAAAGGACAACAATGGTTCGGGGGCAAAGAAGGTGTTCAGGTTCATAGTGGCCACGATCCTAAAAGTGACAACTCTTTCTTTTACGATGAATTGGTGAATCCCGTTGTTCACTGCATCGCAGAAGATGAAAATGGAAACATTTGGGTGGGTACTGAAGATGGGATTTCTATCTTCGATGGCGAAACCTGGAGTGTCTCCAACGGAGCTTTATCCAACACATTTATTACCGCCATTACTTTCAAGGACAAAAAAGCCTGGATTGGCACTAAAAAGGGCTTATTTGAAGTCAACTACTAAAACCTAAGATCCCAATTATACGGAAAAAGCGGTCATTCTATTTGGATAGAGTGACCGCTTTTTACATGAAAGAAATTGTACATTTCTGCCAATACTGTTCCTGAGGACCAAAATTTCATAAATTTATTAAAACTAGAAATTGAATTTCAATGTCCTGTTTTAGGCGTGATTAATAGTTGGGTTCTTTGCATCGTTTCGGCGGGTAATCACTCCATATACAATAAGTGATAGGGCCGAAATAGATGCAATGGCCACAAAGTAATACCAAATATAATGGGCATTTACCGTAGCAGCCTGCCAGGCTTCATGGGTGTCGAATAATTTTGGATCGGGGCAATATTTTGACAACAGATAGCCCGATAAACCAAAACCCAACAAGGAGGAGATAAACGAATGCAAATGGCTAAAGCCGAGGTATAGTCCTTCTTCGCCTTTAGGAGCTTGCAGCGAGAAAAATTCCAAATAGCGGGGTGAGATAAAAGATTCAGCCAATCCCTGAAATACAATCCCAATGATCATCATAAATGCAACCGGATGTAAACCCATTATAAATTCACCACCCAAAAGATTACCCGATGCCATTGCCAGGGCCGAAACGGGCATAATAAACATCCCGATCGTCATAGAAAACAGTGCAGTCCGTTTTGCCAATAAACTGGTGACCAAACCAACAGTAAGAAAAACCACCAATGGATTAACATTGGCATACCACGAAATGGCATTCCCCTCGCCTGCCAGCCTAAGAACATATTTTGGCATGGTGGCATACAGCTGATGCTGTACCATCCAAAAACCGGTGATAATTAAAATCAGTGCGACCAGGCGCACATTGCTAACGACCTTTACCAAGGCTACACCCAACTCTTTAAAGGTTTTTCCTTTTCCCGTTTCGTATGACGATTTATAGAAAAAGAAAACCAGGATTAGTGCTATAAGGGTCATCGCCGATGAAAAATAATTCAGCACAACCAAACCTTCGTTTCCAAGTGCTTCCCGCAATGGTTTAACGATGGTTTTTCCTGAAAAAGCACCAATGTTGACCATCATGTAAAAAATAGAATAACCACGTGCACGATTGGCCTCGGTGGTTTCTTTGGCCACGGTGCCAGTTATGCACGATTTAATGAATGAACCTCCAATCATAATAACGACCATGATGGGCAGAATAATCCATTGATAAGAGCTTTCCTTCAAACCTGAAAATACGGTAGTTTTTTCATAGGTGACCAATCCGGCCGATTCCAACAGAGTAGGCAGCAATCCCATTCCGGCATAACCAATGGACAACAATCCGAATGCGATCATAATTGCTTTTCTGAAACCAATTTTATCAGCAATGGCACCGGTAAATGTTGGCAAGAAGTAGAGTCCGGCACTAAAGGAACCAGAGATCCAGGCTGCTTGAACATCGCTAAAGCCTAGTATTCTTGACAAATAAAGCGTTATAACAATAAACACCCCATAATAGGCTGCCCGCTCCAATAACTCAACAAAATTTGCCGTATAAAAAGCCCGACTAAAGCCTGAATTCGATTTTTTTCCAACCATCTATTTTCTGAATTAGTAGTTTATCTGGTTGCAAAGAATAGAATTTTCTAAGAATTAAAAAAAGATATTGTGCAGCATTCCACAGCGTCTTCCCTGTATTGGCTATCAATAATGGTCCAATTATTAAAAAAACACACATTCAACGAAAACATAATACACTAAATATCAACAGCCAAACTAAAAGATAATGATTTTTCTTTACGGTTGTAAAACTGATTGCTCAAACTTCGACCGTTATAATAATTGAAGCCAAATCGAACTTTCTTTTTATTTCTTTCCTGAGGCACGATATATCCGGCGCTAAAACTAATGTTTGGGGAAAATGCGTTTAGCTGATAGGAGCTAACATTTATCCCACTATATACTCCTCCCAAATAGGTATGATTAAAATAATATTCAAGTTCTGCTCCACCCTGTAGATTGAGGTAGGCTGTTCTATTGGGTTTGTTTTGCCGGCGTCCCATAAAATCAACACCAGGTAAAAAGAAACCAAAGTCGCCATATACCTGTAAAATATCAAGTTTCGGATTTCCCAGAAAATACAATGGTTTTACTGCCGCCGATAAAATAAAATCGTCGCGAACCGGTAATTGTGTAATGTTTGGATCATAGTCCACCGGTGTTTGTACAATTCCACTTGAAAATTCATCGCCTATATGAGTGCATATGTGATGTTTCGAAAAACGTAAAGCCAACCAATCGGTGGGTCGACCGGCTAACGCAAAATAATAAATACCGTCCGATTCAATTAAATCGTGGTTTCCTGCTCGCATAACCATAGGTACTTGCATGCCCAAATCAAATTCGAATCCCAGATTTGGATTTTTTTTCGAAGCAAATTTAAGCAATGAAATCCTGGCTCCCGGCGAAACGGTTAATTTGCCTGAATAGTCGCCACCAGCATTCACTTTATCCTGATGTTCAAAATCACTATAAACCATATTCTGACTCAAGACCTGAAATTTTACGCCTAAAGGATCGGCCAAATAGGTGGGGTAATAATTGTCTAAACCAACAATTTTAATGTTCCAGTTTTTTAGCGGAATACTGAAGTTTGAATCTTGCGCCAAACTTGCAATGGAAAATACTATTCCAATAATAATTATAATTTTTTTCATCGATCTTCCTTATTTAATTTCACCCATCCAAACATCGTTGGACTGGCCATTGGAACTCGTAAATCCGCCTAAAATATATACTTTGTCATTCAAAATTACTGAAGCATAACCATGCCGGGGGTCAAAGGCATCGCCCTCAGAATCGGTGGACCAGATGCTGTCATTTTCATTTTTCCAAATGGGATATTGGTTGGGTTCAGTAAAGTGATAATGTTCATTTGAAGTGGTTTTACCAGGAAAACCCCACAATGCATCATGATAATAAATCATTTGATGGTCCGATCGCCATAAATAACTTTGTTCCATAGCGGCAGTATCATTTTCAGCTACCCAAGTTTCTCCATTATCGGAATGCCAAAGCCATTGCCAATCATCGAGAGGGTGATCAACTGAATCGGTGGGTTCAAAAATAACGCCATGTACCCCACCCTGCAAATAAATCCGGCCTGTTTCGGGGTTCACTGTAGCAGCGGCTTCTGAACGAATACCAAAATCAGTATTGTTTAACTTCTCCCAGTTAATTCCATTGCTCGATCGCCAAACATCGTTGAAATAACGCATGGCATATTTTGCCGAACGATTTTCCAACATTGACGCCCCGCCAATGATATACATATAATTTACCTTATCCTGATTTACAACCACCATGGCATGGTTGAAACGGGGAAACCAATCGGTTTCAGAGGCCAAGTCGGGATAGCTTCGCTCTTTGATTTGAATCCATTCTTTTCCATCTTTTGATTTCCATACATCGTTGGTATACTCGCGATAACCTGATACTTCGTTGACCGTATATCCACCAACCAGAAACATGGCATCACCAGAACCATCATTAAAAACAAGCACCCGATGTCCACGACGACCCAACCAGGGTGCTTTTTCCAATACTAAGTCCCAGCTCACGCCATCGGTGGATGACCATACGTCTTCGTAATAGGTATCCCCTTTAACTGCTCCGGGATTATATCCACCAAAAATCCAGATTTTATCGTTAAAGCTCACGGCGGCTAGTCCATATCTATTCGGCCATTCGGCATTCTTTGTCAGCTGAGTCCATGTAAATTCACCATCATATTGCAGATATTCATAATCGCTAAAACTTTGAAATTCGCATGAATTAAAAAGCAAAGAAAAAATAATTGCCAGTAAAAACCACTTCATTTTACAATACATAAACAGTTTGTGTTGGTTATATTCAGGTCATTCACCTGGGAAAAAAATTAAGGCGCAAATATATCATTCCTCTTATTTTTAAAGCCTGATTCAGAGAAAAATCAAGCAGGAAAGTATAAATAATAGCACCAAAGATGATTATTGCCAAACCAATCTTCGATAATAAAGCTGCAACTTCAACATTAATCGAAATGATTAAATTGTTCATTCTAAAAAAAACACGCAAATTATTCGTCTTCTTTCAGCACTTGTTTTTTTAGATTAGAATATTTTAAAATTTTCTATATTTGATTCAATAATCAAATTAAATAAAAGAAGCATATGATTTTAGGCGTTTCAGAGTGGTTAAGTGGCAAATTAGGGTGGAAAGTTACTCACATTAGAATTGCATTCGTTGTGGGAGTATTATTTTTTGGTGCAGGACTAGGACTTTATCTGGTGCTGTGGATCGTTAAATTATTGTCGAAATAATTAATACAAAAAGATCCCACTCTATTAAGAATGGGATCTTTTACAGATCACTGCTTCAAGGCAGCTTTCGTAAAAATGTACTCAGGAATATCAGTATCAAACTTCGCATCCAATACTTTAAATTCAGTTCCGTCTCCCTGTTTTAACATGTCTTTATAGACCATTGTGGTTGGGAACCATCGTCCGTGTATTTTTTTGACATCCTTTAGTGTCGTCCGCTTCAGTAGTTGACCACTTTTTGCATACAGCTCTTCCTGCAATGGCACATAACGTTCTGCATCAATCCACATTTGACGTTTGTAATAGGCCACATCATCCACATTGGCTATCATTTCCAATACAAAACAATTTCGACCATCGAGTTCTTCTTGTCTGATGACTGTACCATCATATACATCAGTGAGTTTACGGTCGTCCATCATGTCTTCGTACGAAAGATCAGACCCCATTACACTTTGGCGCAACATGTGCCCCGAAATTTGAATGGTGCGGTCGGTTGATGGGGAATAAATCCACAACTGATTTTCGAGTTTCAACATTTTTGTACCCTGCTCACGTGCAGGTGATAAATATTCGGTAAACGATTGTTTATCCCCTACCGAATAACTTTTTGACGTTATGGTGCGGCTGGCTCGTTTTCCGTGAATCGTCATCGAAGATTCAAACACGCGATTTGTCGATGACATGTTTTGATCTACCTTATCCAGAATTTGTTTCGCTGTTGGTTGTGCAAATGTTGGAATGATTATTACCAATGCAATCAGCAAAATTTGTATGTATTTTATTGTTTTCATTCTAATTTATTTTAAGTACCAAAGTACATTAGTTCATGCGTTCATAGGTGTCAAAATTGGTAGTTACTAATTCTCCCCCTTTAGGGGGAGTTAGAGGGGGTCATACCTCCAATTCCTTAAACAGTTGCGATGTTTTGCGTCTATAAATACCTATTCCGGCCAGTGCAGTTCCAACAAATGTTGAAAGGATTCCCGGAATAAAACCAATGAAATAATCTACCGGGGTAATCCTGGCTTTCAAAACAGTGGGTAACATGATCGATGAGCTTTTCATAGCATCACCAATATTCAATCCGTATTTCTGCATCAACCAGGCAAAAAATAAACCAACAAAAGTTCCAAGCACCGCTCCGGCTGTACCAATCATTACCGATTCATACAACAAGGTTCTGTAAACATGTTTTTTCTCCTCGCCCATGGCCAGCCGTATGCCAAACTCGCCATAACGACGAATTCCGCCCAGAAGACCGGCATTCCAAAGCACCAATGCCATAGCAAACATAAATATCGCAGTAATAATTCCTCCCATGGCACTTCCCAGATCAACCATTTGACCCATCCCGTTCTGGTCTTTTAAGGTGAGAATTGTTGGAGCAAATTCATTGGTCGCATTATCAGGGAAATCGGATTTGAATTGAGCAACGGTACCGGAAGCAATGTCGTTATCGAAATAACCAAGATCGAAAAAACCTGTAATTTCGCTTGCGGCATTGTCCATATCCAACGCAATTCTCACATCACTGATATCAGCAATAATGCTCCCTTTGTCGAGTACTTTCACTCCAAATGAAACCGTTCCGACCACTATGAAATTATAATAACTCATCCCTCCGTTCATGGTGGTTCCTATATAGGTCACTTCATCTCCGGGATTAACCTTCAGGTTTTGAGCAAACTGATCACTTAATAAAGCCTCACCGGCTTTCTGCGGCAAACGTCCCCTAACCAATGCTTTGGCAATGTTCATCCTTTCCAGTTCACCAGATTTACCCGAAAGCATATCAATACCCATTCCCATACCCGGCCCCTGAGCTTTGGTTTCTCCATTCTCATCAGGAGCATCCACTAAACCGCCAAACTGAATGCGTTCAACCCAAGTAATGCTTGGGAATTTCTGCTTTAAATCTGCAGTTAACTCGCCGGTGCCAAGCAAAGCCAGGTCAACTGGCATTTGCGACATGTTTTCGGCATAGGCTTTCGATACGACCTTCACATGACCAGAACTGATCCTAGCTGTCATTTCGATGGAATCATTTAATAAGCCGGTGATATAAGCATGAAGAAACACAGTTAAGGCTACCCCTACCGCCACAATTATAATTGGCATTCGACTTCGACTCTTATCGCGCCAAAGTCCTTTTAATAGAAATTTTATCATAGTTTTTCCTTTTTCAAATTATAAAAAGTTTCGAGTGATCTAGAGTTTCGAGTGACTAAAGTTTCGAGTGATCTAGAGTTTCGAGTGATCTAGAGTTTCGAGTGATCTAGAGTTAAAGTTTTTTCCCAATTGAAGCAAAGATTGCTAATAACTCATTCGCTTCCTTGAGTAATGAATCCATACTTTCGACAGCACTCCAATTCATTGCAAGGACAACTTTTAACCAATAAACAGTTTCACTTGCCTCACTTTAAGATATTTTAATTTTATTGGCAAAATCTTTTTTACTTCTTGCCCTATTCGCCTCATAATAATTTGCACCAATACTTGTACCTGACTTTGAGATTTGGTTTCTTATTACCCTTGACTCTTCAGTTTTGGGCAAGGATGCAGAAAATCTTAAAATTGAAACAGCAAATTTCAATGTTCGGGTTTCTAATTCTTTTGCAAATTCCTTGTTATCCATAATTTCACTTTTTAACTTAAAACTTTAGTTCACTTTAGGCACTCCAGACTTTAGCTCACTTATTAGTTCCAAACTTTAGTTCACTTTAGTCACTTATGAACTTTAAGTACTTTAGGCACTCCAAGTACTATTTACTGAATTCTGCCTCGTAAGGCTTCCGTTGGATTCATTTTAGCAATTTTACGTGACGGCCAATAACTAACCACCGTAGTTGTTAAGAGTATAACCAATGTCGTTGAAACGATTAATCCGATACTATAAATCGGGTACATGGTTGGCGCAATGGCCATACCAAATTCACTGGTATCCACAGGAATCGTAAAACCAACCCGGGCTTGCCAAATAAAGAACGGGATACCATATGCGGCAGCAAGAAGGGCCGCAAGAATAGCATGCATGGCACCCTCGACAGTAAAGAGGCCAACCACCTCACCACGGGTATAACCTAAAGCCACATAGGTTCCTATTTCTTTTTGACGACGGAAGATGGATAAAATTTGGGTGTCGAAAATGGCCAACATAGCTAATAAAAGAAGAATTCCGTAGAAAACCATTTGCCCTTTGGTTTTGGTAGCAATCATGGCATCAATTTCGGCCGTTAAATCCTTTGGTGTTTTTAAAACAAAATCACCAACATTCTTATTGTTTTCATCGATACCTGCCATGGTAAACAGTGAAGCCTCATCGGGCATATTCATGTTTTTTTGTAAGGTTTCCAGTTTTAACCAAACCTGAGCGACATCAATGTTGGGCACCAAAGTTGAAAAAACTTCAACGATTTCGATTTCGGCTGCATCGAATGTTCCTTTGGTATCGCGCCATCGAAGAATAGTGCGGTCTCCCTTTTTCAAATGACTCGATCGGGCCATATTCCCACCAATTATTGCAGGAATGGCATCAGTAAGGGTATCCAATATTGCTGTTGGAATTTTCAGCAAGGTTTGATCTGCTTTTATTCCCTTAATCATACATGATTGCATACGACCTTCAGGATAAATGGTTCCCTGGGTAATGAGGATGGGTACAATTTTATTGTTCTGAATTCCGTCCTTAAACGAATCGGGAATTGGAGCGTGACTATCGTCAATGGTAAAGGCATCGTAGGGGTCATATTGATTGTGCCAATATTGGCCCTTCCCCATTTCCCATTGTTCCATATCGGTTTTAGCCTGGTGATCCCATCCCACCAAAATACCTTTTGCCCAAATGATGATGACAAAGGAAAACGACAAAACGATGACATTGAGCCATGTGCGTAATCCTGCACCAATCAGGTTCCGGTAAGCCAATTTTAATGCTATTTTCATAACTATGGGTTTTATTTGTTTACCAATTCTTCATGATCCACTCGACCATCTAATAGAAATATCTTACGATGAAGGTAATTGATGACCTTTTCGTCGTGAGTAGCAAAAACAAAAGTTGTTTTTAGTTCGCGATTCAGCGTTTCCATGGTTTTTAAAATATGGTGCGAATTGGCCGCGTCGAGGTTAGCCGTTGGTTCATCGGCCAATACTAACAAGGGCTTTTTTACCATGGCCCGGGCAATGGCCACCCGTTGACATTCACCGCCCGAAAGTTGTGGTGGTTTCGACTTAATTTTATCAGTCAAACCAACCCATTCCAAAGCGTCCAACACCATTTTTCTTCTTTCGGTCGCCGTAAAATTCAGTAATAACAATGGAAATTCAACATTTTCGAATACCGTATGAACGGCCAGCAAATTGTAACTCTGAAAAATAAATCCCAGTTTTTCTTTTCTGAGATTGGCCGATTCACGAGCACTTAACTTGCTGATTGATTTCCCAAGCACCAAAGCCAACCCATCGGAAGGAGAATCGAGCGTTCCCATAATGTTCAGCAAAGTAGTTTTACCCGAACCGCTGGGTCCAATCAGGCCGGCAAACTCACCTTCACCAAATGAAAGGTTGATGTCTTTCAGCGCTGTAAATTCACCCTTCCCTACAGGAAAACGTTTTGTAAGGTGTTCAATTTTAATTATTTCCATAATTTTTATAATTAGTCATTGGTCATTAGAGTCATTGGTCATTAGAAAAAGACATAAAGTGAAATCTGATTTCCTAATGACTCATGACTAGCGACTTATTTCTATAAGTATTTATGTGTTAGTGTCATTACATCTTCAATGTTTTTAGGAGCCATGCTGTAATTTGAGGATTTGACTTGTGTCTTTGGGTAATCATAAAGCTTACCGCTTATTTTATTAATTGCAGAATCAGTGGCCAGGTAAGTATAAGTCTCCGCCATTTCTGCCGGAGAAATGGAGAATTTACTTTTTATAGAATATACCCATTTCATCAATTTGGAAACATCGGGATACCTGTCCATATCCAATTTTACATTGGTAACCCTTATGCAATTGGCGGTAACATTGTTCAGTTTTTGCTTTTCTGCCAACCGATAAGTAAACATGATTTGGGCCAACTTGGATTGGTAATAGGCACTTGGCACTTTGAATTTTCGATGTTTAAATTCAGGATCATCTAAATCAACTTTCAAATTTGGATACATCATTAGTCCCTTTGAAGCCACTGTAATAACCCTACCCTGTTCACTTTTTTGAATGATAGGAAGTAGATGAGTCGTAAGCATTACAGGTCCCAGATGATTGGTGGCCCAAATGGTTTCAATGCCATCGACTGATTGAATGGGTTTTTTCTGGCTGATATCAAAAGCCGCTGCATTGTGGATTAAAACATCTAAAACCTTATGATTTGTTTTAATTTGTTCCACTGCATTTTTAATTGAAGCTTTTGAAGCCATATCAATAACGACCAATTCAACAGCATTGGAATTAGATTCATTTCTTATTTCGATTAAAGCTTTCTCTCCCCTTTCTTTATTGCGACAACCAATTATAACATGATAACCTTTTTGTGCAATTTGAATGGCAGCCTGTTTCCCTATTCCGGAGTTAGCGCCTGTGATGAAACATGTCTTTTTCATATTTTATCTAATAATCCGTCAGCTGAAGCAGACGGCAATTCATAATCGAGCATTTAACTTCAAACATCCATCTAATGATTCCAAACCAGCATTAACTGAATTCCTTTTCCTCCAAACAGATTGGTTGAACCACCCTGCGTGGGAATATTATAATTTTCGGGATTCCAATATCCCATCACATAAAAACTGATGTTCTCAAATTGGTGCTGATAATTCACAAAATTGTAAGCATTATTATTTACCCAATCGTAATAAACAATTGCATTGATATTATCAAACATTCCTAAAGGGTACGACATGGATAAAAGTGAAAAATAAACAGGATTAGTAAAGGAAAAAGCTTCTTCATCGTAGGCCATTAACAACTGTTCAAAGGCAAAATATAATCCGCTTCCAATACCAATGGTATAATCCATTCCAATATTAAATACTTCCTGATTATTGTAAAACCCAAAATCTGCTTCTTGCTTTACCCACGATGCCTCGAGCCAACAACCAATTAACCAGTCTAAGCGCACATCAAAACCATAACGATTCTCGGGAGTATTCCTTTCACTAATAACTGACATCCATGGATTTTGTACACTTGCAGTACGATGATGATAGGTAAATGCGGCTTCTCCCAGAGGAACAGGAACTTGAACCCGACCACCAAACTCAGGCGTACCTTTAGCCGTTTTACTCATTTCCCAACCTTTGGTGTTTCTATTTCCATACAAGCCCCATAACCAGACATTGGCATTGTTTAAAAAATAGTAGCGCCCCAAAACGCCCCAAACACCGTCGGTTAATTTTAATGGATCGCGGGGATCAATTTGATCGAACCACATTAAAGGGCGCAACATACTGGCCGAACCAAAGTTGATTTTCTGTAAACCTGCCCTCAGCTCCAATTGCGGTGAACTGTATCGTGCCCAAAGGCGATAAGGTTTGATGTCACCATCAGTATAACCCATACCGGCCATTGCCGCATTCCCATATATATTTGCTGAAGCTTCAAAATCAATGAGCTTGGAATTTTCGAGTTGAATAGCAGCATTCAGCTGAGGTAAATATCGTCCACCCAACCACAGTGATTGCTGGTTGGTAGGATTATAATGGGTATAACCAATGGCTTGACCTTTAAAATTTAAAGTTATTGGCTTCTCTTCCTGCGCCAAAACACCGATCGACAGAAACAAAAACGTAGATATAATTATCCATTTACTCATCATTACGAGGTAAAATTCCGTAAAACATCATGTTCATAAATTCCATGATTAACTCCTGAGGATTATTGTATAGACCCAGAAGGGCTGGATCAGATGACAATTCAGCCATTTTCTGGCTCATGTAAAAAATAAAATCAACCTTCACATCCTTCCTGATCCATCCTTTATCAATGGCTTCCAGGTAATCGTTACGAACCATTAGCACCATTTCGCTGGAAGTTTTTTCGAAATAATCCTTTAGTTCAGCATTCCAACCTGAGTAAATATCTTTAATCAATTCGGCACTGATCTCCTTGGTTCCTTCAAATTTCATAATTACTTGCTGCTTCACCTTTTCTGCAAAAGGAATATCCTGAGCCATAAGTGATAGGTATTTTTCTTTTGCATCAGTAAAGATTCCTCCGAGAACAATCCGGGCCAATTCAATTTTATTCTTGAAAAAACGGTAAAAGGTCATTTTGCTTACACCAGCTTCTTTACAAATCTCCTCAATGGTCACACGTTTAATGCCAAATTTCCAAAAAAGGTGTTGGGCCGTAAGGAGTATATCCTGATATTTTTGATTGTCTTCCATCCTCAAAGTTACATTTACACAGTAAAGTTACGTTTATTTTAATTTCAAACGCATATCGTAATATATAATGAAATATGTTTGAAAACAGTTCTTTCTTACCTAACAACAAAACATTCATTTTCAAAACTTTATAAAATTGAGTAAATTAAGAAGTTTTCAACATTGAAAAAGCGAATACACTTATGATAAATGACCATAAACAACCATATTTCAACAACTAATCATCTGAATATCTGCCACAAAATATATTATTCATAACAAGCTTGCATATTAATTTTGGAATCATTTTTTGATTAATTTCACCCAAATTTAGCACTTAAAATAAATGAAGAAACTTAGCTTATTCTTAGTAATTGTTTTAATCCTCCAATGTGATTTAAATGGACAGAAGTACATTACAGATCCGAATTACAAACCAGAAATAGAGATACCTATACGCATACCGGAATCGACACTCAAACCACTTACATCATTAATAAACACTAACCTACAGGAACAACTCATCGAAATGGTGAACAGTGATCCCAAGATGAAAAAATTGGTTGATCAACGTAAGATGGCCATTGGCCTGGTCCTTTTAAACGATACCAGTAATGTGCGTTATGCACGATTGAATGGCAGCGTTGAAATGTATGCCGCCAGTCTACCAAAAATCGCCATTTTATTAAGTGCCATGGATGCCATCGAAAAAGGCGAACTGCAAGAGACCGAAAAACTGAAAAGTGACATGCGACTCATGATTGCACGGTCCAATAACGATGCGGCAACCAGGGTTTTAGACCTTTTAGGTTACAAAAAAATTGAACAAGTTCTAACCGATCCGAAATACAGGTTGTATGACGAAGAATACGGTGGTGGTTTGTGGGTTGGCAAACGGTATGCAAAAACCGGCAAACGATACCCCGATCCCTTACATGGTATTAGCCATGCTGCTACGGTTACCCAGGTTTGCCGTTATTACTATATGTTATTGTATGGTCAACTGGTCAGTTACGACAGATCAGCCGAAATGCTGGAGATTCTTAAGGACCCTGAAATTCACCATAAATTTGTTAATTCTATAGAGAAATTGGCACCTAAAGCAAGCTTGTTTCGTAAATCAGGTTCTTGGCAGGATTTTCATTCTGACTCTATTTTAGTATGGGGGCCCGACCATAAATACATTTTGGTTGCACTCACCGAAGACCCTGACGGTGAAAGATTATTGCGCCAATTGGTATATAAAATCGAAGAAATAGTTAAAAGTCAGAGTTAATCCCTATATTAATTCCCTCAAAGTTGAATATACCAATCCATGGACTATAGCCAGATAAGCTGGAACAATGATACCTTTAACAAGGCAATAAAATTTTTACTGGCCAAAACATTTGATTTGCGTGAGGGAGAGTACAAACGTGCTTTTCTCATGCAATTAAATATTTTCCTAATCATCACAACTTTATTGGTGATTAAACCAACGGTGAATGGCTTGTTTATCTCTCAATTCGGAGTAGAAAGTATGCCATTGGCCTTTGTGATAGTAGCCATTTGTGCTACCGGATTTTCAGTTTTTTATTCCAAAAAGCTCATCGCTATTCCTCTGCATTTATTGATTAGGAGAACCCTTATTGTTTCGGTTGCCACCTTGATTTCATTTGGAATATTACTCTCATTCAACATCTTAACCAACTGGGTCATCTACCTGCTATACATTTGGGTAGCCATTTTTGCCGTTTTATCAGCCTCCCAATTTTGGATTCTGGCCAATATGGTTTTCAACTCAAGAGAAGCCAAACGACTTTTTGGTTTTATTGGCGCAGGAGCCATTGCCGGTGGAATTTTTGGTGGATATTTAACATCGCTTTTAGCCAGCTCAATTGGCACTGAAAATTTATTATTTGTAAGTGCTTTCATTTTGTTTTTTTGCATCCCAATTACTCAAACCATTTGGCGAGAAAACATTAGTGGAAAACAAAGCGTTTTTACCAGTCGTTCTTTACCCAAAGGCATCAACGACAATCCGTTTCAACTGATACGAAAATCGAAACACCTCACCTATTTGGCTGGCATTGTTGGCGTAAGCGTAATTGTAGCCAAATTGGTCGATTACCAATTCAATGCCATTGCATCTCATAAAATTACCAATCCAGATGAACTGACTGCATTTTTTGGTTTTTGGTTTTCAAATTTCAATGTGCTTTCTCTGGTCATTCAGCTCTTCCTCACCCGAAGGGTCGTGGGCGTTTTTGGAGTGGGAACATCCTTGTTTGTGTTGCCGGCCGCCATTTTTTCCGGTGCCGTATTGATACTTTTTGCCCCATCACTCTTTGCCGCCATATTTATAAAAATGGCCGATGGAAGTTTAAAACAATCCATCAATAAATCATCGGTGGAACTGCTGGCATTACCCATACCTCTGGAAATTAAAAACAAAACAAAAACCTTTATTGATGTTTTTGTGGACAGTGTGGCCACCGGAATTGGCGGTCTCATTTTGATACTGGTGGTCAATGCGTTTCAGCTTTCAACCAATTTAATTAGTTTGATCATATTGCTTGTGTTAAGTGCATGGTTCTATTTTGCCATGCAGGTCCGGAAAGAATACATTCATTCTTTTCAACTGAAAATTAAATCAACAGAAAAATCAACGTCGAATAAGACCATTAAAAATTCAGATTCCATTTTGAATGGTTTGATAACTGTACTGCAAAAAGGTAATGACAAACAAATACTGTGGGTTTTACAAAAATCATTGGAAAATCCAAACGATAAACTGTTTACTCCAATTGTAAAATTGCTCCTACATCACAATGGAAGTATACGAGCCGAAGCCTTACGAAACCTTTATTTCTATCGTAATTCGTCATTGATTCCACAAATCAGCGGCATGATTAATGACCCTGATCAGGAGGTGAAAATACGTGCTTTTGAATACCTCATGGCCCATGATCCTGAAAATAGAATCAGCATCATGAATAAATACCTCAACGACGACAATTACAAAATATCAGGAGCTGCTCTTCTGAGTTTAGCCAGTGAAGTCAGGGATAATCCGGAATTGAAAAAACAATATGAATTGCGCAGAATTATCGCACTAAAAATTAACCAACTGGCAGCTGAACCCCATCCTGAAATTGCTCATGAAATAACAAAAATATTATTGATTGCCATTGGGAAAGGAAACATTGTCAGCTATTTTTCATTTATCGAAAATGGCTTGCAAAACAGTCATCCCGATTTGGTTAAAACAGCCATTGTTGCAGCAGGATATTCAATGTCTCCGGAATTCATCGATCGCTTAATACAATTCATTCCCGACAAGCACCATTTTAACGATACCTCCGCAGCATTGGCACGATACGGTGTTGAAATATTAACCATTTTGCAGACGCAAGTTGAACTGCCCAACAACTTGTCCATAAGTCGTAAAATACCTTCTATTGTCGCTAACATTGATTCTCAAAAATCGGTTGAATTTCTATTCAAGCTAATGGATTCCGAAGACTTTCAAATACGACAAGAAGCATTGGTATCATTAAATACGCTTAAAATCAAATTTCCATTTTTACATTTTGATCGGAAACTTGTGATCGATACCATCTTTGAAGAAGTAAATACTATACAAGATACCCTTTCGATTCTTTATTTACAGAGCAAATTAGAACAGGTAGTTCCAACCGCAGTCAATGAAGAAATAATTGAAGCCCGAAAAAGTCTGATCATTTTATTGGAACGTCGACTTGACGGCGCGCTCAACCGTATTTTTAGCTTACTTGAATTGAAATACCCTCCGGAAGAAATATCGTCGGCACACAAAAGTTTTCAAAGTACTAAACTTGACATTAGAATAAGTAGCATCGAATATCTGGAAAACATATTGGATTCACGATTGAAAAAAGTACTGATCCCTCTATTCGAAACCACCACACTGGAAACCATTTCGAAGGAAACGCTGAAAAACCTCAACATTCACATCCCCGACGAAATTGAATGCTACCAGATGTTGCTAAACGGGAACGATATAAAAATCAAATTAGCGGTACTCTATCTCATTACCCAAATAAGAGGTATTCAATATTTGCAATTGGTACAAAACTATGTGAATAACCCGAATCAAAAAGTCAGCGATTTTGCCAAAAAAGCGGTCCAGGCATTAACTGCTTAATTGGATTATTTTTTACGGATAATATCATCAATCCCTGTTGCTAAAACCATGTGATCGATGTTTGAGTTCTTACGCAATACATTCGACATTAAAGCAACCAAATAAACGGTGCCATCGGTATGTTCAACAATGGCCACTGAATTCATAAAATTGTCCACATTTCCCATGTACTTCTTACAAGAAAATCCTTCTTCCGTTTTACATCGGTACAAACTTCCTGATTTAAAATAAACAGCTGCTGTGGTTAGTCTTGGCGAAGTGGCATATCGTATTCTCCGATCTGTTTGATAGAGTAATCGTTTAATTTCTAAGCTTGAAGCCGGATCAACGATTTTACCCCGCTCAAGACTTACCAGGTATTTCATCAAGCCACGTGGCGAACCAATACTCCCTCCTTCGCCCGGAATTATTCTTTTTGCACCTTGCGTAAACATACTTCCCAAACGCCACTCTTCTTTATCAATACCAATGGCTTGTAGCGGTTCATTCACCACCTGAGTGGCTAAAGTTCGAAGAATTTGTTGCGGCGTTGTTTTGAAATATTCAGTTGCCTGTTCTTCGGTAAGGTAAGGATAGGCCTTGCCAAAATGCCGCATTAATATCACTTCGCGCCATACCACACTAGCTGCACCATTGTTGCTTACGGAGACCATGTGATCGGCCCACTCATAAAGCGAAAAGATATCAGTTGCACGAACTGTACGTTTAAAAAATACATTTGAATCGGGTCTGAAAAAAGGAACAGTATGCTCATCGGTCATGGCCCATACACCTGCCCGAACGAATTTAGTTTTCAACAATTCCTGACGCTTTTCAAATGATTCAGGGTAAATGTTTGCCAATTCAGTGAACAATGCGGCCACTACTGCCAGCTTACCAACACTTCCAGGCTGATAACCCACCGTTTCGCGAAAACTGGCATAGCGGGTCTTTTTTCCCGGAGTTATATCAAGAACCGTTAGTGAATAATTTTCGCTCAAGTTGGGAAATAAACCTGCAATTCGTCTTTGAAAGGCAGGGTCAGTCGAAGGCAGAGTGGCAAGGCTATCACCTTTTTCATTCTCCAACTGCAAATGGATTTCGTTAATGGATTTTTGCGCTCCTGAAATGGGCTTGGTATCCTTTATTTCACCACTAACAATTCGTTGTATGCGCACCAAACGTCGAATTCCGGAAGCGAAATAACCATCGATTGGATAGGCTTGCAGGGTTAAATTCATCCCCATTAAAACGATAAAAATAAGTAGACCTGGTATAAACCGAACTGAATTACCGGAATCAATTTTCTTATTTGTGTTTGATATTGTTGACATAACTATAATTTTTCAGTGAGTGAAATTCGCTTTGATTCATCTACTTTTGGAGTGATTGACTCCAAGTATAAAGCACCGGTTGCTTTTTTATTTTCGTTAAACGGACGGACCTGAAACAACCATAGTTGATTGTTCAAAAACCCCATTTCTACATCAAATGGTCCTTGCATGCTTTTCGTTTCCTCCATTTTTTGTTTTAACAAAAGAGAGAAATCGCGAATGGCTTTTAAATTTAAATTGTTCAGAATTGGTTTTTCAAATGAAGTTGCGTGTTTGTTCGTGCCGCCACTCAGCGGCAATTCATTAAAATAGAGCTCTCTCGCAGGAGCAAGCAAAAGATCATTATTGTTGCTTTTCAACAAATAAGATTCGGCCATCTGACCATCTACTGCACCGCCAACACCTCGGCTAAAGGCAATGGTCAAATCATCGTTCCCGCCCATGCTTACACCTTTTGTAATCATAACACCTGAACAATCCACATTAACGCTCGGAATAACCAGAATGGAAGGATAAACATTTTCGGGATTCAACAAATAACTTTGACGCCATTGAAAACTGCGTTCAGTGTATGGCGAAGCCCAAACTTTTTTGATCCCCTGAAAGATCTTCTCTTCTTCAACAATATTGAATAAGGTTAAATTTAATCCCGCTCCGGTGAAGTCTTTCAAGTCTTCCATGTTGGTATCGCTACGGACAAAAACAGGGATCTCTCCTACCGATTTACCAAGAATAAGTTGAAATTGGTTTTTAAAATCATTGATAAATGAAGGAAGCAGCGGCATTACCTGTATGGCATTGCGAAGGACTTCCAATTTTTTTAAGAGATAGGCATCACAGCTTGATTTTGTTTCACCATTTTTTTCCATCCGGCTGGCTTCAGCAAAGGCGGCATTAAGAAATTCCCAGTACGATTGCGCACTATTGGGCATTTTTTGATCCATGTGCTGCCTAAAAATCCCAAAGGGAATGACCAATCCTTCCACCACATTTTTAGGAAACATGGCTTTCAATTGACCCAAGTTAGCCGCCTTTGGCCCACATATTTTTCCTGAGCTGGTAGCATTTACTTCTCTCAAATTCAACACATTTTGTTTTTTCAAATCCATGCGATCAATGGGAACCTTAATTTTTTCCTGCGTCCTTTTTTTAACCGATACCAATTCTTTTTCTTCTGTAGTCATGTCAGTAGCCAATTTCAGTATAACTGTTCCCTTGTTCGAAACAGCATAAAATACTTCTTTACCGGCGAAGGCTTTTAAAGCCATCAAATTTTCTTTGGAGACTACGGCATTTGGAATTCCTAAATTGCGCGCCAGCAACTGAACGTGTGAAACCAAATTCCCTTCCGAAACGGTAGCAATTCCTGCAATTGGTTTTAAATCGGCTGGAGGTTGCTGAAAGACGTAAATTTTTTGCGGCGAAGCCTCAATGCCCTCGGCCGATTCCAATACAACCAATTCTCCTTTGGCAAATCCGGGGTTGACGCCCCGCATATGGCTTTGATTGGGAATATTAAATACTTTATTGGTCAACGAAGATTTTTTGTTAATGAAATTGCCCAAATCACCAACACTCTGGCCCAGTGGAAGTAATACAGTAGAGCGAATCCGATCATCGACAAAAGCACTCGCCAATGGCTCAAAGCCTTCAAAAAGCAGCACTTCATCGTTATAATTTGTTTTGATCATGGAAGTACTCCATTCCACAGAACGCCTTGCAGCAACCAGATAATTGGTAAGCGCTGCTAAGGTTATTTCATTGTCCGAAACCGGTAAAAGTTCTTTTTCAAGCGCCTTCCATTCCCAAAGTTCCAGGTATCCTGCACCGGCGGAGACCATTGATAGAATGTAATTGCGTTGAATTAATTCTGCAGGAGTTGAAACCTTCCAGTTGGGTAAATCTTTAAATATCAATTCTTCTGTACGCACGGAAAGATCGTACAAGGCCATTTTTGTCTTAACATTTTCAGCTGGAATTATTTCCCTGACATTCAACATGAGACGGGCAGCAATGGTCATTTTTTCTGAAATGCTTTTGCTTTGAGCCAGTTCACTTAAGGCAAGCTGTAACAATTTACCTGAATTACTGCTCGCCCCCAAAGGTTTCATAAAACTATTTAAGGATTGCCAATCTACTGCTTGATAAAGTATCTCCATTTCACGAAGCAATTCATCAAATTTCGAGGCCATTTCAGGTTGGATGGTTAACGTATTTTTTGTTTTAAAAGCCTGGACTTGTTTAATATCACCGGCATCAGGCTGTCCATGAATTTTTATGCGCAAATCCATAAACTTGGGGATACTATCGGAAAGTTCTTTCGATAGGGCTCGTACTTTTTGGATATTTGAATTTTCAGCCTTATGTGGAATGGAGACAAATGCCTGACGCATTAGAAAAAAGTTGCGTTGTGACAGGTCTTTTTCTGTCAGTGTCCAGTTTAAAAAACGAAGTCCCCAGCTGTTCTCATCTTCATCCTGAAAAGCACCTCTGTAATAAATGGCTCTTCGAACAACCCATCCATTATCCACATTTTTCAAATAATTTTCAATTTGATATTGTTTCATTCTGGAATACAAATTTTCTTCATCCAGAAATTCTGCAAAATCAGTTGCCGACAGTATTTGTCCCAAATAGATGTGATTCGATTTCGCAAGATTCTCAATCCACGAATTATAAGTTGCGCGTTGTACCCCACCTTTTTCAGGACAACGTTGTTTTGGCGGAACTTTTGATCCATCAGGACAATACCACATAATTTGTTGGTAAGGTCCTTTAGGCTCCTTTTTAAAGGTCGCAATTTGATCCTTAATTATTTTATTGTCGATGGGTTGAGCTCCTAATGTCCAAAAAAACATTAGAAGAACAAATAGTGCGAGTATTTTTTTCATTTCTATATTTTTATAATTTTAGCTTTAAACCTTAACGAATCAGGTAGTACCAAAATATAAAAACTACCGGACATTCAAGTACAAATCATCAATTAACCTTGAATTAATAAACAAGTATTAATATCAATCACTAAAAGGAGCTACATCTTGAGCATATTCATAATAAGGCAATAACACAGACTATTCTGCTACAAAACAACTTTTTTAAATTCAAATTGTTTAAATTGAAAAAAATAAATATCTTCTCAATCTTCTAATAATCTACACTCATGAAGAAAATCTATCAACTTAGTCTATTAGCCACTCTGTTACTGGTGACCCTATCCACTGTGTTCGCACAAGAAAACCCTTTATGGTTGCGCTATCCGGCCATCTCACCTGATGGACAAAACATCCTGTTTTCCTATAAAGGCGACATTTATAAAGTGCCGGCTCAGGGAGGAACAGCCATCCCGTTAACACTTAGCGACAGCTATGAATATGCCGCTGTTTGGAGCCCCGATGGAAAAAGCATTGCTTTTGCATCGGATCGATATGGGAATTTTGACGTATTTACCATGCCTGCCACGGGAGGTGAAGCTAAACGTCTCACTTTTCATTCCAACGGTGAAATACCCAGTTGTTTTACCAACGACAATCTAAATGTTGTTTTTTCAGCTGTTCGTCAGGACCTGGCCACCAATGTGCAATTCCCAACGGGTGTAATGGCTGAGCTGTACAGCGTTCCGGTAAAAGGAGGCAGAGTTACGCAAATTCTCACATCTCCTGCTCACGATGCCAAACTCAGCCCCGATGGGAAAAAACTAATTTTTCACGATCGGAAAGGCTATGAAAACGATTGGCGTAAACATCATACTTCTGCTGTAACAAGGGATATTTGGGTTTATGATCTGGAAACTAAAACCTATCAACAATTATCACAATTTAAAGGCGAAGACCGCAATCCTGTTTTTGCCAACAACGACGAATTCTACTACCTCTCTGAAGAAAATGGTTCGTTTAATATTTTCAAAAGTGCCTTGAGTCAAGCTGATCAAACCAAAGCCATCACAAGCTATAAAAAAGATCCGGTTCGATTTTTAACCAATGCTAAAGACAATACACTTTGTTATGGTTTTAATGGTGAAATCTACACCATAAAAGAAGGAGGACAAGCTCAAAAAGTAACTGTCGAAATCGCCTATGATGGAAGAAGCAACCTGGAAGAAGTTGTTGACGTAGACAAAAGTTTCACAGAAAGTAGCCTGTCACCAAACGGGAAAGAATTTGCCTTTGTGTTCAGGGGCGAAATATTCGTAAGTAGTATCGAAAATGGAACAACCAAACGCATTACCAATACGCCCTGGCAGGAACGAAGTGTAAGCTTTAGCCCTGATGGACGATCGCTTGTGTATGCCGCAGAAGTCGACAGTAGCTGGAATATTTATACCTCTTCGATTGTTCGCGATGAAGAAGATTACTTTTTTGTTTCAACCGTATTAAAAGAAGAACCAGTAATTACAACTGTAAACGAGGAGTTTCAACCCGCTTATTCACCCGACGGTAAAGAAGTGGCTTATCTCGAAAATAGGACAACATTGAAGGTCATCAACCTTAAATCTAAAACTTCACGTACCATACTTCCGGCAGATAACAATTATTCCTATGCCGATGGCGACATGTGGTACCAATGGTCACCCGACAGTAAATGGTTTCTGGTTAGTTATGGTTTACCCGGCCGACTTTTTTGGGCCGAAGTTGGTCTGATTGAAGCTTCAGGAAAAGGTCAACTCCGCAATTTAACCGAAAGTGGATACGAAGACATGATGCCAAAATGGGCCATGGATGGTAAAATGATGATTTGGGGCTCAACCCGTCAAGGAGACAGAACGGAAAACGGATCAATAAGCAGTGGCGATGTTTTTGGAATGTTTTTTACCAGAGAAGCATTTGATCGGTTTAATCTTTCAAAAGAGGAATTCGATTTACTAAAGGAAAAGGAAGAGAAAGACAAAAAAGAGGATAAAACTGCCGACAAATCTGATGCGGACAAAAAATCTAAAAAAGACAAAAAAGAAAAAGAAGACAAGGATAAGAAGGACGAGAAAATTGAGGATATAACATTCGATTGGACCAAACTTAACGATCGCAAAAAGCGACTGACCGTTCATACTTCCAGTGCCGACGACTGGTTGCTCAGCAAGGATGGCGACAAATTGTATTACCTGACCCATTTTGAAGGAAAGAATGATCTATGGGAGACTGAACTTCGTACCAAAGAAACCAAGTTGCTTTCAAAAATCGGAGGCAGACGAACTTCAATGGAACTTTCAAAAGACGGGAAGTTTTTATTGGTGTTGTCCGATGGAAAACCAATGAAAGTTGATCTAAGCGATGGCAAAGCCAAGAGCATTTCAATAAAGAGTGAAATGTTACTTAAAACTGAAGATGAAAGAGCTTACATTTTTGATCATTGCTGGCGACAGGTAAAAGAGAAATTTTACGATCCCGACCTCCAGGGTGTTGATTGGGATTATTACTATACCGATTATAAAAAATTCCTGCCCTACATCAACAACAACTACGATTTTGCAGAAATGCTCAGTGAAATGCTGGGCGAATTGAATGCCTCACATACAGGAAGCGGATACAGGCAACACAAAGACAATGGAGATCAAACAGCATCGTTGGGACTACTGATCGATTACAACTATGCCGGCGATGGAATTAAAGTGGCTGAAGTATTAAAAGAAGGCCCTCTGGATAAGGCAACTTCAAAAATTAAAGCGGGAACAATTATTGAAAAAATTGACGGAACGGTGCTTAATGCTGATCTTGACTTCTACCAACTACTGAACCGGAAGGACGGACAAAATGTACTGCTCTGTGTTTTCGACCCGGCTATAAATAAACGTTGGGACGAGGTGGTAAAACCCATTTCATTGGGTGAAGAAAACGGACTTCTCTATACCCGTTGGGTGGAAACACGCCGCGATGAAGTGACCAAACTATCGAATGGTCAGTTGGGATACGTTCACGTTAAAGGAATGAACGATGCCAGTATGCGAACAGTTTATGAGGAAGCATTGGGAAAACATTTGAACGATAGCGCCTTGATTGTTGACACCCGATTTAACGGCGGTGGCAATTTGCACGACGTTCTTTCTGACTTTTTAAACGGAAAAAAATACATGACCATCATTCCTCACGGACAAATCGTAGGGTACCAGCCCATGCGCCGATGGATTAAACCATCTATCGTAGTGATGAGCGAAAGCAACTATTCCGACGCTCATTTGTTCCCGGTAACCTATAAAATTAAAGGCATTGGAAAAACGCTTGGAATGCCTGTACCCGGAACAGGAACCTTTGTTTGGTGGGAAACACAGATTGATCCTACCATCTATTTTGGCATCCCAATGGGTGGCTGGAAACCCGATGCAGCACCCTTCCTGGAGAACAGTCAGTTGGAACCTGACATTAAAGTTCCGAATGAGCCCGGTGTAATGGCTGTAGGACGCGATCAACAGATTGAAGAAGCTGTGAAAGAATTGCTTAAGGATCAGAAATAGAGTTATGAGTGACTAAAGTTACGAGTGAGCTAGAGTTATGAGTGAGCTAGAGTTTAGAGTGACTAGAGTTTAGAGTGTGCTAAAGTTTCGAGTGAGCTAGAGTTATGAGTGACTAGAGTTTAGAGTGTGCTAAAGTTAGAAGTGCCTGGAGTGAACTAGAGTGCCGAGTTACAACTGAGTGGACTTTCAACTTTAGTTCACTTTAGCATTCTTATTTACTTTCAACTTTAGACACTTCATTTACTTTCAACTTTAGACACTTTAGGCATTATAGGCACTCGACACTTTAGTCACTTGTAATTCATAAATTGGTCTGAATTTTGTTAAGTTGTATCTCCGAAAATAGAATTGACCTACAATGAACCTAACAAAACTTTTGCTTCTAGTTCTGTTTATTCCAACTTATGTTACCAGCCAAACCACACTAAGTGGCTCGTTACTCGATTCAGAAACAAAACTTCCCGTTGAGTTTGCCACCGTATATGTTGATGGTACAATGAAAGGCACCATTAGCGACACGAAAGGTTTCTTCTTATTGGAAAATTTACCACTCCCCTGTAAAGTGGTGGTTAGTCATGTCAATTATGAAACAACAACAACAGAATATGCCGCTGGTGAAGTAAGGAACTTATCACTTCACCTTGGACTTCATCCTCGCCAATTAAACATCAAAGAGGTTGTGGTTTTGGACAAAAACCGACGAGACGAAAACCTAAAATATTTTGAACGGACTTTTTTAGGCAACAACAAATGGGGCAATTATGCCTTTATTGAAAACGACAGTATATTATTTTTTACGGCAAAAACGAGAACTGATTTGCCACGGAATCTTATGCTTCATCCCGATTTTCCTGACTCCTTCAGAGCCGAAGCTTTTGGTCCACTTAAAATTGAATTGCCTTTGCTAGGATACCAATTGTACGCTAACCTCGAATATTTCACCGTGAATTACCTCGATCAATTGGATCAATATCAGACCAGATGTCATGGATTAACTTATTTTATTCCCACGGAAGTGAAATCCGGACTTAAACGAAAGTTAATCGAAGAGCACCGAAAAGAGGTCTATTACAATTCCAGACTTCATTTTTTCCGCTCCATCAATGAGAATACACTTAAATCCAACGGATACCTGATTGTCCAAGGAATTGAATACAACATTTATAACCAGACGGATAGATACGAAACAATTGACCTAGACAGTTCATTTGTCCGAAACAATGGTGGAACAAAGATTATAGGTTTAAAAGATAAAATTTATTACATACTTTATTATCAAAATTTTAAGAAAGACCCCATTGATTTAAACAAAAAGGAACCTGCGAGGTACCCAATCGTTTCTTCCATCTATTTTGGTCAGGACACCTGTGTTATTCTTGAAAGTGGACGGGTTGCAGATCAATCCATTATTTTTGGTCCTGCCATAGGTGATAAATTAGTGGGCACGTGGCTGCCTGACGATTATTGGCCATAAATAAAAAAAAGAGCTATTTAACTTTTACAATGACCTTCCCTCTGGCATGTCCTAATTCAAGGTATAAAAGGGCATCAATTGCTTTATCGAAGGGATAAACGGAATCAATGATCGCCTTAATTTTCCCGTCTTCCATCAGTTTTGCAATTTGATGCAGTTGAGCTCCATTGGGTTCCATCAGGAAAAAACGATACAAGGCTTTTTTCTTCCTGATCGATGATTTTATCCCTAGCCCCATTACGGCAAAAACCGGGCGCAACAAAGGAGATAATCCAAGTTCTATTTGCGATTGACGATCGATGACGGGACCGGTTAAGTTGATGACAGCGCCACCGGATTTCACTATTTTGAAAGCATTACGGGTATGTTCACCACCAATGGTATCGTAAATAAAATCCACTTCAGAAATTTCATCCAAATAATTTTCCGTTTTGTAGTCGAAAACACGGTCGGCTCCCAATGCTTTCACCCATTCTACATTTTTGGTACTTGTGGTAGTATACACTTCAGCTCCAATGTTTTTTGCCAGTTGAACAGCGAAGGATCCTATCCCACCCGATCCGGCATGAATCAACACCTTTTGACCGGCTTTTAATCCAGCCATTTGAAAAGCTTGCAAAGTTGTTAATCCAACCAGGGGAATCGATGCCGCTTCTTCATGTGAAACGGATGTAGGCTTTAAAGCAATAAAGGAGGCATCAACAGCAATCAACTCAGCCAAGGTTCCCGGCCGGTCGCCGCCAACACGTGCAAATACTTCATCACCAAGCTTAAATTGAGTAACGGTGCTTCCTTTGTCAACGATCACGCCGCTGACATCGAAACCAATTGGTGCCGGAAAATGGAGCTTGCTGATAATTCGGGCAGCACCTTTAACCGTTTTATAATCGATTGGATTAATGCTGGCAGCATGAACTTCAATCAGTACATCGTTTTGATGAACAACAGGAAGTGGACAATTTTGAAATTCCAGGTGATTGACCAAATTGCCATAGCCGGTTATTTTTAGTGCTTTCATTGTTTTGTGTACTGATTAGAAGCTATAAAGTTACCAGGTATTCACAAAAAACCAAGGGCTAGCAAATGCATTGCCTAACTTTAATCTATTCGCTAAATGTCAATTTCAACTAAGAATTGTATGCTCTTACAGATCTTAATTCGGTTTTAAAATGCACTTACTGTGCACTTTGATTTTGACAAATAATTGTTAATAATTTTATGTATAATTATCACTCAATTTTGAAAATAGCCACTAACTTTACAAGGGAGGTACAAAAACCATTTAAGCAAAGCCATTGATATATTGACAAATGAGAACCGTTTGTTGGTATACAAATAACAAATTCACCTATGAAAAACTATTTTCTACTGCTTATTCTATTTTTACTGCCCATTATTCATTTAGGAAATACATCTGTGCAAGATAGTTTACTTCGAATACTGCCAGAGCTTGAAGATAGTATCCAAATTCAAATTTATGAAGAATTATCCATATTGCCAGACATACCAAAAGACCAGCAAATCAACTATTTAAATCAGGCCTTACTAATTGCAAAAAAAACCGATAACCCTGTAACTAAAGCAAACATATTGTTACTCTTAGGTAGAGCTTACGAGAGTATAGGAAACTTTGACCTGGCATTGGTCGCATGCCAGGAAGCATTAACTCTTCTGAATGAAAATCATAAAGCATACGAATCAACGAAAGTTTTATCACTAATTGGAGAGGTGTACGTTTATCTCGAAAATTTCGACATGGCCATTAATCACTTTAAAAAGGTATTAGATATTAGCTTACAACTTGGTAATGAATCACATACTTCAAAGGCTTTAATTAATGTGGGGAACGTTTTGGGGATTCAAGGCCACCTAGACGAAGCCATGGGATATTATCAAAAAGCTTTAAGCATTAAAGAAAAATTAGGCGACCCGAATGGACTTTCTCAACTTTATAATAATATCGCAAATATCCATTTTGCAAAAGGCGAATTAAATAAAGTACTTCCCTATCGGATAAAAGCACTAGAAATGGATAGAGAGTCAGGCGATGAATGGCAGATCGCTCTTAAAACCTACAATTTGGCTGAATATTATTTAGCAGTAAATGATCCGGGAAAAGCCTATACATACATTATCGAATCAAAGACGCTGGCCGAAAAACTTGAAAACTATGGCTTGATAAACGATAATATCCAATTTTTATCCTTGTATTACGAATTGATCAAAGATTTCCCAAAAGCGTTGGAATATCAAAAATTGTATGCCAAAACAATCAAGGAAACTTTTTCCAAAGAATTGAGTGAACGGGTTGGCGAAATGGAAGTAAAGTATGAAACTGAAAAACAGGATAAAGAAACACAATCCATCAAACTTCAATTGGAAAAGAGTTCTAATCAAAAACTTATTTTAGCATTACTAGTAATCATTGGATTCTTGATCAGCAGTTTTATTGCCTTTCTTTATTTTAAAAAGAAAAAGAACAATCAATTTTTAGAAAAGGAAGTTTTAAGGAGAACAAATGAGCTAATACACAAAAATATAGAATTAGAAAATAACAGCATCGAATTAATAAAATCAAAAGAAAAAGCTGAAGAGAGCGACCGATTAAAGACTGCCTTCTTGTCCAATGTTAGTCATGAAATACGAACTCCGTTGAATGGTATTTTAGGTTTTTCAAGCTTATTAATTAATCCCAATCTTACTAACTCCGATAAAGAAAAGTATGGAGGCATAATTAAAAAGGGGTCTGACCGATTGCTTGCCACCATTGATAATATTGTAGAAGCATCCAGAATACAAACCAAACAGGCAAAGACAAGCAAATCCAAGTTAATTGTAAATAAACTTATTGAAGACATTTACATTAAATTTAACAGCCTGAACAAGAATGAAAAAATAAAATTTTCGTTTACAATTGAATTACAAAATGACGAATCGACTATTTATTCAGATGAATCAAAAATCGAAGCAATTTTATCGCACCTACTAAACAATGCATTTAAATTTACCCAGGAGGGGTGCATTGATTTTGGGTACTACCAAGAAAATAATTTTCTCAATTTTTATGTAAAAGATACTGGGATAGGTGTTCCAATGGAAAGACAAGCCGCCATTTTTAATTTTTTCGTTCAATCCGACATCGAAGATCATCATGCCTACCAAGGAAGTGGACTAGGTTTATTCCTTGCTAAATCATATGTGGATTTGCTGGGCGGCAAAATATGGATGAATTCAGTTGATGGGACTGGTTCATCATTCAATTTTAGCATTCCATACTCCTAACTTAGAAAGTTAAAAACATTCGCCTTAGCAGCATTTTGGATTTTATAATTGATTCTACGAAAATGAAGCAATTATTGATCATTCCCCAAATGAACACCTTACTGGTATTTTTGCGCCAACCATTCCAGTCCCTTTCGAGCCGATTCAACATCCTGTTCACCTGATCCTCCTGAAAATGCGCCCAACAAATACCCAGACTTAACTTTGATGATTACACCGCCTTGCCAGCCCAATTCACCAATGATGTCTTTTCTGCTTTCGTTTCCACTATCTTTTAAGGTGATTGCCATTTCAGCAGCCTTTGAATAGATTACTCCACAGAAGTTTAAATTACCGTCGGTAATTCGACCCATTACTTTCATTTTTGACACCCATGTTGTTGTTTCAGTCCCAGGAACAAAAGCAATCATCCCTGCTCCGGTGATTTCTAATTCTTGCGCTCTTTTTTCAATGATGGAAAGGCACTCATCAGCATTTTCCACAAAGATTTGTTCTCCGGTTTTTTCAGGAGATTTGGTTTCGCTCATTATGTTTGTTTTACTTTTTGCTTGTAAAGTTATAGCTATCATGCAAAATAGTGATAGCAGTACTATGAATATTTTTTTCATATTAACAATTTACTGGTTAGATATTTATAGTTTAAATGGGTATTAACTATCCATTTCTTTTTCAACATTACGAATGTAATTGGCAGCCATTTTATATTCTTCTTCCGTGTCCAAATGTTCCATCATTAAAGGGACATCTGCCAGTTTAGACAATTCAGATAAAAACACCTTGTAATTTAGCTTGCCGAGTCCCGGTCTAACTTCCGGTAGAAAAGGGGTATATACATCGTCTCGCAATAATATGTCTTTTGCATGACAACTTTTTATTTTATGCCCCAATTTTTTAAAGGCTTCAGCAATCATGGCTCCGTTGTTGAAATAAATCTGAGGACTGCTTACTAAATTCACAGGATCAAAGTGCACCGCAAATCCCTTACGATCAATCGCTTTGACCAATTTGACGTAAGAATCAACGGAATCGGGATACGACCAGGGCATGGTTTCCAATGAATAGTAGGTTTGGCTTGGTTTCACGGCATCAATAATTTTCCGGGTTGTTTCTACAATCAGATCAAAGGTATCATCCGTAAGGTTATCTTCATTTGGACCGGCCCATTTATCAGGATTTCGTGATCCGCTAATATTCACACAGCACCTTGCTCCTATTTCTTCAGCCAATTCAAGCGAATGAATGCATTTATCGATAGCTTCTCTGGCTTTGCTGTCATCAGGGTCGATTGGGTTACTCCATGCCCCTACTTCCGAAATGATAATATTCGATTGCGCTGCAGCCGTTTTATAGGCCTTGATAGTAAGGCTATCTGTACCCGGACTTACCGGACAATATGCGGCAAGATAGGCCCGTTTATTAAGCGCTTTAATCCATTGTTCCGGTGATTCATAATTTTCAAGTACCGGACCACCTAATTTGATTCGATGCTTATTGGCACTTGCTGCAAAACCAAGATTAGGAGCCACAAAAGCTCCCGTAATTGAAGTCAAAACAATGCGATTAAATGTCCTTCTATTCATAAGTCAATGTAACGATATTACCAAATGAAAGATAAGCATTATTTGTCAAATGATATTTTATCTGATCCAGACAAGCCCGGCTTGTGCTAATCCCCTTATCCCTCCCCTACATCTTGTTTGAGCATTCCTCCTCTAAACTGCCATAAACAAAAGACAGTTAATCATATAAGCATACAATAAAATAGCACCGCGATCGTTTTATAATTAAATTTGTGTTTGCACTTTTGAAAAAACATTACCATTTAACAGAATTCAAACTACAAATAAATAAGCTAAGCGGTGTTAATTGGAGAAGTATTTTGATGGCAATTTGAAAAAATTGAAAACCACAAATCATTATACGTCATGAAAACAAAACAGTGTTACATTCCCCATATTAGTGAGGAGGTCGATTTTCAAAACATGACACCTTTCTCAAAAGAAAAAATGATGGACCGCTGTAATGATGCTGAGAAGAAGGTCATCACCAACTTGCTAATCCACCTCTTAAAGCGCATACCAACACCGGATGATTACGAATACATTGAGCTTGTAGATAGCATAAAATATCACTGGATCGATGTTTTCTATTGTGATGTTCGAATTGGTAAATTGGAATTTGGCGGAAAAAGAAATTTAATTTATTGTCTGCTCACCCTTAGAGATATTTATGTCATTTTTGTTCCTGAAAAGCAATACCGGGCGCCCGAAAACAGAAAATGATAAAAAAGCGATGAATGAATTTAAATATGCGTGTAATAATTTCTGGTTTTCACCACTAACTAAAAAAAACAATATTGAGTAACGATTTTTACAAAACATCAGTACTACCGTTTGCTGGAATAATTATCAAGTTATGCAGAGCATATACGAATTCACAAGAGGATTTTGAAGATTATTATCAGGAGGTGTGTTTACAAATATGGAGGAGCAAAGATAACTTTCGTGAGGAATCGGAATGGAGCACCTGGGTTTACCGGATTTCATTAAACGTTTGTTTGACCTTACTGAAGAAAAAGAAAAACAATGGTCACCATTTTGTATCCGACGCTTTAGCTGATGAAGAAACTGAAGATAATTATGCATTTTCAGACGAATCCCTAAACCTATTGTTTCATGCGATTAGGAAACTATCAGAAATAGATAGAGCCATAATTCTGCTTTATTTAGAAGAAAAATCCTATCAGGAAATCGCTGACATTATAGGAACAAGTCAAAATAATATTGGTGTGCGTATTCAAAGAATTAAAATAAGGTTAAAAAAAATATTGGATGGAAAAATCAATTGAAAATATGTGGAAAGAGGGTTTTCTGAAAAGTGATGCATTAGTCGCACCAAAAATCAATAAGCTATACAATCATAAATCGAAGCATATCACTGCTAAGTTCGAAAGAGTATTTAAAATAAATTTGATAGCAATTGTTGTTTTTTCGGTCGTATTTCTAATAACAACTATCTATAATGGACTCCCGGTAATTGGTATATCATGGTTTCTGATCTTGAGCGGGCTTGTCATTGTTAATAGCCGGTTGATGAATGGATTGAATAAAATAAACAATCATGCAAACAGTTATGAGTACCTGGTTTCATTTAATAAGTGGCTAAAGAACCAAATTTCAATAAATAGAAAAATGGCCCGATTCTATTACCCACTCTTTTTCCTAACCATCGTTATTGGCTTTTGGTTATTTGATGCCGAAGGAATCCCCTTAGGTGAAAGACTGGTTGGTGAAGTGCTTTATGGTTTCCCTGATATTCTTATGATTAATGGTATACCGTTATTTGCGATTGTATTCATCACAGTTGTTGTCGGAATTCTAGCCCTGTTTGGAGGGCGAATTTACATGTGGGATGTGAATTTGATTTACGGAAGCGTATTCAAAAAACTGGAAGAGTTAATGGCTGACATAGAGGAATTGAAAAACTAAACTCACCCTAAAAAACTGTATTTAAAGGCATTTAAACTTTATTGTAAATTTTCGTGTAATAATTTCTGCTTTGAGCCACTAACCAAAAAAACATTAAATATTATGACACTACAAGAAGCTTATAACCTTTTTGAAAGGTTAAAAAACGAAACGACTATTAAGGCTGAAATCAAAATTTACGAGAAATTCCTTTACATTATCACAGAACTAAAAAAGAGAGAATTCTCAAAAGACGAAATTCAATCCATTGAAGCGGAACTTGACAATCTAAATTTAGAATCGAATCATGAAAACGGAAAAAAATACTTTAAAAAAGCACAAGATAAATTTGAAAAATATTTAAAGAATACATTTTCCTTAACTTCCAAAAGGTATTACACCAATTTATATGGAGGCATAGGATTATCATTCGGTTTACTCTTTGGAGTTATATTTTTATCGGGCTGGGAGCGATCTCTGGGTATAGCTATGGGTTTGGTTTTTGGAATGTTAATTGGCTCAATCATTGGTCAATGGATGGATACAAAAGCTGCAAATGAAGGCCGAGCCTACTAATAAAAGCCCGCATAGAAGTTTTAAAAGTACAACTGAAATAAAACTTAAGAATAACTTGATACGGCTTCGACATTTGTAATCATTAATTCAGCTTCATTTGCACTGAATTTTTAGGAATCGATTTATGTGGGCCATTTGGGGTATCATTGCTGCTGTTTTTCTGGGTATTTACGACATTTTCAAAAAAACATCATTAAATAACAATGCCGTTTTTCCGGTACTGCTCATTTCGGTGGCCAGCAGTGCACTCATTTTCGGAGCCCTGATTTTGGGATCCTTAATTCAACCTGATTTTTTTAAACAGCTGCAACTTTTTGTACCACCTATAACATGGAGGGAGCATTTCCTGATCATGGCAAAAGCGATATTGGTACTTTCCAGTTGGATTCTGGCCTTTTTCGCCATAAAACATCTTCCGCTCACGGTGGTATCGCCAATCAGGGCCACCGCCCCATTATGGACTTTGCTGGGTGCACTGGTTATTTTTTCGGAAAAACTGAACGGAATGCAATGGGTTGGATTGGTCATCACCCTCGCCTTTTTTTACCTGTTCTCTACCACCGGCAAGCTCGAAGGCCTTCATTTCAGAACCAACAAATGGATCCTGCTGATTGTAGCAGCAACCTTATTGGGATCGGCCAGCGGTTTGTACGATAAATTTATTATTCGCGAAGTCAACCGCATGGCAGTGCAAACCTGGACGGGAATTTATCAGTTGATCATGCTGTTTCCCATTGTGGCTTTGGTGTGGTATCCCAAACGAAAAAATACCACCCCCTTTCAATGGCGATGGTCCATTCCACTCATTGGCGTGTTTCTAGTGTTCACCGATTTCTTTTATTTTTATGCACTCACCTACCCCGATTCATTGATTTCGGTACTTTCCGGAATCCGGCGAAGCGGCGTAATTATCCCCTTTCTGTTTGCAGCCATTTTCTTCAATGAAAAAAATGTAAAAAAGAAAGGTATATATTTGGCGGGAATTATTATCGGCGTTTTATTCATGGTATTAGGTAGCCACTAGAAGAAGTATAGAATGAAAGATCAAACCAAAGGTGTAGCATATGCTTTAACAACAGCACTGTTTTGGGGCTTTTTGGCCATTGCCTTAAAAGTTGCTGTGCGCGAAGTGGAACCGTTCACCATTGTATGGGTACGATTCACCATGGCCTTTTCGTTTCTGTTTTTCTATTTTCTGATTACCGACCGCAGTCAACTTCAAATTTTACGTAAGCCCCCCTTAAAACTGATTATTGCCTCCATTGCACTAGGCATCAACTACATTGGCTTTATGTTGGGAATTAAATATACCAGTCCAAGCAATGCACAGGTCATCATTCAGGTAGGGCCCATTCTGCTGGCCATTTCAGGAGCAGTATTGTTCAAAGAAAAAATCAGAAAGCGGCAATTGATTGGTTTTGGAATTGTAGTCATCGGCTTTGCCCTGTTCTACAGTCAACAATTGAAAAGCATGCTGAACAATTCCGGAAACTTTAATACCGGGGTACTGCTCACCTTGATGGGCGCCTTGGCCTGGACCACCTATGCCATTATGCAAAAATATCTGGTAAAAGATTATCCGCCGCAAACCCTGAACCTATTTTTATTTGGCTTGCCGGCCCTGCTTTATTTGCCTTTGGTTAACTTTCATAATCTGGCATCGCTAAGTTTAGGTTGGTGGGGAATCCTTTTTTTCCTGGGAGCGAACACCCTAATTGCCTACGGAGGAATGACTGCCGCTTTGAAATATCTCGATGCCAACAAAGTGAGTACCATCATCATCAATAATCCCATCATCACCTTTTTGGCCATGGCTACATTCTCCTTTTTTAAAGTCAGCTGGATTGAACCCGAACAATTCAGTCCCCTGGTGTGGTTGGGTGCTTTTTTGTTTATCGCCGGAGCTTTTGTGGTGATCCGATCCGGAAAAAAATAAGATTTTACATTGATGAAGAACGAATCATTTCAATAATAATGGGCTTCAAACCACTAAAAAAGAATTCAACAGCAATAACCATCATGATTAGGCCCATCAGTCGCATCATTACATTAATCCCGGTTTCACCTAATATTTTCATAATGCGCGACGAACTATATAATACAATATAAGTCAACCACATAACCACCAAAATCGAAAAAATTAAAACGAGCTTCTTTCCAATCGAATTGGCATCTTCCATCAATACAATGGAATTTGTAATTGCACCGGGACCACACATCATCGGAATAGCCAGAGGCGTTACAGAAATATCGCTCACGTAATTTTTAATCTCTGAGTCTTTTATTTTAACTTTTCCCAAACGCGCCTGTAACATATCCATGCCCATCAGGAAAAAAATAACTCCCCCAACGATTCTGAAGCTATTGACAGATATACCAAAAAAATTGAACAGCAATTGACCGCTAAATGCAAATAAGAGAATCGTACAGAATGCCACAATCGAAGCCTTCTTAGCCGTTTTGGTTCTGTTCTTTTGATCCAAACCGGCAGTCATTGTCATAAATATGGGCATAGTACCCAATGGGTTTAACAAAGTAAAAAAGGAGGTAAACGACACTAAGCCAAAGGTGACTATTTCATTCATAGATTTTGTTTTACTAAATAGCAGTTCGAAAATGTACGATAAATAACAGTCACTTCAAAATCATCCCTCCTGCTGAAACAAGGGCTAAAGCCTCATAACAGTGCTTACAAAATCAGGCAATTATTATCCTTTTGCCCCATGGCTACATTCTCCTTTTTTAAAGTCAGCTGGATCGAACCCGAACAATTCAGTCCCCTGGTGTGATTGGGAGCTTTTGTGGTGATCCGATCCGGAAAAAAATAAGGTTTAATAGCCCTTTTGTGAATATCTTCATTCATCATTCTCAAGGTATTTCAAGTCAAACCACTATTTTTGACCGCCAATGCATTCAGCAAAAATATATACCGATGTGGTTTTGCCTTTACCCTTGCAGCAAGACTTTACCTATCACGTTCCCGATGAATTAATATCGGCTGTACAGGTAGGTAAGCGGGTAATTGTACAATTTGGAAACCGAAAATTGTATACGGCTCTGGTGAAAAGAGTGCATAGCAACGTTCCTGAATACGAAACCAAACCCATTGAGGTAGTATTGGATGAGTTCCCTATTATTGGCGAACAACAATTTCCGTTTTGGGAATGGATGGCTCAGTATTACTTATGTAGCGAAGGAGAAGTGATGAAGGCCGCCTTACCTAGTGGTTTAAAACTGGAAAGTCAAACCCAAATTGTGTTGAATACTGAATGGGAGGAAGAAAACAAACTAACGCCGCTGGAAGAAACCATTTATCAATTTATTTACAACAACCATACGGCCAGCATTCAACAAATCAATAAATTAACCCGACGTTCGAATGCCTATCCGTTGATCAAATCCCTGTTAAATAAAGGAGCTGTTCAGGTAGATGAACAGCTGGAAACAACTTACCGACAGAAAACGCTCACCTATCTTAAAATCAGTGACGACTTAGCCATCGAAGCCAATATGGAAAAGGCGTTTGAACAATTAAAACGTGCAAAAAAGCAAGAGGAGCTATTGATGTGGCTACTGAATGAAATGCAGTTTTATGCGCCAAATAAGATGGAAGCGATGGCCAAAAAAACACTGGCTGAAAACAGTTCATTTTCTGAAAGCCTGTTAAAAGGTCTAATTCAGAAAGGATATGTTGAAAGTTTCGAAGTTGAAGTCGATCGGCTGGCAGATACCTTAAAGACAAGCGATTCTACTGAACTTAATGCTTTTCAGGCCACAGCATTAAATGACATTAAGACGCAATTCAGCAGTAAAAACGTTTGCCTTTTGCACGGAGTCACTGCAAGTGGTAAAACGGAAATATACATTCAACTTATTGAAGAACAACTGAAAGCGGGAAAACAGGTCCTTTATTTATTACCTGAAATTGCTTTAACTTCCCAAATCATCGATCGTTTAACGGCTATATTCGGTAACAAAGCGGGGATTTACCACTCGCGCTTTAACGATATGGAACGGGTTGAAATTTGGAACAAAGTCCTGGAATTTACAGATACTGCTTCCGATAAATACCAATTAATTTTAGGAGCCCGATCAGCCTTGTTTCTACCTTTTAAGAACTTAGGCTTAATCATCATCGACGAGGAACACGAAACCAGTTTTAAACAACAAGACCCTGCCCCACGCTATCATGCCCGCGATGCCGCAATTATGCTGGCCAAATTTCATGACGCCAAAGTGCTATTGGGAACTGCAACACCATCGTTCGAAAGTTATTTCAACGCAAAAACCAATAAATACGGATTGGTTGAGCTCACGCAACGCCATCACGATGTAGCTTTACCTGAAATTGTGATTGCCGATTTGACCGATGCCTACAAGCGAAAACAAATGAAATCGTATTTCACCCCCGTATTGTTTGAGTACATGCAGGAGGCGCTTGCCAATAATGAGCAAATTATACTTTTCCAAAACCGAAGAGGATTTTCTTCGTTCATTCAGTGCCGTAGTTGTGGATGGATTCCAAAATGCAAACATTGCGATGTAAGCCTTACTTATCACAAATTTCAGCATGTGTTACTCTGCCATTATTGTGGTTATTCAGTAAGCTTGCCTTCCGAATGCGGGCATTGCCATTCCAGCGATATTCAAACCAAAGGTTTCGGCACCGAAAAAGTGGAGGATGAATTAAAAATTCTGTTTCCCGATATTAAAATTGGTCGACTCGACGTTGATTCTACCCGCAAAAAATTTGGTTACGAAAAGGTCATGCACAAATTCAAAACCGGCAAAACGCAAATTTTAGTGGGGACTCAAATGATTACCAAGGGACTCGATTTTGAACACGTCAACGTGGTAGGAATTTTAAATGCCGACAATTTGCTGAATTTTCCTGATTTCAGGTCCTACGAAAGGGCTTTTCAACTCATGGCCCAGGTGAGTGGACGGGCCGGAAGAAAAAACAAACAAGGTAAGGTGGTCATTCAAACATCTCAACCCGACAATCCGGTGGTGCATCTGGTAAAAGAAAATAATTTTGAAGGCATGTTCAACCGTTTTATTCAGGAACGTAAAACCTTTAAATATCCGCCTTGGTACCGTCTGATATATCTCACCATCAAACATAAAAATCGGGACCGCACCATTTTGGCTTCGCGCCAGTTGGCTACTGAATTAAGAAAAACTTTTCAGCACAGGGTATTGGGACCTGAATTTCATTTAATCAGCCGCATGCAACAGTATTATCAAGTCGTCATCAGAATAAAATTGGAAAAAACAACATCGCCTAAAACATCAAAAAAATCAATAGTTCTGGCCATCGATACCGTTAAAAAACTGGAAAACAACCGCTCTGTCATCATTGTCACCGATGTTGATCCATTCTAGAATAAACCGAAACGTACAGGTCGAAATGAGCAAAGGCTTGAAATTGGGAGGATGAAACAATAGCGTGATTTAATGATGTCGTTCTAAGTTAAAATACTATTTTTGGGATACAAAATTTGAACATAAAATGGGGAAAGTAATAGCACTTGCAAATCAAAAAGGAGGAGTTGGAAAAACAACCACAGCCATCAATTTATCAGCGAGCCTGGCCATTTTGGAGAAAAAGGTATTGTTGATTGATGCCGATCCACAAGCCAATGCAACATCGGGTTTAGGCTTCGATTTGAAGAAGATTGAAAATAGCATTTATGAGTGTATTGTTGATCAAATCGATCCGGAAACGGCCATTTTACATACCGAAATTGAAGGCCTTGATATTTTGCCCTCACATATCGATTTGGTTGGTGCCGAAATTGAAATATTGAATCGACCAGAGAGAGAACAAATATTAAAAAAATCAATCAATGCCTTAAAGGAAAAATACGATTTCATATTAATTGATTGTTCTCCTTCGCTTGGATTAATCACCGTGAACACCTTAACGGCTGCCGATTCAGTGATCATTCCTGTTCAATGTGAATATTTCGCTTTGGAAGGACTAGGTAAATTGCTCAACACCATTAAAATTATTCAAAGTCGATTGAATCCGGAATTACAAATAGAAGGCTTTTTACTCACGATGTACGATTCCCGTTTAAATCTTTCCAATCAGGTATATGAAGAAGTCAAACGACATTTTCAGGAAATGGTGTTTGAAACCCTGATACAACGGAACATTCGTTTAAGCGAAGCGCCTAGTTATGGCAAGCCGGCCATTTTGTACGATGCAACATCAAAAGGTGCCATTAATCATTTAAATTTGGCCAAAGAATTAATTGAAAAGAATAGTTTGCCCAAATCGGTCAAATAATAAATAACGAAAAGATTTAGTATAAAGCATAATTACGAATGGCTAAAAGAAACGCATTAGGCAGAGGATTAGGGGCATTAATTGAAAGTGCCGAAGAAACAAACAATCCACAGGCAAGTATCGACGAGATTGAAATTACCAATATAGTTGCCAATCCATGGCAACCTAGAACAACGTTTGATGAACAAGCCCTGATTGAACTTTCGAACTCAATTAAAGAGTTGGGAATCATTCAACCACTAACACTTCGGAAAGTTGACGCAGGTAAATACCAAATTATTGCCGGAGAACGACGTTTCAGAGCATCAAAACTGGCTGGATTAAAAACTGTTCCTGCTTACATTCGCGAGTCGGACGATAACAACATGCTTGAACTGGCTCTGGTAGAAAATATTCAACGCGAAGACCTTGATGCCATTGAAGTAGCCGTAAGTTACCAACGCTTAATCGATGAATGTCAGCTCACACAGGAAATATTGAGCGAACGTGTGGGTAAAAAACGTTCCACCATTTCGAACTACCTCCGCTTGCTAAAATTACCCGCTCTGATTCAAAAAGGCATACGTGACCGCGAAATATCAATGGGACATGCCCGTGCCATCATCAATGTTGGCGAAGCGGAAACTCAGATCATGATTTACAAACAAATCATAGCATACGATTTTTCAGTGCGTAAGGTCGAAGAAATTGTTCGGAAATTAAATTCCGAAGAAGAAGAGCTTCCAAAAGGCAAAAAGCCTGCTGTAAAATTCCCGGAGGAGTACGAAAGGTTAAAAAATCATTTATCAACGCATTTTGATACCAATGTTGACTTCAAGATCAACAATAAAGGAAAAGGACAAATCGTTATACCATTTAAATCGGGGAAAGATCTGGAAAGGATTATAGGTATTCTCGACAAACTTAATCAATAACTCGAAGCGATTGGAGCCATTTGCAAAGTGCATAGTAATTTTACTTTTCGGTTTTTTCACCATCCAGTTAGATGCACAGGAAACCAAAATCGAACATTCAACAGATTCACTGCATAATAATCTGAGTGAACTACCGGGAAAAGTGCACCTGCCTGGCAAGGCAACCATCTATTCAGCGGTATTACCGGGCTTAGGTCAGGTCTATAACCGGCAATGGTGGAAAGTCCCATTTATTTATGGAGGTTTTGGAGCGTTGGCCTATTATATAAACGGGTTTAATACTGCCAGCAATACCTATTTGCAAGCCTATTATGATCTGAAGGACTTAAATCCTGCAACCACTAGCTATCAGCAGTTTTATGATCAACCGGTAGATGAACTTTCCCCCCCCTCGAGTTGGGTTGAATATTTTAAAGGTAAGGTTGACTCGAATACGCGTTCACGGAATTTGTATATGATTGGCGCAGCAGGTTTTTACCTGATCAACATATTAGATGCCAATGTGAATGCCCATTTTATCGATTTTGATATTTCCGAAGATTTGACCTTAAACGTAGTACCAATTGCAATTGACCCTTATTCAAATTTGCCGATTCCCGGCATGACCCTTGTTTTTAATTTTTAACGGAGCTAATAATGTGTATGACAACTAGAATAACAATTTTTGCTTTACTACTACTAACCATAAATACTACTTTTGCTTCAACTAGTCTCGACGATCTGGAAAAACCAATGCCCCTGAAGCGTTATGAAGTCAGTGGAATTGATTCCCTGGGCAACCTCGACACCATAAAAATGTATTCCGACAATGTGCAGGAAATCATTTTTGCGGCAAAAATGGACAGCCTAATGAGCGACTGGTACATAAAAAGCGCCTACAATATTGACGACATTGTTACTCCCGATCTGGATTCAACGGTTCTCCTGTTTAACGGAGATCTTGAGTTGGCGAATACCCCTCTCTCCGATTCAGCTTACATTGCCCGTCTGGCATTGATCAATTCCTTCATCGATCTCTCCTACAATAAAACAGTGGGATCTGTAATCAACCTTTATACCGAACGAAGAAAGAATCAAGTTTCAATCATGCTTGGTCTGGCCAATTACTATTTTCCAATTTTTGAAGAAATTTTAGATCGGTACAATATGCCGGTCGAATTAAAATACATGGCCATTATTGAATCAGCCTTAAACCCAAAAGCATTTTCAAGGGCCGGTGCCTGTGGATTATGGCAATTCATGTATGGAACCGGTAAAATGTATGGACTGGAAATTAATTCCTTCGTTGACGAAAGACGCGATCCTGTTAAATCAACCGAAGCGGCGGCACGATATCTCAACGACTTATACAATATCTATAACGATTGGCATTTGGTAATTGCCGCTTACAATTGTGGCCCGGGTAATGTGAACAAAGCCATCAGACGTTCAGGTGGGGCGAAGGATTATTGGACCATATATTACCGTTTACCTAAAGAAACCCGTGGATATGTTCCTGCTTTTATTGCCGCCAGTTACACCATGAATTATTATAAGCTTCATGGCATTACGCCTCAGCAACCGTCGTTCAGTATGCTTACCGACACCATAATGATCAGCAACTACCTGCACCTGGAACAAGTCGCAAACCAGCTTGATTTGGATATTGAAATGCTACGCGATATCAATCCAATTTACCGTCGCGACGTGATCCCTGCAACCAGCGAAAAACCTTATGCCTTATGTTTGCCTCAGGAATCAATACTGGCCTTTATCGACAACGAACAAACCATATTCAACTATAAACATGACGAATTTTTCCCCAACAATCAAATTAAAAACCCCAATCAAACAGCCTATAAATATGCTCCTGTTGATGTAAAAGGCAAAGAGAGAATTTATTATACCGTAAAATCAGGCGATAACATTGGCTACATTTCTGATTGGTTTAATATCAGACCATCCGATCTGCGATACTGGAACAACATTCGCAACAACCTGATTCGTGTGGGTCAAAAATTAGTGATCTATGTTCCTCAAGGGAAAGCCGAATATTACAGTTCTTTTAATACGATGAGTTTTGCCAATAAACAAAATTCAAATGGCTCAACAGCATCAATAAAGAAGACAAATAATTCATCGAAAACCCAAATCGACGACAATTACATTTATTATACGGTGAAAAAAGGCGATAATTTATGGACCATTTCACAAAACTACCCTGGCGTTTCGGCTGAAAATATCAAGAGGCTCAATAATATTTCCAATACCAAAGGACTTGATATTGGACAAAAATTAAAAATCCACAAAAAATAACGAAGCGGATTCATGTCCTAACACAAAGGGCCACGAACGTGACAAATGTCACGTTCGTGGCCCTTTGTATTTCTTTTTGCTTAAATAAAAGCACAAATATTAACACAACTCCCCTTTTGTTAAAGAAAATTAACTAATTTACCCTTCGGTTAATTATTCATTTTTTTTGTATTTGACTAATCTCAGGCAGTTCAGTCTACTTTTCAAAATTGGTTTAGAATTGAATTCCCTGAGTATTCATTAAAAATTTGTGTTTTAAATACATGTTGTATTCATTATTATTAACTATTTTTAACAATACCCATTTAAATTTGAGATTAGACTTTTATTAATCCATAAAAATTATTTGTATGAGAAAAATTGCGCTATTACTTACGCTCTTTGCTTTTGTAGCAATACAGGTGGTTTGCGCTCAGTCGAAACGGATAACTGGTACAGTTAGTACGGCTGATCAAACAACACTACCCGGTGTTTCTATAGTTGTGAAAGGAACTACATCAGGAACAATAACTGATGTAGATGGTAAGTATTCGTTAAACGTAAGCACCGATGCCAAAGTATTGGTTTTTTCGTTTATCGGAATGGAAACCAAAAATGTTGAAATCGGTACATCAACTGTTATTGACGTGGTGATGAAACCTGACATGTTCAGCATGGAGGAAGTTATTGTAACCGGTTATGGTACCACCACAAAAGAAGCACAAACAGGAGCGGCAACTCAAATTGGAACCGCGAACCTTGCGGAAACACCTGTTGTTAGTGTTGACCAAGTACTTAGTGGTAAAGTTGCAGGACTGATGGTAACAACATCAGGGGGCCAACCAGGTGCCAACAGCTCTATTCGAATTCGTGGTACATCTTCCATCAATGCAGGAAATGAGCCACTATACGTTGTAGACGGAATTCCTGTTATGACAGGAGATCAAAGTTACGCCAGTACAACATCGAATGCACTTTTCGCACTTAATCCGTCTGATATTGCTTCCATCACTGTTCTTAAGGATGCTGCAGCGGCATCAATCTACGGTTCGAGAGCAGCTAACGGAGTAATTTTGATTACTACCAAGTCTGGAAAATCAGGCGAAGCAAAAATCGAATTCAGGGCCAATGCCGGAGTAAATACCTTGGCAAACGACAATAATTACTGGCCAATGACAAGCTCACAGTCACTAGAATATTTAAGAGCTGCTGTTGTGAATTCAGGCGGTAATCCTGATAATCCTGCAGGTGTTGGAAGTAACACCTATTTGCCCAATTCATTATTGCAAAAAGAACAAACAAACTGGCTTCAGGCTGGCTTGAGAAATGGTATAACTCAAAAATATGAGTTAAACATTACTGCTGGAACAGAAAGAATAAGCAATTATTTTTCTGTTGCATATGAAAACATTGAAGGAATTGTAATCGGAAATGACTATAAAAAGCTAAATGCACGTGTGAACAGTGATTTCTTTGTGAATAGTAAAGTTAAAGTAGGAACCCGTATAGGATTGTCGAACATGCACAATGATGATGTTTCCACTGGAGGTCTTTCCTATTTGAACCCATTTTTTGGTTCATTGAATATTCTTCCATGGACACAGTTAAAGAATGAGGATGGATCTTATAACACCAGCATCCCTGAAAATTCAGATGTTAACCCCGTTTATGCCAATCAAATCAATCAAGCATGGGATCAACAGCTAAGGCTGCAGTCAACTGCATACATGGAATATAAACCCGTCAAAGGAATTACCCTAAAAACCAACAATTCCTATGAAATGACAAACGGAGAATCACGTCAATATGGAACACAAGATACAGGTTGGACCGAAGATGCACTGTATACCTACAGGTACGACTATTCGCTGTTAACCACCTCAAACACTGCCAGATACGAACATCTATTCTATGATGTTCATAATTTGAATTTACTTGTGGGACAGGAAGCGCAACTCTATCGTGTAAGCCTTCTCAATGGATATTCCCCTGGTGTTAGCCCTGATATACCATACCCAACTACTTCTACTTCTTCGGATGATGAGGTTGGTTATGATGAAAGCGAATGGTCAATGCTTTCGTTCTTTGGTATTTTCGATTATAACTACAATTCAAAATATTACCTGAAGGCTAGTATTCGTATGGATGGAAGTTCCCGCTTTGGTGCAAACAATAAGTATGGACAATTCTGGGCCATAGGTACATCATGGAACATGCACAACGAATCATTTCTTGAGGACAATGTGTCTTGGATAAACATTGCAAAACTTAGAGCAAGTTACGGTGTAAACGGTAACAACCAAATTGGAAACTATGACCAATACGGTGTTTATGGAAGTCTTGAGTACAATGGAACTTCAGGAATGTCTCCCACACAACTAGGAAATCCCGACCTGTCGTGGGAAACAAACCGTACCTGGAACATTGGACTTGACTTGACCCTTATGGACCGAATTGATATCACATTAGATGCTTATGAACGTTTCACTGAAGACATGTTGCTTGATGACCAATTATCAAGAACAAGTGGTTTTTCAAGTATTAAACGTAATGTTGGTCAATTGAAAAACGTAGGTCAGGAATTAGCCATTTCTTACGATGCGGTTAAACAAGGTGACTTGAATTTTTCATTTGGTTTAAACATTGCCCATAACAGATCCGAAATTTTAGACCTTGCAGGAGAGGATGAAATTGGAACTTACCGTGTTTATAAAGTAGGTTCAACATTATACACCTTTAAATTACATGATTATGCTGGTGTAAATCCTGCCAACGGTGAGGCACTTTGGTTCGATGAAAATGGTGCTTTGACGAATAACTATGACAATTCCAGAGAAATTTATGCTGGTTCACCGGAACCTAAATTTATAGGTGGTGGATTCCTGGATTTTTCATGGAAAGGTTTTGCTCTTGTTTCCAGTTTCGATTGGAAAGCCGGACACTTTGCTGACGTTATGAATGAAGGCCGTTATTTACGTTCCGATGGTTATAACTGGATTGCCAATCAGGTTAATACATCATTGGACTACTGGAAACAACCAGGAGACATAACAGAAACACCTAAACCAATCGTGAGTAACTCAAGCAATTCAAATGCCTTTACCAGTACACGTTTCTTGGAAAAGGGCGACTATATGAGAATTAAAGAGGTCACTCTTTCCTATTATTTACCTTCCAAACTTTTAAGTAAAGCAGGTGGAATGAAAAGCTTGAAGCTCTATGCCAGTGCATACAACTTATATACATTTCATTCTTTAAATGCCTTTGACCCGGAACGTGGAACAACCGGACACGCATATGGTATTTATCCTACTGCAAAAACATTCATTGGAGGTATTGTAGTTAATTTCTAACCCGAATAGAAAAGATTTAATATTATGAGAACAATAATAAAACATATAACAATAGTATTAGGGTTGGTGCTTATTCTGTCTTCCTGCCAGGATTTCCTTATAAGAGAACCCGTACTATCGCAAACATCAGAGTTAACCTTAAGCACTGTGGATGGATTAAATAATGCCACCGTTGGAGCATATTCACTACTCTACTCTTTAAACTGGTATGGTGGTTATTATGTGCTTTCATCTGAAATGCGCGGAGGCAATGGTAAACCAGAACCTCAGAATGCAGGTTATCAGGTTGATTCCTACTACTGGAACTACACCGAATCGAATACTGAAAACCTTTGGAATACAGCCTATGCTACAATTGCCAGAGGAAATAATGTGATTAATGCGGTTGAAAATTTCGATGGGACTCCAGATGAAATGGAAGAATTACAACATTATAAAGCCGAATGTTTATTCTTAAGAGCTCTCGCCCATTTTGACCTTGTTCGATTGTATGCTCAACCTTATTCGTACGATAAAACAATGCTTGGGGTGCCAGTTATTCTGGTAACTGAAATGGGTGAACCTGCCCGTAACACAGTAGAAGAAGTGTACAACCAGGTCGTAGCTGACTTACTTGAAGCCGAACAACTTTTTGGAACTTACGCTAGAACTGACGGTAACGACGTGACAGCATGGGCTACAAAAGACGCAACTCGTGCTTTGCTTGCTCGTGTATATCAAAACATGGAAAACTGGCAGGCTGCTGCTGATTATGCAACAAAAGTTATCGAATCAAACAATTACGAAATGTGGACTGCTGATCAATATGTTCCTGTTTCAGAAAATCCAGATGGAGCCTGGGGTAGAGAAGCAGAAGGCAGTGAGGTAATATTTTCGGTTTATTCTTCAACAGGAAACTCATCCTATCCGGGTCAGGAAGGTATTCCTTATATGACCAACGAAGATGCACATGGTGATGTTACTGCTTCAAATGATTTGCTTAATTTATTTGAAGATGGAGATGTTCGTCGCAATTTATTTAAGACTAGCGATAAAGAGACTAATGCCGGATTTGAATGGACACTAAAATACCCGAGTAAAAGCGGTGATTTTACCACCAATAATACTCCTGTTATTCGTCTGTCTGAATTGTATCTTATCCGTACAGAAGCCATTTATAACGGTGCTTCAGTTTCAGGTGTAAGTGACTTAGACGATTTCAATATGGTTCATACAAACAGAGGATTAAGTGCAAGGACACAAGCGCTAACACTTACAGACATTTCTACAGAACGCAGAAAAGAACTTTGCTTCGAAGGGCAAATTTTCTTCGATTTGTCAAGACGAGGTGAAAGTTTGGTACGTACTGATTTTGTAGGTACTACAAATCAAAATGTTGCTTTCCCAGGTAATGAGTGGGCTGTCCCAATTCCGGTTGGAGAAGTTAATGCTAATCCAAATATGGAACAAAATCCTTAATTTGATAATCCTTAATTATATGATAATGAGAACAACTATAAAATATATCCTAACATTTGCAATAGGAATTTTCATGCTTGCCTCTTGTGAGCAAGAAGACATCCTATTCAATGAAAGCATGTCTGCGGTTGGCTTTTATAAGACAAAAGCTAATGTTTCGGAGATCAATGCAAGTAAAACCGGAGGGGGTGAAGTTGTAGTCACCTTTTTAGTAACCGCATTAACCAACTCTCCGTCGTGTGAAATTACCTTTACGGTTGATACCGAAGGAATAGCAAATCCTGCTGCAGAAGGAGTCGACTTTGAAACCATTCAAAATAAAACAGTAACTATTTCAGAAGGTTATGGTTATTTTCCAATTACAATAAAAGCCCTTAACAATGATCAATACGATGTAAAGGGAAACAAGTCTTTTAAATTAACCATTACCGGCAACAGTTTAGGTTACGATTTGGCATCAGCTTCATCAATTCTGGTGACCATTGTCGACGACGACCACCCACTGGGTTGGTTATTTGGAGATTATGCCGTAGCTACACCCGAAACAGCCAATGGATCAACAGAACACCCGGGAATGATTACTGCTGTAGAGAATGAACCAACAAAAATCAAACTCTACGGAATGGCTGGCTCAACATATGGTCCTGCCTTAGTTGACCCTTACTTTATTATTGGAACGGTAAACGAAGAGCAAACCACTGTAAGCATTGCAACCGGACAAACCTGGGAAAGCTGGGATTGGGGATCAGTCGAATTGAATGCATGGGAAGATGATAACGGTGAAGGTGCTGAAACCAATAAATTGATTGGTACTATTGAAAAATCGGATGACGGAAAAGTCAGTGTTACTTTTAACCAACAATTCACCTTCATGATCACAGACGGAGGCAATGAAGGATTAGGTTTACAATGGGCCTGGAACTCTGACGATGCTCCAAATAGTGCTACTTCAATTTGGACTAAACAATAATTAAAATGAAAAAAAATATGAAAAAAATACAATTATATATTATTGCCATTTTTACGATCACACTGGCAATAACGGGTTGTACCAAATTTTTAGAAGACGAATCAATGAAAGCTGACACTCCTCCTGTTGCATCTATAGAGGTATCGGGAGTTGCTGACTCAACCTTTACATTGCACATTTCGTCAAATAATCCAGGCTACCTGGGCTATTTGATTTCGTCTGATACTGCGGCAACCTTGACAACACTTAATGTATTGTCCGGAAGTCTTGCCGGTTCTGCTACTACGGTAGACAACCAGGCATACGAGTTTACAGCGAATGGAGACCTTACAGTAGAAATTGCCGGTATCCTACCCAATAAACTGTACAAAGTGTTTTGCGGGGCTACTAACATTAACGGAGTTGAATCGGAAGTAGTCACTTACATTGTAAAAACCAACGACAACTTTGGTCCATCGTTAGTTAGTTTTGATCCTGAAAGCACATCAGATGCTTCAATTGAAAAAAGTCAGAGTATTTCAATAACTTTTGACGAGCCTATCCTTGAAGGTTCCGGCAAGTTCACTTTTGACTATTATTTTGAAGGCGTTACTATGGATTCAGAAAGTATCAGTGTTAGCGGAAATACGGTAACTGTATATCAAAACCATGAAGTGCATTCAGGTGATTATTTCTTCCTCTCATGGACCGAAGGTGCCATTACTGACTTAAGTGGTAATCCGGTTGCTGCAATGAGCAGTGGCGTGAATGCCGACGGTGAATTGGAAGGCCTGTACTGGCGATCAGTCAAGGTAGCCTGGGATTTTGATGTAGCTACTTTTGCTCCTGAAGCTGGAAGTGCTGTTTCCGATCCTGATTTTACAATCGAATTTGCTGCACCTTTTGCTGTCTCCAACAAAGTGGCTGACGGTAGTATTCGTTTAGTACTGGTTGGATCCGGTGTAACTTCAGTTTATAAAGTTCCTGCAGCTAACGTTACTGTTGCCGAGGATGGCAAAAGCATTTCAGTAGTCAAACCATTCAGCCCAACATTTGGCGAAAGCATTTACATTGAAGTGGCCGCCGGTAGCTTTACCGATGATTTTAGCAACCCGAATGCCGCCATTGAAAGTGGAATGGATGGAATCAATGCTAACGATGATGCAGTAACAGAAATTGGTTGGCTGGTTTCTTATGGATATACTATTGATATGATTCTATCATCTTATTACATAACAAATGTTTCAACATTCGATGGTGTAAACTATGACAATGCCAATGTAACGGTTGTTGCCGACGATGCAGTTGAAAATGGCGTGATCATTACCGGATTATTTGATTCAGAAGTTCCTGTAAATGGTGTTTTCGATGGAGACTTTGCAACTTTAACTATTGCACAGGATCAATCTTTAGGAGATTTATTGGGGGATGGCAGTGCTGTGCTTCTTTGGTCAAACAAATCGGCAACCGGAGATTTAGTAGGTTATATACAACCTGACGGTTCAATCATTATGGACTGGGCCGCTTATATTGTTGGTGGAGTTAACGATAATAGTTATTACGACAGATATTATGGTTCAGTTTGGACCAAACAAGACTCAGCAGGTATACCTAATATAAAATCTAAAAAACACACAAAATTTTATCCAATGAATTAATAAAATGGATAATTCTAAAAAAAACCGCCACATGGCGGTTTTTTTTTTCCCTGTTAAACTTTGAATCGTTACTTTTGTTTAGGTAGTATAAAGCAACTTAAGAATGAAATATATAACTATCATAGTACTATTTATTTTTGTTTCAGTTACGACGTTTGCAAAAACAGTGGAGCTGGATCAGATAAGAACGTATGCCAATCAATTCATTAACGTACAACAAGGCAATACCACCATTGCATCCATCGAAGCCATTAAAACAAACGGTTCGGCCTCCTATTACTATGTGAAATTACAGCCCAAGGGATTTATACTGCTTTCGGCCGACGATAAGGTAGAACCTCTACTCGCCTACTCTTTCGAATCGGAAGCTCAGCTCCCCAACGATTGGCCAGATCAACTTAGCTCCTGGATGAGAAACTCGGCCAGGCAAATAGAACATCAAATGAGCGACATCCACCTCAGCCAACACAAGGATTGGAACGAAGAAGCGCTGCTAAAATCAGCTACTGCAACTTCAGTTAGCCCTTTAATTCCTGTACGCTGGGACCAGGGACGTAGATGGAACCAATTTTGCCCCGAGGATGAAGACGGTCCCGGCGGAAATGTATACGTAGGATGTGTGGCCGTATCAATGGCCCAGGCCATGAGTAAATATAAATATCCAACAAAAGGGCAAGGAAAATCAAGTTACGAGCACAAAACATACGGTGCACTAATCGTTAACTTCGATAAGGAATCACCATATCAATGGGATTCAATGTCTACAAGTTCAGCTGATGAATACAATTCCCGCTTACTTTACCATTGTGCAGTTACCGTACAAATGGACTTTGGCGCTGATGGTTCCGGAGCGTTTACCGGCACTGCCGCCAGTTCCCTTAAAAACTATTTCAACTATTCTCAATCCGTAAAATCAGTAGATCGGCTTGAAGATGATGATGAATGGAAAGCGCTATTAACTCAAAATTTGAAAGAGGGCTATCCGATAATTTATCATGGAGATGGCGATGATGGCGAAGCAGGGCATGCATGGAATATTGACGGTGTTGACAATAGTGGTTTGTTTCATGTCAACTGGGGATGGAGTGGCTCTATGAATGGGTATTTCAACATCAACAACCTTGCCCCGGGCAGCAATGATTTTACTAAAAATCAAGGGGCTATTTTAGGAATTAAACCCAAACAACCGGGACCAATCAACATTTCATTGGATAATACATCAGTAAGGGAGAAGCAGCCAGCAGGAACTTTTGTGGCCAATGTGTTTGTTGAAGATGAATATCCTGACAATGCACACACCTTCAATTTGAAAGGAAATCCCATTGTTATTGGAACAGGTTATGCCAGTCCAAAATTTTACATTGAAAACGATAGTGTGAAAACTATTGAGACCTTTGATTACGACAAAAGGCAACAATATATTTTGTTTATTGAAGCGGTGGACTCGATGGGAAATTCGTTTGAGAAAAAGTTTGAAATAAATATTGAGCAGGCTGTAGGAGTAAAAACCATTGACGAAAGTGAATCCTTTAGCTTTTACCCAAATCCATTTCATTCTATTGTTACCCTTGAAAGTGCTTCAGACGGTAAACTATCCATATTTAATCATAGCGGACAGTTAGTATCAGTAATGAATATTACAAATGGAACCAAACAAATTGACCTGTCTCATTTGGAATATGGACTTTACTTGTTACAACTCAAAACTACAAAAGGAATATTTTACAATAGAGTTGTCCGAAGCCGGTAATAAAACGATTGCCCGACTTAATCAAAACAAGGTAAATTTCCTGTTCACCTGAACTTTATTTTTCATTACATTTTTGAAAAAGAAGACGAATTTGATCCTCATTTTTCATGTTAATGTTGTTTGCTTTAACAATGCGTTTCACGTCTGCATCAGGAAATAGTTGAGAGAACAATCGTTTTGTCGCATAGGAAACATTCATTCCATTGTCTGTTGCCAGGTAATAGCTTGTAATTAAATCAAGCTCTGTACCCGTCCCCCTTTTCTCCTTCATCTGGTTATACGATATTTTTGTATAACTAGAGATATCTAAGGACAATAAATTAGTTGTAGCATCAACTGAAGAACCTGAACCATATGCCCCGTCTGAATTATTTAAGGCTGAAAGATCAATTCTTACTTTCTGTAGTAAACTTATCTTATTATTCGAAGCAAGTTCTTTGTACAACTGACCATCCAGGTAATAAAATTTTGAATTTCCAAAAACCAACGAATCAATTGTTATATTACTTTCAACTAGTTTTACTACTTCATCATCATCGAAATAAACAAGACATTGATTGGCCAAATCGATATTATAATTAGCCTCCAACTCATTTGATGAGTCATAATACAATGTTCCCTTTGGGAAATCATGGTACAAGTAAGGCCATTTATCTGTAATCTTTTCGGAATACCCATTTTGCGCTACTACAAGGTTTGAAGTAACTACAAGTAAACCAACAACTAGTAAATTTTTAATTGAATTCATCCTGAATAATTTTTAACCTTCTTTCGCTATTGAAATAAAAGTTTCGTTCGATAAACATGATTTAAACCTTCAAGATATAAAATATGTAAGCCACGAACCGTATTTGGAACATAAATTTTATCATTTAAATCCACATTTTTTTGCTGATAGACCAAACGACCTGAAAAATCATACAAGCGTAGTCGCTCCATCTTTTCCGTCAAGCCACTGATTTGAAATTCACCGGAATGAATAGGATTTGGATAAACGGTAAAATTTTGATTCGTTATTGTCGGCGCACGAAGGCCAATGGTTTGAACGATCAAATTATCGATGGCCCATCCCCAGCCTGCTGCAAAAGGATCGGAATTTAACCTGAATCGAATGAGCACCACATCACCCACCTTAAATGCATCGGATGCCGTTAAATCAATTAAATGTTTTCGGTAGAGGTTTAAATCGGATAGAATCTCAGAATTATTGAAGTTTAAGGATTGTGTATAGGCATTCTCCCATTCCGGATGCAAACGGCAGTCCCATCCATCCTCAAAAGGAGTCCAGGTTACACCGCCATCTTTTGAGCCTTCAACAACAACATAATCAAAAAAATCATCGCTGCCAAAATCAACACCTGGATCACCCGGTTCAATCAATGCAATTTCATCAAATGAGATATAGTGGTCCACTTCATGAATTTTAATGGGAAAAACAAATTGAGCAGTAAAATCCAACCAGGTATCGGTACCTCCATTTTCATACGGATGCTCAGAATTTAAAGCCGGGCTTGAAAATCCGTCGGCAGTGGAGAGTTTGAAGCCGTTCATAATAAATTCGTTGAATCCGGTTTCAAATCCGGTTTCGTAGGTTTCAATGTAATCAGGCAATTGCGTGACCACCTGCTCATTATATCCACTTTGTGGATTTGAGGCCATATTTCCGGCAATGGACTTGTCCTTTGCAACAATACGATAGGCCAATGTGTCCCCAACATGTAGATCCAAGGCACTTAAATTCAACACAATATTATAGTCGTTTTTATTTATTTTGATCAAGCCAGCCGGAGTTTTGTCAACACCGTTCATGCGGTATTCCACATATACGGTATCAATTCCAAGTAAATCATCAACCTTTGAAAAAAGAATCAAATCCTTTTCACCATAAAAGAAAAAATTATTGGGGATATGAGCAATCACCGGAGCAATGGTATCGGTTCCAATTAAAAGCGCTGCAGCTTTTGTTGGTGCAGTATTGGGATAATAGTACGTTCTGCCAAATTTCCCTTCAACCGATACATAATAACTAATTTCAGCATCTTTGGTCACAGGTATCGTTGAAGTAAAGCCGAATTCAGCACCTGATGCAATTAATGATTTGCTTTGCCATTCCCCCTGATCGTATGAATAGTGAAGCGTAGGATTGATTAATTCAGTATCGAAATCGGGTACCATTTTCGCAACAATATCAATATCCTTCACATTTTCGCTGTTAAAAACCGGTTCCAATTCAATTTTTATGCCGGACCACCCCACATCTTCCATAATACTAAGGGTTATAGGACCCGGATCGTGAACAGAAGTAGCCATGCGAATGCCTGGTGTCATCAGGGTATTGTCAGTTTCGTCATAAATTCTGCTTAAATGATCGATGCTCGAACCAGGATCGAAAGGATTGGGAGCGTAAAGTCCTGCCCAACTGCCCGTTTTATATTGCAAAACCGGCCCGTCAAAATACAAATCATTGCCGGTAAATTGCTGGTAAAGTTCAGTTGAAGGATTAGGAAATGTAGCCACATCGGTCAATTGCTGATGGTTTCCATTGTATAAAAATTCATCGAATACGAAGGGATAATGACTTCCATAACTCCAAATCCCTTTTTGATCATCGGTGATATTCATACTTCCCAAAAAACCCAGTCCATGACACAATTCGTGTAATACGACCGTCACCAGGTCGAATTTATCTGCCGGAGTTTGGCCATCGGTACCATAGTACCAGTTTCCCTTACTGTTAAAATAAGCATAAATATCGGGAACATCTTTCCCGTTTAGTCCGGTGTGCATCAATTTTTCGGCGAGCGGTGCGTTATAAAAAACATTGTTTCGCGGTAGTCCTTCTTTATTGATGTAGAAATTAGAAGCACCTGCAGCGCCCAGCACAGTATTTTCATCGCTACTTTGTAATTCAAGCCAATGTGCTTCAACCTTAATCACCTGATCAGACTTCAGCAAGGTTTCCCATATTGATACGGCATATTCAAAGGCCTCTTTAGCCTCCGGGGTAAAATCGTTGTATTGCACCTGAATATCGCAAGTTGCATCCTTGGCCGATTTACTTAAAAACTCAAGTGGTGGAGGAACACGAGTGAATTTATTTTCATAAATGGCATAGACTTTATTCCTGTAATTTTCTTGAATATTAACCGACTTTGAATAGGCCATAATGGAAAAAAATTCTAAAAAGACAAGGATGACAATAAATTTATCTTTCATTTCATTCTTTATTAAGGGGTTATAGCGAAGAGTTCTTTTTTATTAAATTATAATTTTACTATAACAACCATTGATACAGCTATTTTGTTCTCAGAACAAAATGGCGCAATAAATAATGATTCTATAAAATTAACTAATGTTAATCCAATCGAAACTGGATTTTTTCATTTTCATCAATTTTTTTCGAAACAAAAACGATTCCTCACGTTCCAAAACAGGATCCTTATCCATGATATCGATGGCAACATTTCGGGCATGCTGAAGAATTTCGCCATCCCTTCCGAGGTTGGCAATTTTCAGATCGAATCCGAGACCACTCTGTTGTGTTCCTTCCAAATCACCGGGACCTCTCAATTTCAAATCGATTTCCGCGATTTCGAAACCATCGTTTGTTCTCACCATTGTTTCGAGACGGATGGTACTATCCTTGGAAAGTTTGTGCGAAGACATCAACACGCAATACGACTGATCGGCCCCTCGCCCAACCCTGCCGCGCAATTGATGCAATTGCGATAATCCAAAACGTTCGGCACTTTCAATTACCATAACTGATGCATTTGGAACATCAACGCCCACTTCAATGACCGTAGTTGAAACCAAAATTTGGGTTTCATGCCGCTTAAAGCGTACCATTTCTTCTTCCTTATCGGCAGGTTTTAATTTACCATGCACCATACTCACCTTGCAATCGGGGAAAACCTTTTTAGTTGTTTCGTATCCATCCTGCAGATTTTTGTAGTCCAGGTTTTCCGATTCTTCGATCAAAGGATACACCATATAAATTTGTCGTCCTTTTGCCAACTCCCCCCGGATAAACTGGTAAACCTGTTTTCGTTTATTATCGTAAAAGTGTACGGTCTTAACTGGTTTTCGGCCCGGTGGCAACTCGTCAATTACTGAAACATCCAAATCGCCGTATACCGTCATAGCCAAAGTACGTGGAATTGGCGTAGCGGTCATCACCAACACATGAGGTGGAATAACATTTTTGGCCCATAGTTTGGCCCTTTGTGCCACACCAAAGCGATGTTGTTCATCAATAACCACCAGTCCAAGGTTTTTGAATTTCACTTTGTTTTCAATCAATGCATGTGTTCCAATGAGGATATCCAATGTTCCATCTTCCAATTGCGCATGAATGATTTTTCGATCTTTCATTTTTGTTGAACCCGTAAGTAACTTAATGGTAAGACCTATGGGTTCGAGAAATTTGGATAGCGTTTGAAAATGCTGAGTAGCTAATATCTCGGTGGGCGCCATTAAACATGTTTGCACCTGATTATCCAGGGCAATGAGCATACACATGAGCGCCACCAATGTTTTACCACTCCCCACATCGCCTTGCAAAAGACGGTTCATTTGAAGACCGGAGCCTACATCCCTTCTAATTTCCCGAATGACCTTTTTTTGAGCCTCAGTCAACTCAAATGGAAGACATTCGTGATAAAAGGTGTTCAAGCGCTCACCCACCTTACTGAAAACATGCCCTTTAAACCTTCGTTCGCGCTCAGTTTTTAAACTTAAAATCTTCAATTGAATGAAAAAAAGCTCCTCAAACTTCAATCGGAATTGTGCCTTCCGCATTTGCTCCACATTTTGCGGGAAGTGAATAGCATACAGCGCACTGTTCAATTCTTCCAAACGATATTTTTCAACAAACCATGCCGGTAAGGTTTCATTAATTTTTCCGCGTATGGCCGTACTTAAATTAAATTGTAATTTCAGGATGGCTTTTGAAGTGAGAAAATTATTTTTCATTTTCTCGCTGGTATTGTAAAAGGCCTGAATGGAGCCGGAAATGTTGTTTTTAACGTCGTCGTACAATTCAAGTTCAGGATGGACCATGTTAATTCGGGCATTAAAAGCCGAAGGTTTTCCATAGGCAACCATCATTTTCCCAGGGATTAACGAAGGTAGTACCCATTTGATTCCCTTGAACCATACCAATTCCATGATTCCCGTTTGATCAACAAAATAAGCCGTAAGCCGTGCTTTTGGTCCTTCGCCAAGCTTTTCAATCTTTTGAATTTTACCAATCACCTGAACATATGGCATTTGTGCATTGACCTCTTTTATGGTAAAAAACTTAGTACGATCGACATATTTATACGGGAAAAAGTAAAGCAAATCAGCATAGGTATGCACTCCCAGTTCAGATTTCAACAACTCGGCACGTTTGGGTCCTACACCGGCTAAATATTTAATATCCTGCGCTAATAATGAAGCCATAAACAAATATATCCTAAACACTTTGCAAAAGCTCAGCACACTCCTATTTTTTATTAACAGAAAAATGTGAGAAGATTTCGGTAAAAAATGCTTTCAGTGCGAACATAAATGATATATTATTGTATCTTATTTTTGAATAATGAAATAAATATGGAATCAAATCAGAATTTTAAAATTTACACCAAAACAGGCGACGATGGTACTTCAGGACTTATTGGAGGTACGCGTGTTGAAAAATACGATGAACGACTGGAAGCCTATGGTACTATAGATGAACTCAATTCATGGATTGGACTCATCAGAACAGGTCAACATGAGAAGGAGGTGCAAGCCACACTTGAATTTATTCAAAATAAACTTTTTGAAATTGGTTCGCATTTGGCAACCGACGCGTCACAATCAACATTAAAAAATCGCTTCATGTGCTCCGATGCTGATATTTCAGTTTTAGAAAAAGAAGTCGACCGCATGCAGGTACTGCTGCCGGAGTTAAAAAACTTCATTTTACCCGGTGGCTCAATATCAGCAGGATACACTCATGTTGCCCGCACAGTATGTCGCCGTTCGGAACGAAGAATAAGTAGCATTAACAAGCAGGAAGAGATTCAAAAAAACGTGTTGATTTTTATAAATCGACTTTCGGATTACCTTTTTGTATTGGCCCGTTTCATCAATTTTAAGCAAGGAAATGTTGAAAGTATTTGGAATACCTCAAAAACATAATTTTTTCTTCTTTTTAAATTGAAAAATATTTTTAATTTCGCAATTATTTTTTATTGATTTATTGTTAATCATAACCACTATGTACTGGACGTTAGAATTAGCCTCAAAACTTGAAGATGCACCCTGGCCTGCAACAAAAGATGAATTAATCGATTATGGTATCCGATCAGGTGCGCCATTAGAAGTAATTGAAAATCTTCAGGAAATTGAAGATGAAGGTGAAATTTATGAATCGATTGAAGACATCTGGCCCGATTATCCGAGCAAAGATGATTTTTTCTTCAACGAAGATGAATATTAAGTTACTGAACATGAATATCATAAAGGCCTTTCACAAGGCCTTTTTTTTATACAATGTAAAAAGTATTTCCTTTCTCCCAGATTTTCGTAAATTGTGTCTGGTGATATTTTAAAAACAATGAGAAGGAAAAATCAAATATTGTTTGCATTGTTATTCGTAACAATTGTGTTGATTGTATCCGTACGTTATGTGATCACAAAGGATACGCTAAAAACACAAAACGATGAATTAGAATTCTTTTCCAAAAATATTAAACTTCAAAAGGATTTTATTTTTACCTCCTATCAACAGTCGGCTCGTATTATTACCGAACATCTCTACCGAAACCCAAAAATTTACGAGATCACCAAAAATAGTACCACTGCCGATTCCTTAGAGGCTCAAAACATTCAAAATCAATTAAACACTTTTACACATCCCATTTTCACCCAGATGAAGAATATGGGTGTTTCGTACATCAATTTTCAAATCCACTACCCTTTTCAGGCCATCCCGATTGAAAAATCGGCAGAATTAAAGCAAACACCGACTATTTTTTTCACCCTGTTTGACAACTTCATTGGCTACAAATACGATTTTCCATTTATTGTTGACCACCTGCAAGTTGGTGTAGTTGAAGTAGGGTTCGACTTTCATTTGATAAAAAAACAGTTGTTAAGTGTTAACACCGATACAGAAGTGGGATTTTTACTGATTACGAATCCCGCGAATAACAGCGAGCACTTATTCAAAAATAAGGAATTACAAACATCAAAATTGTTACCAAATTTTTGGATCGATCATGAATTCTCATTACCAAAAGAACTGTTGTCCAATAAAAAACTTTGTGCGTCTATTCTTGAGTTCACCAGGAATTCAATACTAAATGATACCAAAAATGATTTTTCTTTTTACCTAAAAGGAAAAGAGAATGGGATGGCACTCTCCATGTCAAAAGTTACCAACAATGATCCTAATTTTGGGGTGTTTTTGGTTTCAACCACAAAAAACCAGGTGCTCACAAAAGTAGGTGAAATTAACAATGCCGTTTACATCATCAATATAATCATTATTCTACTGGCCATGTTTGGAATTGCTTATCTGGTGATCAACCGGATCAATATTTTAAAACAGAAAGTATCAATTAAAAAATCAGAAGAAAAGCTCATTGCATTAAACGCATCAAAAGATAAGTTCTTTTCAATTATTGCACATGATTTAAAAAATCCATTCAATGGAATTATGGGAATGTCGGGCTATTTAAATGCTGAATTTGATCACGTTGACGATGCCGAGAAGAAAGAAATCATCAATGACATTAATATTTCTTCAAAAAATGCATTTAACCTTTTGCAAAATTTACTGGAATGGACAAGGGCACAAAGTGGTTCAATAAAAAATGTTCCTGTTGTGATCTATCCAAAACAAATTATTGATTTTTCGTTGGAAACAGTGGCTAATTTGGCGAAAAACAAGGACATAGAAATTAAACAAATTATTCAAACCAGTCACAATGGTTTTGCCGATGAAAATCTGGTTTCAACCGTTATTCGAAATTTAGCTACCAATGCCATTAAATTTTCCCCCCGTAATTCAATCATCGAAATTACGGTTAGTGATTACGAAAAGGAGATGGTCTTTTGCGTAAAAGATCAGGGAATAGGGCTAAGCAGCGAAGAAATTGACAAATTGTTCCACATTGATATTAATTTCCACAAACGGGGAACCGAAAAAGAAACCGGTAGTGGATTGGGGCTGAAATTATGCAAGGAATTTGTCAATTATTGCAATGGCCGAATTTGGGTGATCAGTGAACCGGGAAAAGGCAGTTCATTCTATTTTACCATTCCTCTAAACCAGGAAAACGAAACTATTTAATTTCAATATCAGCATTAAATTGGATCACCTGCTTCTCCTGATTTATGCCTTCTAATTTAAGCTGGTATGTTCCGGGTTCTGATCCTGTATTAAATTGGATGCTCAGATTGTTTGCGTCATTAAACGATGCACTGCTTTCCCAGAAAAGAATATTCCCAATAAAAGGCAATGGTTCGGCCACTGGTTCTTGAAACGATGCTGATTTTAATGAATCGATAAGACGATAGGTGACGAACAGACTCTCGTCAGGAAGCTCAATTTGTGCGAAATCGTTGACTTTTGATATAAAATGAATAATGCCACCATAGGTAACATCGCCTCTTAAAAAAGGCACTAAAACGACCTCTATGCGATCAATTGAGGAAGGCGAGATACCTAAGATACCATCCACATCATTAATTTTCACCCGATCGACCATCACCAAAGGATCGTAAATATAAAGTTCAGGATAAATACCCAGCACATGAAATGACTTTCTTCCGCCCTCCTTTTTAACATTCACCATTGGAACCAATTCCTTAAAATAATCCTCGATAGTAGGCAGACTAATAAAATCTTTAAGTGCAAGGGTAAAGTCAGGCCTGCCATAAAACGATAAATTGGGATCAATAACTGCACTATCCATGATGGTTTTAGTTGGATCGGACTTATAAAAATGACTCAATTGGCTATTTATAGAAAAATCTTCGAACCACGTTTTTTCATCGTCTGGAATTGTAAAAGGCTGATAGGGTAAATTCAAAGTTGAAAATGAAAAATCATTGTCAATCATAACAATGGGGACTACATTTTCCTTTGCTGAACTTGCATTAATATAAAGATTGTGAGTTCCTTCATTTTTGCCAAAATCAATGTTGAATGCTCCTTTTTCGTCACACATCACATCGCGGGTAGTATGATTTTTATCCTGTAGTGTTACCCAAACTTTCGCATAGCCAATGGGCAAACTGTCCAATTTATTTAACACGCTACCAGACAGGCTGACTCCTCTCACCTCGGGGACATAGGTGATGTCGTTGGCCATTTTCCCTTCGTATTTCAAATCAAGGACACTTTGTTTAACAGTACCTTTTTTCACCAAGGACAGGCAAAAATCGGTGATCCCATTTTCTGATAACGAATGAATGTTTAGACTGGCTAATTGATTTCGGTCAAATGCTAATTTGCTTAATTCAAACAATTGATTTTGAATAGGCAACAAAGTATCTACTTTTAAAGGCAATTGTTCCTGATTGTTTAAACCTGGCATCAAAATCGTATGTTTAAATGGATTCACAATGCTGATTCCCACATAAAAATAGGAATTGGCCGGCTGATTTCTCATCCATTTGGTGTATGCCCGCAGGTAATAATTGCCAGACAAGATATTTTTGGGTAATAAAAGGCTTCCTGAAGCACCATTGCTGGAAAAAGGAAATTTTCCTGCAACAATACTTTGTCCATTTGGAGTAATGAGTTCCACATTCACAATGCTACTCCATTCATTTTCCTTAACAACAGCATCACTTGTATTAAATATCCGAAAATAAACCGTTTCATCAACACAGTATATGTTGCGATCTAAGCTCATATAAAGCTGCTCATTCACAGATTCACCAACCGCAATATCCGAAACGAACTTTGCTTCGGATGAGATATGGAACAGTACAAAAAGCAAGGTGCAAGCGAAGTAAAACGGTAATATATTTGTTTTCATACGATTTTTTTTAATTAACAAGTCTTCATTTTTTATTCAAAATATACGGGTTTTTCTACAACTCCACCCAGGGAGGTACAATCAACACACTCTGCCACCGACCATGCAGGTTGCCAGCTTCCATCTGCAGGATCAACTGCATAAAAAAGGTAAATTGGCCTGGGTTCCCATGGTAATGGCGAATATTTTAAAAAACTCGGTTTACAAATAAAAAGGTCTTTAAACGACAAATCTTTTTGAGCCGGAACCACTACCCTTTTGCTGGTAACCGATGAAACGCCAAAATATCCTAAAACCCGTTCCGTTGAATCGTTTAAATTCACAATATTACCAATAATTCGACCGGGTTGTTTTGTAAATAATCCGCCATTTGATTTATTATTTTTTTTAGTCTTCTCCCAATAATTATAGGCCTTTTCGTCTAACGAAATCTGTTTAACCAAAATACTGTAGTTGTACAACAGCCGTTGTGTGTGATCATCAACAAAAAGGAGTTTTGCACCGGCAAAACGATTTTGCGTTAAATTACTGGTTGAAAGCGTAATAATATCATCCACTACTTCAGTTTTATAACAAACAAACTTAGAATAATCTGCCGGCCCAACTATGGATATAAATCTATTCGATTCATCGTAATAATTTTTAATTGGCCAAAAGGAATGGTATTCATAACTTTCTTCAACAATCCAGCGATAATGGTGTCCAAAATAGTTACTCGCTTCAAAATTGATGAAAAATTGGATACCATCAATACTATTGCCTTCTTCAGAGGTAGGATGCTGTTCCTGTTGATAATAAATGGAGTCAATTTCAGGACAGGGCAACATTTCTTCATAAGAGCTTTCATACTGCTTTCCATCGGGGGTTTTAACTTCCACTTTAAATTGATTTCCCACAACTAAAGAATGCTCATCGATTTCACCAATATAATGTCCAGCCTGGGTTTTTGATTCTTCAAAATAAAATAGAACCCCTCCACTATCTCTCAATATAACTTCACATTGGGAATAGGGATAAAACTCAGCAAATTTTGCGTCTGAGCTCATTGAAATAACAATCTCCTGAGGTTCGCACAAATCGGTAATGGTACCCTCAATCACAATTTTGGATGCCAATTCATCGATATCTTCAATAAAATATCGTTCGACACAAGCGGTGAAAAGCAAGCTAAACAAGAGTACGATTTGTGTTTTATTTGGCATTATTGCTTGTCCTTTTTCTAATTAAAAAAAATTGGTTTTTCAACTTGCCCTCCTAATAAAGTACAATCGAAACATTCAGGAGCCGACCAGGCATAGGACCATGAATTATCTGCAATATCGGTTGCCCAAAACATATACAAGGGACGCGGATCCCATGGAAAATCGGTATACTTAAAAAAGAAAGGCGTACACTGCGGGATCTCAGCAAATGAGAATTCTTTTACAGTCTTCAGTAGAATTGACCTACTAGTAACCGATGTAACATTAAAATATCCAAGAACAATTTCAGTAGAATCACTGGTATTGACCAAATTCCCAACAATCATGGCCGGTTGTTTTGTAAAAAGGCCGGCATCTGATTTATTATTCTTTTTTATTTTTTCCCAGTACACATAAGCTTGTTCGCTCAACGACTCTTGTTTAACCAATAAGCGGTAATTATACAACAGGCGTTGCGTATGATCATCAACAAAAAGAAGTTTTGCTCCTTTGAAACTATTTTCGCGCAACGCACTGGTTGAAAGTGTCATTATTTCATTAAGAACTTCCGTTTTATAACAAACAAATTTGGAAAAATCCAAGGGTCCTTCCACATAACGGCTGTTTTCATCGTAGTAATTTTTAATTCCCCAGGTTGAATGATACTCGTACGTTTCTTCCAGAATCCATCGATAATAAGGTCCAAAATAATTGCTTGCATCAAAATCGATGTAGAATTGCACACCATCAAGAAATTTATTGGGATCGGCAGTTGGTTGTTGCTCAATCTTGAAATACAAGGAGTCGATTTCGGGACATGGCAACATTTCTTCATAGGGGCTTTTATACTCACGACCGTCGGGGGTCTGAACCTCAAGTTCAAACTTTTTTCCAATCAATAAATACGAAGGATCAATCAGACAGGTGTAATGCCCCGGACGTGTTGGATCCTCAATAAATTCAAAAACATGACCATCTGAATCGTTCACTCGCACCCAACAATCAGTGTAAGGAAGAAACTTTGGATAATCGGTTGATGAACTTTGAGATATGACAATTTCTTGTTCCTCACATTCGTCGTTGATGCTCCCATCAATGACAATTTTTGGGGAAAGCGTTTCATTTTCATCAATAAAATACCTTTCAACACAGCTAGAAAGAAGTGCTAAAATGAAGAATAATATGTAGCTATATTTTCGCATTGAATGGTTTCTATTCATTAAAAAAAACAGGTTTTTCTAAAACTCCCCCCAGCAAAGTACAATCGAAGCATTCGGTTGGTGCCCAAGCCGGCCAACTTGATATTCCGCCCCACTCCATGCTAATTATGTAAAGCGGTCTTGGCTCAAAAGGCCAGGTTACATCTTTCGGAAAGGGTTTACAATATTCAATATTAAAAAATGAAGCTTCCCTAAAATGAGGAATCACAATTCTTTTGGTTGTTTCAGAAGATACGCTGAAATACCCAAGAACAACATTGCTTGAATCATTTAAATTCCTAATATTTCCTACAACCATTATCGGTTGTTTGGTAAAAAAGCCAGTTGTTTCCTTTTCATTTTTCTTGAACTTTTCCCAATAAAAATAAGCACTTTCACTCAACGATCTTTGCTTAACAAGTAGACTATAATTGTACAATAGGCGTTGCGTTAAATTGTCAACAAACAATAATTTGCGTTGCCTATACGTGTTCTGAATCAGTTTTTTGGTTGACAAAATCGATATTTCATCAACGGTAGAGGTTTTATAACACACATAGGTTGAATAATCAATTGGACTATTTACCAGACGACCATTTATATCGAGATAATTCTTCTTAGGAAAAGAAGAATGATATTCATAAGTTTCGTCTAATACCCAACGATAATATGGACCAAAATAATCAGAGGCATCAAAATCAATATAAAACTGAAGGCCATCGATATTAACAGCTGGATCGGATGTTGCTTGTTGCGATAATTCGTAATAAACTGAATCGATGGGTGGGCAAGGCAACATTTCTTCATTCGAACTTGTGCAAACCTCGTTATCGGGTGTTATAACCTGTAATTTAAATCGATTGCCTATATACAGGAATTTGCTGTCGATGGATGAAGAATAATGTCCCCGGTTATCTAAATCTTCTTTAAATTCGAATACATTACCATTGGCATCGGTTACTTCAACTTCACAATTTGAAACAGGAATAAATTCTGCCTTATCAGTCGAAGAGCTTCTGGATACAATCACCACCGGCTGTTCGCACCCATCGCTAATAGTACCTTCGATAACCAAACGAGGTTGAATGGTCTCATGCTCTTCGATAAAATAGCGTTCAACACAATTGCATAGAAGAGAAGAGAATAGAGCAATCATTATGTACTTATTTATTCTCATAATTACCCAACTTCCAATTCCATGAAATAGTGTAAATAGGAACGCCTATAATTGAATATTTATATCCGCGAACTATTTCTTCTTCCGATTTAAAGAATACTGAATTGGCATTGTTTCGTCCGGTAGCATTGTAAACACTAAACATCCAGTAACTGTGCATCGCCTTTCGACGTTTGAGGTTTCCTTCCATTTTCACCGAAAAGTCCATTCTAAAATAATCGGGTATCCGGTATTCATTTCGCGCCGAATAATCGATATAAGGATTACCCTCGATATAATAATACCCAACAGGCAAGGTAATTGGGCGGCCCGAACTGTAAACAACATTCGACGAAAGCGAAAACCGACGGGTAAATTTGTAGTTCAACACCAAATTCATCACGTGCGGTTTGTCGTAATTAGAAGCATAAGAATGACCTAAATTTATCTGCTCCCATTCCTTCTCTCCATCAACGGTAATTACAGAACGGGAATAGGTATAGGTAATCCAACCGTTTAAATGACCGGCCTCTTTGCTCAGCATAAATTCAGCACCATAGGATTGTTGCTGCCCTTGTAAAATATTCGTTTCAACATTCGGGGTCGATAAAAAATCTGCACCATCTTTATATTCAACAATGTTATTGGCTTGTTTTCGATACACTTCAGCGGAGGCCAAAAAGCCAGACATTGGAAAATCATGGTAATAGCCTACTGAATATTGAATGGAGCTTTGTGGTTTTATGTGGTAGTCGGATAATTTCCATTGATCAGTTGGTGCAATGGCAATGGTATTGCTCAACATGAATAAATATTGCCGCATTTGCGTGAAGGTTAGTTTCACCGTTCCATTGATAGAGGTTTTAAAATCCAATCCGGCACGGGCTTCCGGTCCCTGATAATTTACCATACTTTCATTGGAATTAAAGGCAATTGAATCCACTATATTCTGACTCACTTTTTCTGAACCTTCGTTGTACAGATAAACCGTCTTAGGACCTAATCCGGTATAAAAGCTATAACGTAATCCTGCATATACTTTTAAACGACTACCTATGGAAATATTATCTCCCAAGAACAAGGCACTTTCAACACCTGTCTCCTTGCCTAAGGGAACTTCCTTTAGCAAGGATTCAGTTCCGTAAGGATAAATGGTGCCTCGGGTGAGCTGATATAGTATGGAGTTCACTCCAAAAATGATATCGTGAGTTTCGTTTGGCTGCCAGTTGACATCAGCCTTAATTTCATAATGAGTAATGGAATAATCGTGTTGATAGGCTTCAACCGGTACGTTTTGCTCAATGGTCCCAAAACGGTAATTACTATTGATCAGGTAGGCACTTGTTTTCACCTTATTGTTAAATCGATGGGTATAGTTCAAACTGGCTCCTGAATTACCATACGAATAATCGGTCAATTGATTTAAACTGAAATAATCATTGGAATAGTAGCCAAAAACATTCAGATTGTCCCTGTCCGAAATGGAATAATCCAATCCGAGCGATACATCGTAAAAAGAGGCCTGACTGTTGCGTAATTCAGGATCCTTCATCCGACCCAAAATCCAATTCGAATAGGTTGATCGTGTACTTAATGACAGGGATGCTTTTTCTTTAATAATTGGTGTTTCCAATACAATATTTGCAGAAATTGGACTAACAGCACCTTCGGTAAAAAACTTATTTTTGTTACCATTGCGGGTTTCCACTTCAAAAACTGAAGATAAGCGACCTCCGTAAGAAACTGGCACCTGTCCCTTATACACGGCAAATTTATCCACCACATTTGAATTGATCGATGAGAAAAAACCAAAAAGGTGTGAGCTGTTGTACACCGGAATATTGTTCACATAAAATAAATTCTGATCGGCATTGCCGCCACGGACATTAATTCCTCCTGAAGCTTCCCCTACACTGACAATACCCGGCAACATTTGAGCAATACGCATAACATCCTTTTCGCCTAATAAGGCAGGAATCTCCTTCATGGTTAAAAAATTAACCGATTCCATCCCACTATTGCTTCCTCTCCGTTCGGTGGTTTGCGTAACCAGCACCTCATCGATGGATTGAGATTGTCGGTTCATCTCAAGTTCAAAATTACCGGCAGAATAAACTATAATAGTAGCTTTAACCTCGTGCATTCCCAGCGATTGGAAAACACCGGAATAAGTCCCCTGCCGTAAATTAATGGTAATGTGCCCATTGGCATCCGATGCAGCTCCTCTGCCTGATTCTTTAATGAATAAGGTTGCGCCAACCAGGGTTTCACCGGTTTCAGCATCCTTAAGAATTCCAACCACTTTAACTTTCTTATAGGTAAAACTAGTTCCCGGCTCACCAATAACTAAGGTAATTTTAGCATTGGCATCTCTACCTTCCAAATACTTAGAAACCTCGGCATTCCCCGATTCAGTGTCATCTTTAGCGACCTTTATGGTTTCGTAAACCGGCAATTTTGTAATCATTTCTCTTTTATCAAAGAAATACACATTGCCCGAATTACTTATAAAATAGTTTATTTTACTGGCAGGGAGAATCTTTTCAAGCAAGGCTGCTAAGTCCAAACTTTCGTCTAAAACTGTTACTTTCAACCCTTCTATTAATTCAGGACGAAAATAAAAATGAACCTCATTGTTCTTTTCTATTTCGTCAATAAAACTACTGAGCGGGTAGTTCTCATAGTTCCGATTAAATTGAAGCACACCGGATGGTTGAGCTACAGAAACCAATACCCGGAATAACAGCAGCAGAAGGAGGTGGTTTTTCATCTTATTCGAGGTATTTATCGCACGCATTCAACATCGTTTTCAATTGATTCAAATTCATTCTTCGCCACCGTATGCTATGTTCTTTGATATAAACCAAAATTTGGTTTTGTACGTCCAGTGGAAACAGTTCGATGAATTGTTTTCGCTTTTTTATCTTTCTTAGTTCTCCATTCCAATCCATGAAGATTTCATAATTGTTTTTAAGGTATTGATACCCCAACTTATCCCCAGTAGAGTTGAAATTTCGTTCAACAGTCCAATTTAAATAACATGAAAATTTACCCTTATGCAAAAGCTGTATAAATTGATTATTGATGTCGGAAAAATGATTGGGTTGAAATAAATTGTCACCAAATTTAATTGAATCAATTTTTTCTGAATCCAATACGATAATTCTTTGAGCACCCATTTGATCGGTAAAGATCAAAAGAAAATTCTGGCGATAAAGGTCGTACCTTAAAAACTGATTTTTAAATTCATTCCCTGCTATAAAAAGATCACCAATCAATAAAGAATCATTCTTCCAGAAAGGATTACCCTTAACAATATTGGTTTCAGAATAATAATAGTGACCGTTATAAAGCTGAACATTAAGTCCATATTCCTGATCGAAGCGTTTCTTAATAGCACCTATCGAATCCTGTTGAGCAGTTACATGTAGCGAAAAACCTGAAAGACCAAGAAAAAAAATTAAACAATATTTAAACATAAGGATGAAATTTCAAATATAACCCATGTGTGAAATCTGATAAACTTTAAGTAAAGGATCCAAAAGTACAATTATAGCTACTATTATTTACTGACGAATCATAGATTATTTAAATTTAATACAAATAGTTATTTTTTGTTCAATTGGCAAAATAAGGGATCACACGATATTCTTGTGGGAAAAAGTTTTCATGGATCAATTCAAATAATTGCAGGTTATTGCTTATGCAAAGTATTTAGTGCAATTGCAAAACTATGTCTTCAAGCCAGACAGGCTTATACTTTTCTCCTATTGATGAGAAAAGTATACAAAAGAATCAATCAGAAATGATGCTTCCTCCCGCTCTTGGAATTCCTAAGAAGAACCACAAAAGCAAAAGGACATGCCTCTTTTGGGTTTTTCTAAGGAATCCCAATTCACCCCTACACCGGCCCGCCATTTCTGAAGGCCACCGCTCTTTCAGATTCTACAGGGTATGAAGTATTTCACTTTTAAAGAAACAAAAAAATGGTTTTTAAGTCCTAAAGTACGTTCATTGCGATCGGC
>JBGUEP010000012.1:0-160305 GCA_041821245.1 Prolixibacteraceae bacterium
TTTATGCTGCTTTTAGAAATTTTCAAAGAAATTGAAATAATACCTGCAAGACACCTTGTTAACGGAATAATTGCGAAATTAAAATTGGATCCAATTTATGATAGGATAGTTTTACATCTTCCATTTTTTCTAAAATCCACCCTAATTATGAATTGATCCGACTTTACGCTTGAGAAGGCACCTTTCGCAGGCTTTAGGGAAAACAAAAAAAGCTTGCCTCTTTCGAAACAAGCTCTTTAATTTGCTGGCGGTGCGGACGGGACTCGAACCCGCGACCCTCGGCGTGACAGGCCGATATTCTAACCAGCTGAACTACCGCACCTTTTTAATGCGTTCGTTAAAATTGAAAAATTGCGGTGCGGACGGGACTCGAACCCGCGACCCTCGGCGTGACAGGCCGATATTCTAACCAACTGAACTACCGCACCAATTTTCAACTCTATTTTTCCATGAAGGAATGAACGTGTGCCTTTTTTCAAAGGCGTTGCAAATATATACCTTCTTTTCATTTCTACAAATTTTAAAATAAAAAAAACTCAATAGATCAGCATTCATTTCATAAGTTCCTGACTACAATCAAAATTCATTTTCATTATTTCTAAAAAAACAGCTTCAACAGGAATAAATGAATAATTTTGAATGTGCCTAATATCTGGCTACAGGTAACAAGGCATACCGATAAAATGAAGTAAAAATTGACAGACCTAAGGTTTATGAACAAAACTCAAAATCCAATATTCCTGGTGTCCGGAGGTAGCGGATTAACCAATCACACAATGGTAAATGCACTGTTGGTGCAATATCCAGACAATACAATCCCATTAGAAATTATTCCTAGTGTACAAACCATTCAGGAAGTAAGGGATGTGGTAAAGCATGCAAAAGCAGTAAACGCTATCGTTACTCACACCCTGGTTTGTAGCGATATTCGGAATGCCTTAATTCAGGAGTGCGCCAAGTTCAATGTGAAACAAATCGATTTTATGGGACCACTTGTCGATCATTTGGAAAATGACCTGGGCCTTAAATCAATCAGTGAACCAGGCTTGTTTCGGAAACAAAACTCTATGTATTTTCAACGCATCGACGCCATTGAGTTTACACTTAACCACGACGATGGCCTCAATCATGAACGACTCAGTCAGGCAGATATCATTCTAACCGGTGTTTCACGGGTTGGAAAAACGCCTTTAAGTGTTTATATGTCGATGTTGGGATGGAAAGTGGCGAATATCCCACTGGTTTTGGGCATCGATCCACCCAAAGAGCTTTTCGATGTTGACCCGAATAGGGTATTTGGACTTAAAATATCCCCCATTCAATTGGTATCGCACCGGGTAAAACGACTGAAAAATTTTAATAACGAGTCGAATTCGGAATATTACGACAAACGGAGGGTAAACGATGAAATCAGGTTTTCCGATCGTTTGTTTGAAAAAGGAGGTTTTACGGTAATTAACGTGACCAATAAACCCATTGAGTCCAGTTCAAACGAAATAATTGATTGTATCTCACACCGATTTGATTACAACGAACAAAAAATAAACAATCCGCATTAATTGGAGCAATAACTATCTAAATTAAAAGAAATGGAACCAAAAATTGGATGCGAAACCTGCCCACTGAGGGCCAAATACGACGCAAAACCAAAATCGTTTGGCGGTCGCTTCTGGCGCTGGCACATTAACTTTTGTCCAGGCTGGAAAAAATACATGCTTTCATTAGACGAAACAACAAAAAGTGAAATTTCAGAAAAGTATCAATTTAAGAAGTATTTGAATTAGAAATACCCCTAAGCCCCCTTTAGGGGGTTGGGGGTATAAATTATTTTAAAAAAAGCAGGCCTGTAAGCCGGGTTCTGTGCTTTCTGAATGATCAGAAAGTTTCTATCATTTATCTAAGCGACCTACCCCTCCTGAACATTTCAACACGTTGAAAAAACATAGCGGGCAGCCGTGTGCCGTAGCTTTCAGGATATATTTGGTTTTGCAAGCTCTCAGTCGGACAGCTTTGGATGTTACCACCCAAACTGGTGGGCTCTTACCCCACCTTCTCACCCTTACTTGGTACAATTTCAGCAGAAACGACTGACTCGCTATTACTAAAACCGCAACAAGCGGTTATTTTCTTCTCCGATGCTATGCCCTCACGAACATCTGTTCTTTCAACAGCAGAGTGCCCTTTCTTGCCCGGACTTTCCTTCCCGCCCCAATAAGAATCGACGCGGAACGATAGAACGGCCTGCTTTGTGGCAAAAGTAGTTTTAAAAAGTCATTAGTCAATAAGTCATTGGTTTTCATTTTACTTTTTTCTAATGACTTATTGACTAATGACTTATTGACTAATGACTATTTCCTCTTGATTATCACCATTGTTGCGCCAAATCCATATTCCTGAAACGAAGCATCTTGAAAGTTATATCGGGCATAGCTCGATTTTAGCTTTTTGGCTACTTCAAGTTTTAATACACCATTCCCTACCCCATGAATAAAAACAATGCGCTTCACATTGTTTTCAATGGCCAACTTCATTTCCTGATCAAATTTACCCAATTGAATATCCAGTATTTCACGGTTCGACAGCCCTTCAGTGGTTGTGTCAATTAACTGTTCAATGTGCAGATCGACCTCAACAATTTCAGGAGTTTTCACCAAACGCTTTTTGGGAAGTTCCGGACGGTTGTCCTTATCTTTTTCAGTAATGATCTTTTTGAAATCCTGATCGGTCAAATGATCCATCTCCTCCTGCATTGGATGGGCAACTAAATCATAAATCAGGGCATTGCCATCGAAAAAATCATTCGATGAATAACTCTTTTCTTTAAAAAATTTCATCGAATGAATTGAAACCTCTTTCAAATAAGGGCCATACAATTTTCTGGCACTTTTCACATAAGGAATCATCCTAAACCAAAACCGGGGAAGATTACTCAATTCCAAAGTGGTAATTCCTTCCAGGTATTGTTTGGTATTGGGTTCCAACTCACCGGCATCAATGGTGGTGTAGTTTTCACCGTCGAAATGTGCATATTGATAGAGTAAGGTAAAATTGCTGTCGTTAATCAAATACACCTCAATTTCAGCTCCAACCGGATTGTGTTGGTCGGTTGGATAAAAGGCCATAAAAAACTTAGGATCATCGTTACCGGCAATGAGTTCAGCCACGTGTTCCGGCTCCTTTTCAACTTCCTCTTCAACTTTCTTAGCAATTGGCTTTTTCGAAAAGTCACGACTGGTTTTATCATACGTTTCAGCTTCAGCAACTTTCACCAAAGCATTGATCAAAACCGGAATATCAAAACCGTCCTGATCTTCTACTACCGCGATGTTTTTACCTTGAAAGCTCACCACTTTTCCACCACCAACATCGTTCAGAAACTTAACTCTATCGCCTATTTTCAACATTTTTCTTCTTCTTTTTATGAGCCGTAAAGTTAACCCATTTTATAAACATCAAAGAAAATGATGCACAGATATTCAAAAAGCGCTTAGCGGGCAATATTCGTTGAATCATACACAATCACCTTGTCCCACAACATGCTGTTTTCCTCTACAAATTTTTTGTGTATCGGATGCACCTGATACACATCCTGATCGTTTTGTGATTGGAACATCAGCATGAGCGAATAGGTGTAGGAGTGGTCAACAACCTCTCTCTTTTCTGTAGAAGCAGGCCTGCCAAAGTGGCTTTGATGGATGGTTTCTACTTTGATCAACTTTGAAATACCCTTTTCAAATTGTTTGCAAACATCAGTGTTTTCAGGGTCATTCAACCAAAAATAAACGTGATGGATCAACATATTTTCGATGGGATCATTCATGGCTTTCATTTTTTTAGGAAATGTGATGAGTGAAATTACAGCTGAGCCAATGGCCAGTTTTTTAATAAAAGATCGTCGGTTTTGCATACTGCAGGCAATTACAATTGGTTTGAACGCTAAATATAAGGCATTTTTATAACTTTGCCGTCCTTAATCAGAAGCATAAAAATGAGTATTTCAGATCAGATCAGCAACATTTACATTGAAGATTTCCACTACGAACTACCCGATGAGCAGGTAGCCAAATATCCGTTGGAGCAGCGCGATCAGTCCAGATTACTGGTTTGGAAGAATGGGAAAATTCACGATCAACGGTTTTCAAATTTGGCAGAAGAACTGGCCCCCAATTCAAAACTCATTTTTAACAATACAAAAGTGATTCGTGCCAGGCTTTTCTTTCAAAAAGAGACTGGAGCAAAAATTGAAATATTTGTACTTGACCCGCTGGAGCCGGTCGATTATGCACAAAATTTTCAGCAAACCGAAAGATGCAGCTGGAAATGCATCGTTGGAAATTTAAAAAAATGGAAGTATGGCCAACTGCATATGTCCATCGAAATTGACACCAAAAGAATCGACCTTGTAGCCGAAAACCTTGGAGACATTGGCAATTGCAGGGTCATTGAATTTAGTTGGGACAACTCGGATTATTCCTTCGCCGATTTACTGGAAGCTGCGGGCAACATGCCCATTCCTCCTTACTTACATCGTCAATCGGAAGCCATTGACATACACCGCTACCAAACCGTTTATTCAAAAATAAAAGGTTCTGTTGCTGCTCCAACGGCTGGTCTTCATTTTACCGATGCTGTTTTTGAGGACTTAAGCAAAAAAGGCATTACCACAGCAGAACTAACCTTACACGTAGGCGCAGGAACCTTTCAACCCGTAAAAAGCGTAACCATTGGCGAACATGAAATGCACACCGAGCACATTTTGGTGCATCGTGAGTTTTTGCGAGAATTGGTAGAACACAAAGGGCCAATTATCCCTGTGGGAACTACTTCGATCAGAACCTTGGAAAGCCTTTACTGGATGGGGGTTAAGGTTCATAATGATCCGGAACTCGATGCCAGGGAATTAAAGGTTTTACAATGGGAACCGTATCAAGCGAAGGTGGAAATTTCGAGAAAGGAAGCACTGACTTCACTCTTGAATTTCCTGAATAAAAATGAACTTCAGCAAATCAACTCTTCCACTCAAATTATCATTGTTCCGGGTTATCAATTCCGGGTTATTGATGGTATGATCACTAATTTTCATCAGCCGGCCAGCACTCTTCTACTTTTGATTTCGGCATTTATTGGCGCAAACTGGAAAACCGTATACCAACATGCCGTGAAGAACAATTACCGTTTTTTGAGTTATGGCGATAGCAATTTGTACTTGAAATAGAAATTATTTTCGACAAGGGCTAAACAATTATTGGTAATTACGATACTGAGTAAAACCAATAGGATTTGTATCTTTGATAACAAATGATTGGAGATGCCAACGATTTCAATGTTTTTCGCAGTTAAAGAGGTTGAAGCACAAGACAATTACCTTTTACTCCTGACATTTGTTAATGGAGAGAAGAGGCAATTTGACATGAAACCATATCTTGAATTTGGAATTTTCAAGGAACTCAAAGATCTAAAATTATTTGAAACAGTAAAAACAAGTTTTGATACAATCGAGTGGGCCAACGAAGCTGATTTTGACCCAGAGGTTTTATATCACAAAAGCATCAGGGTAGGCCATGTATAAATCAGGCAATGAATAAAAGTCAATTTAACCCGATGGATCATCAAATCCACCAATGATGTTATTAAAATCACATTGTATTCCCATTCAAAATATTTAGTAGGTTTGTGTCAATCGAACCATGGCTAAAAAACAAATATATCATTTCTGTTTCGTTCTTTTACTGCTGGCATTTGCAAGCGGGAGTTCACTGCTGTCCCAAAACGGAAACGATCAGCTTTTTAGCAACCTGAAAGTAAAAGACGGTCTTCCAAGCAACGAAATCTATGCCGTAACACAAGATTCACTTGGATTTATGTGGTTTGCCACCAACAATGGGTTCGTACGATACGATGGCTATGAAATGAAAGTCTACCGTAAAAACAGAAGCAGCAACCTGACCTCAAGCAACAACCAAAATACGTGCATTGCCAACGGAAAAGATTTGGGAATGTGGGTAGGTAGCTACGAAGGGTTAATCCATTTCGACTCAAAAACAAGCCATAGTAAAGCCATTGATCTGGGCGGAATACGTGAAATCCGTTGCTTGCTGAATCAAGGCGATTCAATTATTTGGGCAGGTTCGTCTGAAGGCTTATTTAAAATCGATGCTGCCACACAAAGCTATCAACGGTATACTGCGCAAAATTCAACACTAGGATCCAATATTGTGAGGGCCTTATTTCTCGACCACAAACAAACCCTGTGGATTGGAACATTCGATGGCATTAATTATTTAAAGCCGACCGGGGAAATGAAACATTTCGATTTAAAGGGTGACTACAAACCAGAATTAAAAAATAATTTAGTGCTTGACATTGAAGCTTTTTCGGAAAAAACCGATTCGATTCTATGGATAGGCACTGAAACAGGGCTTGTCGCATTTAATCAATCCAGCGAAACATATCAGGTATACAATAGCATGAATACCAGGTTCGAAAACGAGGTGGTCAAATGCATTTTCACCCAACAACCCGGCAGCGTATATTTGGGAACTGATTTCGGATTCTACTTCCTCAATACCTTGACAGGTGAATCGCAACATCTTTTTCACGATCCATTCAACACGTATTCGATTTCCAACAATGTGGTTTGGGATATTTATAAAGACAATGCAGGGATTCTCTGGTTGGCCACTTCCAACGGCATCAGCAAACTCAACTTTAACCAGAGTATGTTCCGCTTCACTCCGGTTTATTCGAGCAAAGAAAGCGAAGTGATTGGCACTCAAGTGAACGACATTTATTCCGATGCTGACGGCACCATTTGGCTGGCTACAAAAAAAGGAGTGGTTGCCCGCTACAAAAATGGCGAACAGCAAAATTTTACGGCCAACGAAAAATCGAAGAACCGACTGGTATTGAACAACATTAACACCATTTCGGGTGATTATCTTGGTCGAATATGGATTGGCAGTGCGGGAGGGATCAATGTTTGGGATCCGAAACTTAAAAAAATGTACACCATTACCGCCAATTTCGATTTAAACAAGGGCTTGCGATCGAACTATATAGGTGGATTTATTGCTCCATCGAATGGCTCATTCTGGGTAACTACATGGGGAGGAGGCATGTACAAAGCCAAAGGCGACTTCTCGAATTTAAATGACATCAACTTTGAGTATGTAGCTAACTTTAATACGAATGTGTTTTCTGCGAATAAAAAAATATGGTTGAAAAACGAAAACAAGGTGTTTTCCTTCGATTTAAATACCGGCGAAATTCAAACCAGCTCGAAATTAAATTCTCATATTTCAACAGAATCAGTTAGCTCCTTGCAGGTTTCTTCCAAAGGGATTTTATGGATTGGTGCACACAATTTGCTCATCAGCTACAACATTCAAAACGAAGAAATAACCGACTACAATGTTTTCACCGGCAACGACAGCTATATTCTGAACCTGTTGGAAGACCATAGTGGCAACATTTGGGGTACAACCTTGACATCAATTTTTAAATTCAATACGAATTCACATACCATTGAAACATTTCCGAAAAATGAAGGCATTCCTTTGGATAATTTTCTGAACGAAAGCAAAGCCATCTCACCCGATGGCCAACTCTTTTTTGGAGGGAACGACGGCTTTATTTCTTTTAATCCGGAAGCCATAAAGAAAAATAAATTTCAGCCCAACGTAGCAATTACCGACCTTCGGGTAAACAATAAAACCATAAATTCTTTATCCGAACTTGGAATTCTGAACCGTACGAATAATCTAATATCGTACTATAACAAGGTGATTTTGAAATACGACCAACATTCATTTACGGTTGGATTTTCCGCCCTTCACTTTGGCGAGTCGGAACGAAATATTTATGCTTATCGGCTCGAAGGATTTGACGATGAATGGAATTACACCACCGGCTTACGAAACTTTGCATCGTATTCAAATTTAAAATCGGGAAAATACCTTTTCAAAGTGAAGGCCACCAACAATGATGGAGTTTGGTCCGATAATGAAACAACACTTCAACTCATTGTTAAACCACCAAGCTGGGCCAGCCCGGTTGCTATTATTCTATACATCCTGATACTTCAAATGGCCATTTTCGCATTGGTTTACACCTATCGAAATAAAATTAAATGGAAAGAACAATTGCGGATCATAACGCTTGAAAAGGAAAAAAACGAAGAACTGGCCAAAGCCAAACAACAATTTTTCACCAACATTTCGCACGAATTCAGAACACCTTTGAGCCTGATTATTGGTCCGGCCAATTCGATGTTAAAAAGAAATCAGGTAGAGTCCCACGACAGACAGCTTCTAACCCTCATTTCAAAAAATGCGCAACGTTTATTTTCCCTGGTGAATCAATTGCTCGACCTACGAAAGATAGAGACCAACACACTGAAATTAAAGCTAGAAGAAAGCAACATTGTGGAGTTGTGTGAAAAACAATTTAATCTGTTTGTTGATTTAGCCGAAACGCATCAAATCAATTATCGAATGGAAGCTTCTTCCAAACAAATTAACGCAGTAACCGACGTAATTAAATTGGAGTCGATTGTTCAAAACCTCCTCTCCAACGCCTTCAAATACACTCCCGACCAGGGAACCATTTTAGTGCAAATTGAAATCTCTTTGTCCAACACATTTCTCATCAAGGTTGTTGATAATGGAAAAGGAATAGCCCCCGAAATAAAAGAAAATGTATTTACCCGCTTCTATCAGGGCGATCCGCAGAATGCACATACGCCTGGGTATGGTATTGGCTTAAACATGGCCAAGGAATACAGCGAATTAATGCAGGGAAAAATATGGTTCGACAGTGAATTGGGAAAAGGCACCAACTTTTACGTTGAATTGCCATTAAATATGGGAGAGATTGAGCTTAGTGAATCGCCTGTCAAAGAAGTACGAATTGACGTTCCTGTAAAGAAAGAAGAAAAGATTACCATCCAAACCAACGGGCTACCTTTGATCCTACTGGTCGATGATCAGCCCGATACCATTGCACTGTTAAAACTCAACTTATCAGCAGATTATTCCATTATTTCGGCCCACAACGGAAAAATGGCGCTCGAATTATTAGAGAAATATGACGTTTCACTCATCATTAGTGACATTATGATGCCGGTACTAAACGGCATTGAATTCTGTATACAGGTGAAAAATCATCCGCGTTTTAATCACATCCCGGTAATTTTATTGACAGCACGCACCATCGAAAGCCAAATGGCAGAAGGTTATCGGGCGGGAACCGACGCCTATTTGACCAAACCATTCGATATGGATGTACTGACAGCCCAAATCGAAAGTCTACTGGAAAAAAACCGACGAACCGATGATTACATCAAACGCAAAATGATTGTTGAAAATCAAGAGGTGAATGTGGAGTCGGCCGATGAAAAACTACTTCAGGAAACCATTCAATACATTAACAAACACATTAACGATCCGGAGATCAATCTTGTTGCCATGTGCAAGTTCATTGGAGTGAGTCATTCCAGTTTGTATCGAAAAATAAAAGCACAAACCGGCATGACTCTAAATGAGCTCATCCGCAACATCAAATTAAAACGAGCTGCTCAATTGATTAAAACAGGTAAACTAAGCATTGCCGAAATCATGGACGAAACAGGCTTCACCAATCACTCCTATTTTGCCAAGTGCTTTAAAAAGGTGTACAAGGTGTCGCCAAAAGAGTACAAATAGCATCACCAATTTCCCTCAAGGTAAAAAGCCTCACCCCAGCCCTCTCACAAGGAAGGGGATCAAGCCAGTACCAGATTTGAAAATGCTTTGTTAATTGTTTAATTCAATTGATTGTTAGAATGTATGAGCCGCCCCTGGGCAATGTTATTAAGTTAAGAGAATTTTTTAGTGTTTCTTTGTGGCTTCGAGACTTTGTGGCAAAAAAAGACAGCCACTAAGTCACAAAAACACTAAGTTTCACAAAGGAAAAAATAATTACAAATCCTTACCTTAATGACATTGCCATTGGGAGAGGTTGGCGGGGCATCTATCCCATTTTGTTTCCATATTTGACGAATATCTGGCCAAACTTTTCCAATTCATTGCCATCAAAATCGAAATTCGACCATTCAATCCGTAGCCTTCCGTATAGTTTTGTCTCGAGAGCTAACTAAATCGAAATGAAGAAACCTGATCAACAAAAATTCCGCTTGTGGTTAATCGTGTTGAGCACATTGATTCTTCTGCTCATTTTTTTGCTCTTTAAAATCATCAGCTATTACTAATCATCGAAATGCACTATGAAACTCATCTATTGAATAAACTAATTTGAATCTTATGAAACAAAGTCTTATCATTTTCACGCTTTTGTGCCTTTTGGGGATAAACACCTTATTGGCACAAACAACATCGGTTTCAGGAAAAGTGACTGACTCCAGAGGGGAGGCACTACCCGGAGTTACCATTGTGGAACGAAACACTTCGAATGGTGTTGTTTCCAATATGGACGGGCTATACACCATCAGTGTACCTTCCAATGCCACATTGATTTTTTCCTTTGTTGGCTTTGAAAAACAAGAAATTTCCATCGATGGAAAAACAAGCATTAATGTAAGTTTAAAAGAAACGACGGTTGGCATCGACGAAGTAGTTGCCATTGGTTACGGTTCAGCCCGAAAAAAAGACATTACCGGCGCAGTAGCCACAGTAAGCGAAAGCGAATTCACCAAAGGTTACGTGACCAATGCCGAACAATTGATTGCCAATAAAGTACCGGGAGTACAAGTCATCCCGTCCAGCGGTAAACCGGGAGCAGGAAGTTCATTTTTGATTCGTGGCGGTGCTTCACTCAACGCCAGCAACGATCCCTTAATTGTAATTGATGGTGCACCTATCGAAGGCTGGGGAAATGGCGCAGGTTTCCTAAGTTCATTGAACCCGGGAGACATTGAGTCTTTTACGATTTTAAAAGATGCATCGGCTGCCGCCATTTACGGTTCACGTGCCTCGAATGGTGTTATTCTGATCACCACTACCAAAGGCCAAGCTGGCAAATTGAAGGTTTCACTTTCTTCGAAAGCATCAGTGGCTCAGATCATGAAAAAAGTTCCGGTACTTACCGGAGATCAATTCCGTGAAGTGGTTCAAACAGCGGCTAACTATTCTGCTAAGGAGCAATCGTGGTTTGGTGCCGGTAGCGAAAATACCGATTGGCAAGATCAAATTTACCAAAATGCATTGAGCACCGACAACAACATCAGCTTTAGCGGAGGAATTAAAAACCTGCCCTATCGCCTGTCAGTTGGATACTTAAATCAGGATGGAATTCTGAGAACAAGTAATTTCGAACGTGTTACAGCGATATTAAACATCAACCCTACACTTCTTGATAATCACCTGAAGGTGAATTTGAATCTGAAGGCTTCCGTAGAGAATCAGCAAATAGCCGATGAGAGGGCCATTAGTAGTGCCATATCTTTCGATCCTACACAGCCAGTAAAAACGGATACTTCCAATTTTGGTGGATATTTCGAGTACGAAGAATACGCCGATAACCCTGCAGTTTTCCATGGTCATTATAATCCTGTAGGGATGCTGGAACAGGTAAATTCAACTGCGCAGTCGATGCGTAGTATCGGGAACATACAACTCGATTATTCTGCTCATTTCCTTCCTGAACTTCATGTGAATATCAATACAGGTTACGATGTCGCCCGATCGACCAGCGATTATTTTATACCCGAAACGGCTTTCGAGCAAAACATTGCACAGGGAAGCATTTATAAAGCCAATCCGGCCAGGGAAGTTCGTAATGTTTACTTCGAATCCTATTTAAACTACGTGAAAGATTTGACTTCAATTGATAGCCGCGTGGATGCCATGGTAGGATATTCCTACAACGACTTCTTGACAACAAGTTACAATTATCCAACATTCAATGCATACGAAGTTGAACAACCCAATACCACCCCAACATATCCATTAGATAAACCCCAACACACCTTAATTTCGTTTTATGCCCGTGCAAACTATTTTTATAAAGACCGTTACCTTATAACTGCAACCGTTCGTAACGATGGTTCTTCCCGATTCGCTGAAAGCAATCGTTGGGGTTTGTTCCCATCAGTTGCATTTGCCTGGAAAATCAAACAAGAAGCATTTATGCAGGATTTACCCAATGTTTCTGATTTGAAATTAAGAATTGGGTATGGCGTTACCGGTCAACAAGATGGAATTGGAAACTATGATTATATTCCAACCTATACACAGGGAGGCTTAAATGCCCAATACATGATTGGAACCACTCCAAATCGTACGGCATATCCATCAGCGGCCGATCGTAACCGTAAATGGGAACAAACAGCTACAACCAATATTGGAATTGACTGGGGATTCTACAACCAGCGTATTTCAGGTTCGATTGACGTTTATCAAAAAGAAACTTCCGATTTATTAAATACAGTAAACGTACCCATGGGTACCGACTTCACCAGTTCCATTACCAAAAATATTGGGACCATGGAAAACAAAGGGATCGAACTTAGTCTTAAGGCTGAAGCTGTAAAAACAAAAGATTTCACCTGGGACATTGGTGCCAATTTCACCTACAATGAAAATAAAATCACCCAACTATCCCTGGTTGGCGACAGTGCCGTAGGACTGCTCAGTGGCGAATATTTGGTGAATACAGTTGGCTATAGTCGTAATGTTTTCTACTTATATCATCAGGTATACGATCAGGATGGTAGTCCGCTGGAAGAAACCATGCTCGACGTGAATGGCGACGGCATCATCAACGACAAAGACCGCTATCGCTCTCACAGTTCCATTCCAAAATTTCTGATAGGATTTAATACCGGATTTACCTATAAAAACTGGACAGCCAACATCAACTGTCATGCCAATTTGGGTCATTACATGTATTTCCGTCCAAACGACAACATGGTGGCCGTTTACGGTTGGAATGCACCTTACAACCTAAACACCATGTATTACGACACCGAATTCAAAATGAGCACCGATCAGGCCCAGCCTTACAGTGATTATTACCTGCAAAACGCATCCTTCTTCAAAATCGACAACATCAACATTGGTTACGATTTTAAAAACCTGTTCGAAAAAGCTTCGTTGCGTTTAAGCGCATCAGTTCAAAATGTATATACCCTGACCAACTATACCGGTCAAAATCCGGAAGCCAGTTGGAACTGGGGTGTTGATTTTGGATCTTCTTATCCAATACCACGCACCTATGCACTTGGTTTAACGCTGAACTTTTAATGTTTGATTCGTAAAATTTACAACAATGAGAAAAATACAAACAACATACCAATTGATTGCCGGAGTGTTACTGATGCTAACACTGGTCACTTCATGTATCGGCGATCTTGACCGTTTTCCTACCAACGGAACCACCAACGATGTGCAATACGCAAGCATCGAAGGATATAAGCAAAGCCTGGTGACCATATATGGTACTTTATCGTTTAGCGATTTTTTGAGGAATTACTGGAACATGCAGGAATTGCCTACCGATGAAGCCGTTTCCACCTGGGATGATGATGGAATTCTGGCTTATCATATTTTCAATTATACTGCCGACAATGTTTCCATCGAACGTGTTTATCGCACTTCCCTTTACAACGTCACCCTTTGCAACAATTTTTTAATTGAAGCTTCGGAAGAGAATTTAACCAAACGGGGCTATAGCGGTACTGATGTTGAAACGATTCAACAATACAAGGCCGAAGCTCGTTTTATGCGTGCCTACTATTACTGGATATTGATGGACTTATATGGAAATCCACCTTTTGCCACCGAAGAATCTCTTGCTGCAGGTGAAGCACCCCAACAAATCTTAAGAGCCGATCTTTTCAAATTTATTGAAGACGAATTATTGGCAGTTGAAGCGAACTTGGCAGCACCGAAAACAAACGAGTATGGACGCGCCGATCAGTCTGCCTGCCGGGCCTTGCTCTCACGCCTGTATTTGAATGCCGAAGTATACACCGGAACACCAAAACATACCGAATGCGTCACTTACAGCAAAAAGGTAATCGATGCAGGTTATTCTTTAGAATCGGATTACAACTGGTTGATGTTAGCCGACAATTACCTAAATACGAATGAATTTATTTTTACCTCAAATTACGACAATGCTGTAACCGAAACATGGGGTGGAACCAACTATATGGCATTGGGAGCGTCGGGTGTTACTGCTGAAGTAAATGGTATGAGTTCTTCCTGGAGTTCCTTGCGCATGTGCCAGCAAATTCCAACATTATTTCCAACTTTTAACGAAACGGTTGATCAACGCGCCCAAATATGGACAGAAGGAATGACACTTGAAGTTGACGACTTAGGCACCTCCATCAACGGGTATTCGAGCTATAAATATCGAAACACCGATCGCGACGGAAATGCCATTGCTCAAAACAATACCTACAACAACATTAGCGACATCGATTTTCCAATTTTCCGCCTGGCTGAAATTTATTTGAATTATGCCGAAGCAGTTTTGCGCGGAGGAGCAGGTGGTGATGCAGCAACGGCACTTTCTTACATCAACAAAATAAGGGGAAGGGCTTATGCTGCCGATCCATCCAGCACCGAAGGCAACATTACTTCAGGAGATTTGAATCTGGATTTTATTTTGGATGAACGCGCTCGTGAAATGTACTGGGAAGCACAACGACGTACCGACCTGGTACGCTTCGACAAACTCACTACCGATGACTATTTGTGGGACTGGAAAGGTGGAGTACCCGCAGGAACTGCTGTTGATGCACGTTTTAACCTCTACCCCATTCCAACATCCGATTTGTTGGCCAATCCAAATTTGAAACAACTAGTAAGTGGCTATTAATTTAATAAACAATGAATATGAAAACAATACACTATTATTTGATAGCAGCGGTTTTGATCCTTTTTTCAGCCTGCGAATCCGATTTGCTTAAAACAACCATTGGCGATGGAACAGCACCACAATTGACAGCTTCCAGCTCAGAGCTCATCTTGGCCAGAGCAGATTCAGCCAACACGGCACTTACGGTAAACTGGACTGCTCCGGGTTATCTTGACGACACCAGCAATGGCGATGTGATTGGAACCTATGTAGTTTCTGTTTCAACTTCCGAAACTTTTGCAACAGCAAAAAGCTATACCTTGGTTAACCTTTATGAAAAATCGTTTTCGGTATATGCCTTAAATAAAATCATGCTCGACTTAGGTGCGGAAACTGATGTATCCAATCCTGTTTATATTCGGGTGAAATCGGTTTACTTCACCGAAGACACTTTAAGTTCTAATTTGGTCAACGTTGCTGTGACCCCATACACCACGGTGATTCCGCCAGCAATTAATGTTCCCGAGGAACTTTGGATTACGGGCGATGCACTGCCTTCAGGTTGGAACCAACCCTTCTTGACTGAACAACAATTTACTAAAGAAACAGCCACCACGTTTTCCATTACAATTAACTTGCTAGGAGGAAAAGATTACGAAATGATTACCGATGGAACTGGTGCCAACTGGACACCATGCTACCGCATCGATCCTGCATTGGATCCTGCAACGATGGTCTGGGGCGGCACCTTTGTTTGGGATGGTGAAGGATCGGCCTATAGTTGGAGTTCTAAGAAATTCCTGTCACCTCCTAACGATGGCTTATATAAAATCACTATGGACTTCCAAAATGCCGAATTCACCGTTGAAGATGTAACGGGGCCACCAGCAATCGAAGTACCTGCTGAATTGTGGATTTCAGGTGATGGATTGGAAGGTGGATGGATTACACCATTCCCTGCCGAACGTCAGTTCACCAAACTGAATGACACTAAATTTTCAATCACCATTTTCATTACTGCCGGAACCGACTATGAAATGATTACCGATGGAGCAGGTGTCAACTGGACGCCATGTTATCGCATCGATCCGGCTCTCGACCGTAATGAAATGATTTGGGGCGGTGGTTTCGTTTGGGATGGAGAAGGTTCTGATTACAGCTGGGGAAGTAAAAAATTCCTTTCGCCGGCCGAAGACGGAATATATAAAATAAGTATGGACTTTCAGACCGCCACATTTATTGTTGCGGCAGAATAATTTTTTGTAAACATTTAATTTTTATAGTTTTAGGTAAAGTAAATACGGGGATTTCTGTTTTAAGGTTAGTTTTAGTAATTAGTATGGCATTATTCAATTAATTTATAGAAATTCCCGTTTACTTTTATTCATCAAAAAAACACCGAATGTTAAAATCAAAATTTATTTTTCTTTTACTTTTCATCAGTTCATATTTAATAACATCAGCGCAATCTGATTTCATAATTGGTCAGGATTTATCCTATGTGAATCAGATGGAAGATTGCGGTGCACAATACCGTGAAGATGGCGAGGTAAAAGACGTGTACCAGATCTTTGCCGATAATGGAAGCAATCTGATACGTGTTCGACTTTGGCACAATCCCAGCTGGCAGGAAAGCTTGAAACAGCCCGATGGAGTAAAAGCAATTTACAGCGATTTCGAGGATGTTAAAGAAACCATCTTTCGCGCTAAAATGGCCGGCATGCAGGTGATGTTGGGCTTCCATTTTTCCGATTTTTGGTGCGATCCTGGTCGGCAAATTCTGCCAAAAGCCTGGGAAAGCGTTTCAGGAAATGAAACCGCATTAAAGGACTCCATTTACAATTATGTATTTCAAACACTCAATCGTTTGAATAAGGAAAACCTGATGCCCGAATATGTGAAGATTGGAAATGAAAACAACAGTGGCATTATGACGCACAAAGGCATGAATGCCGACCACGAAGGGGTAACTCTTTTAAGCTGGGATTGGGCACGTCATGGTCGTTTGTACAATGCCGCCATTAAAGCAGTAAGAGATATTTCATCCCAAACAACTATCCACCCTAAAATTGCATTGCATGTGGCAGATCCGGGCAAAGCCGAATGGTTCTACAACAACATCATAAGCAACGGCGTAACCGATTTTGATATCATGGGATTTACCTATTATTATTCGTACCACAAGCAATCACCTGCTGAGGTGGGACAATACATTAAAAAGTTAAAAACTCAGCATCCCGGCTACGATGCCATGGTAGTGGAAACCGGGTATTTATGGGACAAACAGAATATTGATGGATTGGGCAACATCATTACCGGCTCAAGTCCAGACTACCAACCTGTTTCGCCAGCCACTCAAAAGCAATTTATGGTCGATTTGTCGAACGAAGTAAAAAATGCGGGTGGCAGTGGAGTCATATTCTGGGAATCGGCATGGGTTTCAACTCCCTGCAGAACGCCGTGGGGAATAGGATCGTCACAGGAGCACGTGGCCTTTTTCGATCACCGCGACAAGCTGAATTACATGAAAGATGGAGGGGGTGGATGGCCCGACGAGTTCTGGAACGAAACCACTAAGACCACAAGTCTGGTGACCTTTAAAGTAGACATGACCAATCAGGATGTTTCACGCGGCGTTTATGTAGTAGGAACAATGACCGGCTGGGAATTCCTGCAAATGGAACCGGTGAGCAGTGGTTCTAAAATCTATCAAACAACCATGGACCTGACCATCGGTGGGGCGCATGCATTCTATTACATCACCAGCTCCAACTGGGAAAATTTCGAAAATTATCGCGAAACGGTACCTGAAGAATGTGCCAATTCCGATGAAATTTTAAATGATGCAGGTTGGACAACCGACCGTGCCTTTATTGTACCGGAAAAGGATACTGTTCTGGCATTTGCCTGGGCTTCTTGCCAAAGCTTACACACCTCTTTAAATCAGATCAATCATCCCAATCAACTATTTAAAGTTTACCCAAACCCAACACTTAATCAAAGCTTTATGGTCGAAATGAATTTATTTCAGGAAAACTTTGAGCTTAAAATTTTCAATCAAACTGGCCGGCAAGAGGCCTTCTGTTTTGAAAAAACAAATACTGAATCGACCTTTAAAATTGAAGGTTTAGAAAGAGGAATCTATTTCATTTCACTCACAGTTAACCAGCAGAACTATACACAAAAATTAATGGTTCTGTAAATCAGATGATCATGAAAACAAGAAGTACATTATTAATACTTATCACTTTTATGCTGAGTATCAGTTCCTGCTCAGAACAACAAGCACCTAAACAAGAATTTATGGTGGGTGCAGACATTTCCATTTTAAAAATGATGGAAGATTTAGGCGCAGTCTATAAAGTGAACGGAACACCAACCGCCCCTTTGGAAATATTCACTTCAAACGGATACAATTATGCACGTTTGCGGATTTTTAACAATCCCAACATGCGCGGCCCCGTTTGCAATTCATTGGATTACACCATTGACCTGGCGAAACAAACAAAAGCCGCTGGCATGAAATTATTATTGGATTTTCATTACTCCGACACCTGGGCCGATCCACAACATCAGATCAAACCTGCGGCATGGGACAGCATCACCTTTGAAGCACTTACCGACAGTGTATTTTCCTATAGCAAGACGGTGATTGCAGCCATGGATGCCGCCGGTGTTATCCCTGATATGGTTCAGGTTGGAAACGAAATCACCCCTGGTTTTATTTGGCCGGACGGAAAAATTTACAAAGATGGAAATGAAGATTGGGAAAGCTTTTGCACTTTATTAAATGCAGGAATCAATGGTACAAAAGCAGCCTACGGAGACATCGATGTTCCCATCATGATTCATATTGACAAGGGAGGTGATTTGAATGCCACTAGCAAATTTTTCCACAAAATTGAAGAGTATGGCGTTGAATACGATCTCATCGGCTTAAGTTATTATCCTTGGTGGCACGGTACCTTCGACGATTTAGAAAAAAACCTGACCTGGCTATCGGAGCACAAAACCCAAGACATTGTTTTGGTCGAAACCGCTTACTATTCAAACGGCTATTATCCCGAACCTGCTGAATGGGTTTTGGATATTCAACCTTTCCCGCCCACAGAACAAGGACAATACGATTTTCTCCATACACTGGATAGCATTGCGCACATTTATCCAAAAGTGAAGGGAATTTTCTACTGGCAACCTGAAGAAATAAAAGTTCCGGGAAAAAAGGAATGGGTAATTGGTCGCAGTTTATTCGATGATGATGGAAATGTTCTGAAAGGAATCACCGCTATAAAAGAGAACTGAGAATTGAGAATTGAGAATGTTACCATCGAAAGAAAATCCCACTCAGTGATTGTAAATTTCACAACTAAAGAGTAGGTGAATAATATTAGTCTTAGGGCTTTAGCTATTGTAAGCCCCGGATTCATCCGGGGGTACAAGAAATAATAAAATATTACGGTCGATCAAGAACTGGTATTCAAAGCCACAATGTTGTATCGACCGAAAAGAGAACAAGGATAGTCAATGAATCAAAGTTGCGGCTCCGTCGGCTGACGGAGAGCAAAGACCATAAAACACAACAAAATGAAAAATCAACTATTGGGAATCATAGCCATTATGGCCATTACACTCGGCAGCTGTACACAGCCAACATCGACAAAAGAATTATTCAACAGCGATTGGCAATTCACCATCTCCGATGACACTTTTGATGAAATTCAATCAGCTACTGAATGGGAAGCCGTTTCGCTGCCCCACACAGCTGTAATTGAACCCAAGGTGATGACAGGTCAATGGCAAGGCATCTGCTGGTACAAGAAGACCTTCGAAATTCCGGCTTCGGCAAAAAACCAAAATTACCTTCTTCGATTTGAAGGCGCCATGAATGCTTCCGAATTTTGGATCAACGGCGTAAAAGTAGCCTCACATCAGGGTGGATACCTCCCGGTAGTATTCGATTTTACCCAAGCTGCGAAAATAGGTGAAAACACCATTTTTGTCAGATTGGACAATACCGACAATAAAATTACCGGGCCAAAACCCATGGCCACTTTAGACTTCAACATGTATGGTGGACTTTACCGCGATGCTTTTCTGATCATTAAAAATAAGCTTCACATTACGGATCCAATTCTCGCTGCGAAACCTGCAGGTGGTGGTGTTTTTGTGACTTATCCAAAAGTTGAAAAAGAAAGTGCCACCGTAAAAGTGCAAACCAACATGGCCAACAACGGAGCAAACAGCAAATCGTTTACGGTTGTGAATGAACTATGGGATGGAACTCAATTAACTGCTTCCAACACTTCAAGCGAAACCAAGGTAACAGCAGGTTCAACTATCGATGCTATTGCTGAGATTGAAGTGAAAAATCCAAAACTTTGGTCGCCTAAAAGTCCATCACTTTATACCTTAAAAACGAAAGTGTTGTTGAATGGCAAAGTAGTTGATGAAGAAGAAACACACATTGGTATCCGAAAAATTGGTTTTCAAAACAATAAATTTCAAATCAATGGAGAAGAGCTGTTTTTACGTGGAGTGAATCGTCATCAGGACTATCCATACGTAGGATATGCGCTGAGTAACGAGGCGAACTACCGTGATGCGGTAAAAATTAAAGAAGCTGGTTTCGACTACATTCGATTGAGCCACTACCCTCACTCGCCCGCATTTATGGATGCCTGCGACGAATTGGGTTTGGTGGTACTAGATGCTATTTTAGGTTGGCAGTATTTTAGTCGCGATTCACTGTTTCAACAACACATCTTTGAAACGGCTCACGATTTAATTCGACGCGACCGGAACCATCCCTGCGTATTGGCCTGGGAAGTTTCACTCAACGAATCGTGGATGGACGAACCTTTCATCGACAAATTGCACAGCATTGCCCATGAGGAATATCCGGGCGACCAATGTTTCAGTGCGGGCTGGCAGGAATATGGCTATGACATTTATTTACAGGCACGCCAACACCGATTGAAACATTATCGTGAACCTGAAAAACCTTACAGTGTTTCGGAATATGGTGATTGGGAATATTATGCTCAAAATGCCGGTTTCAATCAAGATGACTGGGGAGGTTTAAAACAATCGGAACGCACCAGCCGTCAGTTATTAAGTGACGGTGAAGCGCAACTTTTGCAGCAAGCTACCAACATTCAGGAGGCTCACAACGATAATTTCAACACGCCTGCTTTTTCCGATAGTTACTGGGTGATGTACGACTACAATCGGGGCTATTCCGACGATTTGGAAGCATCGGGAATTGCAAGCATCGATCGAATTCCTAAATTCAGCTATTATTTTTACCAAAGTCAGCGCGATGCTGATGAAATTTCCGAATTATACGAAAGTGGTCCAATGGTGCACATTGCCAGTTACTGGCAGAAAAATTCGCCATTGAATGTTCGCGTCTTCAGCAATGCCGACGAGGTGGAACTGTTGCTGAATGGTAAAAGATTGGGAACTCAAAAACCTGATGACAACCGAATTTCAAATCACCTGGCACACTCACCGTTCACCTTCAACATCCCAAAATTTGAAGCAGGCGAGTTACTGGCTAAAGCTTATATTGATGGAAAGATAGTTGCTACCCATTCGGTAAAAACACCATTGGAAGCCAAAACCATCGAATTAAAAATTGATGAAAGCGGCCGGAAACCAAAGGCAGGTGTCAACGATGTTGTTTTTGTGTATGCCAGTTTGAAAGATGAGAATGGAACCACAGTACCACTCAATGAAGTGGACGTTCAATTTGAAGTGAAAGGCGATGCAAAGTTGGTAAGTCCGGGCCAAATTAAAACCGAGGCGGGAGTCGCAGCAATTCTGATCAAAATAGGAGCCAATACCGATGAAATCAGTATTTCAGCCTCAGGTGAAAATCTAACATCCGGAACAATCACTTTCATACCGGAATAATAAGCGATACCACTTGACGTGAATGAATAAAAGGTTGTTGTCTGATAAGGACAACAACCTTTTTTTTGAATTATCTTCTACTTGGATTTTTACTCTTTTCAGATGCTGATTTCGATCTGGATGAACCGGATGAACTACTCCGGGTTTTTGGTGCCGACGAATTCGATTTAGTTTTGCTACTCTTTTGAACCGCCGGTTTTGAGCTAGAGCTTGAGGACGACCTATTAGAACTGGAGCTGGACCGTACAGCAGGCTTCGGACTTTCTCGCCTTGCAGGAGTGCTAACAGACGAACTTTTACTAGATGAACTGCTCGATGAACGTGTGCTGCTCGGCGAACTGCTCGACCGCGTGCTACTTGACGAACTCCGTGTTGGAGCCGGCCTGCTTTTTACTACTGGTGCAGATTTCTGTGAGCTTGAAGGGGATGAAACATCCCGCCTGCTGCTTGAGCCGGAACTGCTGTTGTTACGATACGGAGAAACAGAACGCGATTCGGAACGTGTTTCTGAGCGTGTATCTCTCGCCTTGCTTTCTACCGGACTTGATTTCGTTTGCGACCGGTTTGATGACACAGAAGTACTTGTTCTGTTAGTACTTGACGATCGACGAGTACTTGTATTGGAGCTTTCCCAATTGCTTGAAACCGGTCTACTTTTAATCGTAGTCGTTGAATTGGTCGATCGACGCGACTCTGTATTTGGATTGGATGAACGCCGTTGGACCAGCTCCTGACGATTTTCTACACCATTGTTGCGTTGGTTAAAAGAACGTTCCGGATGTTTTTTCCCGTAATCGTTGCGGTAGACATCTTTGTGAACATGAACATCAATTTTCCGATGCGGCATGTATCTGCAATCAAATTGATGGTAATGCTGATTAATATGGCGATGGTACACATGGATCCGGTGCGGTTTCCTGTAGTGATAGTAGGAAGGATAATAGCTCCAATAATACGGCGAATACCAAACCTGATGGTTGTGAAACCAGAAATAGTCATAAATGAAGGGCCGGTGGACATAAACGGGTTCAAAAATGTAATTGTTTCCGTAGAGGTATTCATTCCCAACAACCTGAACATACACGTGTTCCTTGTCACGGGAGTCAACATCAATGGTGGCTACATCCTGAAAAAGGTCTTTTCCAATAACTGCTTGAATAACGACGGAATAAACGCCATTATCTTTAAGTTCAATCACTCTCAAATAATCCACATAACCATCCTGATTCAAATCCAAATTCGAAATTTGTTTTTCGGGATCGTTCAACATATTTTCAAATTCTTCGAGATTTTTAGCTTCACCAAAAAGATAGGCTACAGCCTGTAGATCGAGATTATCACTAATGTCCTCATTGTTGGCATTTACTGTTACAGTTGTCTGGGCGAACATTTGACCCATCAACATACAAGTAATGAATGCAAGTAGTGTTATTTTTCGTTTCATGGCTTTAAGTTTTATGCTCTACATCATCCATCTTCAATATTTATCATCAACCTGGATTTCAAATGAGCGATTTATTAAAGCAAAATATTCAAATATGATGCCGAAATTTCCCCAGTATGCTTTTACAGTGAACACTGGACTGCAAGCTACTATATTAGTGCGCATTACCATACATCTTTTTTTTTGAACGCCGTCTGAAAAGAACAAAATTTCATCATAAGCATACGATAAACTTCATCTCATAAACTAAAAATTAAAAGCTTGATTTCAGAAATCACACAAACCATTAGGAGAGCCTTCAGAGCGTCAAAAATCGAAATAATATTGCAACGGAGGTGGATTAGAATGTTCTACGGAGGCAATTCATCCAGGTTGTTGTCATCCTTATCATATTAGTAAAATTTATTTTGAGATAAACCGCCATTCATTAAAGAAATCCGTCCGTTCACCAAACCATTTCAATCATTCATAAAGTTTTTTTGGAAATAAAACTCCTGATGTATACCTTGATCATTATTATAAATGCACATTATTTAATTTACAATAAATGATACGTTCATATTTTAGTGTAAACAAAGAACTATTCATGTAAATAATAACTCCAGCCAAAACAACCAACTACCCAACCACAAACAGATCAGTGGAATTCAGACACCACTTAAAAAAACGACCTGCTGTATCAGGTTAACAGTGCTTAATAATTAAATCATCTGATCGACAGGCAACCTCAAAAAACGAATTCGTATGAAGGCCGCGAAATGCCAATTTGGTAACTTAAAAGCGTCCGATAAAGACTTTCTCAAGCGTCGGGACATTTTTGTTCCTCGCCAAGTCAATTTTGGTCCATCGGAAATCTGGTCTGAAAATTCTCTCACTAAACCGTGTGTGAATGCCATCGCATCAACACCGCCCAATTACGTTTCAAATTCTAAAATGAAAGATATCACTAGAATGAAAGGGCGATACGGTAACAAAGGCGACCCCATGAATAAGTTCCACTTTAGAGGCTCTACCCAGATGCCAGATCTTCCACAATTGTACTCACATAGATTTCGATTTGCACGGCTAAACCACGAGACTGAATACTATTCATATTCAGCTGAAAACAAGGATAGGGGTGGCGCGTAAAATACAGACTAATAATCTTATGATAATAATTGAATAATAAATTAACTATTATGGCTTTTTTAAATGAAAATCAAATTGGAAATATGGTAAAGATCGCACTTCAGGAAGTTGCTGATTTTACCGGAGATATTAAGGATTATGAATTTAAATTCTTTCGGGAATTTCACAAGAAAGTATTTGTCACAAAATTAATTTCATTAATCAATACAAGTCCATACTATGACCGCTCTGGAAACACTGATAATGACAGATACTATGATATTACATTGACTACGAACATCATAGACTCCTGGAATACAATCGCTGACTGTATTGACTACATTTATGACAATCATACTGTAAAAAAAAGAAACCCTAATAAAATCCAACTTAAATGAGAATACCAATTGTTATAATACTATGTGTATTATCGTGGAGCTTACATGCTCAAGATGCAACTTATTTAAATATTAAAAATCATCATGCTTATTATAATGAGAACGATACAACAATAACCTTAAGTCTTATTGTTGATTTTCCTGAAGATGGTATAAAAATGGATAATCAACTATTTGACAATTTAAAACATGAGTTATTACCTAAATTAAAAATGCGAAATAATAACAGTGAAATTGAAATATCTGCAGAAATAGAGATTACATGCGCTAGAAATCATTTTGAGTTCAAAATATTTGCTATCACAAAGGAATTATTCAATGAAATAATTGAAAATAAAATCAGTATATGTATTACATTGGAAAATAACATTGAATTCGAAGCTTGGAAAAATAGCGATTTACAGACCTTACAACGCTTTAAAATAAATAAATCACAAATAAAAGATTACGCGAGTAACAATCCAACCATGACTATCTCCATGGAAAAAGAATACATAAAAGATAAAGGTGGCGAGATATATTTAACCCAAAATAGAATTGATTTGGGAATAATCCCATCAACGGAATCCTCTAGTTCTCAAACTGAGTTTACTGCTTCTTTCAAATATCGGACAAAATATAGTTTTCTAGAAAACAAACTGCCAATCTTTTTTAGTGCAGACGGATTAATTAGCTCAAATTCCAATGATTCATTAAATTATATATCAATTTATCCTGTCAATTACAATTTTTTTAGAAAAACGAATGAATTAGTTGGACAAATTGGAATTGAAGGGAATCAAATTTTTACTGATTATCGGATTTCTGGAAATTTTTATTGGAATGGAATAATCCCAAACATTGTTGACCTTACCTTTGGAGCTGATAGACTGAGGTTAAAACCTGTAGCAAAAGCCGGTATTAAATTTTATCAGGAAGTTGAAAATAGTAGACCAAAAATTGATAATGAAAACAAATTTTCAAATCAAGTTTTTGGCGAATTATACTATTATATACCAATTCAGGAATATTATAGTTTGATAATCGATTGTAAAGTTTTCTATGATTTTAATACCAAAACAAACCCCAATAATAATATTATGTTTAATTATTCTGCTGCGTTTGGAATAGATATCCCAAAAACAGATTTTAAGACAATCTTTAAATATTCCAAAGGTGAAAATGTTATAAATTATCAAAAAAATGAATACTTTCTTATTGGATTGTTAATAAGTCCATTTAATTAATAATTAGTAACGATAAAATGCTAAAATTCCAATACTGGGATTTCAGCCTCATGCTTTTTTTTAAAAACCGCCCTATTGGTAATTTTAAAACACCCTAGTTTAAATATTTATCAACCAAATTGAAACCCCACCTAACATCAAAATTTCAACTAAACAAAAATATATCATGAAAGTAAAAATTACTCTATTCACACTAATCAGTTTACTGATGCTTGCTTTTTCCTTAAATGCGCAAGAAATAGCGCTGGAAAAAGGTAAAATTTATAATCTGGAAAAGGAACATATTAGGAAGGCACGTTTTGGTCAAATTCTGCTTGTACGTGCTGACGCGAATTCTGCTCACCAATATGTTTTTATCAATGGTGTAAAAGTTGATTCCTTACTACCCTATCCCGGACACAAGGGGATCTACTCTTTTGTTCTGGGGCAAATGTTTGAATCTGCTAAGTCCTTCGATAAGGTATTGTTATTCAACGATGCTGCAAAAGTGAACATAAATCTCACCATCGACGAAACGATCTGCGACGAGGGATTTACACTCATTTTAAATCCACAGCAGTTACAAATGAGACGAATCATTAGCATCGTCGCCATTTTATTGATCTTAATTATCACAGTAATCATTGCACGAAGTGGTTTTAAAATCCTGCGGGATACGGGCACCTCATACATTCGTGCTCCTTTTAGTTTGGCCCGAAGTCAAATGGCATTCTGGACCTTGGTCATTATTGTTTCCTTTCTGGCGGTATGGTGGAACACAACAAATATGCTTGAGATAAGCAGTAATGTACTGGCATTATTGGGCATTAGTGCCGGAACAACAATAGGAGGTCATCTCATTGATAACGATGATCTGGCAAATGGAGATATCACAGCAAGACATCAGGATGTTGATGGTAAAAACAATTTTCTAATGAATATATTGTCTGATCAGAACGGGCTGAGTATTCACCGTTTACAGAACGTTCTTTTTACCGTTGCCATTGGCGGATATGTTTTATATAAGGCTTGTGTTGAATATGAAATGCCTGAGCTTGATGGGAACCTTATGATTCTCATGGGAATTAGTTCCAGCACCTACCTAATTGTGAAGAAGGGCGAAAATAAAGCTTTTCAGGATACAGCCGTAGGATAGTATTCCATCTAAATTCATTTGAATTTTATACAAAAACATCAAATTATGAAAACATTAAAATTAAAAGCACTATACAAGGTAAATATCCGAATGGGAGATCGCCCGGAAATTAAAGCCGATAATATAAAAGGCACCATTCGAAAAGGCCAAACCTTTATTACGAATGTTGAAGAAATTGAAAATGGCCCCGAAGGCATAGCTGGAAATTCAAATTTGAAGTGGTACAAGGATAGCAACGGAGATTTTCTTTGGAGCGGAGGATTCAGTGCCGAAGAAGTGAAAGGAACAGAAAGCAGTTGATGATTTATGAATTAAAGCAGTCCTTTTTCTTGTAATAAGGATTTCAATCTTTTCTGTTTTTCCCAAAAACGGTCCTTTATCTTTTGTATTATTCCGTCAAACTCCGGATGGCTTTTTAATGATTTCAGGAGTGGGTCCTTTTCCATGAACAGCAAAATCCAGTACTGGTAATTATCTTGTGTTGCAAAAACGTTGAGTTGCTCAATCACCTTATCGTTTTTCCCTTCATATGCGTACTTTACCGCCATGCTGGCACTTTTGTAAATTGACTGGTCTTTTTCGCAATATGCAGCATATGCATTGAAAAATTTAATGGCCTCTGTATTCAGGCCCTTCTTTTGGTAGACCAATGCAATTTTAGCATCTTCCTGTGGATAAATATCCAGATTATAACTTTCCCTGGCCGCTACAAATTTTTCATAATAATAAAAAGCAGAGTCAAATTCTTCCTGAAAATAATAGAATTTCGCCACTTCCTGCAAAATGTCCAATCGGGTAGTATCCTTGGTCCATTCCTGCAACAACAGATTTTGAGTTTGAGCTATATTCCCGTATTTGGCGTACAGGATATATGCTTTCAACAATGGCGAATAATAATTCTCAGGATTGTAATCCAGTGACTTGTTGATATAGGTGATCGCCTCATCCACAAAACCGGTTTGGACCAGTGCATTACTCAAAGTCAAATAAATATAGCTTTGGGAGCTGGAATCGTTGGCAGCAATATCGAGTTGAATACCTTTTAATGCGTACTCCAGGTATTTGGCAGTATTTGGAATGACGCCGGCATAAATATCTGCAAGCATCTGCACCACTGCTGATGAGTTTGGATTGTACTCCAGGGCCTTCTCCAGATGTGGCAAGGCCAATGGATATTCTTCGATTTGAAAATAATAAAGTGCCTTGGCCATGAGACTTTCAGCAGATTTGGAATCGTAAAGCAGGGCCTTGTCCGCAAAATTGTTGATCTGTTTGGTATATTGTTTTTGTTTTTGGTAGACATCGAGAAAGTAGTACGATATGGCAACATCGGCATAGGCCAGGGCGAACTGTTCATCATTTTCTATTGCCTTCTCAAATAATGGAATAGCTTTTTCCAAACCGTCTTTGGTACGGGAGTGATAATGGTCAAGTGCCTGAAGGTAATAATCATAGGCCAACAAATTTTCGGTAGGTATTTTCTCAATTTGTTTTAATTCATCACGTGTCACAATTGCCTGAATCGCAGCTGCAATATTCCTGGCCACTTCGTTCTGAAGTGCAAAAACATCTCCCAATTCACGACTGTATTGTGCACTCCAAATCGGCCTGTCGCCTGCGGCTTCAATTAATTGGATATTGAGCACAACCTGATTTCCAACCCGCTGACCACTACCTTCAACTACGTAGTTCACATCGAGTTCTTCGGCTATCTCCGAAATACTCATATTTATATGTCTGTATTTCTCTACTGAGGTTCTACTAATAACCCGTAAATCACCAATCTTCTGCAGGTTATTTAAAGTAGATTCCATCAACCCATTTACGAAATACAGATTCAAAGAATCGCTACTTTCATTTTTGAAAGGCAACACCGCAATCGATTTTTCTATTTCAGAAGTTACAGTACTTCTTTTACTAAGAACGAGGACTAAAATAACGAGGATTAAAAGTGACATCGCTGCTACCAGATGCCATCTGTATTTATTCCAAACATTCATCCGAATAGCAACATCTTCATCTGCCGGTATTCCTTTCCTAATCTCACCAGGTGAATACCCATACTGTTCCCTAAAACATTTGATGAAATAAGAAGTATTTCCAAAACCAACCTTGTACGAAATTTCGGAAACAGTCAATGTATCCTGCTTCAGCATCTCCATGCCTTTTATCAGGCGAACCTGACGAATAAATTGACTCGCAGAAAGCTGAGTTTGCGTTTTGATTTTTCGGAGTAAACTCGAACGGCTCATATTCATGGTTTCTGCCAATTCAGAAACCCCAAATTGTTCATTCGAGATGTTCTCTAAAATAACCGCTTCAACTTTATCAATGAAGTCTGATGTAATAATTGTTGTGTTCGACATGCTAATTCTAATTCAAACGAAAGTAGAAAAATTTACGCAAATACATACAATGAGGCCATTCTCCGAATTAGTAAACAGGCTCCAAATGCTTCAAAAATGGTATTTCTGCGTCATAATTTTTATGCCTTGCATAAACTTGACACATTAGGCTGCATTGCTCATAGGCGTTGCTTTAAGGATTAGCTCAACTTTGTAAAACAATTTTTCAAATTCAAATAACAAAATTTAAAAGCAGATGAAAGCACTAAAAACTAATTCATTTAAAATAGCAGTAAACTTTTCTGTCATTATCCTTTTACTATTCACAGCATGCACACAATCAGGCAGCAGTAATAACACAAAGTCGGAAAAAAATACTAAAGCTAAGTCAATTGCAGAAAAACCGAAAATTGACATTCAAGTAGCAATACTATCCGGCAACCTTGAAGTCGTAAAGCAACATATCGAAGCAGGAACCGATATCAATATGAAAGATCAAATGAGCGGCTCAACACCTTTAATCACTGCTGTGACCTTCGACAAAACAGCTATTGTAAAAGCATTAATTGATGCCAATGCAGATTTGACCATTAAAAACAATGATGGCGCCACAGCCTTGCACGTTGCCGCATTTTTTTGTCGGGTCGAAATCGTACAGATGCTTATTGATGCCAAAGCGAACAAGAATGTAAAAAACAACTTTGGTATGACCCCCAGAGAAAGTGTTACAGGCCCTTTTTCCGAAATAAAACCCATCTATGAAATGGTACTGCTACAATTAGAGTCACTTGGCCTAAAACTTGATTTAAACGAACTGGAAAAAACCCGCCCTGTTATTGCTATGATGTTGCAATAATCATTTAAGAATAAAATTATAATGACAACAGAAAGAAGACACGATATCGACTGGTTGAGAGTGATGGCTATTGGTTTATTACTAATCTATCACATAGCTATTATTTTTCAACCCTGGGCCATGTTCGTTGGCTTTATCAGAAGCGAAGATCCAATAGAAAACTTATGGAAACCCATGACCATGCTGAACGTATGGCGGATTCCTCTCTTATTCTATGTATCGGGTATGGGCTTATATTTTGCCATAAAAAAACGAAACTATAAGCAGTTGCTTATTGAACGAACAAAGCGAATTCTGATCCCCTTGATCTTCGGGATCCTAGCCATTACACCAATCCACCTGTTCATTTTTCAGAAGTACTATGGCTTACCATTAAGCTATTATCCTCATGCCGGGCACTTGTGGTTCCTTGGAAATATTTTTGTTTATGTGCTGCTGCTAGCTCCTCTTTTTATTTATCTAATGAAAAAAGAAGAAGGAAAATTTAGAAGAGGACTATCCTCCTTCATGAACAATCCGTTGGGCCCCCTGGCGATAACTGTCTTTTTTGTTCTGGAAGCCATTATTGTAAAACCCCAGATATTTTCATTATATGCACAAACAGGTCATGGTTTTTTCCTTGGCTTGCTAGCCTTCTTTTTTGGCTTTGTATTTGTCTACAGTGGAAAAGTATTTTGGCAAACGGTTTCGAAATGGAAGTGGCTGTATATTGGCTTAGCTATTGTTTTATTCACTATTCGATACGTGATATTCCAAACAACTTCGCCGGGCTATCTTATGGCCATTGAATCCAATTGCTGGATATTTGCAGTTTTCGGCTTCGGATACAAATACCTAAACAAGCCAAGTGCTGCACTGAGCTATTTAAGTCAAGCCGCTTATCCCGTGTACATTATTCACATGTTTGCCTTATACGCCGGCGCCATGATCATTTTGCCATTGGAAATACCACCTGTCATGAAATTCATAGTGATAACAGCGTTCACCTTTACCATTTGTTATATCATTTATGAATTAATCATTCGAAGGCTTGGTTTTTTAAGACCTTTATTTGGACTAAAATGAAAATTCAACAAGCTATAAAATTAATGAAGCCAAATTTGGGTTCGTAGCAGCGTTCCAATTTGCTAACATTCGTAACATAAATAAAAGAATGAAAATAATAACAGTTTTAATTTCTTCAATTATTTCTGATCAAAATCCAGGTAGAAGTGCACAAAGTTGATCATATGCAAAATTTAACTTCAACTTCAATAAGCATTTTATTTTAAGAGCAACGGACCAACTAAGATTAAAGTCTGCCGGAGAAATATACTATAGAAATTTTACTAAAAAAATATGGAATATAAATCTAAGTACAAAAGAAAAAGGTTTAAAGATGAATAAAATTCGAATTAGCCTAATTGCAACCACAATAGTACTAAGTATTATTGCTTGCAGAAAAGATGATTTAGGAATATCATCGGAAGTAGAAATTATTCATCCAATAGGAAACGAAAGCTATCTTTCAGGTAGTTCCGATTACATTTTTGATCAAAATACCTTACATTCCTTTGAGTTGACTATTCCATTAAGTGAGCTTAAAAAAATTGATTCAGCCCCTGTGGCAGAAGAGTATGTAGAAGGTAGCCTTAAATTCAATGGAGAAGAATTGAGCCCCGTAGGCATTCGTTATAAAGGCTCAGTAGGTGCTTTTGTTGGTGCTGTTTCAGGAAAAGACTGGTCGAACCCTTCAGGACATAAAACAGCCACTAAAATATCCATGAAAGTTAAAATTGACTGGAAAGGTTCAGACCAGACATTCTATGGTTTGAAGAAATTGCAGTTTCATGCACAAAACATGGATCCAAGCCAGATGCATGAGCGTTTGGGTTATTGGCTTTATAGAGAGATGGGGGTGGCTGCACCCCGTTCAGTGCATGCACGCCTTATTATTAATGGCGAATATTATGGTGTTTATGCTTTGACCGAACAAATCGACGAGCAATTTATTGCCTACAATTATAAGGACCATAGCGGCAACCTTTACAAGGAGGTATGGCCACTTAATTATCTAGGTGAAGCAAATGACCAGAATGAATTTTTAGAAAATCTAAAAACCAATGAAACGGAAGAGCCTGATGTAAACATGATGAAAAGTTTTGCTGATGATATTGTTGTCGCAAACGATGATGAGCTCCGGGCCTTAATCATAGAAAGGATGAATCTTGATCAGATTATTTCCTATACGGTGGTTGATGTTATGATACGAAATGATGATGGTGCTTTTCATTGGTATTGCGGAAGTGAAGGCTGTAGCAATCATAATTACTATTGGTATGAAGAACCTTCAATCCAAAAAATACACCTCATCCCCTGGGATTTAGATAATGCCTTTCAAAATATTGGATATGGTAAAAGCCCCGTAACAAGAATTCACAACAAATGGGGTGAAATATCAAATGACTGTGAGCCTTTTCCATCCTATACACATGGCATATATCAGAAATCGGCGGCTTGTGATAAATTAACTGGTGGTTGGGTTAGTTTCAGACATGAATACGATTCCTTAAAAACGGTATTCAAGAATGGTCCCTTTTCTGAAGAAGTGGTCAATGCAAAAATAGATGAATGGTCCGATCAAATTAGAGAAGCCACCATAGAGGCTAGAATGATGCACCGGGATGCCGTTAGAGAAAAGAAGTGGGATGAAGCTTTGGAAAATCTAAAAGGTGAATTAGCCCACTCAAGATTAAGCTATTAAATACCATGTACAAATAAGCCATATAAACTCCACAATTACATTCATGAGAATCAGGTTCGTAACATGATTATTGAAAAGGAAGAGGATTATTTAATGAGTTCGTCAAAGAACGATACATGTTTGGAAAGTGTACTGGATGTTGAAGTGATTAGAAAGTCTTTTAATTTTCAAAACAAAGTACGCAAATGTGTCGGTTGAAAACAACAGGTGGCAAAAACCCTCGTTGCAAACGAGGGGGAGTTGAAAATTGAACTAATCGAATAAGGGTGTTCAAATAGTATCTTCAGGCAAATTCAAGCTCGCCCTATTTAGCCTTTCTGCAACGTGAATAGTGTTATTTCACTCTGGCTGTTAAACCGAATGGGTATTCCTGAAGTTCCACATCCTTCGCTGGTATACCCTATCATGTCCTTGTTCTTCCATAGTCCTTTTGACAAATGTTTTCCATTGTATAAGTGAATGAGTAAGGCTTTTCCTCCGGGCAGACAAATCTGTCCACCGTGGGTGTGGCCACACAGGTATAAATTGTATTTGTTTTCCGAAGCAACATCATATAATTCAGGCGAATGAACCAGTGCAATTTTAAAACCGTCAGGCGTATTTTCAAGACAGTCAATTGCATTCTCAGTAAAATAGTAATGGACATCATCGGTGCCGGTCAATGCAATTTGGTGAGCACCTTTGGTTAAATTAATCGTTTCGTTGCACAGAACATTAATTCCTAAAGCCTCAAAATCCGCAACCATCCTATAGGTGTCATGATTGCCCAGTGTGGCATAAATACCAGATTTGGCTTGAATATTCTGTACTAGTTTTTGCAAAAGAGGAACAAGCTGTTTGTACCGGCCATGGGTTTTTAATCTGAAATCACCCGTCATGACACATAGGTCATATTCAAGCTGATTAATCGCTTTAATGATTGAAGCTGTTGTTTCAGGATCAGCGTCAAGGTGCAGGTCGGACAGGTGAAGAATTCTGAAATTATTGAAAGATTCAGGCAGCTCGGAATAAGTCAATTGGTGTTTTTCAATCTTGACATCAAGGGCTTGATGATGCCCTCTATCGTATAATCGTACTAACTTTAACAACCAAACCAATAAGGTCAATCCTTTTTCAAACAGATCCCAATACCTGACACCAGATGCACCGTTTCGCATGTTCTTTTTGTGACCGTTTTCAAGCGCTGATCTGGTAGCGGCCCAAATGATCCGCTCATCCTTTTTATTCATATCCATCATAAGGATCAAAAGTTAGGTAAATTAACAAATCAACGCGGTCAATTCTTTGTTTTTATTTGTCCCAAGTTAAAATTAAAGATAGCACACTTCATCGAAGCGGCCAATTGCCTGCTAAATTCAAAAAAAATAAAGTCGCTAAAGGTCAAATCAAAAAAGGTAAAAAACCCCAAAGCAATTTCTCCCCTGAATTAAGGCCAAAATACCTAAAAAGCAATTACAATTTGGTCAATGGATTAATGACCAATGACTATTGCCTTAATGAAAAGCAAACTGTAAGCTGTCCTCTCGAGAGCCAACCCAAAAATTTGGACACAATGTGAAAATGACAGGAGCCTGAAGTGAAAAGAAATAATATCGTCCGCGGTATAAACTGGAATAGTAAACGAATCTTGTTTAGGACGATATTGGTGAAATATATAAAATTGTTAGGTGCAAGCCAATCGCTATTTTGATACCGAAGTGCAACTTTGAAAAAACCAAACCAAATGACAGAAAAGATTTCTACGGATTCGAAGTTTACAGCAAGGGATTTTAATTTTTTCCCCCCACGCTCTTTGCGCCTGATGGGCGCATTAAGGAAAACAACACCCCACGCACAAAACAACACATTTGCAAACTCCAGCTCAAATGCCCTAGCTTCAGCTTGCAAAAGAGTTGTTTTCTTGCCCTCACACCTCCATAAAATTGGAGTATTTATTCGCATCAGTTGCTATATATTTGTCAGTCTGTAATTTATATACAATATAAAATGCAATCTTTTTATTAGCCTGTATCCATTGCTGTACTTAACATATGAGATTGGGACAACAACCAAAACTGGGCGACTTGACGAAGTACAACCCCAGATTTTTTTGGTTTCTTACATATTTAAATTTGTATTTTTTAAAATTTTGTTTTAAAAAAATATTTATATATATTGTATTAGCCATAGTATTCTAAATGAATAATACTTTGTTTAGTAATAACCTCTTTAAACCCAACAATCATGAAAAAAATAATCTGCATCACTTTATTATTGCCATTTTAAAGTTTAATACTTAAAATTCGATTTATGAGAATTAAGTGTTTTGAAAAGTAGATGTTAGTACTCCAATAAAAACCGACAGTTTAAAATTGGCAAATAACATGAATACTAGAACTAACATTTCAATAGTAAAACCAACTGTTTTCATTAGTTGTGGTAATGCTATTCAATATTTTTCACTAATAAAATTGCCTATGATGTAAATAAAATTGCTTCGCAATACAATTGCGATCGGATTGTCATGTGAAACCAATTCTATATCAAATTGCGCTTAAAAAAAATATGATTATTTGAATGGTTAATGCTGATTCATAATCGGTATAATACATGGGAAGGCTTTTTGAAAATGGCAAAAAAAAGCAACACAATCCGAGAACTATGCTGCCTTCATGATTTAACTAATTAAAAGTATTAATCAGTTCGGGAGCTGGAACTCCCGAAAACAAAAGTAATCTATTATGAGAAAAATAAGAGTTTATTTAATCGCAACAATGATTTTAGGATTTATTGCTTGTAATGAGGATGTTATTAAAGACAATGAGTCGATTCAAAAAGACAATGTTTTACATTTCGAAACAGTGAATGAGATGAATGCTGAACTTTCTGCTTTAAATGAGATGTCGTTATCAGAAAAAGCAAGTTGGGCTGCAAGTAAGGGTTTTACCTCTTATGGTGTAGAAGCTGAATTGTTTTATGATAAGATGGATCCGGAAAGTTTGGCTTCAGAGGATGAGATTATTGAATTTGTAAATAATTCAATGTACCTCGAAATAAGAACAGATGTTGAAAATGAAAAATCCGTTGATATTATAGATGGTGATAATCCCCTGCGTTATTTTGTAAATAATGAAAAGTATTTTATTGTTGGAGATCAAGCAGTAAAAATATTTGGTAGAAATTCGGTTTCGACCAGTGTTGAAAATATGATAGCACTAAAGGAGCTTGAGGATGTTTCGCAAGTTCAGGATAACCCGAAGTTTTCTATTAAAGAACGTAAAACAATTAACCTAAAGAGTGCTGCAGCAATTAACTCTGCCGATGATCTTTATGCTGAAAAAGCTGTTGGTAACTATCGTATTACGATGGAGATGTGGGCCGATTATGGCAACCCGGGTAGCACTACTACTGTTTCAACTGGGTGTTTAATCAAAGCGCAAAAAAAGACGTTGTTTTGGTTTTTATATACCACTACAATTAGATACAAAATTGATCAGGTTGTTAATTATACAAAATACAATAGTTCAACTACAGGGGGAGTAATATTGACAGATGGATGGATAAAAACTACTAATAAAATTGATGAGGAGTTTACCTGGACTATCGATTATTATAATCAATATAATCCCGGTATCTATTGGGGAGCCTACGATAATTATGCATATTTTGATGATGATGATGGTCAACCACGAGTTGATATAAATTGAGGTTTGTATTGATTATTAATAAGCCAGTTGGATAATATTTTGTTATCCAACTGGCTTCTCGTAAAAGTCATTTAAATAAATTATTAAACATTATGCCATGCAGAAATATTTGTTTCAATCTGTATTGTTATTAGGGGTTATTGGGGGCTTATCCTCCTGTCGGGAAATTATTCCTGAGACCTATTACGATTTTGATGCCCTCCCTGTTGTAAATGCATATTTAATTGACGGTCAAGTATTGAATGTTAATGTTTCGATGTCTGACACTTTAGATGACAAACAATTAACGTTTTTGGATAATGCAAGAATAGAGTTGTATGTTAATGGTGATTATATCGAAGATTTATACTATGTTGAAAACGGTGAATACAAGTCAGCGACTGTAGTAAAATCACCAAATCAATATATGTGTAAAGTAATAGTGCCTGATTTCGATACTATTTTTTGTGAACAGAAGGTTCCTGAACGTCCAACCCTTGTTGATATTACTCACATAAATATTGCAGGGAAAGACGAGGAAGGAGCAAGCTTTCCGGCTATTGAAGTAAGTTTTAAAAATAATACTGCGCAAAACTCGTATTATCAGGTGGTGATTAATTACATCAAAAAAAATTACACAAGTGAAGCAAATTTAAAATTGATTACCGACCCTGTTCTCTTGATTGAAGGGATACCCTATGCCATTTTTAGTAATGAATTGATTGAAGATTCGGTGTATATCATGCATATAAATTATTGGACAAATGAAATTACCAGGATTGGTAATGGTCCAAGAGTAACACGTTTATACCCATTCTATGTTGAGTTCCGCCATGTTAGCGAAGATTATTATCGTTATATAAAACAACTATACCTATATAAAGATGGGTTCTCTGCCGATGGCATTTTAACCAGCATGACCAATAATAATATTTTTTCGAATGCTGAAAATGGATATGGCATTTTTGGCGCCTATTCTTCAATATTTTCCGATACAATCACTCCAAATACTGACGACTATTATGGCTACTAAACAAATGTTCATTGTAGCACTAATGTTTATTTCCATATTGGGCTACACTCAAAAACAAATTACTGGTTTTGTGAAAGATGCCGATAGTGGCGAATTGTTAATCGGAGCTGCCGTATATTCAGATGTTTCAAAAATAGGAACAACAACTAATGCAAATGGCTACTTCTCCATTTCCCCTCATAGCGACTCCATATGCGTTTCTTATGTTGGTTATCAAAAACAACATATTAAATGTATCAGTGATAGCATCCTATATATTCAGTTAAAGCAGGGGCAAGCTATAGACGAAGTAAATGTATATGCCCAGGGTATTCCAAAATTTAATAAATTAAGTTTAAGTGTGTATGAACTGAAAACCGTTCCCGCTTTAGGAGCAACCCCCGATGTACTTAAAACCTTACAATTATTACCCGGAATCCAATCACAGGCCGAAGGTACAAGTCATATTAATGTGCGTGGTGGTAATCCTGGTGAAAACCTGTACTTAATTGATGATGTTCCCTTGTTGTATGTGAATCATCTTGGTGGGTTTATGTCAGTTTTTAACCCTGATATGATTAATAACATGGATGTATATAAAGCTGGGTTTCCTGCTAAATATGGTGGAAAAATGAGCTCAATTATGGCAATTAATCAACGCGAAGGAAATAATAGTAACTGGAAAGGGAGCGCAGGTTTAGGAATAACTGATGCCTCCTTTAGTATTGAAGGGCCACTGATTGATAAAAAAGGCAGTTTGATTGTAACTGCTCGCAAAACAGTAATCGATTATCCAATGATGTTGATTAGTATGTTAGTGGATCAGGACTTTATTGTTCACTATGGTTTTCACGATGTTAATGCAAAATTTTCTTATCGTCCTAATAGTAATAATAGTTATCATATAAACTTATACCAGGGAGATGATTATTTAGGTTATAGGTCTGACTTTAAAAGTAGTAAGACAGAGTTTGCAAAAATTAAGAATCGTTGGGGAAATTGGATGCTTTCAGGGCGATGGAGTAAAGTAGTGAATCATCGTTTATTCGTGAATAATATCCTTTCCACAACAAATTATCGTTTAAAGGTTGTTCGAAAATATTCTAATACATCGGAAATAGATACTACAGAATATGAAAGCCGTTATTTGTCGAGGGTAAATAATCTTTCTCTACGTAGCGACTGGCAATACAAGTTGACCCCGTACTACAATATTGATTTTGGAGGTACGATATCTTGCTTAAAGCATATTCCTAACAGAATTGAAGCTTCAGATATAGAAGCATCGGAGTTTGAAAAGATCAGATCTTTTGAAAATGTAATTTATATAAATAATCAATACAACTTATTGAACCTGATTGATTTTGAGCTTGGATTTCGTTTGACTAACTATTTGAGCAATGGTTTCTCAAAAACGGCATTGGAACCACGGCTGAATATTAATCTTAATCTTCACTCTTTTCAAACTGTTAATTTTAGCTATCAAACTGTTAACCAATACTCACACTTATTATTGACAAGTGGAGCCGTAATGAATAATGAAATATGGGTGCCAGCTGATAAAAATTTGAATCCTTCGGAATCAATTCAGTATTCTTTAGGTTGGAAAGGAAGTTTTATAAAACAGGTCTATAATATTGAGCTAAACGTTTATCATAAAGAATTGAAGAACCTGGCAACTTACAAGGAAGGTTATTCGAACCTACTCGGAGATGGTGGGTGGAGGAACAAAATTGAATCAGGAGGGATCGGTTTGTCAAATGGAGTTGAATTGTTTGCACAAAAAAACAAAGGCAATTGGACTGGTTTTCTTGCTTATACATATTCAAAAACCACGCGCCAATTTGTAAAAATAAACAAAGGCAAAGCGTATCTTTTTGATTTTGATCGTCCGCATTCTGCTTCTATCAATATTAACCGGAACCTATCAGATAGATGCACAGCTAGTTTAACTTGGGTTTACCAAACAGGTTTGCCTTACACACCAGTTCTTGGTCGCCAGTATGCTTTTGGCTTATTTACTGATCATGGTTCAATCAACGATTTATATGAAGAGGTATTAATTTATGGAGAACGAAATAGTGCAAGAATGCCAGATTACCATCGTTTAGACGTGGGCTTATCCTGGAATATAATCACCAAAAAGGGACGAAAGGCAGTGTGGAATTTGTCAGTGTATAATGCATACAATCGTCATAATCCAACGGCCTATTACTATACCGAAGCTAATGTAAATGTCAATTCTAATTATGAGCTAGAGAAATATCGAGCATTCGATAAATACCAAGTGAGTTTTTTCCCTTTAATTCCTTCTGTATCTTATAAGGTTTATTTCGAAGAGAATAATACTTCCAATACGGATTTTGACAGGAATCCACTTGAAAGAATTAAGGCGTTATTCCAAAAACCATAAAATAAATCATTGTTGTACGGTAAACTGGTATATCGTTACTTTTACTCTTATAAATTTCTGATTTACAATTTCCGGTTTTCGTATTAACAAAAGCAAGCCCCTCAATTTCTGGAAATAGCGATTGTTGGCAACTGTATTGGTTTTCTTTTATTCGATTAAGCCCAGTTTTTATGGAATTTTCAAAGGCGTTGGTGGATTCAAAACATAAAAGAGTTACAAAATATAACAGAAGAAGCCTATGAATTCACGAGACCAGCTGATTTGCAAGCAAGTAGCCTAAGCGTGATTTCTGAACCTGTTCCTGTATATACCAATATAGAAAATGGAGTTGGAATATGCGCCGAATATTCTGTTTCACAAAAGGTAATAACAATAGGCGTATACCCAATTGAAGGATTTGTTTACAAAACAAATATCAAATCAAGTTAATTGTCAATTATATTATTCTAAAAACAGTAAGCTTATTTACAACATAATATTTTCATTTTCTTTCCGTTACCTCAAAAAACAACTAACCACAAATTATATAATTATGACAACTCAATCTGAAACAGGCCACGCCAAGAATGTGGCCAACTTTGAAACACTTATCGCAAACGTTACTAAAGGTGTGCGATTAGATCCCTCACTCCGTTCGGGATGACAAAGCACATGAAGAATTAAGGAAAAAATATGGCGGCTCTGCCGCCATATTTTTTCCAATCCACTATAATGGAAATGTCATCCCGACGTAAGGAGGGATCCCGATTAAACTTTCAGTATTTTGTGAATTGGAAATCTATCATTGGTAGATCCCGCTTAAATACGACTATTCATAAAATTGTAATCCCGAACCAGGGTTTCAAAAAAGGGAATGTGTTTCAGTTCAGATTTAATGTTCATTTTTGTCTCAACAGCTGCACGTGCCTGTTCGGCAATGGTTTTTCTCGGCAAATCAGAATCCAATGATTTAATAATTTCGAGGACTTCCTGAATGGTATAAATATCGTTGATGGATAATCGGGCAACCTCAGGATATACCAATTGATAATCGGCAGGCAAATCAACAAACAGGCTTGGTTTTTGTTTGACGTTGCTCAAGCGGATAACCGAAGTATTCGCAGCAAGATCGCCTAAACGTTGACCTTTGCGATTAAGAATTATTGTAATTAACGCCAGTGATCCAAAAAATGCTAAAATTTCAATAAGCCCGATGATCCAACGAAGAAAATAACTGGAAAAGCTTGTTGTTGTTCCGTCAATTGTGATCACTTTAATTTTCATGATTTTTTTACCCCAACTCTGCCCGTTCATGAAGAGTTCGCTTAACAAATTGTACAAGAATATGGGTATACCCCCGATAACCATCAAAGATCTTTGCTGAAAGGCCGAAAAAACAAGAGCCAGCAAAACACCATAGCTGATCATAAATAAAAAGTCGAGTAATGTGGCGGCAATGCGTTCTCCAACGCTAGCAATGGACTGCTCAATGGCGATATTCTGAGAGGTATTTATGCTTAGGGTATCCATCTTTTTTTATTTTGTAAAATAATAGAATTATATTTATTGTTTGCTATCTTGTACAAAGAAATTAGTCAGTGTAAAAGAAGAATGAACGAAATTCAATTTTTACATAAGAATAACAAAAAATGGAAAGTATTCGAGAATTATCTCGATAAAAAATCCCCGGCCGATCCAGATAAAGTGAGTGAGATGTTCATTCATTTGACTGATGATTTGGCTTTTGCACGCACCTATTTCCCAAATTCAGCAGTCAGTCAGCAACTCAACCAATTGGCACAAAAAGCCCATCACATCATTTATCAGAATCCACCAACAAAAAAAAACCGCATAAAAAGCTTCTGGCTCTCCGAATTCCCCTTGCTGGTGTATGCATCACGAAAAGAGGTTTTTGTGTCGTTTATATTGTTAGTAATTTCCACCTTAATGGGCATTGTTTCCACAAAATACGACGATGGTTTTGTGAGGATCATTATGGGCGATCAATATGTAAACATGTCACTTTCGAACATTGCCAAGGGCGATCCTTTGGCTGTATACAAAAGCATGAACCAAATTGATATGTTTTTAGGAATCACCATCAACAACATTAAAGTCTCATTTTTCGCGTTCGCCATGGGCCTGTTAACCCCCATTGGAACCGGCTTTATCATGCTGAAGAACGGTGTAATGTTAGGAACTTTTCAAGCCTTTCTGGCAGAGCAAGGCTATTTACTCGATTCCATCGCCACAATCTGGGTTCACGGAACCTTCGAAATATTTGCCATAACAGTTGCTGGTGGAGCAGGGTTTGTGATTGGAAACAGCCTTATTTTTCCAAAAACTTATTCCCGCATCGAATCATTTCGGCGTGGAGCCTTGCGGGGTTCAAAAATAGTGATCGGTTTGATACCTGTATTTATAATTGCCGGTTTTCTCGAAGGTTTTGTCACCCGTTATACCCATGCACCCTATGTGTTGCGCTTTGCAATTATCATTCTTTCACTCACAGCAATTATCTATTATTTTTATATCTATCCAAATCAACTCCTTAAAAAATCAAAAGCATGACAAACCAATCCATTAATTTTAAACGAGAACGCGACTTTGGCGATCTTTTTAATGCCACCTTTTCTTTTATTGGTCATGAATTTAAACGTTTAGGCACCTCAGTGCTCTACTTTGTTTTACCTCTACTTCTCCTATCGGCCATTTCGTCAACCATTTACTCCGTAAAGTTGCAGGAAACCATGCAAAACATGGTATCATCAGCAGGAGATCCCGACCCTTTCGCTATGTTTACTGCAATGGCTTCCATTTCAAGCTATGTTTTTTTTAACATTATTTTGTCGCTGTTGGCCACTACCATGATGCTATGTACCGTATATTGTTACATTAAAATGTATATACATAAAGGCAGTGCCGGATTTACGGTCAACGATGTGTGGCGCGAAGTCATGAAAAATTTTGGACGGCTTTTAATCGCATCTGTTCTGATTGGATTACTTGTAGGGGTGGGATTTGTATTTTGCATTTTACCAGGTATCTACCTAGGAGTTGCTTTAAGTATCATTTTCCCAATTCTTATCCTCGAAGAAATCAATTTTTCGGATGCCTTCAGTCGTAGTTTTAAACTCATGAAATCAAACTGGTGGATGACTTTTGGTGTTTTTATTGTAGCAGGAATCATGATTTACATTTTATCAATTTTACTTGCGGTTCCCTCAATGATCATGGGTTTCAAAAGCATGTTCTTCAATATAAAACAAGCTCAAAATGTTGGAATGAACTTTTCGATAGAGTTCTATGTGGTCACTGCATTGACAAATCTAATTTCTCAATTTTTTACCATCATACCCATAGTGCTCACTGCCTTTATCTATTATAGTTTGGTTGAGAAACATGAAAAACCATCGTTGATAGAGAAGATTGGCCAAATGAATGAGAATGAGTAGCCATAAGCTCTTTAAAATTATACTTTTTACATTTTTTGTTATCCCGGTATTTTCCGGGATAACACTTTTTGCGTCCAATCCCCTGCCCGCTGATTCAACGCACATTACCCTGCGACAACCCACTGGTGAATTGATGGAATCGTACCGATCGCAGGCAGATTTTTCTTATACTAAACCACCAGTTACCACTAACTTCCTGCAAGGCTTATGGACTTTTCTAAAGGAGAAATTCGGAAGTATAGAGAAAATTACCGCAGCACTACCATGGATCGTCAAAGTGATGCTTGCACTGTTGGTTCTTTTCTTTCTATATGTGGTGATTACTCAAACTAAAGTTTACAAAATTTTCTATTCAGGCAAAGAAATTGAATCCCCCGAATTTCAATTTTTATCGAAGCAAAATCAAAGCATCGATTACAACAATGAAATTCGCCTGCAAATTGATCAGCAGCAGTTCCGCCTGGCTGTTCGTTTACTTTACCTGAAAGTAATTGATCAACTGCGGAATAAAAATTTCATCCAGTATTCGAAAGACAAAACCAACCTCGATTATTTGTTTGATTTGCCGAATAACGATTTAAAATCGAATTTTTTCCAGGTAACCAGAATTTACAACCATGTTTGGTACGGAGAAACAGAAATTGCCAAAGAGCAATTTTTAAGCTTCGAAAAGAGTTTTCAATCCATTTTTTCCGCCATCGATGTTCAGGAATAAGTACATATTTATGGGGCTAACTGCAGCATTGTTTATTTTGCTGATTGCCATACAGCATTACATGCCTAAACCCATCGACTGGAGTGTTACGTACAATGCAACAAGCAAATCGCCCTATGGCTGTTATGTACTCAATGAACTGAACGAAACCATTTTCCCGCAACAAAAGATGAGTAATAACGAGGCCAGTTTTTTCGTTTCGCTGGATTCAAGTTCCACCGAAACAAAAAATATAATAGTAATTACGTCCGATTTTGATCCCGATCCCTACGATCTAAAAGCACTTTTACGTTTCGTATCAAATGGGAACAATCTTTTCATTTCATCGGACAACATGGGCCATGCCTTCCTCGACACCTTAGACCTTAAACTGAATACATCGTTAATTGATACTTCCGTTTTCAAACCCGGAGAAGAAATTTTATACCTTCATAACAGCAGCCTAAAAAACGATTCAGGATTTCACTTTCAGCGAAGAATGCCGCAGGTTTCCTTCTCGGCATTTGATAGTATGCATACCGTTCGTTTAGGAAGCAACGAAAAAGGAGCTGCCAACTTTATTTGTACCCGCTTGGGCATGGGAAAAATTTATTTGCACACACAGCCATTGGTTTTTACCAATTACCATTTGTTGTATGGAAATGTTGAATACGCATCAGCAGCCCTTTCGTATTTACCAATACGGCAAACCATCTGGGACAACTACTATAAACCCGGACGAATCTTGAACACCTCACCGGTACGCTATATCTTATCACAGGCTCCACTTCGAAACGCCTATTATTTACTGTTGCTCACCTTGTTGCTGTACATGGTATTAGAATCGAAACGTCGTCAAAGGATTATTCCGGTGATTCAACCCAAGGAGAACCAGTCCTTAAAATTTATAAAAACAATTGGGAGCCTCTATTTTAAACAACACAACAATTCTGATCTGGCTAAAAAGAAAATCATCTTTTTTAAGGAGTTTTTGCGCGAACGTTATTACATCACCCAGCTATCGACAAGTAACGAAAGCATCAAACAAATAGCCGCCAAGTCAGGCATATCCAACAAACAGATTAAAAAACTAATGGAGTCGGCGCACTATTATGAAAACGCCCGGGAAGTTACCGATGGTGGATTGATTGAACTCAACCGAAGAATAGAACTATTTTACGAACAATGTTTATAAACTTTAAAAATGGAAAGTCAAGAATATTTTGAAGACCGCATCGGACTAAAATTGTTGCAGGAGAAGGTTACTGCAATTAAATTAGAAATGGCCAAGGTAGTAGTAGGACAGGAAAAAATGATTGAACTATTGGTAGTAGCCATGCTTGCCGATGGTCATGTATTACTCGAAGGTGTTCCTGGAATTGCAAAAACATTGTCGGCCAAAATGCTTTCAAAACTAATTGCGACCCAATTTTCACGTCTTCAGTTTACTCCCGATTTAATGCCTTCGGATGTTACAGGTACCACCATTTTTAATGCGGGCAGTTCTAAATTTGAGTTTAATGCGGGACCCATTTTTTCCAACATTGTGTTGATCGACGAAATAAACCGGGCACCGGCCAAAACACAATCGGCACTTTTTGAAGTGATGGAAGAAAAACAGGTAAGCGTTGACGGGAATACCTACTCCATGGCCGCCCCATTTTTGGTATTTGCCACTCAAAATCCACTGGAACACGAAGGCACATATCGCTTACCTGAAGCACAACTCGATCGTTTCCTGTTTAAAATTGTGGTGGATTATCCTACCCTATCTGAAGAATTTCTGATTTTGAAAAATGCCCATTTGCGCAAGGGTGAAAAAGAAATGCTTGGCGTTACAGCAGTGATGACTGCCGAACAGCTGGTTGAATTTCAAAAGGTGATCCAGCAGGTTCATGTTGAAGATCATCTTCTGCAATACATTGCCGAGGTAGTGAACAAAACCCGAAACCATCCGTCACTTTATTTAGGTGCTTCGCCACGGGCTTCCATCAATATTTTGAAGGCAAGCAAAGCATTTGCTGCCGTTCAGGGGCGCGACTTTGTTATCCCCGAAGACATCAAAGCAGTTATGGTGCCTGTTTTTATCCACCGCATCTATTTAACTCCGGAGAAGGAAATGGACGGCACCACTGAAACTCAAATTATTTCCGACATCATTAATTCTGTTCCAATTCCACGTTAATTCGTCCATGGTGAAGCTGATCAAAGCAATTTATACCAGGTTCCGTTTATACGCCATCAGTAGTTCGATAGTGTTGCTGTTTGTGATGGGTCAATTTTTCGATCCCATGTACCTTCTTGCAAAAATTACCTTGCTGTTTTTTGTGCTGCTTTTGCTGTTCGATGCCGCCTTGTTATTTTCAAGTAAAAGGCAGTTGATTTTGTTGCGCCGCGTACTTCCAGATAAACTTTCGAATGGCGACGAAACCAAGGTGGTCATTTACATCACCAACATGCACTATTTTAAGCTTCAGCTTGAAGTGATTGACGAGCTACCAGCCCAATTTCAAATCCGTGATTTTACAAGCAAATTCAAATTAAAACCTCAACAGGAGAAAGTTCTGGAATATATTCTGAAACCGAAAGAACGGGGCGAATACCTGTTTGGCTATACCAATGTGTATGTTTCAAGCCCCATTGGACTATGGAGCAGACGGATTAAATTTGGCACCAATTCCACCAAGGTATTGGTATATCCTTCATTTATGCAAATGCGGAAGTACGAATTCCTGGCCATTTCCAACCAGTTGGTCAATGCAGGAATCAAAAAAGTACGCCGAGCCGATTCATTTTCTGAATTCGATCAAATTAAGGAGTATGTTGTGGGCGATAATTACCGCACCGTCAACTGGAATGCCACAGCCCGCCGATCGAAATTGATGGTGAACCAATATCAGGAAGAACGTTCACAACAAATTTTCAACATCATCGATAAAGGAAGGACCATGCAAATGCCTTTCGAGGGCATGACTTTGCTCGACTATGCCATCAACAGTTCCCTCATCCTGGCAAATACAGCATTGCTAAAATACGACAAAACAGGTTTAATTACCTTCAACCAAAAGGTAGGCACCTTTTTAAAAGCAGAACGCGGGAATAAAACCATTGCCAAAATACTGGAGGTACTTTACAATCAAAAAACAGAATACCTGGAATCAGACTATTCCTATTTAAGTGCGTTTATCCGACGGAACATTTCGCATCGCAGTTTACTGATTTTGTATACCAATTTCGAAACCACTACATCGCTGCAACGACAACTGAACTATTTCAAACACCTGGCAAAAAACCACCTGCTTTTACTGGTGTTTTTTGAGAATACCGAAGTAAAAAGTTATTCAAAAACAAAGGCCGGTTCACTCGAGGAAATTTACCTGAAAACTGTGGCTGAAAAATTTGTGCACGAGAAAAAATTGATTGTTCGTGAGCTCAAGAAACACGGCATTTTATCCATTCTCACCAAACCTGAAGACCTTTCGGCTCAACTTATCAACAAGTATCTTGAAATCAAAATTTCGGGAAAAATTTAGAACCAGTTAAAATGTTTTTGAACGTGGGTGTTTCAGGTTATATACTGAAAAAACCAGCAAATACGCATTGTTTATTTTCACATTCTTTCTTATTCCTTAGTATTTATTTTGAATTTACAAATTAATGTTTGTGCATATAAAGCAATGTTGCATCTGGATGAAATAAATTGGGCTTGCAGCCTGAAAAATGGATCACATGATATTGTGGTGAGGGAATACATTAGGGTGTAATTCAATTTGAAAAATATGATAATATCGTATTTTTCACCTCTAGCCGGCTGGGCTCTTCATTTTTGGCTTGCCCCAAAAACCCCGCCTGACCGGATCGGCGGGCAGGGAAGCAAAAAATTCAAGGCTCCCGAATAAATGTCATCCATCCTATTTTCAGGCAGAACCTGACAGTGCGGTGGCCTTCAGAAATGGCGGGCCAGTGTAGGGGTGAATTGGAATTCTTTAGAAAAACCCAAAAGAGGCATGTCCTTTTGCTTTTGCGGTTTTACTTAGGAATTCCAAGAGCGGGGGGAAGCATCATTTCTGATTGATTCTTTTGTTTACTTTTCTCATCAAGGATGAAAAGTAAAAGCCTTCCGGCTTGAGGAAAATAGAAAATGAAATAAGAAGTAGAGAATCGCAAACCTATTTTTTTAAATATCCCTATGTTTAATGTGATTATTGATTATGATTAACTAAATGGTGTCTTAGCTATGAAAACATGAAAACTTCCGGAAATATTTAGAACCAATTTATATGCGTGCCCACTCGAAAAACATATAGAGCTAAAAAAGAGATCGCAATAACAAATACCACCATCTTTTTTAGCTTCAGTAACCAGTTAACATGATTAAAAAAACTAACGATATCAAGCACAAAAAATACAGGAAGCAGAACGACTACCACGTTGTATTGTAAGGCTGAAAGAAATTGCAGGTGCACCAACGCATGTACGGCGCGTGTCATCCCGCACAAGGGGCATTCAAATCCCAAAATGTGGTAATGAATACAAAGCGGGTAAGCAGTGCCAAAAAGCACATCAAATGGAATCAACAATACGACCAAAACTGAAAGGCCAAGTACAATTAACCTGATGAGATGATTTTTCGACGATTTGCTACTCTCCACTATTACACTAAGTTTTAAGGCCTGAATATAACTAAAATGTTTTCTATCGAAACACGATTCAAACCTTATTCACCGTCAGCGAGGTTCGGATTCAACAGGATATCGCTTGCGGGTTTTGGCAGAAAGAAGTCAGGGGCCAAATCCATGAAAGTCCCCTCACCTTTTTCTCTCATCGATGGTAAATCAGGAATTCTACCCAGACGAAGCAAATCGAACCAGCCGCTTTCGGTTTCAGCAGCCATTTCCAACAAGCGCTCCTGCACCACTGAATCGGCAAAAGCCTGAGCGGACAAACCAGCTTGCAGATCAAACTCCGAACTGGAATTGAGGTCAACATGATGTGCTCTTCGACGTACTTTATTCAAACACTCATAGGAAAAATCGTTCAGTTGCCCCGATCTTGCCGACGCCTCAGCATAAGTAAGAAGTGTTTGCGCATATCGGAATAAATAGATTTTCTGATCGCCAAATAGGTCCTTTTCACTTCCCATATTTTCCAGCGTAGCATTTCGGGTATCGTAATACGGGTCATAAAAAAACTTGCGGTAAACCAATCGTATGCAGGCTGAACTGACTTTGTCGATGTACACATAGCCGGTATCGGCATATAAGCCATCCAAATCGGGAAAGTAGGGTTTATTGAAGAACGTAATGTCCTTACGATAACTGGCTGGATAATCGTTGTAAAACTTCATCTGGCATCCCCAAAATGCGTGAGGCATCAGTAGCAGATCAGGACTTACAGTCAAGCCATTCATAATCAAAACCCTAAAAGTTGTCAATCCGTATTCACTGGTATAGTCGAACAAAGCTTCACCCCGGTAGTAAGAATTTTTGCCACTATTGTAGGCGACCTGAAGATTTGCCAATTCATCAATCTGATCAACAGGAGTGTAATACAGGGTGTAAACCGACTCCTTATTCATACGATGTTCCTGATCCCACAATTGGGCAAAATCATCCATTAAGCCCATGCCATAAACAGCAGCACTATCGATCATTTCTCTGGCCGTGCTCGTTGCCAATTCGTATTTGTCGATGTTATTGGCGGGATACCCGGCCCAGCTCAAATAAACTTCAGCCAAAACTGCTTTAGCCATTCCCCGGTGTGGCGTTTCATAAGGGATCCGACTCTGCTCCAATGATTCAGGCAAAAGCTGAAAGGCAAGTGCTAAATCATCAACAATGGCCTGATAAACTTCATCGTACGAAGATAAACCTACATTAAAACTGACATCAACATCTTTTACAATTGGAATTCTCCCATAAGTTCGTGTTAAACGGAAATACGCATAAGCTCTGATCATTGCAACTTCGCCAAGAATCGCACGGTATTCCTGATCGGTTTCACGCTCCACATTAACCTTGTAGAATATATTATTGGCAGATGTGATGATTCGGTACATCGATTCCCAGGTATAGTCATATTCTGCAGTACCAAATTGGTCTTGTTTGAAGCAATTAAAATTCATTAGGAGTTGATAATATTCATTGTAACTCCAAACACCATGGGTTAAATCGTTGGCATTCCTGTTCAGGTAAAAATATTGAGAGCTACTTACCGTTTCTTTCAGTAGAGCAACGAGTCCATTGGCGGCCGATTCCAATTCTTCAACAGACTCAATTCGGTCAAGCTCGTTTTCTATGGGTACTGAAAACAATTCACAATTGGCTAAAAAAAACAGCAGGATCATTGGCCAAAGGATCATTCTCCAATGTTGTTTTTGGAAACGCTTTATCATCTGTCTAGGTTTTATATACACGTGAATCAAAGTTTAATGTCAATCTTAAATATGATGGCTTTCGGATTGGGATAGGCCCCTCGATCAATCGCATTGTCGGAGAAGTTGTTGTCAGTATAAATGGTTGTTTCAGGATCGAATCCTCTATATTTTGTATAGGTATACAAATTTTCAACACTCAATGAAAGATGAATTTCTTTCGCCATCATTTTTCTATTCAGCGTATATCCCAGCGTAATTGACTTAAGTCGAATAAAACTCGCATCATCAACAAACAGGTTGGACTCATAGAATTCTTTGGTTTGAACTATGGCCATACTATCTCTGTAATAAGGAATTAAATCTCTGTTCACTCCGGTCAAAAAAGTTGCAGCCCTGGTCGCATTAAATTTATCGACTCCCCAAACGGAATAGACGACCACATCGAGACTGAAATTTCGATAGGCAAATGAATTGAATAAATTCCAGGTGAAATCAGGATTCGAGTTGCCAATCACCACCTTTGGTTGGCCGTTGATGATGACAGCTTCATCCACATTTTTAGCATTTAGCCATCGCATTCCGTGAAAATTACGATAGGTTTTGTTTGGATCCGCATCATCAGCTGAGGTCCAAAGGCCTTCAAACCTGTTTCCATAAATATCACCAATTCTCCCTCCCTCTTTAATGACAAAATCGGGCCACAAAATATCGTAAGGCTGCGTAATGATCAAACTCTGTCCATCCACCAAATCACGAACAATCTGATCCGATTTAGTAAAATTGCCCATCATTGTCCAGGTAAATTTATCACCAATGATCGGGGTCGCTTCAAACTCCAACTCATACCCTTTTACATCAATATCGCCCAGATTAACGTAGATTTTACCATCGCCGTAATAGAGGGGAATGTCGCGCTGAATGATCATATTGCCCACCTTCTTCTTAAAATAAGCTCCTTTAAATTGAAGTCGATTGTTGAAAAATCCACTTTTAAAACCTAAATCGAACTCTGAAGTTGCTTCATGCCTGAGGTGATGATTGGCCAGTTGACTGACCACCGGATAAGTGCCAATTTGATTGTTGGTATACGTACTTGCTTCGGTATAGATATCGTTTGCCAATCCGCTCAGGGGATAGTTTCCACTTTTGCCGTAGTTGCTGTACAAACTAAAATTGTTTAAGCAATTCAGTGAGGCCATAATGGGCTCGTTGGCCAAATTGTAATTGACCGAAACAGATGGAAAAAAAGTATAATAATCGGTGAACAGACCTTCGCGAATACGGCTTACATTTCCAATCAACGATAGAAAATAAGTTTGATTATAATTATAGTTAAAATGGAGCAGGTAGGTATCCAGTTTACGAATAACCGATCCTTCACTTCCATAACTCACCATTGAGTTTGGTATGATGTAATCTTTATTCAACAGGCCATTTAGCGAGTCGGTTTTCCACCACAAATTATCAATATAAAAGCGATGGGCAGCCACAACATTAATTTCATGCAAATTAATTGTTGTATTGTAAGAAAGATTGATTTGATGATTGTAGAGCCTGACCTCTTCCGTACTTTTCACATAATAGGAGAACAATTCATAATAGGCATAAGGGGGACTGTATTCATGTAATTGATAATTCATCGATTGATTTTGAAAAATATTGTGTCGCGACATCACGGACTCAATCAGGTTGATGTTCCAATTTCGGTTAATTTGATAACGTGCCGATAAACTGGCTGCATGCGATTTGATTTTTATGTCGTGGTCATTTTGATGAATGATTGAATCAGGCACCAGGTCGGAACTTCTTAGAATATCGTAGGGGACAAGCGTTCGTTGATTAAAGCCAACATTCGGAAATTGTTTCTGAATCAACGAATCAGGGGTACACTCCAAACAGGGTGCTTTGCTTAAACCTTCGAACAACAAACGGTTGCCGTTGTATTCGTTTTGATTGTTTTTATTCAACTGATAACTTGGCCGATAACTTAGATCAACAATTAATTTATCGCCAAATGTTTTGCTTAATCGGGTGTTAAACGTTATACGTTGGTATTCCGAACCATTTAAAATTCCCGTTTGTTTTCCATAATTGCCCGACAAATAATATTTAATGGTTTTTTTCACTCCACTGCCCGACAACTGATATTCCTGAAGTGCCCCCCTATTAAAAATCTCGTTCTGACGATTATGGCTGCAAAGGGAATCGGTATAGGCAGGCTGATACTTGATGAGCGGCGTTTTAATGTTTGCATTGGCCAGTTCAAGCGATTCAATAAAATCCTTTGAATCCATTAAATCGTAATAATTATCGAACCATTGGAAGCCTGTTTTGACTGAAAACTGAATGGCATTTTCAGTCGCCTGTTTGGTATCGATTAAAATGACACCGTTGCCTCCCTGGTAACCGTATAAGGATGCGGACGATGCATCTTTTAAAACGGTAATGTTATCGATGTCGTAAACATTCAAATCGGCAATGCCCAGGCTGGTTAAATTCACCACGGGAACCGGAACACCATCAACAACATAAAGAGGTTCGGCCGATGAGAAGAATGAATTTTGTCCCCTTATTCTAATTTTTTGTTGATCGCCCGGAGCTCCCGAAGTTTTGGTTGACCAAACCCCTGCCACCCGGCCGTGTAACAAATCGGAGGCATTGGATGAATTTTGCCTGAGAATGGCATCGGAACCAATGACCGGAATCTCGCGCCCATAGTCCATGTTCCCAAAGAATTTGCGCTGGGCAGTAATACGTATCTCCTCCAATTCTTTTGTCGATGGAGAAATCAGAAAAACAAGTACCGTATCCTTTGAAAGCACGACTTGTTGCTCCAGCGTTTCATAACCAATAAAACTAATGGACAGCTGGTACATACCAACAGGAATCGAAGTTATATATTCCCCCTTCTCGTTGCTTGCTCCTCCCTTATTGATTGCCGTAAAAATAACGTTCGCCCCAACAATGGTTTCACCCGAAGCTTTATCAAGCACCTTTGCTTTAAGGGAAATCTCTACATTTTTTTTCTCCCGAATCACCAGATAATTATCGTTAAAAAGCACCTCACAATTGCTCTGTTCTGAAATTGCCCGGATGAGTTCTTTGATGGAAGGATTCTCCTGTTCAATTTTAATTATGCGCTTGAGATCAACATGGCCGGGATTAAAACTCACGTTCAAGTCCGGAACTTTCTCAAGCACTTTTATAATCACATCCAGCTGGTAGCGCCCTTTCGGAAGGGTAACCGACTGATCCTGCTGAATTGAATAGGCCCAACTCAAAAAAGGAGTGAACCCAAGTAGAAGGATGACGAGCAATTTAGCGGCGGTTTTTTTCATGGTTTGGAAAAGTACTCGTCAATTTTTAATGACAACACCTTGTTGATCATCTGCAATATCAATGCTTACACCCCATGTCATTTCCAATACCGATAGTACTTTGGAGAGGGACTCATGATCAAAATTTGCAGTGAGCAATAAGTCATCAACATGCATGGCCTTCACCTCCACTTTTACGTGATAAAATTGTTCAATGTGTTGAATCACCTGTTGAAATGCACTGTTGTTGAATTCCAATACACCTGTTCGCCACGCCATAAAATTCTTATTCTGAAATGAATTCTTTTCAATTCTATTCGATTTGGTAGAATAACTGGCCATTTCACCAGGGTTTAATACGACCGCCTCTTTCGTATTTTCATTTTTATAAAATTTGACTTTACCACTCAAGAGGGAAACAACATCGTGATTTTTGCTTGTTTTCAGGTTGAATGAAGTTCCCAAAACCTGTGTGCACGTTCGCGATGTATGCACCAAAAAGGGACGACTTTTATCGTGCGAGACTTCAAAAAAAGCTTCCCCCTTTAAATAAACAGAACGTTTTCCTTTTTTACTCCACTCCGGAACTTTCAGTTCAGAACCACTATTTAGAACTACGAGAGAACTATCGGGCAAAACAATGGACTGAACTGTTTGTGCCGCCGAATAGAGGGTGTAATTATTTTGCTGAGAGGAATTATGCCTATTCAGCAGAACAAAAGTGGAAAGTATAAAAACCAAAGCAACAGCAGCAACAGCCATCCAGCGCTGCAATGATCGTTTTCCCGTAAAAACATACGATTTGTTTTTCCGTTCTTCAATACCTGTTCGCACATTCTCCCAAGCCAGTTTAGTATCCACTTCGAAGGTGTTGACTTCATTCGTTTGGCGATCCCAGCTTTTACTGAACGCATTAAATTTTATCTGATTTTCAGATGACTGACTGATCCACTGCTCAAATTTCTGTTTTTCAAATTCAGAAACAGTATCCAAAATATACTTTAGGGCGAGTTCTTTATCCATTGCTGTTTAACTTTGGTTATACACTACAAGGACAGCCGGGCCTGTACCATCCCCCAAAAGGAATAAAAAATATTATTTCCAGTACCGATCAAGAAAGACCGCAATTTTTTTCAGCGCGATGGTCATTTGGTTTTCCACCGTTTTTTCGGATAGATGAAGTTTACCGGCAATTTCTTTGGTACTCAAATATTCAAAACGTTTTAAGAAAAAAACGGAATAACATTTTGGAGGTAAGGTTTTAACAGCTTCTTTTAGCAGAAGAGTTAATTCATTGTATTCGACCTCTTCCTTTGTGCTATTTGATACAGAATCATCCTTCCCGGTAATCCCAAACTGAATATTTTTTTTGTAATAGCTTTGAAGAAAATTTAAAGATCTGTTTTTCACAGCGGTATAGAGGTACGACTTCACAGACTCAATTTGTAAGGAGTCGCGTTTTTCCCACAGGCTGATGAATAATTCCTGGACAAGATCTTCGGCAATGCTTTTATCGTTGGTCAAATAAAAAGCGTAACGACACAATTCGGGATAAAATTTTTCAAACAGAGCCTTAAAGTCAGTGCTATCTTTAAAAAAATAATTCCGCCCCATAGCTATTAAAAATTTGACTTAACAGTATCAAAGGAAGATAAAAAATAACTCCTTTCAAAATAGGCCAATAAAGCACATTCATTAGTATAAAATAGAAATGACGTCTCTTGTTGGTCACTACCAATGCTTTAATTTATTTTCATTTTTTTCATTCACTATCTGGTAAATGGTATTCGAACAAAATATTATGTGCCGTTTAAGTTTTTAAAAGCAGCTTTTGGGGGATTACCTTATGCCCTTTGTCTTAAAAAGGACAGTCATCAAGACTGAATATTTGAATCTTCAGTCTTATAGTATATTCGATATGAACTTAAAAATCAACTCATATGAAAAATTTAGCCCTGGTCACTTTGTTGACTGCATTTAGCACGCTTATGGTATCGGCACAAACCGTCGAAATTAAAACCGTTGAAGATATGATTTCTTTCTCATTCGAAACGGTTGACAATCTATACATTACAAACACCAAAACGCTAACAGCAATTTCAGGATTTGCTACCCTAAAAGAAGTGAAAAACGATTTGATTATTTCTGACAATGAAGGAATTACTTCACTAAGCGGATTTGACAATTTGGTTTCGGTTAAAGGGCAACTTAGCATCAAAGGAAATATACATCTGACCAAAATTGATGGATTTCGAAATCTTGAAAATATTGGTGAAGTGTTATCCATATCTGATTTACCTGCAACCGAGATCAAGGGTTTTTCCAAATTGACCTCCCTGGAACATGTCTATCTGACTTCAACCTTTCTGAATAATGTTAATTTTTTAAGCAGCTTAAAAAAGGTTGGTTATTTTATAGTCATCAGCAAAAATCAATATCTCCAAAACATTGATGCTTTCGTCGGAATTAAACAGGCTGGCCTAGTTGAAATCAGTGACAATAAATCATTGTTGAACCTCAATGGCCTGGCGAATTGCACCAAACTCCATCTTTTCCTCTTAAGCAATAACGATGCCTTGCTTGATGTATCGGGTTTGGCCGCTTTGGACAGCGTTGAAACCTCACTGGTACTCTATGAAAATGACAAGATAAGTTCCGCAAATGTGTTAAAGAATTTGCTTTATATTGGAGCTGACTTTGTGCTTGATTCCAACAGCAGTTTAGAAACCTGTTCAGATTTGGAGGCCTTATTGAGTTCCGGAAATATCAAAGGAGATATCATAATGAAAGACAATTTGCCGGCTTGCAACAAAGCCACTTTTATGACTTCGGATTCCTTCTATTCCAGTCCGAAAATTTCGGTTTACCCCAATCCAAGTAGCAGTACAACCGTTTTTAATTTGATGGACCTAAATCACAATTATGATGTTAGGATATACAATCCAAAGGGTGCTTTAGTTCGGGATTACATCCATGTAAATGGTCCGATTATCATCAATTGGAATGGTTCTCCAAGTGGTCTATATTTTTATCAGATCAGTTCAGATAACAAGTTCATCCAAAACGGAAAAATAGTACTTGAATAGTTGCTTTCTTTATTATTTTTCCGAGTCAGTTGCATTAACCTGAAATTTGGTTTTATAGTTAAAGCCACTGCCTTTCACATTCACAAAATACATTCCGCTCTTCAAATTTGAAACCTGAAGTAAATGATTCGTTATGTCTTCCTGAGAAAAAACAATTTTACCTGAAGTATCATAAATCCTTATGCTTGCATTTAAAACCGTATCATCAAGTTTGATGCTTACCTTCCCCAAAGCTGGATTTGGATAAATACGAATGTATTCAGATTCTGATGGCACTTCATAAACCAGATCAGTCTCGTTGTTCACAAATACATCTAAGGCTGTAAATTCAAAACTACCACTACTTTGATATCCCTCAACAACAAAGGAGGCTTCATACATTTTACCCATTTCCATTCCCAGAGACTCCCACTTATCGAAATGGTCTGAAATATTGATTGTTCCATTATTTCGCACATTCCTCCGAATACTGAAATACTGTTGAAAAGTAGTGTTGCCAATTATAGAAGGCTGGTTGACTCTTGTATTTTCATAAATATCATAGATCCCATCGTTGACATTAATAGTGCCCTTCAGTTTTGCACCGGCAGCCATTGAGGGGATCCAGTTTCGCCAGTCTTCAACAATATAGTATTCTTTCAATGGATTAACGGTCCATCCATATACCGATAAATAGGAATTTCCGGATGCTGTTGATGCATTGTAGTTGCAATCGTAGGTTGCAAATAATTTGCCGATTTCCTGGTGAGTCTGTGTTTGATTGTAACTTAAACCACGACGCGCCAGGTAATTCAAAATACCCGACCATTCGCCGCTAAAGAGCGCACCATCGCCAAGCGTCATACATGCATTCCCCTGCCCGTTCTGGTTCCATAATTCATAACGATAACCGTCCTTCTCCCCTGCGAACTGTTCGGTACCCACTTTTGTGCAAAATGTTTGGGAACTTGATTGTTGAATACTTAAAACAAAAAAAAACAATGTAAGGGATAGACTTAACCTTGTTTGATAAAAACCAGTTTTTTTCATACGTAAATAATTTTGTAGTTATACTTCAATCACGAACACAGTTCGTCCCGGAACGGAATGACACTGAATGCTACCGCCATGGGCACGAATAATTTGGCGCGAATGACTCAGTCCCACTCCTGTTCCACCTTCTTTGGTGGTAAAAAACGGTACAAATATCTGGTCAAGGACTTCATTGGGAATACCGGGACCATTGTCCATAATTTCGAATTTCACTTCACCATTTGTTGGTTTCTCCACCTTAATATCTACCTGACCTTTGGCTGAATGCCCAATGGCTTCCACACTGTTTTTCACCAAATTAATAATGACCTGAATCAGAAGTTGTTCATCAATTTTAATGTTAAAATCTTTTTCGGGGTAATGAAATTTAACCACCACCTTTGAGTCTTCTTTTAAAGGCGAAAGTAGAATATTTAAACTATCTACAAAAGCATGAACACTAATTAAACGACAATTAGGCTGCGGCACATGGGTCAAAATCCTATACGATTGAACGAATCGTTTTAAGGCTTCTCCCCGTTCAGCAATCACATCAAGGCCGTTTATGGTACTCTCAATGTCATCGTCGTTTTGGAACAAAGTGCCTGGTAATTTCTCTCGCCAAATTCGTTTTAGCGATTGGGCGATGGAAGTAACCGGTGCCAACGAATTCATTATTTCGTGACTCATTACCCGGATCAGTTTGATCCATGAATCGATCTCTTTGCGCTCCAGTTCACCGCGGATGTCCTGCATGGTGATTAACCTGACCTCTTCTTCTTTCAAATTAATCACGGTGCAACGGGTAACAATTTGCACCTGCTCACTTTTCTTTTTCAGAATGAGCATTTGTTTTTGCTTATTCCTCATTTTCCATAAAGCAGCAGCAAATCCAGGGTCAACACGATCCAATTGTTTCAGGTGAGTTAAGGTCTGAACTCCTAATAATTCCATGGTGGCAGGATTGACATCCGAAATGAATCCTCTTTCGTTCAACACCAAAATACCTGTGCCAATGTTTTGTATAATTTCGCTGAAATACTGTTCTTTAATTTGACCTTTCACCTTGGTTTCCTGCAAAATAATATTGAGTTCATTTAAACTTTTATGCAATTCATCTAATATGGAATTCCCAGTTCGTAATGGAAACCGAAGAGTGGTATCTTCATTCTTAATGGACTGTATAAAGAAGGCGATCTGTTGGTTGGTTTTATTTAAAAAACGAACCAATTCAATACACAGAATAAGCTCTAACAGTAGAATTACACTTAAAATCCCCCATTGTTGGGCAATGGCAAAATGCCATCCGGCAAAAGCAGGAAGCAGTACTATTAAAATTAAACGGAAAAGGAGTACCCGATTGTAACTCTTATAGGCCATACTTCTTTATTTTATTGTACAAGGTTTGACGGGTAATCCCCAACTGATTGGCCACAACTGTCATATTTCCTTCATATTTTTTTATGGAATTGGCAATTAATTTTTGCTCCATTTCTTCCAAAGTGCCATTCATTAAAAGCGAACTTGTATTCTCATCGTTCCTAAAAATAAAATCAGAAGGCAAAATGGATTGTCGATCACTCAAAATCACTGCTTTTTCAACAGCATGTTGCAATTCACGAACATTCCCCGGCCAGTTGTATTTTTTCAATTTCTCAATGGTTTCAGCTTGAAAAGTTAAGCCTGGTTTATTGTATTTATCACCGTATTTTATTAAAAAGAAATTGGCCAGTTCTTCAATATCATCCAGTCGTTCACGCAAAGGAGGAAGTTCAATATGAATGGTATTGATGCGATAAAATAAGTCCTCACGAAAAAGTCCATCAGTTACCAACTGAGGCAAATCACAATTGGTTGCACAGATCAAACGTACATCAACCGGAAGCGGAACATTATCGCCAACTTTTGTGATGGTTCGGTTCTGAAGTACGGATAATAATTTTGCCTGCATCGACAAGGAAAGATTTCCAATTTCATCGAGGAACAAGGACCCCTCGTTAGCCGTCTCAATCTTTCCGTTACGATCGGCTTTGGCGTCGGTAAATGCCCCTTTTTTATGACCAAATAGTTCACTTTCGAAAAGCGATTCGGGAATAGAACCCATATCAACGGCCACCATCACCTGATGGGCTCGTGGCGACAAACGGTGAATTTCCCGGGCAACCAAATCCTTACCTGTTCCATTCTCTCCGGTGAGCAAAACATTGGCATTCGTCACGGCCACTTTTGCCACCATCAGCATTAATTCTTTCCAGATTTTTGATGTGCCTATCAGGTTTTTTGTTGACTTATTGATTTCAGCAATCAGCTGCTGTTCCTTTTGCCTGAGTTTTTTCACCTCGCGGCGCGATTGGTTTAAATGGAAAGCCGACTCAATGGTTGTGAGCATTTTTTCATTGTCCCATGGTTTAAGCACAAAATCGGTGGCCCCCAATCGAACGGCCTTAACAGCCAATTCAACATCGCCATAAGCTGTTATCATGATAACACTTATACTTTTATCAAATTCCAATACACGCTGCAACCAATAAATTCCCTCGTTACCATTATTAAAACCGGTAGCAAAATTCATGTCGAGCAAAAGCACATCGTACCTGTTTTGCTGCAACTCAGAAATGAGCTGGTTGGGCGACGACAAGGTTTTGATACGCCCGCAACATCCTCGCAATAGGAGATCAATCGCTGTTAGTATACTTTTATTGTCGTCTACAATTAATATGTTTGCTTCTTTCATCATTTTTGTTTCTGGATACTGGTTACTGGTTTGACTAGCAACCAGTAACTAGCGAAAATCGTTCCACTGCGAAGATTTGCACCTACACATCTGAAATACAATCAACTAATACTTTCATAAAGATAAACCATTGTCTATTTATTACACAGCACGTGTCTAAATTTTTTACACTTATTCAAGTATAATTCAAACAATTTACTGATATTCAGATACTTTATCATTTGGCACGGCTTTGGCAACTTCCTTCTAAAATTGACATAATCTATCATGAAGACATATACCATAGCAATTATTTTTGTTCTCTTCTCAATTTTAGCCAGAGCTCAGGAAAAAACCGTATTTACCTTAAACGATTGTATATCGAGGGCACTGGCCGAAAACATTGATCTGAAAATTCAGAAGAATCACGAGAAGAATGCCATGTACGATCGTATACGTAGTCAATGGCAGATGGCTCCTTCGGTGAATGGATGGGGTAATTCCTCCCTCAACCTGCGAAGATCTACCAATCAGGATAATGAGATTACATCAGGATCCAGTTACAATGTGGGTTATGGTGTAAGCAGCCACCTCAATCTTTTTAATGGACTCACTCAAATGAATACCATTGCTGCACTTAAATACAACGAACTGGTTTACAAAGAAAGCACTGAATATGCCTTCAATATGCTCTACCTACAAATTATAGAACAGTATACCACCGTTCTTTACCAAAGTGCGATGGTGAAGGTATTGCATGAACGACTGGAAATCAGTAAAAAAGAAAGGGATAGAATACAAGCCTTCATTAATGAAGGACGAATAGAACCGGTGGCTTTGTACGAAATTGAAGCGACTGTATCGGGGAACGAATTGGAACATAACCGAATGGAAAACAGCTACAAATTGTCACTCATTCAACTCTCCCAATTGATTGAATGGGCGAATTATGAAACCTTTGCAATAGCCCCAACGGAATTTGACCACATACAACCCAAAATCAAACCTTTGAGTTATGCATCGGTGTACAGTTTGGCCTGTGCCAACCTTCCTCAAATCAGGCAACGGGAATACACCATTGAATACTTGAAAAAAACACTCAACATTTCAGAAGGCAAGCGCTCACCCTCTCTTTCGTTAAACGCAGGTTACAGCTCTGGATTCTACTCAACCGATACCCTAAGCGGCGGGATTCCCACAGCCTTTAATGATCAGTTCAGTAAATACCTCAATCCAAACCTTGGTCTATCGTTTAGCATTCCAATTTTCAATGGATTCGGTCGATCAATAGAAGTCAAAAAATCGAAGGTTGATTTGGAAAATGGACTCTATGAGTTGGAAAACCAAAAGAAACAAATTGGGAAAGAAATAGTGGAAGCCATTCAACGACTCGAAGCCTATCGACTGGAATTTGAATCGGCAAGCAATAACTTAAAATTCGTTGAAAAGTCATTTGAGAGCTATCGTGCGAAATTCCAGTTGGGATTACTCAACTCCACCGATTTCATCACAGCGCAGAACCAATTGACACAAGCCAACTCTAATGTACTTGGAGCTAAATACAGTTGGATCGTACAGGAAAAAATAATAGAACTGTATATGGGGAATTGCGACTTTGAGAAGGGAGACAATGAGAATTGAGATACTGCCCGCCCGGATGACAAGGTCGGACGGGGTTACTGGCCTGCCCGCCGTAGTTTTAACGAAGGTGGGATACTGGTTGCAGGTTTAAATCGATAATGAAAAGAATAACATCAGAGCAGGAAGAGCACAATAGAAAAGGTAGCGCCAACGGGCAGGGCGCAGGCGGATAGCCTGCCGAAACCAATCCTTGTTTTGAACATGAGTGGCAGGGCGACCGCAGGAAGCCCCCGTCACGAGTAGTGAAAAAAAGGATTGGAGAGGCAGCTAAAAGCCGAAGACCGTTAAGCCCGACTAATAAAATTGAAAATAATAAAGAGACATACATTATGGGAATGGATCGTAAAATAGAAAAGAAAAAAGGACTGAGACCAAAGCACTACGGCATGATCGTCGGGGCATTAATCATTGGTTTTCTGATTTTTAAATTGATTTCGACAGCAGGCACATCAACTTATCGGGCCGAGCGCGATAAGTTGACCATTTCAAGTGTTGCGCAAGGAGACTTTAAAGATTACGTCTCGATTATCGGGACGGTTGAACCCAACACCACCATTTTCCTCGATGTTGAAGAGGGCGGAAAAGTGTTGGAAAAAGTGATTGAAGAGGGCGAATTGGTGCATAAAGGCGACGTAATAGTCCGCTTGAAAAACAACGACCTGAACCTACAAATCTTGAACACGGAATCGCAATTGGCCTATCAGGGAAACGAACTACGCAACACACTGATTAACATGGAGCAACAAAAAATCAGCAACAAGCAACAACTGTTGAATATCGATTACGAAATCATCAAACTGAAACGAAACTACGAGCAAAATCAATCCTTGTTTGAGAAAGGTTTTATCTCCAGAGAAGAGTATCTTGTATCGAAAGACAACTTTGAATTGGCCCAAAAAGACCGTGAACTTCGCTACGAACGCATGATGCAAGATTCAATTTTCCGCGAGAATCAAAAAATACAGATGAACAACAGTTTAAAAAACATGCAGCAAAATTTGTCCATGGTGCGCCAGCGACTGGAAAACCTCAACATTAAAGCCCCGGCCGATGGCCAACTGGGAACACTTGATATTGAAATTGGACAGTCGATAAACCGCGGAGAACGCATTGGGCAACTTCAAATTCTGGATGACTTTAAAGTGGCGGCTGAAGTAGACGAACACTACATTGACCGCGTGCGCCGTGGACTGGAAGCGTCATTTGAGCGACAAGACAAAACATTTGCACTGCAGACCAAAAAAGTATATCCCGAAGTGCGCGACGGACGTTTTCAAGTGGATTTGAATTTCGATGGCGAGCAGCCCGACAACCTTCGTACAGGTCAAACGTATCACATTAAACTGGAGTTGGGACAGCCCATTGAAGCCATTCTGCTTCCTCGCGGAGGATTCTTTCAAAGCACCGGAGGACAGTGGGTTTATGTACTGGATGCAACGGGGTCAAAGGCCACCAAACGCAACATCAGAATTGGTCGTCAGAACCCGATTTACTATGAAGTGCTGGAAGGTTTGGAGCCAGGCGAACAAGTGATCACCAGCTCTTACGATTTGTTTGGGGAGAACGATGTGGTGGAGCTGAAGTAGCGAAGGGCGAAGGGCAAAGGGCAAAGGGCAAAGTGTAGAAGGGGATGAAATTTTAAAAGTTGGGTGTTAACTAAAATATTAATTCTTAAAACTTTATTAAGATGAATTTTCGATTTATGAATTTGGACATTTGGAAAGATGCCATCGCATTAAACGATGAATTTTATGATTTGGCTGATAAAATTGAAGCATCGAAAAGTTTTCGCTTTGCGGAACAAATGAGAGCTGCATCATTAAGCATATCCAATAACATTGCTGAAGGCTCAGGCTCCTTTTCAGATAAAGACTTTGCCAACTTTTTAAATATTGCACGACGTTCAGTCTTTGAAACAGCAAACCTTTCATGTGTAGCATTCAATAGAAAATACATCAAACAGGAAGAACTAACTGAACAATTAAACAAACTTGATTCCATGAGCCGAAGAATAACAAATTTCAGAAAGAAACTAATCAATAACGAGTAGGAAAAAAGTTCACCAGGGAACCCCTGCGCTCTTTGCCCTTAGCTCTTAGCAAAAACTTTAATCATGATAAGAACAGAAAATTTGACCAAAGTATTCCGGACAGAGGAGATCGAAACGCTTGCTCTGAACGATGTGAGTTTTCAAGTTGAAACAGGCGAATTTGTGGCCATAATGGGGCCATCGGGTTGCGGAAAATCAACATTAATGAACATCATTGGCTTACTGGACAATCCAAGTGAAGGAAAATATTTCTTCGACGGGAATGAGGTTGGTCAGTTGAAAGAACGCCACCGTACCCAACTTCGAAAAGGTAACATTGGATTTGTATTCCAAAGTTTTAACCTAATTGACGAACTCAACGTTTATGAGAATGTTGAACTTCCGCTCATCTACTTGAAACTGAAAGCGAGCGAACGCAAAGAGATGGTGACCAAAGTACTGGAGCGCATGAAAATTGCCCACCGTGCCAAACACTTTCCCCAGCAACTTTCAGGAGGTCAGCAACAACGTGTGGCCATTGCCCGTGCCGTTGTAGCCAATCCCAAGCTAATATTGGCCGATGAACCAACCGGAAATCTCGATTCAAAAAATGGTTTGGAAGTAATGAACCTGTTAACCGAATTGAACCGGGAAGGTACTACCATAGTAATGGTGACCCACTCCATGCACGATGCCGGTTTTGCCCATAAAATCATTAACCTGTTCGACGGCCAACTGGTGACAGAGGTAGCCAACCAACTCTAATCATTTAAGCAATAAACCAGCGAATACCCATTGATTTATCCACTCTATGTTTAAAATAATTTTTCTTTCCGCTTACCGAAGTTTAATTAAGAACAAGAACATCAGCATCATTAACCTGGCTGGGCTGGTCATAGGCATTGCCTCTTTTTTGTTTACTGTTCATTATTTGTTGTTTGAGTTTTCGTACGATAAGTTCATTCCAAAATACGAAAATGTATACCGGGTGAACCACAAGGTCATGAAGGGTGAAGAACTCATTTACAATGGAGCAAAAACGCCTCCAAGGCTTTTCCTTGCAGCAAAGTCCGATGTTCCGGAAGTGGAAGCCAGTGCCAATGCCTACTTCGAAAAGTGCCTGACCCTGTACAAAGAAACGAGTTTGACCAATCAGGATATTCTTTGGGTTTCAGAGGGTTTTGAAAGGGTTTTCCCTCTTGATATGCTTAAAGGAATTGCCGACTATTCGGCAGGATATAAAGGCATCATTTCCAATGTACATGCAAAAGCTTTATTCGGTAATGAGGATCCCATTGGAAAAATCATGATGGTGAACGAAGGAATGCCCATTGAAATTACCGGTATTTTTAAGAGGTTGCCAGACAATACTCACCTTACCGCCAACTATTTTGTTTCGGTGAAAACCTGGGAAGAAATGGGTTTTGTTCCCCGTGATGGCAACTGGACCTGGAACAGTTGGTGGAATTACGTACGACTGAAAGATGGCAGTTCAAAAGAACAGGCCGAATCCACCATCAACAACTTTGCCGACAAATACATGACCTTTTTAAAGGAAGACGACCGGGTGGGATCATTCACCCTTCAAGCACTGAGCGATTTGCATTTTATCAGTGGCATCGACGGTGAAATGGGTGCAACCACCAATTATTCTTCACTGGTTAACCTGATTATCATTGCCTTCATCACTTTGTTCATTGCCTGGATTAACTACGTGAATTTGAGTACGGCACACGCTCAGTCGCGATCCCTTCAAATCAGCATGCGAAAACTGATTGGCGGCACCAATATGCACCTCTGGCATCAATCGTTGGTGGAGAGCATAATGCTTAATGTTTCGGCCATTTTGCTTTCCCTTATGATCTATGTGGTTTTTCTGAAGGGCTTTGCACACACTTTCAACTTACCCTTAAGGCATGGCGATGTGCCTTTCACTTACATCCTGCTCGTTTTGTTGGCCACCGTAGTCGTTGGTGTTTTGTTCTCTTCCATTTATCAGGGAATTGAATTGACCAAATTCAAATTTATGGCCAATCAAAACATCAAAAAAAGAGGTCAATTCAAAAAAACCTTAATCATAGCGCAAATGTCCTTGTCCATCATCTTTCTGATATGCACCATTATAGCCTATCAACAAATTTCTTTTATGAAAAATAAGGATTTGGGAATGCAACTGAACGATGTTATTGTGTGCAGCGGACCGGCATCGCTCAATTCCGACGGTGCTAAACGCCAGCGTTTTGAAAGTTTCAGAGATGAACTACTTACTTACAGCGACTTTGAAGCCGCCACCTTTATGGGATTTGTGCCCGGACTGGAACCACGTTACGGATTTACCGAACTCATCAATCCCAATTCGGGAGTAGAGCCCGACCGCCGGTTCTTCGAGAATGGTTCAGGATATCAGTTCATCAACACCTATCAACTTAGATTACTGGCAGGAAACACATTTAGCCGCAATGCCGATGACAATAACAATTCAATAATTATCAACGAAACCAGTTCCAAATTACTAGGATTTAATACACCGGAAGAAGCAATTGGAAAAAGGGTTTTTCACAAAGACAATAATGAACAAGAATTGCGTATCGTAGGCGTTGTTGCCGATCACCACAACGAAGGACTTCAAAAACCCATTTACCCCATGGTTTGGAACAATGTGTATCCTTTCGAATTTGGATATTTTGCCATAAGGGTGAATTCAAAAAATGTGAAGAATGCCGTTCAAAACCTACGTGCAATTTGGGCAAAACATTATCCAAAGGATAATATCGACTTTGAATTTGCCAACGAACAATTCAACAAACAATACGAATCGGAAGCCCGGTTCAGCAAGTTTTACCTGTGGTTGACCCTGCTTTCGATTGGCATTTCGACCATGGGTTTATATGGTTTGATTGTATTCTACCTCGAAAAAAGAAACAAGGAAATTGGAATCCGAAAAGTGAATGGAGCAACCATCATGGAAGTGATTATCATGATCAACAAAGACTTTGCCATATGGGTCGCCATTGCTTTTGTAGTGGCTTGCCCGGTGGCCTATTATGCCATGAGCACGTGGCTCGACCATTTTGCCTACAAAATTGATTTGAGCTGGATCTATTTTATTGTATCCGGTATGGCCATACTGGGAATTGCAGTATTAACCGTTTCGGTACTTGCATGGAAAGCGGCTAACAGGAATCCGGTGGAGGCATTGAGGTATGAATAACACCCCCCAGCCCCGGCTTCGACAGGCTCAGCCACCGAGGGGGGGGCTGGGAACTACCAAACTTGCAAGAGTTGAACTATGCAAACATTAAAAAAATGAACGATATGAACAAACGGACACAACGGTAATAGCCCCCTTTAGGTGCTCCCTGAGCTAGTCGAAGGGGGTTGGGGGTAAGTTTCCCAAATACTTAAAAATAAAAGCTTGCAGGGAGCAAATCCTGATACGTTCTTTGAAAAGATAATCATCAGAAGATGGTGTGATGACATAGTTCATTGGAGCATTCAAATCATCGAAAGCCTGAAAATTACCTTTAGTAAGGTGTGGTGAATTGGAGTATTTGATTTCTGCTGTAGCAATTACTGTTAGACCTCTGGTAAATACCAAATCAACTTCAGTACCCTGGTGAGTACGGTAAAAATGCAGCTCAATGGAATTCGACTTTAAAGCTGAAACCTGATTGAACACGAATGATTCCCATGAACTGCCCAAAATTGGATTTCCGGACAAGCTGGTAAAATTGGTTACTCCAAGTAAATGGTGCAAAATCCCGGTATCGGTAAGATAAACCTTGGGCGTTTTCACAAGCCTTTTTGAGATATTCCAGTGAAATGGATGAAGGCTTTTCAACAAAAATGCTTCTTCCAGAAAATCGATGTACCGTTTGACTGTTGGAGTAGTTACCCCTAACGAATTACCGATAGTTGTCGCATTCAGCAGTTGTCCGTTCAAATGGGCCATCATCGTCCATAGGTTGCGGATAACCTTGGGCGAAGCATTCAACCCCAGCTGCAACAAATCACGGTTCAGATAAGTACTGATAAAGTTTTCCATCCATCGGCGCGACAATTCATCCTTGCTTAGAAAAAGCATGTTCGGGAAACCACCTTTCACCCACAAATCGGTTTGTGAAACGGTATCGGGGATTTCGGTCAGATCAAATGGATGCAATTGGTGGTAGGCAATGCGCCCGGCTAACGATTCAGAAGAATGTCGGATCAATTCGGGTGATGCTGATCCTAGCAACAAAAACCTTGCGGGTACGCGATTTTGATCTACCAGGGCACGTAAAAGAGGAAAAAGTTCTTTTTTGTTCTGAACTTCGTCAATTACAATCAGTTTATCTGAATGCTGTGATAGAAACAATTCAGCATCATTTAGCTTAAACAGATCCGACTGCATTTCCAAATCAAGATATAGGGTTGGTTTTACCGAATTGGATAGGATCAATTTTGCCAATGTCGTTTTTCCAACCTGTCGAGGCCCAACCAAGGCCACAACAGGAAAAAAAGTCAACGAATCACGAACGTCAGCCAATATTCTCCTGATAATCATCTTATAATTCAATTAGTGTTAACCCAGTTTTTAATTTATCTATGATTAAAAATTCAATTTATCCATGAAATTCTAAAATATGATTTTAATATTTCATGGTAAAAGTAAAAAAGAAAATTTGATTAGAACAAAATACAACAACTAAAAAAACACTTAAATTCAACATATTATGATACAACTGAAGAACCTTTACAAGTATTACGACAATAAATTTCAACGAACTTTTGTTTTGAAAGATGTTTCCATCGACATTGCAGAGGGGGAGTTTGTGTCGATAATGGGCCCCAGTGGAGCCGGTAAATCTACCTTGCTCAACATTATTGGGATGCTCGATGAGCCCAACGAAGGTCAGTACTTTTTTCTTGATCAACCAGCTCATGAATTAAAAGAGAAAAAGAAAGTGGAATTCCACCGCAATTATGTAGGTTTTATCTTTCAGGCTTTCCACCTCATTGAAGAAATGACTGTTTATGAAAACATTGAAACTCCGCTCATTTACAAAGGTGTTAAAAACAAGGAACGCAAAGCCATGGTGGCCGACATGCTCGACCGATTTAACATGGTGGCCAAAAAAGATTTATTTCCACCACAACTTTCAGGTGGACAACAACAATTGGTAGGCATTGCCCGTGCCATTGTGGGAAGACCAAAATTGTTGCTGGCCGATGAACCTACCGGCAATCTGCATTCCGACCAGGGAAAACAGATTATGGAACTACTGAAAAAACTGAACCAGGAAGAGAAAATCACCATCATTCAGGTAACGCATAATGAAGAATTTGCCAAATATGGGAAACGTATCATTCGCATTGCCGATGGACTAATCCGAAGTGATGAGAGCACAACACTTCCTGCCAACTAAGGGGGAGCGAATAACCCCTAAATCCCCTAAAGGGGACTTGGGAAACTACCAAATTTGGAAAATATAACATTAATGAAGAAGTTAAGATGGATGGAAATTACAATAATGTACTCAGTAAACACCCCTCTTTGGAATCCAAGATTACCGTCAGGTAATTTTGGGATTAATAACAAACATGCAAACATTAAAAGCCCCCTTTAGGGGGTGGGGGGTAATTATTATGTTACTAAAATTTGTCATTCGAAACCTTAAAGGTCGTCTCTTCCTTAATCTGACAAAGGTTATGGGATTGGCACTTGGATTAAGTGGAATCCTGTTTATCACTCTGTTTCTGAAGAATGAATTAAGCTATGATTCTTTTCATCAAAAGGCGAACAGAATATACCGCATAACTACCACCAATCCGGCGTTGTTTAACAATGCTCATTTTGCACGAATCTATAACTCGGAACAAATCCCGGATCTTGCCGGGTATTTCCCTGAGATTGAGAGTTACTTACGTTTGGCGCCCATTAGAGGTGGTGTAATGATGCACAACGAAAAGTACTATTCCATTAACGAGGCATTTGTGTGCGACAGTACTTTTTTCAATTTGTTCAATGCCCAATTATTGATTGGTGATCAACAAACCGTTCTTAACGCTCCGGGATCGATGGTGGTATCCGCTTCGTTTGCCCAAAAACTATTTGGAAATGCCGATCCTGTTGGACAGGTTTTAACACTTCCTGCCGGTCAGTTTTATGGCACTGCCTCCACCTTCACCATCAAAGGGGTTATGAAAGATTTTCCGCAAAACAGCCATTTTCACCCCGATTTAATTACAACACCCGAAAGTGGTACCATAAGTTGGTGGGCATGGTCGTATTTATTGCTGAAAGATCATTCCACCCCTGAAAACATCACCTCAAAATATGATGAGTTTTTAGCTTCGATTACAAATCAACCAGTTGATAAAATCAAAATAGAAGCTCACTTACAGAAAATTACAGACATTCACCTCCACTCCGACAAATTGCGCGAAATTGAAGCCAACGGAAACATGACCAACATTTTTATAATGGCCGTTGCGGCATTGGTTCTTTTGCTGATTTCCATGAGCAATTATGCCAGTTTGAACCTCGGCATGGCCGGTTTCAATCAGAAATTCATAGCGATCAACCGTATTTTGGGCTCATCGAGGAACACGAATCTGAACTATTTTTTCATCGAAAGTCTTTTAATTGTGATACTTTCTTTAGTATTAACTTTCGTTTTCGTTCTGCCAACCAAACTTTTCATCATCAAGCATTTCAACATTAATTTGCTTGAAGGTAATGTTGGATTGATTTGCTCGGTTCTATTGATATTTTCGGTTTTGGGAATTTTTGCAGGACTTCAACCTGTATGGAAACAAAACTTCAGAAAATTCTATCACAAAACCAGCAGCAACTTGCTCAATAAGGACAGCATTTTTGTAAGTAAAGGAATTATTGTAACTCAATTTACTTTAGCAATTGCCTTAATTGTTTCGGTGATGGTAATTTCGCGCCAAACCAACTATGCATTAGACCATTCAATGGGCGTGAAGGAAAATAACATCATCTGTTTCGAGTCGGTACATGCCAGCGTTCAGCAAAAATTTGAGGTTTTTAAAGCAGAGTTGCTTAAATACAATACCATTGAATCTGTATCGGCCATAATGGAGCCACCTGGCGGAGAGGCCAACGACATTTTTCACTTTGAAATGGAGGGCTTTGATGCATCGGATGAAAAGCAAAACAATGCCATCGGCGTATTTCCATGCGACTATTCATTTCCTTCAATTTTTAAACTTCAATTTTTAAGTGGCAGAAATTTCAAAAAAACCAATGCCGACAATGAAGGTTCCGGCGAGTACATCATCAATGAAACAGCCTTGCATCAATTGAATTTCAGGAAGCCCGATGAAGCCATTGGAAAAAGTTTCAAACTGATTTCGCCGGTAGAAGGAATGAATATTCCCAATGGCAAAATAGTTGGCGTGGTACAGGATTTCCACCTTTCGAGCATGAAAAAGAAAGTTGGGCCTCTGGTCATGTTCAAACGCGACAAATTATGGCTGATCAACTTTGTGCTTGCCTACAAACCGGGCATGCGAGAACCAGCACTTAAAAGCATTCAAAGTGTTTGGTCCGAAATGTTTCCTGCCTATCCTTTCAGTTATGAATCCGTTGATGCCATGTATCGTAAAGTTTACAAAACCGAGCTACTTCAAACCCGACTGCTTAGCATTTTTACTTTCATAGCCATCTTCATTTGTTCAATGGGCTTACTGGGAATTTCGTTGTTGGTTTCCCAACAGCGTGTAAAAGAAATTGGTATCCGCAAAGTAAACGGCGCAAAAATCTCTGAAATACTAACCATGCTCAACAAAGACTTTGTAAAATGGGTAGTTATTGCTTTTGTAATTGCTACACCCGTCGCTTATTATGCTATGCATCTTTGGCTCGAAAATTTTGCCTACAAAACCGAACTCAGCTGGTGGATTTTTGCTTTGGCAGGTTTGATGGCGTTGGGAATTGCATTGCTAACGGTGAGCTGGCAAAGCTGGAAGGCGGCTACAAGAAATCCGGTTGAAGCTCTCAGGTATGAATAATATTTAAATGAATAAACATGCTACGATTCAAAATTAAACTCGCTTTTCGGAATTTGTTAAAAGACAAAGTAAATGGAGCCCTGATCATTGGTGGATTTGCCGTTGGTTTTACCGCCTTTATCCTAATTGGTTTGTTCTATCTGTCGGAGCATCGGGTAAATAGGGTTTTTAATCACTCCGGGAACATCTATCGAATTTACGATACAAAACAGAATTCGGTTAACCTCGACTATGACTTGTACCCTATCCTTGCTGAGGAATTTCCTGAAATTGAACTTTCGTGCCCCATGGAATACATGGGAGGTTTTGACATCACGGTTAAAGATGCTGAATTGGACCTTAATGCACAACTTGATCAAATCATAGCGACCACAAATGACTTCTTCGATATGTTCACGCTTGAAGTAATTGCCAGCCTTTCTGAGCAAGCTTTTTCAAACGATAATTCGATAGTCTTAACAGAATCGGCAGCCAAAAAGATGTACGGCACCATTAATCCGCTAGGGCGAACTTTGCAATCCGATTGGTTTGAAGGAACCATTTCTGCAGTAGTAAAAGATCTACCAGCTTCTGCAAGCTTCAAAGCTGAGGCCATTTTAAACACCGCCAACGAAGACAATCGTTTGTCTCAATCGTGCAACAATGGCAAGTGCTGGTTCACTACACCACATTTTGTATTGTTAAACCAATCGACAGATGTAAATCAGCTGGTGGATAAAATCAATCAATCCATTCATCGCCTTAATTTAAATACCGAAAATCTGGCACTGCAAAATCTGAATGACATCTACCTTTCAACACTTCCCTTAAAAGATGCACATGCCAAAGGAAATTCTAAAATGTTATCGGTATTTCTGATTATTGGGGTATTGATCGTGCTTTTGTCAAGTATCAATTATTTGAATTTTACCGTAACTAAACAATACAGCAAGCTGAAAGAAATTGGGATTAATAAAACCAATGGTGCAAATACAGCAAATCTTTTTTTGGGTTCGCTGGTTGAAGTTTCACTGGGAATAACGATTTCAGTTATTTTGGCACTGGGAATTACTACTTTGCTACTTCCTTATTCCAATATTTTATTTGGCAGAAGCATTCACTTGTCCGATGTTAATTCGACTTTGGCTATTTCTCTGTTTATTGGAATTGTATTGCTGGTCGTGTTGCTCAACAGCCTTGCTCCATTTTATGTGCTTTCGAAATTTAAAATTACCGATTTCTTAGCCGCAAGCCGCAAGCGCACCGGAAAACAAATTGGGAAACAAGTCATGCTAACTTTTCAATTGACCGCATCAATCGCACTGATTACTGTGGTCTTCTTCATTTTCAAACAACTCAATTACGTTAAACACCACGACCTTGGTTTTAATGAAGAACATCTTGTTCGTTTCGACCTCCCTTACTTCTACGAATCTCCATCAACCTTAAAAGACGAAATTGGCAAATTACCATTTGTTGCAGGTTGTGCACTTAGCGATGGTTATCCGGGACATGTTAAATTGAGTATGGGAAGTGGAAACGGAGAGAAGCAATTTTCATTGAAATGCATTCAGGTTTCGGACGATTATCTGAAAACGATGGGTATGACTTTGTTGGATGGACGGGAGTTTCATTCGGGAGATGAAAACAAAGTTTGCCTGATGAACCAGGAGGCCATTAAAAAATTTGAATGGGAGTCTTTTGAAAATAAGACCTACAAAAATGGCAACAAGGATGGATTCGAGGTGGTTGGCATTGTTCGGGATTTTAATGTAAAGTCACTGCACTCCGGAATAGAACCGGTTGCTTTATTGTATGAGCCCAATACCAGTTTTAACACCTTATCCGTACGTTTGAATCCCGGAAGTTTAAATCTGCAGTTAGCAGCTATAGAAAAGGTTTGGAAACAAATTCTTCCACACGAACCCATGTTTTTTACCTTTTACGACCAACAGTTTCAGTCGCTGTACGAAAAAGAGGAAAGGGTGGCAAAGTCAATTTCTTTCTTTTCACTGATTGCTATTGTGTTAACCTGCATGGGCATTTTGGGGCAGATTTTATTATTAAGTTATACCCGTACCAAAGAAATAGGAATTCGCAAAGTAAACGGAGCTAAAATATCGGAAATATTAACCTTGCTCAATAAGGACTTTATTAAATGGGTAGCAATTGCTTTTGTAATAGCAACACCCCTCGCCTACTTAGCCATGCATAAATGGCTCGAAAACTTTGCTTACAAAACGGAACTGAGCTGGTGGATCTTTGCTTTGGCCGGTTTGCTGGCACTGGGCATAGCATTGTTAACGGTGAGCTGGCACAGTTGGAAAGCGGCGACAAGGAATCCGGTTGAGACACTCAGATACGAGTAACGAAATCCCGATTGCCCGTGATGTAGACCTTAGGCACAAACAGCTTCTCTGACAAATATTCATACACTCAATGTCAATAATTTTGACAAAAACAAATCGAGTCAATAACGCAACGAGCTAATCAACTGAAACTTACAAAAGAGGCATTGTTATTGAAAAAACATTTACTATAGAACAAGCGTAAAAATTAAAAATCAGATTTTACAAAATCGTTTTACAGTATAGCCTGGCAGTATTAATATTTATTGTCTTGTACATTTTGGAGGAAAAAAGTGCAGATAAGCATTTGCCACACATCGCTAATATGTACAAGATTAAACAAACTAAATAAAAGCAACCATGATAAAACTTTTTTTTAAAACGGCTATTTATCGTTTGCGAAAAGATAAGTTTCATTCTTTTTTAAATATTGGAGGACTGGCTCTGGGGCTCGTTGCATTTCTGTACATCATTACTTATACTTTCCATGAACTTAGTTACGATAGCTTTCATTCAAAAGCAGATCGGATATATCGTTGTGTTGCTCATATAAAATTGGGAGAAACGTCCCTTCTCATTCCAAGGTCAGAAACTCCTTTGGCTGCAGCTGCTAAAAACGACTTCCCGGAAATAGAAGAGGCTGTAAGATTATATCCTTTATCTGAAATAATCACCCGCTTCAAAGAGAAAATATTTGTAGAAAGTGAAATATGTTATGCCGACGCTGAATTGCTTGATGTATTTGATTTTAAATTACTTGAGGGAAATCCTAAAACAGCCTTGAGGGAATCCAATTCAATTGTTTTGGGGAAAGAGGTGGCTCTTAAATATTTTGGAGATGAAAATCCAATAGGAAAATCAATTTTATTGACTACTGATAAAGTGCCATATGTGGTAACCGGCATTCTCGATAAAATTCCGGAAAACTCAAGTTTGCAAAGCAATATATATGCGTCGTTCTGTACTTTAGCCGAAAGTAGACGCGTTGATAACTGGGGAGCTTTTAATAATACCTATACATATATTGTTACAAAAAAAGGCGTTAATATTGAAGAATTTGAAGCAAAGTTTGATGCATCAATAAGAAAGTATGAAGATGCAATGATAAAAAAAGAAATGGGTATTTCTCTGTCAGAATTTGAAAGTCAGGGTAATTTTTTCATTCATAAACTTCAACCTTTAAAGGATATACATTTAAATTCGACCTATTCTGAAAATATTTCTACTTATGGAAATATGCGTTTTCTTATTATTTTCGGTATAACCGGATTATTAATATTGTTTATCGCCGGTTTTAATTTTGTTAATCTAACCACTTCAAGAGCACCATTAAGGGCAAAAGAGACTGGTGTAAAAAAAATACTTGGGTCAAAGCGCAAGTCAATCATTTTACAAATTCTAATTGAGATTTTTATTCACACCGTGATTGCTCTTATTATCTCAATTATTATTCTTTTGCTTATTCTTCCCTTTCTGAACAATTTTTCAGAAATGGTAATTAAGCCTGCGTTTCTTCTAAATCCGTTTACATTATTAACCATTATTTTCACACCGCTTATTATCACAATTTTAGCAGGCATTTATCCGGCGTTTCTCATTACTGCATATAAACCGGTTGATGTAATAAAAAGGAAATTTAATGAAGGGAATTCAAAATCGTTAACCAGAGGTGGATTAGTAACACTGCAATTTGTTGTATTTATAAGTTTGGTGTTTTGTACGCTTATTATACGCCGGCAAATTGATTTTATGCAAAAACTAAATCCCGGATTCGAAAAAGAGAATGTATTGGTTATTGACAAAATGGATTACTTAAAGAACAATCGAAACAGTTATAAACTGGAAATTCTTAAAAACCCTTCCGTGCTATCGGCATCATATTCATCTTTAGTGCCGTCTGTAGAAGATAATGCCGGTAACATATTTAGTGAAAAAGGGAGTGATAAGACCCATTCATTAAACAGAATGAACGTTGATGGTGATTTTCAAAAAACACTAAAAGTTCAGTTGAAAGAAGGCCGTTTTTTTACCGATAATGAGGCCTCTGAAAAAAATAATGCAATAATAAATGAAGAAGCGGCGAGACTTCTGGGATGGAGCGATTCTAATGAAAAATACATTTATGATTATAACTACCAACAAGAGTTTAAAGTTATAGGCATCATGCAAGATTTTCACATGAGATCCCTGCGTGATAAATCGAAGCCTTTGATTATAAAATATAGAAATACAAGTCGATACTTATCATTAAAAATACAAACAAGAGATTTGCCTGCACTCATAAATTCGATAAAATCTCAATGGGGAAATTTCAACAAAGAGACTTCATTTGAATATTTTTTCCTCGACCAATCCTTCAATGCGCAATACAAATCGGAAGAACGTTTGGCAAAAGTAATTGGTGTATTTACAATTTTCGCAATCATGATTTCTTGTTTCGGATTGTTGGGTTTGGTATCATATGCTGCAATCCAAAAACAAAAAGAAATAGGTATCCGCAAAGTGAATGGAGCCAAAATATCTGAGATATTAACCATGCTAAACAAAGACTTTGTAAAATGGGTGGTCGTTGCATTTGTTGTTGCAGTTCCGGTTTCATATTACGCTATGAGCAAATGGCTTGAAGGTTTCACATACAGAACCACACTCAGTTGGTGGATTTTTGCTCTGGCAGGTTTGATGGCGTTGGGAATTGCATTATTAACCGTGAGTTGGCACAGTTGGAAAGCTGCGACAAGGAATCCGGTGGAGGCGTTGAGATATGAGTAATAAATCACCCCTAAATCCCCTAAAGGGGACTTAAGGAACTACCAAATTTGAAAGATTTGAGCATTGAAAAGTGATGTAAAATGAACGATTATAACCAAATTAGTAGAATGTAAAAGTCCCCTTTAGGGGATTTAGGGGTTTTTAAAAATCAAATTAAGCTATGTACAACTTAAAAATAACCATTCGCCGACTTTTAAAAGACAAAACTTTCTTGCTAATTAATGTCTTTGGTTTGGTAATTGGTATTACTTCATTTCTTGTTTTATTTATCCACGTTTCAAACGAAAAAAGTTTCGATAAGCATATTACGGGACACGAAAATATTTACCGAATCAGCTCGACTGCCAAGGGCAATCCCAGCAAATGGGCACGTAGTTTGGGTATCGTTCATTCCGCATCATCTGAAATTCCCGAGGTTGAACTGGCGACCCAGTTTGTACATTGCGCTGTAGGAACCATAAAAATTGTAAACAACTCGTTTCAGCAAAACGATATTTTGGCAGTTGATGAGGCTTTTATTGAAATGTTTGACGTCAAAGCCAAAGTAGGCAAGCTATCGGAATTGGAGCAACCAAATACCGTATTTATTTCAGAAGATTTTGCTCGAGAACACTTTGGAGACCTAAATCCCGTGGGACAAATCATCAAATTTGAAGCCGATCAGTATAAACAAGATATTGGCGATTATGAAGTTCGTGGAATTGTAAAAAATACCCACCCCAAAACACATTTTAGATACGAATTGCTATTTTCACAAAAGGGCAGCTTACGAAAGGATTTTGAAATTTTTCCCAATCTCAAAGTTCAATATTTTTACCATTACTTTAAACTTCAGAAAGGTGCATCTCCGGAATTGGTTGCGAAAAAGTTAACCGCTTTTTGGGATGAAAGTTCTTTAAAACAGGAAGGTGGACCTAAAGAATTCGATTTTTCATTGTTCCCAATGGACAACATCCACCTGAAATCGGATTTCCGTTTCGAGTTATGCGAAAGTTCGAGCAAAATAAACATTTCACTGTTTATCATTATATCTTTTGTTATTTTGCTGGTTTCCTTGTTAAATTTCACCAACCTCACCATAGCCAAGCTCATTAAACGTTCAAAAGAATTGGGCTTAAAAAAGTTCATTGGGGCTAACCAGTGGCAAATTATTAGGCAGGTATTAACCGAAGTTTTGATTGTTTGTGTGTTGGCAATTGGTATTTCCTTGTTATTTATTCAGGGTGTAAAACCCTTTGTTAACCAATTGTTCGATATAGCGTTTCAAATATTTTACAACGAACCAGCTATTTACTGGAGTATCTTGGCAGTTATTGGTGTGTGCTTAACAGTAACAGCCCTTTTTGTTGCTGTATTTTTTCTGAATAGAAATTCCACCATTGATATTCTTGCCCAACGGAATAATTTTTCGGGCAGTTCTGTGCTAAAAAGCCTTCTGGTAGGGCAGGTTGCGATTGTAATTGTATTAATATCAGGAACTTTTCTGGTAAACAAACAAATTGACTTTGTACTAAATAAACCCTTAGGCTTTAATAAGGAAAATATAGTTGTTCTGGAATTAAAAGACTTTTCAAAAGATCCAGCAGTTTTTGCGCGCGAACTGAAAAAACAATCATCGGTTGAATCGGTTGGATTTACTAGACAGTACTTTGGATATCCGACACAACGATTGTCACTTGAAGGTTTAGGTATTGAAGGAAGCGCAGAGTTAGTTTTTGCCAACTACGATTACCTTAAAACCATGAATATTAAGTTGATTGAAAATTGGATTATACCTTCTGCCTATCCTGTTAGGGGAATGGTAATAAACAACCATCTGTACAAACGTTTAATGGAAAAACACGGAAGCATGGGAGCTTTAAAAGCCTTTCAGGAAACCCAGCCTCTGGAATCTGATCAAACCAAAATAAACTTTATTGGAGTAGCCGAAGACTTTAATTACAACTCGGTACATGAAAACATAGGTGATTTTGTTTTTTTGTTGAATGAATCAAGAAACCGTGCACGTTTTGCTCATATCCGCTTAGGCGAGGGGAGTTTGCATGCTGGCATGGAGGCCATTAAAACAGTATGGGACGAAAATTACCCCAACCAGAAAATGGATTACTTCTTTATAGATGAGAAAATAGCTCAGCAATATAAGGCAGAAACTATTCTTAGCCGCATTCTTATTGCATTTTCAAGCATTGGTATACTGCTTAGCATAATAGGAATTAGTGCATTGGCATTATTTATTTCGCAGCAACGAACTAAAGAAATTGGCATCCGCAAAGTGAACGGAGCAAGCATTTCTGAAATACTGGCATTACTAAACCTTCGTTTTGTGCGCTGGGTTGTAATTGCTTTTGTAATTGCCACTCCCCTTGCCTACTATACCATGCACAAATGGCTCGAAAACTTTGCCTACAAAACCGAACTGAGTTGGTGGATTTTTGCACTGGCAGGTTTGCTGGCTTTGGGAATTGCATTGTTAACGGTGAGCTTTCAAAGTTGGAAAGCAGCTATGAGGAATCCGGTGGAGGCGTTGCGGTATGAATAACCCCCCAACCCCCTAAAGGGGGAGTAGAGAACTACCAAATTTGAAAGAATTGAGCATTAAAATTCATTAATAAATGAGTGATAAATACAAATAGACACAACGGTTAGAGCCCCCTTTAGGTGTTCCTTGAGCTTGCCGAAAGGGGTTGGGGGGGCAATTGGAAAGCTACCGTGCAAAACTCACCACTTTATCCTAGTATCTGTTCATTGGACCAAAATATACAATTCAGAAGGGAGGTAAACCCAACGAATTATTGTAATATTACCCGCATCTTTGTGAGATAACCAAACATTCAATTTCTAATTAAATATTCAAACTACTATGAAAATTAAAGCAACACTTTTATTATCGTTGCTAGTATTGGGCAGTATTTATAGTTATGCCCAACTATCGAAAAATCCGAATAAATTTCTGGGCAACATTACCACTGCTTATTCTGTCAGAAGTGATTTCAGTAATTATTGGAATCAGCTGACTCCTGAAAATGAAACAAAATGGGCATCGGTAGAAGGAACCCGTGATGTTTACAATTGGGCAGCAGTCGACAAGGAATATCAGTATTGCAAGGATCACAATTTTCCTTTTAAGTTTCATACCCTTATTTGGGGAGCACAATATCCTGGTTGGATGGATGGTCTTTCTCAAAAAGAGCAATTAGATGAAATTACGGAATGGTTTGATGCTGCTGCCGAGCGCTATCCCGATTTGGATTACATCGATGTTGTGAACGAAGCACTTCCCGGGCATGCTCCGGCACCATACAAAAACGCTCTGGGAGGCGATGGCGCATCGGGATACGATTGGATTGTGAAAGCATTTATAATGGCCCGTGAGCGTTGGCCTAAAGCAGTGCTTATTTACAACGACTTCAATACATTCCAGTGGAATACCGATGCTTTTATTGATTTGCTGAAAAAAGTAAAGGCCGCCGGTGCTCCTATTGATGCCGCGGGGTGCCAGTCGCACGACCTAAACGATATGTCGGGTGCCAATTTCAAAACGGTTCTGGAAAAAATTCACAATCAAACAGGGCTTCCTATTGTTATTTCTGAATACGACATCAATTTGCAAGATGATCAGCTTCAATTGACACGTTTCAAGGAGCAAATCCCAATTATGTGGGAAGCTGATTATGTGATAGGAATAACTTTTTGGGGATACATCTACGGCTCTACTTGGGTTGACTATTCGGGTTTGATCAAAAATGGCGTTGAACGTCCCGCCTTGAAATGGCTTCGTGAATATATGCTCACAGATGTTGCAATAAACGCAAAGAGTCCGTTAATGAACGTTGGCGAATATGCCTACATCACGGCATCGGCAAACCTGCTTGAAATCAATTCCGAAGCCACAATTAAGGCAAAGGCTTACAGTGAGAACGACAGCATTGCGGAAATCTTGATTTACGTGAATGATTCCCTGTTGAGTAAAAGTACAGAACCTTCGCTTGAACTGAAGTGGACACCTACCGTTGCTGATAACTATACCTTTACACTGAAAGTGTTGAATAGTGCCGACAGTATAATTTTCGAGAAAAGTTGCATGATTAAGGCTTACGAACCAAGCACACCATTCAAAGCAGAGCCAATAGCCTTGCCTGGAATACTTGAAGCTGAAGATTTCAACAACGGGGCAAATGGCGTGGCTTATAGCGATTCCGACGATAAGAATGAAGGAGGAGAATATCGGCTCGATTGCGGTGTTGATATTGGTAGCAATGCCAATAACGAATATTTTATTGGTTGGACTTCTGGTGGAGAGTGGTTGGAATATACGGTAAAAGTAGAAGAGGAGCAGTTGATGGTTTGGACGGCTAAGGTTGCATCGGGCACGAGCGGTTCGTCAATCAGAATCTATATGGGCGATACTGACCTTACCGGCAATGTTCCTGTGCCACAAACTGCATCCGGCGATTGGTCGGTATATACCGAAGTTAAAGGCCGCACAAAGGTAGCAATGCCGGTAGGAACATACACCTTACGTTTGGTGATCGAGGGTGCATATTGCAATATCGATAAGATTACTTTTGCAAAATCAACAGGAAATGAGATACTTACTACACCATATGGTAGCAAGCCAATTGCCATACCAGGTGTAATGCAGGTTGAAATGTTCGACAAAGGTGCTGAGGGAACTGCCTATAAGGATACCGACAGTAAAAACGAAGGTAATGCCGATTTCCGCACCGATTGTGGCGTGGACATAGTCAAAGGAAATGGGGGCAGAGTTATTGGATACACTGCTGTGGGCGAATGGACGCTTTACACGGTTACCGTAGAAACCGATCAGGTTTATTATTGGACTGCAGATGTTTCTGCGGGATCAACAGGTTCTGCTTTCAGCATTTACATGGGCGACACTAACATTACTGGTGTAATTCAGGTACCCAAAACCGCCAGCTGGGATACTTACACCCAAGTTACGGGCGAAACAACAGTGGCATTGCCTGCAGGAACGTACCAGCTACGATTAGCTATCGAGAAAGCAGGTTGCAATATCGACAAAGTAACCTTCAGGACAGAACCATTAGGTGTTGATAATATGAAAATTGCCAAGTTCGATGGTGTTTATGAGGTGTTCTCTATTATGGGCATCAGCTGGAAAATTGTTGAAATCAGCAATGGCAACATTTCCAACTTGTCACGCGACTTACCCAATGGAATTTATATACTTCGTAAGCAAGATGGCAGTGGAGAATCAAGACGCATAGTGATACATTAAAGTGTGAATTGTTAAAGATTGTGATAAGAAAATAGAAGTTGCAATTGGCAAAATTCTGATAACGAGGCGTTAAATTCGATTTTAGCACCTCGTTTTTTATGAGGAAGTGGCAGGACACCCTGCTGGCCGGAATTGTCCCTAACGGCAGTCTGTCTAAACATAAAAAGGAATGATAAAACCCTATCTTTGCTGATCGAAAAAAAGATTAAGCAATGAGTCAGGCAGTATCCCGAATTTTGATGAAACATGATGAGCGAATTATCGCAACACGTAGTTTAAAGGCACGTGCAGCTATTTTTGTCGATCCTCCCAAAAATTTACATCCTGAGTTACAACTTTGGATGAAACAAAATGGATACGAAAAACTCTATGCTCATCAAGCCGAGATGTTTGAGAAAGCACATTCTGGGAAAAGTGTCATTATTACCACAGGAACAGCCAGTGGTAAGTCCCTGGCGTTTTATCTTCCCGTGGTGCAACGAATTTTGGAGAATCCTTCACGCAGGGCGCTGTTCATTTACCCGACCAAAGCCCTGACCAAGGATCAGTATCGAAAAATAAAGGAGTTTGTGGCTTTCTTTGGTGAAAACCGAATTCAGGCAGGAATTTACGATGGCGATACCACCCCCAATGAACGAAGCCGAATTCGGGAGCAGGCCAACATCATACTCACCAATCCGGATATGATTAACGCCAGTTTCCTACCCAACCATAACAAGTACGGTTTTCCTCACCTGTTTGCTAACCTCGACACCATTGTCATTGATGAATTGCATGCCTATCGTGGAGCATTCGGATCACATGTTTCGAATGTTTTCAGACGGCTATTACGAATTTGTGATTACCACGGAAACAAACCCCGATTCCTTTGCAGTTCTGCAACGATTGCCAATCCACTGGAATTGGCCGAAAATATTTGCCACACTTCTTTTGAGAGGATTGAGCAGGATGGATCGCCTTCTCCGGCTAAGCACATTCATTTCTATCAACCGGAATATTTAGAAGGGGCCAAGCGCAAAAAAGCAGTGACAGAAGAACAGAAAGTGATCCTTCCCTTGTTGGTATTATCCGGGGTACGATCGATTACCTTTTGCCAATCGCGTCGCGAAACAGAAATCGTCACCAAAGAAAGTCGTGATGTGCTGGCTTCCGACCCCATGGAATACGGCGTCGATTTATCGGATAAAATATCGGCATACCGGGGTGGATATACGCCAAATGAACGGGCCAAAATTGAGAAAGATTTGGTGGACGGAGCCTTGCTGGGAGTAGTATCGACCAATGCACTTGAATTGGGAATTGATATAGGAAGCCTTGATGCTGTGGTCATGGGTGGATTTCCCGGAACCCGTGCAAGTTTTTGGCAACAGTTGGGACGTGCTGGCCGAAACGGATCGGAAGCACATGCCATCGTTATGCTCAAAGAAAAACCACTGGACCAGTACGTGGGGAAACATCCCGACTGGCTCTTGAATGCCGACTCGGAGAATGCCATCATCGACCGCGACAATTTGTACATTCAGCTGTCGCACATTCGGGCAGCTTCAGCCGAGTTGCCTTTAACCATCGATGACGTTGCCTCCTTCCCCGATTTAGGCGAAATTATCCCCTTGCTGGTGAAAGAAGGAGAGTTGATCGAACAGAACAACACTTATCAATGGAGTGGTGATATTTCGCCGGCCCATGAGATTAGTTTGCGAAACATTACCGGCGACACCATCAAAATTGTTGATATGGATAAGCAGGAGACCGTTACCGTGGTTGATCTTATTCAGGCAAAAAAAGAGTTTTATCCCGGAGCAATTTATCTGCACGATAGTGTCCAATACAAATCTATTCAGCTGGATTTGGAGACTAAAACAGCCTTTGTTAAAGAAGTCAATTCAAATTATTATACCGAACCGCACAAACCGGGAAATATCGCCATCCTGATGGAGCACGAACACGTGCAAGAGCATCGCATCAATCGTTTCTTCGGTGATGTTCGGGTAACAGTGATGATTACCGGTTTTAAAATGGTAGAATTTAATACCCATCAGAACCTGGGTTTTACCGATCTTGCTGAAATATTAAAAACCAGAATGGATACCGAAGCTTGCTGGATTGAAATCCCCGACATCGTTGTCCGTACATTTGTAGCCACAGGCAAAGCACCTGCCTTAGCGGAAGGAACACCCGATGGCAAAATTCCGCGATACGATTACAGTGAAGGATTGGTGCATTGCATCAAAGCAGCGGCCTCGATGCTGGTCATGGCCACCGATAGCGACCTTGGAGGCGACATATTTTCATTTGTCGATGTAGCAAGCAAACGGACAAAATTTGCCGTTGTGCTGCACGACGGATATCCCGGAGGTTTGGGATTCTCTGAGAAAGTATTTGATTCCATCGATCAAATCATTCAAAATGCCGGAGCTTTAGTAAAAAGTTGTAGCTGTGAAAAAGGCTGTCCGGTTTGTGTAGGCGATCACCGAATTGATAAAAACCTGATTCTTTGGGCGCTTCGGAATTTTTACAAAGAGCTGCCTTCACCAATTCCTGGTATCAAAGGAGAGCAACAGCATCGTTCTCAGAATATGGCATTACCAAAAATGAAATGGGCAGCGCTTCAATCAAATTGGAACGATGTATTGGAACGATTCAATCAGGAAGATCGCTTTGGGGCTAAATTTCTGAAAGAGGTAACACAGGTTGAGCAGTCGGCCGAAACAATCATTCTGTATCTTCCGCCAGGCATTTTAAAAATCGCCAACAACGACACCACAATCAAGGGTTTAAAAAAGGAGTTATCGAATGTAGCAGAAGTGCCCGAACAATATACTTTATCGCTCAGGGCCGGAAGCGAACTTGATCAACGCAAAGAGATGAAAATACGCAGAATGATGGGTGACAAGAATGAAGATCAATACTAAGCTGTATCATCAATAGATTTGAGTTGTGTGTTCCGTTTCATGCCCTAAACCTTAAGATATGATTGCCGTTGGCATTCCAGAAAGTATGATTAGACGATTATTTCCCAGTCTAATTGGTTTATTTTTGATATGTAAGTTTTAATAGCCTCAATCATTACTTCAAAATTTGGTGACTCCCCGTGTATCATTTGTTCCTGCATTGTCTGGTAATCCTTTTTCCAAGCATTCATCAAATTCAGAGGTGGAATTGGATTGATGGTTTTTGGATTATGGAGGGTATAATTAACTCCTCCAAGTTTTGTATAGTTAAGGCGATGTTTAACAATTTCGGAATAAAGCTCCTTGTTTGTAAATACCTTTTGTGCAAAGGGAGATTCTGAGAGCTTGTAAATATCATACAAATGTCTGCTCAGCCGTTCCACCCTTATTTTTTCTTCAGGGCGTTGAAACTCTTCATGCAATAGAAATATCTTCTCCAATAAAGTTCGCTCCGGATCGACTGTTGGGATATTAATTGGGGAAAGATTAAATGATGCATCCGGATATTGCTGATCAACAAATGAGGAAAATTCTTTAAAGGAGAATGGTTGAAAAAGTGATCGGCAGCCTAATTCGATTTGAACAAGAGGTTTAATGTAGCCTGGCGACTCAATTATATTAGGGTAATTAACAGTAATAATAATTGGATCCTGATCAGAAGTGATAATTTCTTCTAATTCAAGTTTGACATCAACTAATCCCTTTTCATCGAAACGTTTGATTAATTCAGGGTAAAGCGTTTCGGTGATGTAAGTATTTGCTGTTTTTCTGAGTTTCGTCCGCTGCTTTTTACCTAATTCTCCATCGAAACCATAAAACTTTCGATCTACCGCCAGATCAACATCTTCAGAAAAACGTTCAATGATATTCCATGCTTTACTCAAGGATGTTCCACCCTTGAACACTGTATGCCTGGCAATTTCTGTTTCGAATAAAATAGTTAATGTTTGAACTACCCACCAATCCTTTTCAACTGCAAAGGCCGGTAAGTTATTTTCCATGCCTACATTGTTAAAAATTTGAGCTTTGGCTTCATTAAGTATGTTATAAAATCGATGCATCAATTGCTTTTTTATTCATCTTAAACGTTAATTTCCAAGAACGACTCATGAAACTCGGCATACATTTAATTCCCGATTATCGGGGCAAACTTTCCTCATTTATGAGATTTACAACATGGCTCGTTTCATAATTTGTTTTATCCACTCCGGCGCTAACTTTATATCATGCTGTAAATGTTTTGGATCTTCTTCCTTTAACAATGAGATGATTTTTTTTTGCTCCTCCAGGGTTGCATTGTCTTTTCCAATCTCACGAAGTGCCTGAATGACTAATGCACTTATTTTTCCTTTAGCCATCAGGTTTTTAGGGGTCGTCTTCTTTAACTTGATGGTTCTTTTACCGACCTTGATGATACGCGCGGCACCATCAGTAAGGAATACCAGTTTTAAAGGAACTTGCGTTGAGAGCCCCAGAGCATTTAAAGAATAGGCTCCGGTTGGAACAATGCGAATTTTATCCCTTTTGGCAATGGCTTGTGAAACGTCCTCTGCTGATGGCAGTACCTCACCTATATACGTGTTTATTTCAGGACGGACATAAATCCCATGTGCCACCGTTTTTATTAATCCTTTTTCTTTAAGTAAATGAAGTGCTTTTCGAACCGAATCAGCTGATCCTTTATCTGAAAATTCTTGAGGGAATATCAATTGACCTCTTGGTCTTGATTTTATCGACTTTTCTATTTTGTATTCAACACTTTGCATTGTTTTTTGATTGGCTATAATTTCACAAATATAGTAAACATTTGTGAATTAATACAGGTGTTTTTAAATAGATTAATAATGCCAGTCCTCCGAAAAAATGTTATTCAAAATGAAGAACCCAATATCATTCTGATTTCCATATTCAAATAATCTTAAGTTTACGGGCTTATAAACCTTTTGGGACGTAACGAAACAGGTGCGTCGAAATAAAAGTACAGGCGAAGTTATTCAACTTTTGTTAAAAGTACCTTTGCAAAAGCGCTGGAAAATGACTTTTCACCCACTGAATCGAAGATGCATGTCAACTCCTTTTCTTCTACTAGAACCACTTTCCCAACACCGTATTTTTTGTGTTGAATACGACTGTTGATTGGCCATTCGTCAACTTCGGTATCGGTGGATATTACATTGGTAGAAGCTGCAGAAACCCGGCGATTTAGCAAAGCTTCGGGAATGGCATTCAGAAAATAGGAAGGTGCCGGTTCGGCATTACGTAAAGTTGGTTGAGCATGCCAACCAATCTCCACCACATTTTTACCGCGGGTCATCGCAACAAATAAAAGACGCTTTTCTTCTTTTAAGTTTTGACTCCCCGATTGATGCATAGCCAGAGGAATAATCCCTGTATTGGCACCTGCAATGTAAACACGATCAAACTCCAGTCCTTTCGAGGCATGGATGGTTAACAGATGAACACCATGACCCTCCTCTTTAATCCGATCGTTAATCTGAAAAGTCCCTTCAAGGACCACCTGATCCAGGGCAACATGAAAAATGGATAATCTGCTGCCCCACCCTTTCTCCTTCATGTACCGATCGAGCTGAGTCCAGGCTTCAGTTATGGCTGCAATGTATTCACCATGATGTATGGATGTTGGTTTCAAAATAGAACGAATGGATAAAAAGTCGATCAACTGTTCAGCTGAAGCATCCGGTAGCTCCAGAAATTCAGCGTTGAACTTTTCGATCTGTTCCAATAATTGAAGATGAACTTTGGATTGATTTTTCTGCTTTTCAAGATATAAACGTACGACTTGCAAGGCCGATGTACCGGAAGGCCGGTCGTGAAGTGTTTGAATGATTTTTTTGTTTCGTTTAAATGCACCAAAGGAGGTGTCACACATCATCGACAAACATGCATCAACATCGTTATGATTCACACACACTTTAAAGAGCCGAAGCAGAAAAGCCTGAGCAGGATTGTCATGCAGTTCAGTTCGTTTCACCAATTGATGCGGAATATCGGCCCGGGCCAGAACGGTCTCCACAATTTTGATTTGTTGATGGGTGCGAAAGAGAATGGCTATGGTATCGAGGGAAACCTTCTCTGTTTGCAAAAAAAGCAGCTGTTCGCGAAGGTAATAGGCTTCCTGTTGATCATCGAAATGGCGAACCAGCTCGATGGCCGTTCCTTGTTGACGGGTTGCGATCAGAGCACCTTCGCTTTGCATAAGCAAGGTCTCGGCGGCTGATAGAATGGTTCCGGTACTTCGGTAATTCTTAGGAAGCTCCATCCAGGTTGCCTCCCAACTAGCCTGCATTTCCTGAAACAAATGCTCCTTGCTTCCACGCCAACCATAGATGCTTTGGTTTTGATCGCCCACAACAAATAGCTGAGAACTTTCGCCCCTTAGATGATCCAGAAACTGAAGTTGTTCCTCATTGCAATCCTGAAACTCATCAACGACAATCCATTTCGGGGCCTCGGCCAAATGTTCTTTCAGTAAATCGTTGCACAAGGTGAGGAGATCGTCAAAATCCATGGTATTGATGCTGCGCTTTTCAGCCTCCGCCAAGTGAACCAGTTGTGTAAAATCGTCCTCAGCTTTCATGCTGCCCATTTTGGTTTCACCGGTTTGTTTGAATTTTCGCCATCGCTTGGATAGCTTATTATGATATTTAATGGTCAGGTTCTCCTGGGCAATCAATCGCTCCAGAAAATCTTGCTTCTCCTGTTCATCCATAATCATAAAATCAGGCGTAAAACCAATTTCGTTTAAATGAGGATGCTCTTGCAGTAGCTGACGTGCAACAGCGTGAAAGGTGCCAAAATAGCGCAAGTTCTCGTTTGTTGTTGAATTGACTTCTCCAATGAAAGCAGCGATACGTTCCTTGATTTCCCTGGCTGCCTTATTTGTGAAAGTCAACACAACCATCTGATCAAAAGGAACCTGCTGAATAAAATGCAAATAGAACAGTTTGGCGATTAAAACGGTGGTCTTCCCACTCCCCACCATGGCTGAAAGAATCGCATTTTTAGTGGGATAAAAAACAGCATGCCGCTGGTGTTGATTCAATCGTTCAAAGGTTCGTCCAAGCTTGGCATCCACTTTTCGAATCTGTGCAATTTCCCTTGCATAATCCAAAACAGGATGATTGATCGTTGGAGTAAAAGTGTGCTGCATTGCACTTAAATCAGTTTTAAAAGCATTCTCCAGCTGATCAAAGCTATCCTGCTGTAATCCTTTTATACGTGAATGAAGACGCTTATAACTCATAAATTCTGAACCATTGAACGGTAGGACAACAAAGGTAAAGCAATATTTTACCAGACAAAGGGCTAAAGAAGCAAAATCACAACGACACAAATTACACTTGACAAGTAAAAAAATCTGAAAGCTCTGAGCCAAAAGATGGTGTAAAAATATCATACATTTATGTTTAATATTTTTACACAACACGATACCAGGCTTATAAATTATTGCTGACAATCAACTAAATAACGAAATGGCACATCAATTGCTTTACGAAATTAAATATCAAGTGCAGACACTAAATGAGTCATGAATAACCAGAAAAAACCAATGACCATGATAACAACCAATTTAAAAATTGCCATTCGCAGCATCCTGAAAAACAAGATTCAATCGATCATCAGTATTGTTGGCCTGGGCATTGGATTAGGAAGCATCTTGCTTCTAACGATCCTGTTTATTCACGAAAACTCCTTTGACCGTTTTATTCCCAATAAGGATCAGCTCTACCGTGTAATACAGGGAAACGATAGCCGTACCTCCTACCCTTTAGCTATGGCCATAAAGGATGAAATTCCACAGGTGGAAGACTATTTCAGGTATTACAATACAACTGATTTTGAACTAAAAAACAGTCACAATGAAATTGTAAAGGAGGAAAGTTTTGCCTGTTCCGATGCCTCTATTTTCAATTGCCTTGGCGTTAATTTCAAATATGGAGAACCCGCTGGATCACCCAGCGAAGTATGCTTATCCGAAAAAATGGCGAACAAATACTTTGGCACAACTGATCCAACAGGAGAATCCATGCAGATCAGGCTAAGCGATGAATTTATTTCATTAAGTATTTCGGGAGTATATAAAAACCTGCCATCCAATTCAACTTTAGCACCCAATTTTATTGCCCACATCGATTTAACCGAAGAACTATTTGGAAACCGGAAGAAACAATTGGGGCAGTATAGTTATGCCTACGATGGGTTTAAAGACAACTGGAATCAGTACACATTAAGCACATACCTCCTTTTAAATGCCAACGCCAACCCGGCTGAGGTAAACGAAAGCATACAAACTTTTAGAAGTAAAGCAGAAGACGAAAAACATCAGCAAATGGTCTTCAGCCTGCAAGCCGTTACAGATATTTATCTGAAATCAGGTGAAATAACGGGAAACTCCTCTGTTCGTCAGGGAGATGCCAGCGAAATGAAATATTACATCATCATTGCGTCGCTCATCTTACTGATTGCGATGATCAACTACATCTTTCTGACCAAAGCCAAAATCGGGAACAGGTTAAAAGAGTTCGGCGCCAAAAAAGCATTGGGAGCTTCCACCAGGCTAATCCACAATCAAATTTTATTGGAATCGAACACTATGGCCGTGTTGAGTTTGGTTCCGGCTTTTCTGGTGATTATTACCGGCATACCTTTTATCAACAGTACTTTAAATAGAACACTCGATGTAACTGTTTTATCACAGTGGCAGACCTGGCCCATATTTATACTTATCACCCTGCTCACAGGATCATTATCGGGATTATTAATCAGTTGGAACATTGCACGAGTTTCTCCCGTATTGTTACTCAGCAACAAAATATCAGCCCAACCAAAATCCAAAGGTTTGAGTCATTCGTTTTTGAGTCTCCATTTTGCCATATTCATCCTATTAATTGTTGGCGTTATCGTACTCAAAAAACAGATCAACTTTGCGCTTACCAACTTTCAATCCATTGATATCAACAACGTAATTATTTGCGAATTGAACTCATCGGAATTGAGCGCCCAATTTAATGTCATTGAAAACGAAATGGCCAAACAACCTGGGGTAATCAAAACAGCAGGATCATCGTTTATTCCACCTTTCAATTGGTTTTTACCAGTGAAGCTGAGATACGAGGAAGATATTGTTCCCTTTGATGGTTTGATCATGGGAAAAGGGATGATCGGTTTGTTGGGCATTCAGCTCCTCGAAGGGGAAGATTTCGGAGAGTTCAGAGAAGATCGTAGAGAAATGATTTTTAACGAATCGGCTGCATTAAAATATAAGCTGAAAGCCGGTGAGCTTTTCAACGGATTTTATGTAAAAGGTATAGTGAAAGATTTTAATGGTCACTCCCTGCACAAGCTCATTCAACCCATGGTTATTTTACAACAACACCCCATGAAAATGGGATTATTTGCCATCAAAACCGATGGAACAAATGATGCGGCAATAACATCAAAAATCAATCAACTCTTTAAAACCATTTCGCCCGACAAAATTGTAAGCATCTATTCCCTAACCGATCAGATCGGTCAATTTTACACACGGGAAGAGAAGCAAACCAAACTGGTCAGCGCCTTTTCGCTGCTGGCCATTATTTTATCGGTAATGGGATTACTGGGCATGACCTTGAATACGGTGGCAAAAAAAACCAAGGAAATAGGCATCAGAAAGGTGAATGGAGCCAAGGTATCGGAGGTATTGATCCTTTTGAATTTAACCTTTTTAAAATGGGTCATGGTGGCCATAATAATTGCTACACCCATTGCCTACTTTGTCATGAATAAATGGCTCGAAAACTTTGCCTACAAAACCGAATTGAGCTGGTGGATATTTGCGTTGGCAGGATTGCTGGCACTGGGAATTGCGTTGCTAACGGTTTCGTTTCAAAGTTGGAAAGCAGCAACGAGAAACCCGGTGGAAGCGTTGAGGTATGAATAACCCGCCTTTGTCCACCCCTCTAAATCCCCCAAGGGGGAGAACCGGACAAAGGCTCGTCATTTAAAACTATGAATGAATTAGATAAAACGATGTATTTCGGAGCTAAACCTGATATTTTAGAAAAGGCTAAAGCACTAAGGAAGAATATGACAAATGCTGAAAAAATACTTTGGGATAGATTGAAGAATAAAAAAGTTCTTAATGTCAGATTCAGAAGACAGCACCCCATTGATCTATTTATTGCTGATTTTTATTGTCATTCAACACGTTTAGTCATTGAGTTGGACGGTGAAATACATAAAAACCAAGTAGAATATGATGATGGAAGAACTTCAGAAATGGAACGGTTTGACATACAAATCATTCGCTTTAAAAATAATGAAGTAGAAAATGATATTGAAAATGTGCTCAAACGAATTGAAGAAACAATCATGCACCGCCTTAAAAGTCCCCCTTGGGGGATTTAGGGGTAAATTTTGCATGAATAAATGGCTCGAAAACTTTGCCTACAAAACCGAATTGAGCTGGTGGATATTTGCGTTGGCAGGATTGCTGGCACTGGGAATTGCGTTGCTAACGGTTTCGTTTCAAAGTTGGAAAGCAGCAACGAGAAACCCGGTGGAAGCGTTGAGGTATGAATAATACACCCCTAAATCCCCTAAAGGGGACTTGAGTAGCTACCAAATTTTAAAGATTTGAACATTGAAATATTGATTATTAGGAGTTGAAAAGCAACAAATTTGCATGTTTTGAGCATAAAAACCGATGATACTGTAACCTATGCTGTAATTGGAACGTCTTATCTGAGACTACTAATTTAAACGAAACACCAAAAACATTTAAAATGAAAACAAAATCTACACTGATGATCGCCTTGCTTTTCGTTCTGTTCTCATGCAACGGATATAGCCAGGACAACTCAACTCCTTCCATCACAAAAACCTTTGATATGAATCAGCCGGGTACCTTAAATGCATCCTCTTCGGGAGGAGGAATCACGGTATACACCCACGATCAGAAAAAAGTGGAGGTACAGGCGTTTGTTCGTAAAAACGGAAGAATTTTATCTCCTTCGGATCCAATGCTCAAAGAAGTTCTGGCTGCCTATGATTTAGAAATCGAAAAAAACGGTGCAGTGGTAACGGTCAAAGCAAAACGCAAAAGCTTTAACCAACTATGGAACAATATGGGTATTTCGTTTACCATTATTGTACCTGAAGAAATGTCGTGTAAGGTCTCGTCAAGTGGCGGGGGCGTTAAAATTTCAGGAGTGAAAGGAACCAATGATTTTTCGAGCAGTGGCGGCAGTGTCAAATTGGAAAACACCAGTGGATCAACAAAGGCCAATTCATCGGGTGGCGGAGTGAAAGCGACCAATCACCATGGTGAGATTCACCTTTCGTCGAGTGGCGGTGGGGTTACAGTAAACGAAGCACATGGCAATGTTTATGCACACAGCTCAGGCGGCAGTGTAAATCTTTCCGACCTACATGGCGACGTTGATGCCCACAGCAGTGGCGGAGGTGTGAATGTTACCGGGGAATGCGGAGCTGTAAAAGCAAAATCCAGCGGAGGATCAGTACGTGTTAACATAAGCAAACTCAGCAAAGAATTAAACCTGTCATCCAGTGGCGGTGGTGTTGATGCCATCATCAAAAATGGAGACAATCTTGGACTTGACCTGGATTTGAGTTCAGGAAAGGTGAACATTGACCTGAAAAATTTCTCGGGCCGTTCTGAAAAAGACCGCGTAAAAGGAAGCATGAACAATGGTGGAATTCCTGTGTACATGCGCGCATCAGGCGGAAATGTAACTGTTCGGTTCGAAGATTAGTCGTCAAGCGCTTCCCTCTTCAACCAGCCCAGGCTGCCATGTAAAGTAGTTCAATAAAGGACAATGAAATTTCATACGAAAAAATCATTGTCCTTCATTTATAATATCTAATCGGTATCGTCTTAAAATCTGAATTGAGGACTGTCGAAGGATTTTTCCAAACCCGGCAAATGTGTTGCTCCGATCGTTTCATATGTTAATTCTGATTGGGTTGAATTGTAAATTCTCCTTGCTCGTTCCAATAGTTGTAGCTGATAGTTCATTTGTACTCTATAGATTTAGATCACTCCAGTTTATCAAGGCACAATAGTTAGCAAATTATACTATTATTGTTGAAGTTGACGTGAAATAAGCAAGTGGTCATGAGTCCATAGGAATTGTTCGTAATAGCTCAGCCAATTCCTGAAATAAACCACTTAATTCCAGACACATGCCCCTGAGATTAGAAAATTCAGGACCACCCGAAAAACATGATACTTTTAAGTAAAAAGTATTGCCTACATAAGTAATATACCATATATTTGATAAACCAAATAAATGAACGATCATGTTTTTGAAATCCACCCCTTCCGTTTTTGGTTATAGCCTGCTGCTTATCCTTTTTGGCTGTTCAAGCCAATCACCTGAATGTCTTATTGTTTCTCCTGAAACCGGGGACCGTTTTAAACGCGGTGACGAGGTCAACATTGTTGTCAATGCTTCCGATGAAGATGGTAAAATAGAACAGATCAACATTCTGCTAGACGGTCAGGACTTAGGCACCTTAACAAGCATTCCCTATACATTTGTATGGCATACCGATTCAATTAGTTATGGAGAACATGTGCTAACCGTGAATGCAATCGACAACGATGATAATTCCACTTCGAACAATATCTTAATCAGCTTCATGGAAGCACCAATGGTCACAACAAAAGCGGTTTCGTTTACCAATCCCAATTCAGTAAAGGTTGACTACACCATCGATAATTTTTCAGGGACAATTTTCCAATCAGGCTTTGTTTTTTCACCTCAGGAGGAGCTAATACCCCTTGAACAATATACTTTTGTTCAAAATCATACAGGGCTGCAGCCCAGAGAACAGTCGCTCGAATATCAAAACATAAATTCAACCGAAACAATGCATTACCGGGCATATGCCAGCGATGAATATGGCAATGGATTTAGTGAATCTCTAAGCTGTCCTCAAACCTTAATGACCGACAACTTTGAGGACAACTTAAGGGACTGGCGCACCGGTCCAGTAATTAACGAGGGAGACACGACGCTCCGTTTTGATATAAATGGAGGATATTATAAAATCAAAGGCTTTCGCGACAACACCTTTTTTCATAGCTGGGCTTTTATCAATTGTGACCTCACCCGTGATTTTGTACTAGAATCTACCTTAAGTTTTAAAGAGGGAGAAGAGTGCCATGTGGGATTGCTTTATCATAAATCGAATAGCATTACGGAAATATTTTACATCACCAACGATGGATATGTAAGGGTTTCCGGATTTGGGGAAGAATATGAATCCATATTCAACACGACTAAAATCAAGGAAATAAACTCCAATGGAACCAATAAACTTCAGGTGTTTTGTTTCGACGAAGGAGATGAGGATCATGTCTACTATGTCGTCAATGGTCAGGAAATATACAACACTCTGCGTTCGAATAAGAATCAGGAGCAAATTTTTGGATTTTCGATCATGGAAGGAATGGCTTGGATCGATGATTTAAGCATTAAATATCTCGATTCATCCCCGATCAATTCAAAATCATCCTTTCTTCATCGAGGAGATTATAGCAATGAACAAGCACCCAAAAACTGATTTAAGTCTATTCCCAATGCACTTCCAGTTCATTAATCATCGCCGATGATCCACCATTATATTGAATGCCAAAACCTCCAAAAGTATTGGATTCAATGTTTGTTTGGATGTCCACCTCGTGCAGAATTTCCGGAGACGTAGGATCAGGAGTATAATCGGAGCTGGTTGAAACATTTGCTATTAGCTTATTTCCCTTCACAGAAAGTTGTATGTGGCAAGGCGAACGATAGCCACCAAAAGTATGCGCCTCATCTATTTGAGTCGCTGTTCCTTTATCATATTTCACAAAATAAACGTCAACTGCATTTCCATATTTAATGGTGCGGATAAAACGCAAGGCATAACCACTCATTGTTTTTGTATCGAATTTGATCAATACATCCATGTAAAGATGCGCCACACTGAAACCTTGACCAGCTGTTTTATAAGGCGAGACGGTCAAGTCCAGCGCCATATCTCCATACGATTTTTTCATAGGAGTATTAAGCATTGTGGCACTGCGTCCGGTTTGCAGTAACCCGTACCTATTGGCATTCCCCTGGCTCCCCTCGCCATAATACCAGGCATCTTTTTCATTATCGACCGGGATAATTTGCCCATCTCTTTCAGTTGGTAAAGGTCTGAAAGTCCAGAATCCGGGAATAAGATCCAGCTGATTTCGAAGCGAAATATTTTTAAAATCAGTTTTCAGAATATTTGCATCGGTTTTAACGTCATTTGCCATGATGGGATTAGCAAGAATGAAACGCTCAGGAGCTCCTGCATCGCAACGCAGATGTTTGGGAGCCACCTCAACCATTATGTAATACCCAACGTCGCCAATACGAAGGGTGTATTCCTGACAAGGAACATTCAGCCGGGAAACGGCCACCTCAAAGGGGTTTGTCCCGTCAGCATCAGCACAACGGTACCAGCTGACCAATGATTGATCTTCAAACTCCGTATTTAAAGCATAGTGAACACTAAGCGATCCACCGTTCGATTTTGTAAGGAACGGTAGTTCTGAAAAATCGGGAGCTTTCAACCTTTTGGGCGAAACAGTAATAACTGATGCCGCCTCCAAACCTGAACTGGTTGATGCCTGGACCACCACCTGAACCGTTTCATTTTTCTGATTGATCGGAATAAGCGTACAGCTGCTGCCATCGAAAAACGGATTCAGTCTCACCACATCCTCGTATTCTTTTGCAACCTTCCAACTGATGGTTTCCTTTTCCGGAAAATTTCCAAATCGAAAAGCTTGAGCACTAATTACGATACTATCCTTCCCTGTTACAGCAAAAACACGGGTGGGTTTAATTTTCAATTGAACCGGCAAATGGCTGTATTTTGTATGGTTCATCTTTTCGGCCGTCAGCACCAATTCCTTTGTATTACCTGGATCCCAATCGTCGTTACCACACAACAAATTGTACACGTTATAAACAGTCTTACCCTTGTATGCTAAACGGTAGGCTTCCAACACACCCTTTCCCTGCAGGTCGATGGTTGAATTTGAATCACGAGCACCAATCAACAATGATTGACCGTTCATCGAAATATTACTCTGGTAATTTCGCGTTTCAGGCGGAGTCACGTCGTTCCAGCCAACATAAGTGGTTTGATCAGACGTAATACGCGTATCGATAAGGGCAAGCTGACCGTTGGCTTTGGTAAAATATTGCTGACCTCCAGCCATGGTATGAATGTCGCAGTTTAGGAACACAGCACCTGTTCCATAGGTCGCATAAAAGGGCTTCGAACTGTAAAAATCGAAGGTGGAATTCAGGTACACACCGGTTCCACACAGGGCATCATCGGTGGATTCGAAGTGACAAGAGTCGAAAAGAATTCGTTTGGCACCCACAAAAGGACAGAGATTTAAGCGGCTGATAAAGCGGGTGTTTCGGGCTACAATTTTATCGCCATTACAAATAATCAGTTGGGCCTGCACAATAGCCGATGCCCTCTTTTCCCTCCCCAGTTCCGGTTTCAATGGAAATTCAAGATCAACATTACAATAATTCCCAAAGGTGATGTTCTCCGATGAAATGCCATTACCCAGAATTTTGAACATCGTGAAATTTCCTATAGCGCCGATGGTTTGTCCACGGTTACAGGCCAAAACAACGTTTTCAGGATGTTCCGACAAACCATGAAACCTTAACCATTCGCATTCAATTTCAAGGCCAAAAGGTCCCTGCCCATTCTTGCCTTTACGAACTTCGGGATCATCGGGATTATCAATCCAGTAGACATATGGTGCGATGTACAAAACCATTGGCGCATTTTCAGCACCATCTGTTATGTACTTACATGCCTCAACAACACTGTTATAAACGAAAGGATACAATGCTGCTTCAGCATCGGAAAGCTGACCGTCGACAAAAAATGTTTTTGGTCCCAGCTGAATTCCTACCCCTTTATACTGAATGAAATCACCGCCAAATAGTATCGGATCAGTAGCATCAAGCGATTGATAACTTAAATTTTCTGCATAGGTGAGGCAAACAAAAAACAGAAGGAAATGGAAGGCTAATAGCAATTTCATAGCACACTGATTAAGTTGTATTGACAAATATAATTAATAAAAATAATTGAAGGAACGACAGCAATACTGCACCTTTTTACGATGGATGCTGATTCGTTTACATTTTTGATCAGGGTGATTTTTGGGTTAAATTGTCATTTGACATAGCTACCAAATTGTTTTGTTATGAAATCAAAAAGTCCGATTCCACAAATCATGTTCATTCATTTTTTTCTTCTTATTACCGGATTGACCATTGCAAACACGATAAAAGCCCAACAAGGACTGGAAGTTATACACGGACAAGATGTGACCGTCCATTCGAAAATACTAAATGAATATCGCACCTTCACCATTTACCTGCCCAATACCTATGAATTTTCAGAACACCACTACCCCATTCTGTATTTGTTGGATGGAAGAACACATTTTCAACACGCTTGCGGTGCTGTTAATTTTCTTTCCAATATGGATATCATTCCACAAACCATTGTGATTGCCATTCACAATGTGGATCGCAATCGTGATTTTTCTCCTGTGCACGACGAGCAAATCCCAACTTCAGGAGGTGCCGAAAAGTTTCTTGATTTTATTGACAAAGAGCTGACTCCCTATATTCATAAAAACTTCAGGGCATCCAACTTTTCACTACTCATGGGCCATTCGTTTGGAGGCACATTCGCTACTTATGCATTACTCACCAAGCCTGAACTTTTCGATGGATTTATAGCCATTAGTCCATATCTTCATTTCAAGGCCGATTATTTGGTGAAAGAAGCTGAAACAAAGCTAAAAGCGGAGTATAAGCCTGAAAAATATTTTTATCAAACGGTTGGGAATGAACCCGACTATTTTGATGCACTGGCTCAATTCTCGTCATTGGTCAAAAAGAAATGTGACCATTCCATTCATTTTGAATATGAAATGCTGAAAAAGGAGAATCATGCCACCATCCCTTATCCTGGTTTATACAACGGTTTGCGTTTTGTTTTTGCCGACTGGCAGCTTCCGCCTGAAACTTTCTCCACAGGATTAAAGGCGATTGACAAACATTACAATGCTTTAAAAGAAAAATATGGTCTGGAATTGGGTGCAACGGAACAGGTTTTAAATGCACTCGGCTATGCCTATTTACAGGTTTCGAATTTCGATGATGCGATTGCTGTTTTCAAAGAAAATATAAAACGGAATCCAATATCGTCGAACGTATACGACAGCCTGGGTGAAGCCTACGAGAAAAATCACCAGTTGGGTTTGGCAAGAAAGAACTATCAAAAAGCATACGACTTGGGTAAGTCACAAAACCATCGAAACACTTCGGTTTACAAAGTCAATCTGGAGCGTATGAAAATTGGGAACAATACGAACAATTAATCGCTACCACCTATAAGAATGGTTGATTGATCCTTCTTGGAATAAACCAGCATTTCATATCCTTCGGTCATTTTTAAGGTGCAAACGGTGAAGAATATCAGTAGAAAAACTTTCATCCCATTTTTTTAGCTCTTACCAATTATAGTTATTGATTATGTAATCACCATACTCTTTTTTATAATCGTAATCTGCGGGTAATTCAATCACACCACTTAAACTTTCAACTAAAGGAGTAATTGTTTCCTTTTTATCTTTTTCTTTAGTTACACTGTCCAAATAAGATTCTATCATTTTTGATAGACTCACTTGATGGTTTTTTGCGTAAACTTTGGCTCTTCATTAACAAAGGTTATATTTTCACAAAAATCTTCTTCCGATACATCCACCAAATGGGCAGGAAACAGAGAAATACGAAAAACAAAGCCCAAGCCAAGGAGGCCATTTCGGGGGGTAAAAAACCATTAAAAAGAACCATAACCCACCCTTTTAATGAATGCGATCCAAGCTGTATTCGGTCAATGGGAATGATGAGTACTTCGTGAAGAACATAAGCCGTTATGGCATTGGCTCCAAAAATGATTCCTGGTTTTGCCCATTTACGCCAGCCTTTTACATCAATCACAAACATAAGCACACTCCAAAATATCGATGCCAATCCACTAGTGACCAAAACAAAAGAACTGGTCCAGGCATTCTTATTAACGGGAAAAGAGGATGACAATAACAAACCCGCTACAAGAAGGCTAATGCCAAAAATAAACAGACCAATCATTTTCATTTTTTGATCGTTCAATTTTTGAATCAGAATGGTCGCTTGTATTCCCAATAAAGTGTTTACAATGGCAGGAAAAGTACTTAAAAGTCCTTCGGGATCCCAGGTTCCAAAATACATTTTTCCCGGCAACAACAGCTGATCGACCCAAACCTGCCAGCTCATGTCAAAACTGAAAACAACACCCTGCCCGGGAACAGGAACAAACACCGAAAGCATCCAATACCCAAGTAAAAACACCAATCCAATAATCACCTGCACGGTTTGAGAGGTGTAAATAAACAACAATGAACCCACCAGATAACAAATGGCAATGCGTTGTAAAACACCCGCAATTCTCAATTCAGGAGAGAAGTCTGAGGTGATCCAATTCAATAAAAGCCCCAACAGAAAAATAATCAGTGTTCGGCTTACAATTTTTTTAATGAGCCCGGCTTTCTGAACACCGGCATCGAGTCGCTTTTTTAAGGCCAATACAATGGACGCACCAACAATGAACAGAAAAAAAGGAAAAACGAGGTCTGCCAGAGTTAAGCCATTAAAATGGGCGTGTTTCAACAAACCATAGGTATGGCCCCAGTCACCGGGCATGTTCACTAAAATCATTCCGGCTATCGTAAAACCCCTCAGGGCATCGAGAGAAATCAAACGTTTTGAAGTGGTAAGTGTTGAACTCATGATTTCAAATTTTTAGTATCCTGTAATTTAAAATTTTTCCGTTTTGCTGAAGAGATAAAACATAAACACCTTTTCTTAAGTCGCTTAAGTCGATATTCGTATGATTTTCAACAGCCAAAAATTCTTTTTTAACAATACCTAATGTATTCCTAAGGTAAATATTGGCCTGTGGATTTTCATTTGAATTGGCTTCCCAGGTCACATGTAACCGTTCGTTAACAGGATTTGGATAGAATTGAAGAAAATTCTTTCGAAATAAATTTGATGAGGTGGTTGTATCGGGGTATTCCATCTGATAAACCCGCACATAATCAACCACAAAAGAATCGGGATAAGTGGCGGTTTCAGGATTATTCGACCACCATTCGTTAATGGCCCAATCTTCGGTAGAGATTTCACCCGTTACTTTTACATAGCCGGGTTGGTTGCAAACACCTCCACCCGTCGATCGCCAAACTTCTTCATCATCAATGTAAAACACGTAAATTTCGGGTGTCCATTCCATGGAGTAGGTGTGAAAACCGTCGTGAATTCCGGCGGTCATTTCGTTTTTCCCAACCGACTTATGTGCAGCTCCATAACCATCGTAATGAATGGCATGGTTGATTTTATCGGTCCAGCCGAAACCTTCCATAATGTCCACTTCGGAACCATCAACCCCTAAATTGGCTTCGCTGCCCACGTTGCCCTGCATCATCCAAAAGGCCACCCACCATCCGGGTTGCTTGGGGAGTTGGCATCTAATTTCATATTTACCATAAAGCTGTTCAAATTTACCACGAGTTCGAACAACGCCTGTACTATAATCATAGGGGTCGGCATCATCGTTCTTGTTTTCAATTTTCCGTACCCTGATGATCAGGTTCCCATTCCCATCGAGGTACGAATCATCCTTACTCCACCATCCATCGGGACCATTGGCATTGTTCCTGCGGTTGTATTCCGGCCGGTCCCATTTTGCAGCATCGGGTGCTCCGGTTCCATCAAATTCATCGGACCAGGTTAAAACAGGTTCAACAGTGCTGTTTTGGCCAAATAGTACAGGGTTAAAAATAAAAAAGAAGCAAATAATGAAGAAAATGGTTTTCATTGCAGAATTTGGTTTTATGATTGATTTTCTCCATAAATATATAAAGTATTGCATTAAAAAAGGCCATCTTAAAAAAGACGGCCTTTAAAATGTTGTATCATTGATTGATTATACTACTCCTTGTGCAATCATGGCGTCAGCAACTTTTATAAAACCACCAATGTTGGCACCTTTCACATAATTTATGGTTCCATCTGCTTCTTTGCCATATTTTACACAGGTTTCATGTATGCTAATCATGATTTGATGCAATTTGGCATCCACCTCTTCGCGGCTCCAGGGATAACGCATCGAATTTTGAGTCATCTCTAAACCTGAAGTAGCTACACCACCTGCATTGGCCGCTTTTCCTGGCCCATATAGAATTTTTGCACCAATGAACACCTCAACAGCCTCAGGTGTCGAAGGCATATTGGCACCTTCCGACACCACAAAACAACCGTTCTTAAGCAGCAATTTTGCATCCTCTTCATGAATTTCATTTTGCGTGGCTGAAGGGAAAGCAATGTCACATTTTTCACCCCAGGGTGTTTTTCCCTCAAAATATTTACATCCAAACTTTTCGGCATATTCCGAAATACGGCCACGCTGAATATTTTTCAACTTCATCACCCATTCGAGTTTTGCTGTATCAATCCCTTCCGGATCGTAAATATATCCTGCGGAATCGGACATGGTAATCACTTTTGCACCCAATTCAAGTGCCTTTTCAACGGTATATTGAGCCACATTTCCGGAACCTGAAACAGTGCATACTTTACCTTTCAAACTATCATTTCTGGTTTTCAGCATTTCTTCGGCAAAATAAACGGCACCGTAGCCGGTTGCCTCGGGACGAATTAAACTTCCACCCCACTCTATTCCTTTGCCGGTTAGAACACCCGTAAACTCATTTCTGATTTTTTTATACTGCCCATACAAATAGCCAATTTCACGGCCACCAACACCAATGTCGCCGGCAGGAACATCACTGTTGCTTCCAATGAAACGTTGAAGTTCAGTCATGAAATTTTGGCAAAAACGCATGATTTCATTGTTCGATTTTCCTTTCGGATCAAAATCGGAACCACCTTTCCCACCGCCCATAGGCAATGTGGTCAGGCTATTTTTAAAGACCTGCTCAAAAGCAAGAAATTTCAGAATGCCCAAATTAACCGTTGGATGAAAACGAAGTCCGCCTTTATATGGACCAATTGAACTGTTCATTTGGATTCGAAAACCACGGTTGACCTGAATCTCTCCTTTATCATCGACCCAGGGAACCCTAAACATAATAACCCTTTCAGGCTCGGTAATACGCTCCAGAATCTTGGCATGTTTGTACTTTGGATTTTCTTCGATAAAAGGCATTATTGATTCAACTACCTCTTGAACTGCCTGATGGAATTCAGATTCACCTGGATTTTTGGCAATTACTTTTGCCATAAATTCGTTTACTTTTACATCTAAGAGATCGGCCATGTTTTGATTTTTTTTTATTGGTTTAAGATTACTGGTTTGTACTCTAATTATATCCGACGTCTACCTAAACTGGCAAATAACAATTCGAATCAATTACTGATCTTAAAAGTAGGCATCTAAAAGGAACAGACACAAAAAGTGATTTGAATTACGTGTTTTACGTAAGTGAAGAAAAGCAGAAAAGATCATGGTCAATGACAAAAATTAGATTTCAATGATGTTATTCTTAATGCCGAACTTCACCAGATCAACGGTACTTTTGAGGTTTAATTTTTGCATGATGTGATTTTTATGTGATTCAACCGTTCGAACGCTAATAAACAGTTTATCGGCAATTTCCTGATTGGTAAAACTGTTGCCCCAGAATTTAACAATTTCGACCTGACGACTGCTCAAGGTTGACAACTCTGATTTTTGAGTGACATCATCTTCCTTTAAATTTTTGATGTAGCGGTTTAATAAAAGATGAGTAATTGATTTACTATAATAATCGTGCCCGTTGCGAAGGGTAAATATGGCTTCTATCAAGTCGTTAAAATCGGATTCTTTTCCTAAAAACCCCTTTGCCCCTGCTTTAATCGTTTTTAAAATCATCTCTTCACTGTTAATGATAGAAATGATCAGTATTTTGGTTTTAGGGTAATTGACAGCTAGCTGCACAATTAGATTCAAGCTTTTGATGGAACAATCGTACATCGAAAGCAACAACAAATGAATGGGGTTTGACTTCATTTTTGCTTTCAATTGAACTTTTTCGTCACAAATAAAAGCCACCTTAAGTTCCTCAACATCACTTAGTAATTTTGATGCTCCGTCGAGTGAAAGCCTATGTTCGTCAAAAATTCCAATATTAATCATGGATCAGGTTTTTAAAATGGCTGATTTTCGGTGAATCCCATCCATGTAAATGGTAAAAGGTTTTTCATACCGAATGTGTTTTAAAAAGTTGGTTGAATTAATTATTTGCTGTTTTTCCAGCTCGTCCCAAAGCACAAAATCGCTTTTACGATGGTGTTGAATGGCAAAATACCCAATGTTCATAGAGGTTACGTTATGAAAAAAATGAGAGCCTAATGAGGAATCCAGCGGGTAATTATCCAGACTAATTTCAACAATCACTTTTGCATTTGAAATTTGTGACCAAACTACCGGTATTCCCAGGAATGGATCGCGCGTACCCCATCGACCAGGTCCGATTAAAACGTATTGCCTGTCCTCTTTTACCATTTGTCGGTTCAGAAATTCAATTTCATTCGCCATTTCAAGCGTTTTCAATTTATTGAATTTCGAAATATCCACATAAATAATATCAGTAATACTTTGTATTTGACCGTTACCCAAACTTGATTCGGTGTACAATATCATATTCGATTGATCCAAATTCAAAACATCAATACTTTGCACCAATTGATTACCAACCAGCGGTTTAATTTGCAATAAATAGAATGAAGGCAAATTGTTTTTGGTTCTGTTCAAATCAACAGCGTATTCAATCTCAACAGGTGACCCAAAGGCCTCCTTTATCGTATTCAGCAATACCCTTATGGTTTCAGCCAATGGAATGTAATCGTATTGTAAAATATCTGCAAAATTGATCACCCGAGGACCATAAGTGTCCAACCCAGGCTCAACACAATCGTTATCCGGATTATATACCGATGCACAATGGGTGAGTGTTCCATCCTCTTCGGCAACACTTATGTCAATTAACTTCAAGGAGGCCAGTTCTCCTTGTGTAACAAAATCGATGGCATGGTTGGTGGTATCCAGCGCATAAAATTTGACTTGTGTACTTTTCAAAAGATCCTTAACACTGAACATGGATATTTTCGGATAAACCGGCGAAAACCTGTACGATTTCCACCCATCGACCACGTAGGAGCCCAATCCGACGGCAGCAACAGCAAAACCTTCCTCTGGTTCCATGTGAGCAACCGGATAATGGTTATAGGACTGAGCCACCCCACTGATGTGCGGATAATAATAATTGTCGTATTGATTTCCAATTAACTCCTGGAGTATAACCGCCATTTGTTCTTCTTCAATTTTATGGTGAATGGCACTAAAATAGGTTTTTGCCTTATCGGAATACACTGAAGCAAATACCATTTTTATGGCCGTTGAAATCCATTGAAAAACAAGTCGTTTATTGGCAGAAAAATTAGGAACAATATAGGTATCGAAAACACCGGCAAATGGCTGATTCAATGAATCTTCCGATGTACTCGATGATCGCACTGCAATAGGTTTGTCAATTTGTACAATAAAATCTTTAAGCTTCACCTCCAGCGCGTGAGACAAGGATGATTTGGCAAACAGTTCCCTCAGTTCCTGATACCCAATGGCAGGATCGATAATTTTAGGAAGCAGGTCGTTCTTTGTTATGAAACTATGAAACTCATCGGTACCTATGACCACCGTTATTGGCGAAATAATGTTAATCCGAGTGTCAATTGTTGAAAAATCAAGATTGTTAATCAGACTGTTGATAAAAGCCAATCCTCTACCCTTGCCTCCAAATGAACCTCCGGTAAAGGAAACAATATTTTTTTCATCGAGCGTTGAAGTTTCATCGTATCGTAAAATCTTACCCTTTTTCTTTTCTTCCTTGAATCGCTTAAAAGTATCGGCAAAGAATTTTCGTGATTCCTTGATTTCAGAAAATTGTTCTATGGCAATTGGATTCAATGTTTTAGCCAGTTGAATTTCACCACGCGCCATCAACCACAATGAAAATTGATTCTCCGATGCATGCAAATAAAACGATTCATCGGGTATTTCCTGTAATAAAGTTTCAAAATCGCGTAACGATTTGGCCACCCCTATTTTATTCCCCTCCTTATCCCTGAAAATAAAATTTCCAAAACCGAGGTAGCATTTCAGGTATTTTTTAATGTCTTCGTAGAGTGATTCTGAATTTTTATTAATGAACGGAATTTTCAATTTATCGGCAATGCGTTTATTGGAATTTTCGGAAGACTGAAGAATAACAGGTAAATCAAAAATATGCGACTTGACATATTTTATGAATTTATAGCCAGCCTTATGATCCAACTTCCCAGAACGTTCAAATTCAACATCCGATATGATGCACAATAAAAAGTCTTTGTATTTATTAAAAATAATGATGGCTTCATCGTAATTGCGAGCCAACAGAATTTTAGGCCGCGATCGCATTTTACCGATCTTATCGAGCTCGTTTTTTTCAACTTCGGGCAGTAACTGTTGCACCTGACCAAATACGATGGAATATAAAATCTGGAGGTATTTCGAATAATAGATTGGCGAATCTTCAATCAATAATATGACCCGAACCAATCCGATTTTAGTATCATTTTCTACATTAACTTTATCTTCAATCGATTTTACGATGGAAAATAAGATTAAAGAATCGCCGTTCCAGACAAATATTTTTTCCACCGATCGAATAGTGGGAATTAACTCTTCAAAATATTTTACATCGCTCTTTTTATTCAACAACAAATAAATGGGCAACGATTCATTAAGCGATTTTATTTTTTCACTTAGTATAATTGGAGCATTACAATCGAGCCCTACCATCAAAATAACCAAATCGAAGTGAGAGGTCTCAAGCAATTCAAGCGCCTCTTCCGATGACGAAACACCCGTTATTCGAGGCAAGGAGAATAAACTGTATTGATAGATCTCCCCCATAAACTTCTCAAAGAAGGAGTCTTCATTTTCAAGAACGAAGGCGTCGTACAAGGTGGCAACAAAAAGAATGTGTTTTACCTTATACTTCATCATATCCAGATAAATGTACTTGTCGATGGTTTGCTGATTGAAGTATTGCTGGAGAGGTTTTTTGTTTTTAATCAACGAATCACGGAATTCATCGGATTTATGTGCTTGCTGGGGAACATATTTATTTTTACTGTAATATTCGCGGCCCTTGTAGTTATTTAGAAAACCACTAATCAATTTTGCAATGTTGATTAACAGGCTTTTTTCTTCTGAAAGAAATGGTCCGTCGTACTCTTGAGGAAACTGTTTCAGGTAAAAAATTTCGATCGATCCTTTTTTATTGTCAATGGTGATAAATGTCTCACTGATTTGCCACAACGATTCATTAAAGTTTGCCGTAATGTATTGTTTCCCTTCGAACTTAATTCGGGCCGCAGTGAACTTTGGATATTGCCACGACTTGGGCAAAATAGAACAAATTTGCTGCAAGGTTTCATCAACCGATTTTCCTTGTTCAATAATCTTCGACGTTTGATTGATGGCTTTTAGCTCCTTTAATCTTTCAACATTTTCGTGTACTAACTTATTAAATATATCACGCGTGGCGGAACCGGCGATGAGGTTAGCCACATTGATCAGCAAGTTGCGTTCTTCTTTTAGGAAAGGCCCCTCATCGGCTTCTGGAAATTCTTTAAGATAACAGAGTTCAATGGTGCCTTTCTTATTTCTGGATGTTTGAAAATCCTGTTTCATCATCCATGGAGTGACTTGAAAATTTTCAGTATGAAAAACCCAATGATCATAGGTAATCCGGGCCACTGCATCATTGTTAAATTGCCATGAATCAGGCAATATTTTACAAATTTTTTGCAGCGAAACCTCAATGGGAAGTCCTTTTTTTAAAATTTCAGAAGTTGCATTAATGCCCTTCAACTCTTTTTCTCTTTCAGTATTCGCTTCAACTAATTTTTCTAACTGAAATTTTGATAAGATGTTTACAATTAACTGCAAAAGAAAATCCAGTGTGGAATTGACCTCTGCAAGAAAAGGTTGAGATTCATTGTCACCTCCACATTCCATAAAAATCTCAATACTCCCTTTTTTGTGGTCAGGAGTAAAAAAATCACGTTTTACGACCAAACAAGGATGGCCTATTTCTCTGCTCCAATATTTTTTATATTGAAAATCCACACCTATTGAAACCGGAAAGGAAAAGGATTTTGGGAAGGATTCACAAAACTCCTGCAAAAAATTTTCGGTGGTGGTACATTTATTTAGAACATCGACCAATAAACCCAAATTTGAATTTCTAAAATCCAGATCAGTTATCGATGAAATTGTTTCATTTTTTATGGAAGGAACAAACTTCATGCATGTAATTTTGGGTTATCGATAAAAGGATGAGTAATAGCATTTCATGATGAATTCTTTTACTTTGACCGAAAGGTGATTATTTTTTATCGAATTTAGCATAAAAGGGAGAAAAAACACCAATTTAACAAGCAAAAGAAATGAGTCTTTTTGTGCGAACAGCTTGTCATCAAACCTCTGCATCAACAGAAACTTCCGAAATGACAAAAACAATACAAAGGCTCATTCTTTTTATTTAGACAATGGTGCAAAAAGACTCATTTCCTGTTGATAATTCTGATTTCCAGCATCATCTTCTTTCAAAAAACCTTCCATGCCTTTTATCATGGCATCGAAGTCGGGGTAAAAGGCATTGTAATCATTACCATCCACACAAATGTACTTTGATCGATCACAGGCCGCTACACTATAAATGCCGCCAATTGCATTGCCGACCAAGCGCATCGCGTATAAAGTGGCTGTTAAAGGAACATCATATCGACGCGTCAGCAGGAATGAATACTTTATCATACGGCTTGGTCCAAATGTGATCACCTTGCTGACTTTTTTACGTTGAAGAAGGTCTAGAATGCCTTCAGTTACGAAACCCTCTCCGCCAACACTTCCATCGTCAGTATACAGGTGTAACTCATCGGATATTTTTCTAAATTCATTCTCAAGGATGATAAATTCCTTTGACCTCGCCCCTAACACTGTATAAACCGTGTTTCCCGCCTTTTTCAATGCCTTCACAATTGGCAAAAGTGGTAAAATTCCAATTCCGCCTGCAGCACAAATGATTGTTTGACCCTGTTCGATTGCGATGGGTTCGCCCAAAGGACCTTCAAGCGAATGAATGACATCACCAACATTTAAGCCGCCAAACCGATAATGAATCACTTCCTTCTTCGGAATAAACACCGAAAACGATTCATTGACTAAATTCACATCCGAAATTACCAACGGAATTCGATCTCCATCTTTGGTCAATTGAATAATGACATGATGACCGGGATTAAACTTCAGGGCAATATCAGAGGACCTTATTTCAAGCCTGATCGTCTGATCAGACAATTTTTCTTTTGCGACTATCCAATTCATCTGAGTTGTTTTTTCATGAGGTCTTGAAAGTAATCTAAGCCTACTGACTAATGAAAAACTACCCTTGCTTTACGTAAAACCTTTACGTTAATAACTGAAGGCTTTGCGTAAATACCTAATGCTTTTTATTTACTCAGGAGTTCGTCGATCTTCAAAAGTAATTCTTCACCTCGTAAACCGATACCGACAATTTCACCCTCCTGATTCACCAAAAAATTAGCAGGTATAGAATTTACGGCATATTCCCTGGCAAATTCGTTGTCCCAACCTTTCAAATCGGAAACCTGTTGCCTCTTTAAATTGTCATCACTTATGGCTTTCAGCCAACGATCTTTTTTTGAATCGAGTGACACCCCAAAAACAGTAAACCCTTTATAATTGAAAAAAATAAAGTTATGATTTTTCATGTACTACTTTATTCAAAATAGTTTGATTAAAAATAAACGAAGCACATTTCAAACTTCAAAAAAAACAAATGAGTTAAGAATTGTTTTTTAGCTTTACAGTTCATTTTTAAAAAGCACAAATTACATCAATAAGGAACCAATGAATCAAGCCACACAACAAAAATTATGGCCAATACTGGTCACTGCCATGTTTGCTTCCTTTATGAATCCATTCATGTTATCGGCAGTGAATATAGCCCTACCCAACATTCAAAACGATCTTCATTGCAGTGCTACCATGCTGAGTTGGGTTACCAATTCCTTTCTTTTGGCCAACGCCATTGTTCTATTGCCCTTAAGCAAGGCAGCAGACATTTGGGGCCGGGTAAGGTTTTTCAAAATTGGTTTGTATGTTTTTACCCTATTTACCTTCGCAGCAGCCTGGAGTCCCACCATTTCAGTTTTACTCATCAATAGGGTTCTTCAAGGTGCAGGAGCAGCTATGATGAGTGTAACGGCCATCGCTATTTTAACCGAAGCCTATCCTGTTGAAAAACGTGGCGTAATACTGGGAATCAATATAGGTGCCGTATACGCAGGTTTGTCAATGGGACCGTTTATTGGTGGGTTACTCACTCAATGGGGAGGTTGGCCGGCCATTTTTTTTGCGGTAATCCCTTTGGGAATAGCCTCTATCGTATTGGCTCATTTAAGTTTCAAACCTGTACACATCCATAAAGTCAATACCTTTTTCGATGTTAAAGGAAGCATTATTTATTCTCTGGCCATTTTTGCATTCATTTATGGTGGCGGAAAAGTTAGAACAACATATGGCATTATTATCCTTATTTTAGGATTGGCACTAATGGTACTTTTCTATTTCTTCGAGAAAACCCGAATCAACCCTATATTTAATGTCACCTTACTGAAGAAAAACAAACGTTTTGCCTTTTCCAATTATGCCGCACTCATCCACTATTCATCGACATTTGGAATAGGTTTTTTATTGAGTTTGTATTTACAGGTTGCCAAAGGTCTTTCTCCACGGGATGCTGGCCTGGTTTTAGTGATTCAACCTGTAATTATGGCTATATCGGCTCCACTAACAGGAAAACTATCCGACAAAATAGAACCTGGAAAAATTGCCTCCCTAGGGCTGGTTTTTACATTGATCGCATTGGTCGCCCTTGTTTTTTTAAGAGCGGACTCATCCATTCTTTTTATCACCATCATATTAATTTTTCTGGGAATTGGCTTTGGCCTTTTTACATCGCCCAACACCAATGCCATTATGAGTGCTGTTGAAAGGAAGGATTATGGCATCGCATCGGGGCTAAATGCTACGATGCGTGTTTTTGGACAGACCTTGAGTATGATGATGGCCACTGTATTTATTTCGATTTACCTGGGAAAATTATCGCTCTCACCCGATACCGTTGACCTGTTCCTGAAAAGCATGAAGGTTTATTTTATCTTTTTCGCTGTTTTTTGTATCCCCGGCATTTGGTTTTCGCTTCAACGAGGGGGAAAAACCCAAAACCAGTAAACACCTTTGGCTAAATAATTTTAAACAGAAGATTTCACTACAACCCAGTTAAATTAAAACAGATTCCTCACTTCGTTACTAATGACAGATTCGCGCAATGATCTGTAAATATGCATGATGTCAATTTCGAGGATTTATCCTATGTCGTCCAAAGAAAGATTCGTTCAATGATCAAATTTATTCCGCAGACGAAATTAATTCTTACTATTCTAACCCAGGGCGACACTCGCCCTTCGACTGCCTCGACAGGCTCGGCAACCAAAGCTCAGGGACCAGTTTGCCCTGGGTTGTAAATCATTTCGGGATTCCAGTTGGGATGAGGACCAAGAACCATGCGGGGGATTTTGGCTGTTTCGGTAAAACCGTTCGAGCGGAGTTCTTCTATGAAAGCTGAATTTTTAGCTGGGCTCTCGGAATGATAAGTCGAAGCACAAAAAAATCTAATTTCACTTAAAAATAAATGGGGGTAAAAAAATCTTTTACAAATGATGCAAATTTCAGAATTTCATACAATCAATTAGGAAGTCAAATTACCGCTGTTTTTCTGTCGTTTACCTATATTCAACAGGTCATTTCAAAATCAAAAAATATTTTAGTGCAACTTTTTTAAATGTAAATGCAACCCTTTAAAATTCGTACTGTCATTACTATTGGATTACAAAATCATTGGGAACACAAATCGACATACACAAAGAGCTGATTGAGGCAAGTAAAAAAGGCGATAACCGCGCCCGCCATCAGTTGTACGAGCTTTATGCAAAGGCAATGTTTAATATTTGCCTCCGCATGATGAACAATCGGGAAGACGCTGAAGACATTTTGCAGGAAGCATTTGTTCAGGCCTTCACGAAACTCGACTCGTTCAGGTATGATTCAACTTTTGGAGCTTGGTTAAAGCGCATCGTAATTAACAGTTGTATCAATGCACTGAATAAACGAAAAGTTGATTTGTTGCTGACCGATGACATGTACTATTTTGGTAATAAAAGTGAAGAGGAAGAACCCGAGTTACCACTCACCGTGACCGATGTTCAAAAAGCAATGACGCAATTGCCTGAAGGCGGCCGCATTGTATTCTCCCTTTATTTACTGGAAGGTTATGACCATTTGGAAATTGCACAAATTTTGGGCATTACTGAGTCTACATCAAAGTCGCAGTATATGCGTGCAAAACGAAAAGTTTACGAAATTTTAAAGGAGAAATATTATGAAGAAGCTTGAAGATTTCATACGCAATCATCAGGATGATTTTGATTCAAAACTCCCCTCTTTTGATATGTGGGATAAAATTGAATCAAAACTGGAGAAGGAAAAGAAGCATGTACACCGAATTAATTTTTGGAAATTCTCATCGGCAGCAGCAGCAGTGCTGGTGCTGGCAATTATTAGCACCTTTTTGCTAAATACAACTATGTCTCATAAAAAATATGCCAACGTCTCTGATCCCGCACTCAAAGAATTGCTGGAAACAGAAGCCTATTATTCTGAAAAGGTCTCCTATCAGATGAAGGAAATTGATAAATGTTATTTGGTTCATCCCGAACTGAAAAACGATATTGAAAACGATTTGAACGAACTTGACAATATGTATGAGGAATTGGAAAACGATTTGAACGATGACTTCTATAACCGCGAAGTAATTGAAGCCATGATTCAAAACAATCGTTTAAGACTTGAAATGGTAGACCGAGTGCTCAAGCAAATTAATTGTTAATTCTACTGTTATGAAACAAAGGAACAGTGATAAATACAGAGCAAAAGCTACTGATTTTCAACGAACTTTCATGAACCATAATGTGGTTGATAAACAAAACGAAATGAAAAGAACAGCTAAAAGCACACTACACATATTGGCGACAATCTCCGTATTGTTATTGATGACCGGCACAACACTTTTTGCCCAGGTTTCAGAAACGAAGGTCGTCAAAAAGAGCTTTAAGGTAGAAAAAAGCACCATTCTCGATATTGGCAATAAATATGGCGATGTAAGCATTGAAACCTGGGAGAAAGACTCTGTTCTTGTTTCTATCAAATACACGGTTTCGGAAAAGAACTACGAAAAACTGGACAAAAAAATGAATGAAATCAGTTTTGAGTTAACACAGTCGGGCCACTATGTTGTTGTAAATACCATTATTGGCAATAGCAAAAATATGTTCCTGAGTGAACTCATTAAATTTAAAGAGACCATTGGCGTTGGTGAATCATTGGTTGACATCAATATCAATCTAAAAATCCCAAACAATCTCGATCTCCGAATTAAAAACAAATTTGGGAACATTTATATCGACGACTACAAAGGCGATATCACCATTGACCTGTCGAACGGCAAGTTAAAAGCGCACGAATTAACCGGTTACACCAACTTAAAACTTAATTTTGGCGATGCTGTCATCAAAAAGATAGACTCCGGAAATCTTGAAATTTATTACAGTGATTTCAACCTGGCCAATTCACGCCACTTGCGAATTACCAGCAAAACATCGGACATCACCATTACCGAAGTTGAACAATTATTGGTCAACTCCAGCCGCGACGATTACCGAATACGGATGATTTCAGACTTTGAAACCGAAGCCAACTGGACCGATTTTTCGATTAATGAATTCCAACTAAAATCCAACATCAAAATGAACTATGGTGAACTCACCATTGAAAATATTCAACCTAGCATGGAAAACCTGATGATCGATGCCAAATCCACGCGGATTAACCTCTTTTTTGATAAGGAAACCGATGTGAATTTCGACATCATCACCAACAAGGACCTCAACCTTCCCAACGAAGCTAAAATAGACTCCAGCGAAGCCATTAATGAAAAAGAAAAAATAATGAGGTACATGGGTCGCACCGGAAAGATAGAAAAAGGCAAACCAAAACTCATCCTAAACACCTCATCGGCAGATATCAGCATTTTAAAACGATAAGTATTTTTCAAAAAAGCAACTCTTGCATTTTTCTGTTGTCATTAAAACAGAAACGCATTAAAAAATAAGCTACCATGAAAACAAAAGCAAACATTCTATTTCTACCCATATTACTTTCAATCCTTTTCACCAGCTGCTTTCACGATTTGTTTGTTGAAGGCAACAGAGAAGTTCTTGAAGAAGTAAGAACCGTACCTGATTTCACTAAAATATCCTCTTCTGGAAGTTTCGATATTTATTACGAATATGCTGAAGATATTGAAGTGACCGTAAGCTGCGAATCGAACTTGATCATGTACATCGAAACAGTTGTTTTAAATGATGAATTAAAAATTCGTACACCGAACAATATCAGCATCAGAGCTCATGAACCCATCGAAATTTTTGTAAAAGGGCCATATGTTACAAGCATCCAACTCTCCGGCTCCGGTCTAATTCATACCGATTCAATTTTTTCAGAAAAATTACATTTAGGGACCAGTGGAACAGGACATATTGAAACAGCCTTTATCGGTGGCGATTTATCGACATCAATTTCCGGAAGCGGGGAAATTCATGCCTATGCCGATTGTGATTTGGCAGAAGCCAACATTTCAGGCACCGGTAAAGTTTATATTGAAGGCCAAGCATTAAAAGCTGATTTTTCAATATCGGGAACAGGTAAGGTTTATGCATATGACTTTCCCGTAAATGAACTGTTTATCAATGTCAGCGGTACTGGCGACTTGTACGTAAATGCCTTAGACTACCTTGAAACTTCAATTAGTGGATTCGCATATGTTTATTACTTGGGAACTCCGGAGCTAAAAACCACCATATCAGGCGACGGTGAAGTCATTAACCAAAATTAAAGTAGCCACATTTAATTTCATCGGAAAATGAAAAACAAAAACATATGAAGACACTTTATTTATTGATAGTTACCTTATTCATTACCACAAATGTATCGGCTCAGATGTACGAAAAATCCGTTGGTGTGAGATTGGGATATTCAACAGGAATATTCTTCGAAAAACAAAACAGCGATCTCACCTCCTATCGTTTTATGATGTCGGTACGCGAAGGTGGTCGCCATTTTACAGCCATGAAATGTTACCGAAAATACAAAATGGAAAACCTGCCCAACTACCTGTCCTTGTATTACGGTTATGGAGCACACCTTGGTTACATCAAGTGGTACCAGCAAGGAAACGAAGATGATTACGGTTACTTTTTGGACACTAAATCAGCACCGGTTATTGGGATCGATGCCCTCATTGGGATCTCCTATGATTTTGAAAAGCTCCCCATTTCATTTACCTGCGACGTAAAACCGTTTATCGATTTATGGGGAAGGCATACCTTCAGCTCCACACCATTGGATTTTTCAATTGGAGCCACCTATAGTTTTTAATGAAGCCACACAAGCCATATCATATTTAAATTAAACCAAATGAAAAAATTACTTATTCTATTGATCAGTATTCTTGTTGCAGTTCCTACTCTTTTTGCACAAAAAACCATTCGCATTGATGGATATAATGATGAAGAAATTCATACTGTTTTTAAACGTAATAAACGCGATGGATTTTACGGATCATTTGCTACCGGTTATTCCCCAATCGACAATAAACATGCTCTTGTTGCGAACACCCGTGCCGGATGGATTCTGGACCATTGGTTTGCCTTTGGTGCAACAGGATCGGGATTTGTGAATAACATCGATAATTTAGACATGTATAGTTACAGTTCGTACTCATCGGATAATGAATATAGTTTGGCCGGTGGTTACGGAGGTATTTTTATTGAGCCCATGTTATACTCCCTTAAACCAATTCACCTTTCCTTTCCCGTCATTTTTGCCATTGGAGGAGCAGGTCGTTTTAACAATGCCTATTACTACGCCGATTACACGACCGATATCGATGTTTTTTATGTAATTGAACCGGGTATAGAACTTGAAATGAACTTTACCAAATGGATGAGAATCGCACTTTACGGAACCTACCGTTACACTCCTGATATCAGCATCATGGATATTTCACCCGATGCCTTACGCAGCTATTCTGTAGGTGTAAATTTTAAAATTGGTCTGTTTTAATGAATTGACCCAACTTCAAACATCACCATATGCAAACCTGCCAGTTCATTATACTGGTGGGTTTTTTTCGATTTAAAAAACGTAGTCAACAAAACTTTTTAGGATAACCAAACACCCATGCAATTCAACATCAAAATGAGTTCAATCAGTTAACAAACTATATTTTCTATTACTTTTGCAGCACTTAAATTGGTTCAATGCAAAACAAAAATTCTATTAAAGTATATGCAGCAGTCCTTTTATCAATGGCTTGCTTTGCTCTTTCGTTTGTATGGTTCAAAGTAGCTAATGTCAACTACGGTCCGTTAACCATTGTATTTTTCCGTTTGGTGATTTCATCGGTTCTGCTCTTTCCATTCGTTAAACTTTCAAAACGCCTTGTTTTACCCGATAAAAAAGACTTAAAATATATTTTATTATTGGCCTTATTCGAACCATTCCTATACTTTATGGCCGAAAGTTTTGGATTACAACACTTATCATCGACTGTTGGAGCAGTGATCATTGCCACCATCCCCTTGTTTACCCCTTTTGCTACTTTTCTATTTTACAAAGAAAAAATAAGCCTGCGCGTCATCATTGGAATTTTAATCTCTTTTGGAGGAGTCACCCTGGTTATTTACGAAATCGGAATGGGTTTAACCGCCTCTCCATTGGGAATCATGTTGCAATTTTTGGCAGTTTTTTCAGCGGTAGGTTATTCTATGGTTCTGCCCAAAATTTCGAGTAAAATGAATAATTTATCCATCATCCTTTTTCAAAACGTGATTGGTTCACTCTACTTTTTACCTTTCTGGTTTATTTTTGAAAAGAATAGATTTTTAGCCACTCCTTTCGATCAGGAAGGATTTATTTCAATTGTGTATCTGGCCATTTTTGCCTCAACACTGGCATTTATTTTTTACACCTACAGCATTCGTTTTTTAGGAATCAACAAAACGAGTATGTTCACCAATACCATTCCGGTTTTCACAGCCGTATTTGCACTGATCATTTTAGGTGACCAATTATCGGTACAAAAAACGATAGGCATACTGGTTGTAATGCTTGGTCTGTTTTTTGCCCAATTACGTTGGAAAAAGAAATATGTTGGACCTGACCCAATTCCTCGCACCTAAAAAAGTCATCAGGAAGGAGTCAGTGGTCATTCGTTGCCCAACTATATGAAAAAAAAATCCTATTCACAGTCACGGATTTGCTAAGGACTGAGTTTACATTCCAATTCGCCATTTCAGTCAAAAAACAATGGAACACTGCAGGAAGACGCTAAATATCAAGAATGAATGAGAAAGATTGAATATCGAACACCAACTGAACTAAAGTCGCTAGTCACAAAGGACGAAAAGGCAAACAAAACCTTTTTTCAAAACCTGAAAAAGAAAAAGTCAGGAGAAATAGATGAGCAGTTTCATTTGCTGCACAACGAAGCTTTTCAGCAGTTCGATTGTTTGAAATGTGCCAACTGTTGTTCCGGCATTAGCCCAATCATTACCCAAAGCGATCTGGACCGTTTGGCCAAACATCTGAAAATAAAATCTTCGGAATTCCTTCAAAAATACCTTTACATGGATGAGGATGGCGATTTCGTATTCATTCAAACCCCCTGTCCTTTTCTGGGAACCGACAAGTATTGCAGTGTATATGAAAACCGGCCAAAGGCGTGCCGCGAATATCCACATACCGACCGTCGTAAAATGATTCAGATTCTGGATCTCACCCGCAAGAATTGCGAATATTGCCCGGTGGTTTATGAAATTGTAGAAGAATTAAAAGGACGAAAATAAGCCTGCATTGTCCAACAAGGTCCAATATCCCATAATATCGTCATTTGATAAAGGCTATAGGCGTTGGTGAAAATTTGTTTTCAAGCATCCTTTTGAAAGAACAACAAGTAACTCATTATACCAGTGCATTTTCTAAATTAGAATCCACACAGAAAATGGCCGATATTCGTGACTCATTAACTATTTTAATCATTTCGGATGTTGACATTACAGGCTCAATACTAAAGATATTTACATCGGCATTGCGATATTTTTTTGTATTGCTGATCAAGCTACCTTGTTTGGTACTAATCATAGTGTTTTTTGGAAATCGAACCATTGTTTTAAAATCTTCAATGTCGTTTTCAGAAAATTTTGAAACACCCTCATTCTCTACAACATGTGCATCAATAGTGCCCTTCCAGTTCTTACAAATTAAAATTGACAAGAGGGTCGACAAGTCATTATTCCCAATATTAAACGTTTCCTTCCAATTATCAGGGATGTTAGTCAGCCATAAATTAATGTTCTTTTCAATGGCCAAACTTGCAGTTGAAAACGGAATATAGATAATCATTCCAAAATTGTTCTTTTTGGCGTCAGACAATAACTGGTCGAAATATTCCAGGTTAACATTGCCTGAATCGACGCTAGCAAAAATTACATTAGGCTTAAAAAATGCAGCTTCCAACGATTGCATACTGATATTGACAGTGGTATTGAGTTCTTTGTTGTCAATAAATGCATAAGAGGCAGAGATGTGACTTTCCTTAAATTTTTGAGCAGCATTATTCAGAAACATTTCTATGTTTTTCTGTTCTTCAGGATTTTCATTTCTTAGTGCTAATATTTTAATCGAACCTTTTGGATGAACGATTGAATGAATGAGTTTATAAGAGCTTCTAATTTCCTTAGGCATAGTCATTGGAATCAACAGATCGGGACGCCACGATCGGACTTCTTTTTGCGGGCTAAGATCACTTGATTTTTTTGTTGCCCACTCGGCAAGTGCAGTAAAAAGACCACTACGCGAATCGCCTGCCTCCGATTTTAAATTCAAATTGACCAAATAAAAGTAAAATCCAAAAATGAAAATTAGTGAGAAAAGTGCCACAATAACGTTAATGACAAACATGATTGCGATTGAACCAAATGCCCCCAATGCAGGAACAATCAGTGAAACTTTCAAGGTGGGTCTGTAGCTGGGTAAACTCAATGATTGCTCTACAAGCACAACAATATTAACCATGGCGTAGGTAATCATAAAAAACATGGTAAGAATAGGTGCAATCGTGTTCAAATCGCGCAATGAAATTCCGATAAATACAATAACGGCTGTGATCAACATGGCATTGACAGGTTCTCCTCTTTTCGATGTTTTGGCAAGTTGTTTGCTTTTCGGTAGAATTCCCTTCTCTGCAAGTGCTAACATGATTCGTGGTGCTCCAATAAATGAACCTAAGGCTGACGATAGTGTTGCTCCCAATAATCCGGCAAGAACAATTGGACTGTAAACCGCCTTGTCGATGAACAAATTGTAGTTTGAGGTCATTTCATCAGGAGTAGCAATCATAGAAGCAACAAATATTAAACTGATATAAATTAGGGTTGTTAAAATAACAGCTGAAATTGTTCCCCTGGGAATGCTCTTTCTTGGGCTGGTTAAATCGCCTGACATATTCGCTCCTGCCATCACCCCGGTAACCGCCGGAAAGAATACGGCAAAAACCACCCAAAACGATGTTCCTCCAAAATTATTTTCCACTGATCCCGGATACTTACCAAACAATTCAAAATTGAAATTTAAGTCGTTTACGAAAAGTGCTCCATAAATTGAAACTAACGACAGTACTATAATTCCAAGAATTACATATTGAATTTTAAAAGCAAAACTTGTACTGATGAATGCAATAATCATTACAAGACCAAAAACACCCAGATCAACTAACAATGGATTAGCATCGGGCAATATGGAAACGATACCTTCTCTAAACCCGAAAATATACATGGCTACGGCTAATGCCTGTGCAATATAAAACGGAATTCCTATCGACCCACCAATTTCTAAACCCAGCGATTTCGAAATAATACTAAACGCTCCACCGGCACCAATCCTTACATTGGTGGTGATGGAAGATAAACTTAAAGCAGTGGTAAAAGTTATTGCCACAGATAATAACACAATAGCCAGTGCACCAACAATACCAGCATTGCCAACCACCCAGGGTTGACGAATATACATGATTACACCAAGTATTGTTAAAGTTGTAGGAGTAAAAACTCCCGCAAAGGTTCCAAATGTTTTCTTAGCCATATTCCAAATTTCTTGAAATCAATATCTATAATACTTGCCTAAGCAAAATCGAAGGTAAACATTCCACTAATTATTTCCACATAATTTAATTGATCGGCAGCTATATATTTAACAGCATCAATTTTTCTTATTCTATTTCAAAAAATTAAAAATAAATTCCAACCTTTTCGATACTTTACTACCCTTTAAAGTATAAACATGCAAAATCATGCTATTCATAAACCGCTTACTCAGGATGAATTGATTCAAGGTTGTTTGAAAAACAACAGAATCATTCAAAAGAAGCTTTATGACCAATATCGTGTAGCCATGTTTTCGCTTGCTTACCGAATGGTCAATGATTGGGATTTGGCCCACGACGTTTTGCAGGACGCGTTCATCGATGTATTTAAGTCCATTCACCAATTTAGGGGAGAATCGACCTTGGGAAGCTGGATCAGAACCATCGTAGTTCGAGCCGGAATTTCCAAAATCAAAGAACGAAACCGATTGACTTTTGAAAATCTCCCAAGCATGGAAACGACAGTACGTTTCGACGAAGATTTTAAAGGGGAACAACTCGACAAAGCCATCAGATCCTTACCTACAGCCACCCGATCGGTTTTCGTTTTAATTGAAGTGGAAGGATACAAACACAAAGAGGTGGCCGAAATGTTAAATATTTCAGATGGCACATCAAAATCACAATTAAATTATGCCAAACAATTACTAAAGAAAAAATTAAAAGAATTTAAGAATGTCAACGAATAAAGCCGATAAGCTAAAACAAATGATCAACAAACTGCCGGAATTCGAGCCAGAAGCTTTGCTTTGGGATCGAATCTCCTCAGAGCTTGACTTTGCACAGCAGCTTCAGGATGCCGTTGAACATTTGCCCGATTTTGAACCCGAACACCATTTATGGAACGAAATATCAGCACAACTTCCGGAATCAAGATTGTCCAAAAGAACCAAAATCCATCTTTATCGCAACATAATTGCTGCAGCCTCAATACTTATTGTAATTGGCCTAAGCATACTCTTTACAAGGGATTTTTCGAGTACAGAATACACTTTGGAAACAGAAATTGTATTTTCCGATTACTTCTCTCCGAATGAATCACATGCGGAAGAGCAGAATGCACTAAGCCTTATTGAATCCTTCTGTCTTAACAATCAAACGCCATGCAACACCAATGAATTTAAGGAAAAAATAGGACTGTACAACGAATTGGAAAATGAAGCACTGCAGCTGGAAACAGCCATTGAAACTCTTGGAGAATCGCCCGAAATGATCAAAGCCATGATCCGGATTGAGAACATGAAATCACAAACCATTCAGGAACTCATCAAACTTGTGAATTCATGAGAAAACTCCGGGCCATAGGATTAGTTGTTTTTCTGTTGTTTGTTGCTTCAGCTAATGCCCAAACCACCGTGCAAAAGGTTTCGAAGCAAAACACAAAAAAATATGCTTCAACTATCGAACGTTTTAAACTCACCGGTGAAAAGGCGAACATAAAGATTAGCGGTTGGGAAAATGATTACATCGAAATTACCACCACCTTTATTTCGCGAAACAGCGACAAAACGAAGGCCATTCAAGAAATTAATTTTATCCAATCGGAAGAACAACTTTCAGAGCATTCGTTGATCATCCGTAATTATTTCGATGGAAATTCCAGAAATATCACCGGAAATTTAAGCGTTGAATACCAAATTTATTTACCCGCAACCATCCAAGTTAATTTGTCCAATTTATATGGAAAAGTTAAATTGGAAAACCTAAATAATCCAGTTCAATTATCCGTTTCATTTGGAGCAATCGAAATTGATCACTACAACGGTCAACTTGAAATTAAAAACAATTACAGCAATTTAAGTGGCCAATTTATTGACGGAATACTTCATTGTAATTCAGAAAAGTCGGACATCGTACTCCAACATCTTGGTGCAAAAACAAGCATAGAAGCCAAATACGGAAACATTTCCCTGCAGCCAAACAAACAATTAAAGTCCTTACAATTAAATTGCAGCAGAAGTTCTGTAACTATTCAGCAAACAAAACAAACAACCAATTACCAATTAAAAACAATTAATAGTAGCATATCACTTCCCGAAAGGGGAACTATTGGTGACAATCAATACCAATCGGAACCAAAAGCCAATGCACCCAATTATACCGTTAACACCTCTTATTGTCCAATAATTATTAGTTATGAATAAGCTCAAATTTACCAGGCATAACAAAGGAGTCAGGCTCATGCACCAATTTATGGTGATGGGATTACTGATCTTTTTACATCTTATCGCACAAGGAAAAGGAACTTCTTCCAGTTCAGATGTTAATCGAACCTTGAGCTTCAACCCCGGAATTGCTTTTTCAGGAAGCGGCGATGCAGCCGGAATTGGCTCTGAAATCTCGTACCAGCGCAATTTCAATTCGTGGCTTTACCACAAAGAAACCCTTTCGTCGTGGATTGTAAATGGCGATAACTGGTACCAAGAGGCAAAAAACAACCAAACCGGAATCGATCTACTTTTTCTATTGGGAATTGCACCGTTTCATTCCGAAACTCATGCCCTCAGTTTAATGGGAGGAATCTGTGTTGGTTCGGCCAGATCGATCCATCCGAATGGTGGAGGTGGCTGGGGGATCGGCAATAGTAGCTATTACGAATATTTCATCAACAAATACGATAAACAATTGGATGCAGGATTCGCCATTGGAGCTTCCTATCAGTATTTCGCCAGCACCAAACTCACGTTTAATTTGAGTGCCTCTTTTCGCGGATATGCCATAACGGGAAATGCCATTTCCATTATGTCGTTTGGAATTGGCTATCGAATCAATTAAAAAGTTGAAGCATGAAACTAGAAACAAATATTTCAATAATTCAGCTGCGGAAAATTCTAATTGTTCTGCTATTCCTTGTATTTCTGCTTGGAGCGCAAGCACAGTCAGATTCACTCATCGTAGTTGAAGAAACAATTGAAAACAACGATGCCTATTATCAACATAAGTATCAGTACCTCGATATTTTACTGAGTGATAACGTTAAAGCCTTAAAATTTGCTATTCAACCCTTTAAGCCTGAACGTTACATTAATTTTGGGGTATTGGTATTACAAATGGCCTATGAACAAAAAATGAGTGCTTCTTTCAGCCTGGTGAATGAAATCAACACCACCACTTTCTGGGGAGGTACTGAAAAAATAAACGAATTGGGATATGCCATAGGATTAAGATGGTATCCCATGAAAAAGTCGGAAATTGAAAAAGGGATCAGCGGCAACACTGTCAACGGCCCCTACCTTGGACTAAAAGCCGATAACATTTTCAATGCAAAAACCTTTCGAGGAATTAATTCCAATGAATCGTTAAAAAGGTATTTCAATTTGAACCCTACACCAGAATTCACCTTAGGTTATCAGCATAAATTTTCGCGCTTACTTTACATCGACAGTAATGTATTCGCGAACTACAGTATTAATAATAAGGAATTAGGATACGGCCTTACCTTGTTGATTGGCACTTCTTTCAACATCGAAAACTAAAAATTAAGTATGAAAAAAATTATTTATATCAGTTTGATGCTGTTTTTTATCGCTTCGTGCGAGGAAGAATCCTATTATCCCCTGGCATCATACGAAATAGTCAATCAATTTGGAACATTTGGGTTCATGTATATTTTGGATGCCTCAAAAAGTGTCTCACTGGCAAATACCGACACCACCCTTTTTTACCGATGGGATATAAATGGTGATCATGCTGCCGAATGGGATACGGATTGGCAAAGCACTTCAAAGCAGTATTTTATCCCCGAAACGTCACTGGCAATTGTGGGACTGGAAGTAAAAGATGCCCTCGGACATGTTAGCGAATTTTACAAAAAAACAGATCTGAATTTTAATTCGAGTGCTTATTCAATTTATACAAACAATACGTCAAAATTCAAAAACAGCGTTATTCGCTACCACGAAATTAGCCAGATGTGGGTCAAGTCAAACCTCTACAACGCAGATTCTATCGGCATTTTAAATCCCTTCGAAACCAACCCTATACAATCAGGTTCTTACTATACGTGGACTGGAGCAATGGAACGCTTTAATACTAAAATTGAAAGTGAATTTCCAAACGAAGATGATCTTTGGGCAGTTCCTTCGCTTGAAGAGTGGCAAACTCTAATTGATTATTTTGGTACAGTAGAAGTGGCCGGATTCAACCTGGGCATAGATGTCAAAGAAAGTATTCACCTCATTAAATCAGGTTGGGTCATCAACAACCATTTAGAGGAATATGGAGAGGCCGGATATTATTGGACCTCGACCAAAATGGATGACCAACACGCCTATGCCATTAAAATTTCAGCAAACAATTATAAAGCCGAAACGGTAATCCTGCCAATGGATGTTGCTGCATCGGTTCGATTATGTAGTCAATACAAAAACGAGTAAGCAAAAAAGTATGAAAAGAAGATACCACCTTTTTCTAATTTTAACCGGGCTACTGCTTGGCCAATTCACTTTACATGCACAAAACAGTTTTTCACTAAGTGGAAATTACACTGTGCTTCCTCAATCTGGAATGGAAGGCTTGGGATATAAAGCCGAAATAATACTCCCCTTTAAACATTCACTTTATTTAAGCGCGAACCTTGGATTTATTCATGCCTGGAAAACAACCCCGGCCCCCCTTGGGAATTACGAAAACTATGAGCTTTTTCCGCTGAATGGAAACCATGCCGCCTATCAATTTGCCGTTCAAACAGGTTACCACTTTCAATTGAGCAAAGTCGTTCACATTAGTTGTGCAATAGGACCTTCGGCCAGTTATCAATCCACACTGATTGAACGTTCTAAATACAAAACTGACGAAAGGTTCTCCTATCTGACCATTAATCAGGATTTCAACGAGGGCCTTTATTATGGTGGAGCTGCAACTTTTACGCTTGGAATCGATTTTAATGAACAGACAAGCCTGCTACTATATCAGGAAGCAATGGCTTATTTTAAGGCGCAATCCACGCTCAATACCGGCATTGGTATTCAATTTACTTTTTAAAACTTAAAAACCATTCTAATATGAAACGCATCAGTACACTACTCATCCTTCTAAGCCTGTCGCTCATGACTTTTGCTCAAGTAAAACTGGGTGTCCAAACGGGAAGGTACTTTGCCAACAATTACACCAACATTCAGCCAGGCAACAACATTTGTATTGAAGTCAGTCATTTGTTACAGGAACATTTGATCATTACCACACAAGCCAACTATGGCAACAGCAGGTACTTTAATACTGATACAAACATTAATAATGTTCCAACTGAAGAGGGTGCAACGAATGCCGATTTGTCCACCATCCATGTAGGATTAATGGCGGGTTATTATACCAATTTTTCAAAATGGTTCAGTGCATCTGCACAAATTGGCGTTTCTACCTATACTCAAGAATCCCGGTACCCGTATCAATATGAAGAATTTTCGTATGCTTATGCTCAATCTTCGTTTACCGATATTGCTTTCCCGGTAAAAGCAAGCCTGGGTTTTAGCGCATTTAAAGATTTTGAAATTGCGTTTGTGGTAGGATGTTACATCGAACCCGACTACCCAATTGTTGGTTTCCATTTTGGACCACAAATTAACCTCAGTTTTTAAATTTGAGTCTTTGTGATCATAGACAAAATACAAAAAAGGAAAAGGATTGTCAATTTTATTCCGGCCCCCTAAAAGCCAATGAATTGTTAGACGAGTATGGTGGTTTTAGTTCAATTTTGGTATCGTAAAGAAAAAAGTAGAGCCTTTGTTAATTTCTGATTTTAACCACATTTTACCTCCCAGTAATTCAACATAGGCTTTTGATATAGACAGCCCTAAACCTGATCCGCCAAATTGCAGCGATCGGGTGTTTTCCATTTGTCTAAACCGATCAAATATTTCGGCAAACATGTCGAGCGGAATACCAATGCCGGTATCCTTAATAAAAAATTCCAGCTCATTATTTTTAAGCTTATATCCCAAAAGAATGGAACCTTTATTTGTGAATTTTAAAGCGTTACTAATTAGGTTGGAAAGAATCTGAGTAAGTTTTATTTCATCAGTAACAATAAATAGTTCTTCGTTTGTCAGGCATGAAACGCAGTCGAATGAAATGCCTTTCTCCTCAGCCTGCAGTAGGAATTGGTCGTGCAATAATCTTAAGATGCCATTAATATTAAATTCGGTTTTGTTAATCTTGGCCTGACCAGCCTCAATAGTGGCAATACTTATAATATCTGATATTATTGAAAGTAGTTGATCACTGCTATGCGTTATTATGTTAACGTACTGATTTTGGAGTTCGGGAGTTAAATCGGGTTCATTAAGGAGGCTGGTAAATCCAACTATTGAGTTCATTGGAGTGCGAATTTCATGCGAAATATTGTGCAAAAATGCAGTTTTTAGTCTTTCGCTTTCCTCTGCCTTGTTTTTAGCATCAGTTAATTCTTTCAAAATATTTTTCTTTTCGCTAATATCCTCTTTGATCCCAATAAAATGCGAGATTTCACCATTTTCATCTAAAATGGAAGAAATGGCCATACTTTCCCAATACAACTTCCCACTTTTCCTTCGGTTGATGATTTCGCCCTTCCAATCCTCCCCGGTGAGAATTGCCTCCCACATTTTACTATAAAATTCCTTCGAATGTTTTCCTGATTTAAGAATGCTCATATTTTTACCAAGAACCTCTTCTGCCGAATACCCTGTTAATTCGTTAAATTTTGGATTTACATATTCCAATTCTCCCTTCGAATTGGTTACAACAACACTTACCGGGCTTTTTTCAATGGATGTACCAAGCAACTTTATTTGTTGCAGCGCAATGTTATTTTCATGCTTGATCTTTTTTTGCTCCAGGGCATTGAGTATTGCCGGACCAAGTCTTTTTATATGTTCTTTGATAACATAATCCATAGCCCCAGCCTTAATGCATTCTACGGCAGTATCTTCGTTCATCGATCCGGTTAAAATAATTACCGGTACAGTTGGTTTTTTTTCCAGTACAATTTTTAATGCACTCATTCCATCGAACGATGGAAGTTTAAAATCAGAAATTACAATATCAGGATTAAATTTATCAAGTGCCAACCTAAAATCCTCTTCTGTTTCGACGACCTTTAAAGTATAGTTTTCTAATACTTTTGAAATTTCCCGTTCTGCGAGACCAGCATCCGTTGGTAGGTCTTCGAGGTGTAGTATTTTATAGTTTTGCTTATTAATCATAGATGAATCAACTTAATAAATAAAAGTTCGGCCAAGTACGCTTATTTGGGAGCTTCGTTTACCAATAACCAAAAGAGCCCGGTGTTTTGCAAGGCATTGACAAATGCATCGAAATCGACTGGTTTAACAACATAGGCATTTGCACCATATTCGTAGGCTGTTTTAATGTCCGGGTCTTCTTTCGAAGAGGAAATTACCACCACCGGTAGCATTTTTGTAAGCGAATTTGATTTTATTTCCTTTAGCACTTCAAGCCCTCCAACTTTGGGTAGTTTTAGGTCGAGAAAAACAACTTTTAAGGGTTTTGTGGGATGCCTTCCTTCAAATTGACCGGTACAAAAAATAAAATCAAGTGCCTCCTGCCCATCTTCTGCCACATAAAGTTCATTGGCCAAATTGTGTTTTTTTAAGGCCCTAAGCGTAAGTTCCGCATCGTTGGGATTATCTTCAACGATTAAAATCTCAACAGGATCATAATCTCTCATCGTATTGTTTTTCTAGTTGTTAGCTAATATTTGGTAATGAAAAGTAAAATTTTGCTCCTTTCCCTATAGCAGATTCTGCCCAAACTGCTCCTCCATGTCGAACTATAATTCGATGTACAATTGCTAAACCCACTCCTGTTCCTTCAAAATCCTTTACGCTATGCAATCGTTGAAATACTTTAAAAAGGTTGTTCACGTATTTCATGTCAAATCCCACTCCGTTGTCATCAATGCAATATACAGTTTTTTCCTTTTCTTTTATACTGCTGATTGTAATCATTATTTCATTTTGTTTTGAGCTAAATTTAATGGCATTTGACAATAGATTCACCCAAACCTGTTTTAGCATGGCGGGGTCGCCATTTGCTGCGGCTAATTCATCCATAATTAGATGTATATTCATCCTGCTCTTCTCATTAGTAATCTCAAAAAACATTGAGGTCACCATTTTTTTCATGTCAATGGGAGATTTTTGGATATCCACTCTTCCTAAACGCGAAAAGGCCAATAAATCATCGATAAGCTGGCCCATTTTATGAGAATTTTCCCAAATAATGGTACAAATCCTTTTAAATTCATCGTCCATTTTATCGGCATAGTCTTCCATGAGAATTTGGGTAAAGCCATGAACACCCCGTAATGGAGCCCTAAGGTCATGCGATACTGAATAGGAGAAAGCCTCCAATTCTTTATTTACAGCTTCAAGTTGAATGGCTTTTTGTTTTAATTCAAGCGATTTTTCATTTAAATCCTCCACTATATTCATCAAAGCGGCCTGACTCTGTGAAAGTTCATTTCCTTTAATTTCTAATTCTGATGTACGTTCCACAACTCTATTTTCGAGTTCCTCATTCAGCATTTTAAGTTTTTGTTCAGCTATTTTTCGTTCAGTAATGTCCTCAATCATTGCCAATGCATAGAAGGTTCCATCGGGTCTTGTGAGTCTGGTTAAGGCTCTGTTCGCCCAAACCACTTCCCCATTTTTTTTCAAATATCTTTTTTCAATTTGATGTTCCTTCATTCTTTCGGCACTAATTTCTTTTACCGCCTCAATATCGATAGCTACATCGTCAGGATGAGTAACATCGATAAAAGTATGTTGTATCAACTCTTCTTTTGAATAGCCCAAAAATTTACAAAGCGCCTTGTTTACATCCAAAAAAACACCAGTTGTAAAATCGGCCGTAGCCATACTCATTGAACCTTCTTCAAAAACTTTACGGAATCGTTCTTCACTTTCCATTATTTTATTTTCCGCTTTTTTCCTTTCCGAAATGTCGAAAAAAGTAGAAACAAATAGATCTCCATCTAACTGAAAAGCCGTAATTTCAATCGTTCTTTCGTAAGTTTCGTAGTAATGTTCATAAGTGCAAGGTTGCCCGGTATTCACAACATGCTCAAATGTTTTTGTGGTAAATTCCGCCTCATCTTTTGATACAATTTCGGAGGCCAATTTACCAACGATTCGTTTGGGATCGGCACCCAGGTGTTTTTGAAGTGACTCATTCGCTTCGAGGTGTAAAAAATCTATTGCCTTTCCTTCGTCGTCTCGTATTAAACGATACATTACCGCACCAAAAAGAGCATTGTTAAACATGCTTTTAAAGCGGGCTTCACTTTGTAAAACTTCTTCTTCTGCCTTCTTTCGATCGGTAATATCCAAAACAGTACCAGTAACCACATTTTCCCCCTCAAGATCGATGTGAGTACCATGAATTTCCACCCATAATCTTTTCCCTGTTTTATGATTCCCTCTGGCGATGTACCGAACACTTTTCACCTCACCTGACAATCTTTCATGAACATTTTCATCGGCCATTTTTCGATCCTCAATGGCAATTACATCAGTTGGTTTCAGACTTGTATACACTTCCTCTCGGGTATATCCAAAAATTTCACAGAACTGGTCGTTAACATACAAAAAGCCCACTTCATTGAATATATAAATTCCAGCCAGCGATTGTTCCACCAATGCTCTGTATTTGTTTTCAGAAGTTTTTAATTGAGTATCGGCATTAACCCGTTGAGAAACATCTTCCATTTGGGTTATAAAATACTGAGGATCTCCTTTTTCGTCACGCAATAAAACAGAATTAATACGTACCCAAATCGAATTCCCCGATTTATGAAGGTATCGCTTTTCAAAGGCTGCTTTTTTTGAATTACCCACTAACATCTGATGAACAGCTTCATTTCCAACAGTTATATCATCGGGAAAGGTAATTGAATTGAAATGTTTGTTTTCCAATTCATCTTTGGAATACCCTAACATCTTACAAAGGGGTTCGTTCACCTGAAGTAATTTTCCATCCAGCCCGGTCAGACACATACCACTCGCCGATTGTTCAAATATTGACCTAAACCGTTTTTCGCTTTCCTGAATTGAAAGCTCAGCTAATTTTCTCTTGCTGATATCTTCAACACTTGACCAAATGTACTTAATCCCCTTTCGTTCTATTATTTTGCCTTGCAAACGAACAGGAATTAGTGATCCATTTTTGTGAATGTATTCTTTTTCATAAGGTCCATATTTTTGGTTTTGTTCCAGGCTCACCAATTGTTCTTGTTCCTCTTTATAGTATTTTTTGGGAGTTATTTCCCAATAATTCAATGCTAAAGTTTCTTCAATGCTTCGCCCAAGTATTTTCGAAAAAGCCGGATTAACATCAACCATTTTCCCATCCATGGAAGTAAGAGCCAATCCAATTTCGGTGTTTTCAAAAAGAGCCCTGTTGTAGGCTTCGCTTTCTTTTAATTCTTTTGTTCGGTTTGTTATTTCTTTATCGAAATTATTAATACGTTCTGCTTCTTCGGGTAACCACTTTCGTATGATTATAACAAGTATTAGAAGTGAAACAGTAAGATTAAAAAGTTTGGGAAAAAATACAATTTGTGGCTGAGAAAGATAATTGTAGACCGAAAGAGGCAGCATTTCAGACAATGAAGTAAACCATGCTCCAAAATAAAAACTCTCGAAAAGAGTACGAAAAGCATCGATTGCCAAAATAACCAGCAATAGTTTTAGAAATCTATCTGACTTTTTTTGCGATAAAAACTTTCTCAGATAAAAAACAAAAATATAAAACCAAATTATTATTAGCGACCAATAAATAAACGGTGTCACAATTTTAAAAATGCTCATAATCAGTCCTTATTTATTTTCCAATTCTTTAATCTTTTCTTTCAACTCCACCATACGCAATTCTCGTCCAACAAACAGACGATTCATTCGTTCCAAATTGTCATTTTTCTCTTTCAATTCATTGGTCCTTTGACTCACCAAATTTTCCAAATTTTGTTTGTGTTGAATAAGTTCATCCTCGGCCATTTTCCGTTTTGTTGTATCCTGAACCGTTGAAATCATTAAGTTCTGTTCAATTAAAGGAATGTTAAAAGCATGTACGTATCGTACTCCACCAGTGCTGGTTACAACCTTCAAATCTTTCCAATTCATTCTTGCCGGATCGCCACTTTCCATGTCGGCAATAATTTGAGTTCGCATTTGTTCACGGTAAGCTGGATCAGGAAATATTTTTTCAAAAAATATGCTCGTATTGGTAAGAATTTCTCTTGACCAGCCATAAATTTCTTCGAAAACATTATTCATGTATTTTACTTCGCCATCACTAATGGAGTTTAAAGCAAATCCAATGGGCATGTTTTCCATAATGGATTCAATATAGGAATTTCGATCCTGGAGAATCTTTACTATTTCTTTTCGCTCGGTGATATCGGCTACAAAAGCAAAATAATATTCGATGTTTCCTTCTTTGCCAAAACCCGGATTTACCTTCAGTTCAATGGGAACTCTGCTTCCATCTTTTCGAATATATTCTTTTTCATAAACTACCGGTTTTTTCGTTTTATGCAATTCTTCAAGAAAAACCATTTCAGATTCAATATATTCAGGTGGTGTAAGAACTTTATTCCAATCTATACCAAGTAACTCTTCACCGCTGTAGCCCGTAATTTCCTGATAGGCGGTATTGCTTGAACCAAGCCTTCCATCAGGGTAACCCACAGCGATTCCAACGTTTGCATTTTTAACAATTTCGGCCCAAAATATTTCTCTTTCCAAACTATCCTTTAATTCTTTCTCGGCTAGCTTTCGTTCGGTAATGTCCATACCCAGTACTGATGCACCCGTAACTCTTCCTTCGCTTATTATTGGATTTAAAAAAAACTGGAAATAATGATCCGTATCATTTAGCTTCTGAGTGAATTCAAAAACAACATTTTCGCCTTCAAAAACGGGCTTAAATTTTGATTTCCAGAAGTCTTGAATTTCAGCGGGTTCTGAATTAAAAGCAGACATCCCCTTTTCCAATTTTACACCTTGTTCTTTTAATATAAGATCGGCATATGGTTTATTGAAGATGATATAGTTGTATTCCCGGTCGAGCGACCAAATAAAATCTTCACGGTTGTCAATAATTGCCTTCAAATTGGCTGCCGCTTCCTTTATGGCTTCATCTGCTCTTTTGCGATCGGTTATATCTCGGGTGATGGATAAAATGTGAGGAACATTATTGATGGAAATTATCGATGCCGACATCAAACCATCGATAATTCGGCCATCTTTCAGTTTAAATTTTGCTTCCAGATTTTCAACTTTCCCATCGTTTAATAAGCCCTTCACCAATTTAGATCGGTCTTCAGAACTGGTCCAGATATTTATTTCACCAGAAGTTTTGCCAATTGTTTCTTCCCTTGTGTATCCGGTAATTTGTATGAAACTTTCGTTAATATCGACGTATAATCCATCGTCAAGGCGATTAATATTAATCGAATCAGGACTTGTATGGAAAGCAAGTCTGAACTTTTCTTCACTTTCCTTTAGTTCCTCTTGTACTCTTTTTTCTTCTGTAATATCGTGCATGGCCACTACCGCCCCAAGTGTGTTTCCATCTTCATCTATTAATTTTCTCCCATTACAAACCAACAAATGTTGTTTTCCTTTTTTAGGAATAATCATCATTTCCGTTTCTTCGACAAGCCCCTCATTCAGGGCTCTGTAAAGAGGAACGTCTTTTAATTGCATCGGTGTTTTACCATCAGGAAAGTACAGATTATAATACTCAGCCCAAGTGTCCGCAGCTATTTGCATACTTGGCAAACCATGAAATTCAATAGTAGCTTTATTAAATCGATTGAGTACTCCATTGGCATCGCAGGCGACTATTCCATCCGATATACTATCGAAAACTACTTCTAAGAATTTTTTCTCTTTTTTTAGTTCTTCAACTGCTTTCTTTTGGGTTGAAATATCACGCCATGATGAAATTGAGTAAAGAATCTTGCCCTTGTTATCTTTAACGGAATTGACGTTAAGACTAACGTCAATTGAGCATCCATCTTTTCTTTTCAATAGGAGCTCTTTCCCTGAAACTTCACCTGTTTCAATAAACTGCTGAAAAGCTTTTTCCACTTCACGCTTACAACTTTCGTGATAGACCTTATAAATTGGAGCTCCAATTATTTCTTCCCGATTATATCCTAAGTTGCGTAGAAGCGTTTCGTTGCATTGAAGTATACTGGCATCCAACGGAGAGATTGAAGCATACATATCGGGCGAATTGTTATACAAATCACGAAACCTTTCCTCGCTAATTTTTAATGCTTTTTCAGCTTTCTTTTGTTCTGTTATATCAATACCCATTGACAAACGATGCTTAACACCATTTAGTGAAATGGCTTCAACGGAATACAATATATCACGTAGACGACCATCTTTTGCTTTGAACTTTACGCTTGCATTACTAATTGATCCTGAAGATTCATCAACTTCCTTTGCCAGTTTCTTGCGTTCTGCCAAACTCAAAAAACCTATGTCAGCCGCTGTTTTACCAACAATCTCATCACTGGAGTAACCTACTAATTTGGAAAATGCTTGATTTGCCTCTACAAATTCTCCGTTGAGTTTTAGAATGGCTTGTGCAACCGGTGATGAATGAAAGGACAATTGGAATTTTTCTTCGCTTTCAACTAACTCTTTTTCGGCATTTTTTTGTTCCGTAATATCCCGGTGGGTTCCAATTAAACGCAAGGGTCTTCCTTCGTCGGTTCTCGATATAATTTTACCTCTGGCCAATATCCACTTATAGTTACCATTTTTGCATAATAATCGCTGCTCATTCACATAAACAGCCGTGTGTCCATCGAGATGTTTTTGTAGATCTAAATGGGCTTTGGCCTTGTCATCAGGATGAACTCTTTTATCCCACTCTTCAAGTTTGTTTTCAATTTCATCTGCCTTATAACCAAGCAGAATCCTCCATTGTTCGGAGAAAAATATGTCGTTTGTTTCAACATTCCAATCAAATAATCCATCACCATTTTCTTCAATTGCAAACTGCCAACGTTCTTCACTTTTTTTGATGGTTTCATTCAAGGCAATTTGCTCCAATTTTTGTTGAGTCATCTCACTAATCAAATTGGTCAAATTCAACAAAAAGTCCATTGCTATTTTTACTTTTTCTTCCGAAACCACAGGAACATTATTAAGGGCTTCCAGGTACTTCGTTTCATCAAAATTGTATTTTTTAGCTTGTTTCGCGAAAATATTTGCATCGGGTTTTTCTAAAAAGAATTGTCCCGAAAACAAATTACCAACATGTTTACCCTGAATAACAATAGGCACAGCAACATCAATTAATCCATTTAAACATTTATAAAAATGGTATTTTTCACCGGCAGCCATTTTATTGGCCAATTCGGTATCGCTCATTTTACATTTTTGCACAGTATCAGGATGGATTCGATGAAATTCGGTACAAATTTGCCTCCACCCCGATTTTGCTAAAACATTACCTTCAAGATCTAAAATAGCAGTTAAAAAACCCGTCGATTTATTAAAACCTTCAAGCAATACATTTACCTTTTCATAATCAATGAAGTCCAAAATGTTTGTTTTCATAAAAATAAGTTTTGATGGTAACGAAACCTCTGCCTAACCAAAATACGACAAATTATCCTTCAAACATTAAATGGCGTACTATTTCCCCTAAATTTAAATTCTTTATCGAATGGTTTAGGGAATCATTTAGTGCACTCATTATTTTATTGTGAAACCATCCAAGGAGTATTTTCTGACGTTGGAGAAAATCCATACCTTTTACACTATTGTGTACACCGCGATAAAATAGAACCCGTTAATTGCACGATTTGACCTATCCTTCCAATTTGAAATATGCTTCTTTTGTTCAAAATTGAAAATTACAAATCATCAAATTTGTTTTATGAAAAAAATCGAAATACACACCTTATTCGTTTTTATACTTTTATTGTGTTCAATGGCTGGCGTTGCCCAGCTGCAACCTGCATTGATATTCAGCAATGGCATGGTGTTACAGCGACAGGTTGAACTACCAATTTGGGGCATCACAACAGGCGGAGAAAAAGTTACCGTAACCATCAATGGCATTAGTTCATCGACAACTGCAGAATCCAATGGAAAATGGAAAGTCATGTTTGCCGCAATGGAAGCAGGTGGGCCCTTTAATATGGAAATCAAATCGGGAAGCTCAACAAAAAATTATACTGATGTTTACATAGGCGATGTTTGGCTGGCCTCCGGGCAATCGAACATGGAATTGACGGTTAGTCAAGCCAACGATGCAACAGCACAGATTGCTGCAGCCAATTCACAGCTTATTCGTGAATTCAGAATACCTAAAAGCACAGCCAACGAACCAACGGATCTTATTCCGGCAGGAAGCAATTGGAAGCCCGCCATCAAAAGTTATGTAGGAAATTTCAGTGCCGCGGCCTACTACTTTGCAAAGAACCTTCAACCCGAAATTGGTGTACCCATTGGCATCATTAACAATTCATACGGCGGCAGCAGAATCGAAGCCTGGATGAGTGACGAAATGCTAGGTTTCGACGAAGAAGTTGTTCTGGCTGGTGGCACATATATTGAACGACAACCTACCGTTTTGTTCAATAAGATGTTAAAACCACTCATCGACTATCCCATTAAAGGCTTCCTTTGGTACCAGGGCGAATCGAATGCCGACAATATGGAAGATGCTCTGGAATACGGAAGTCTGTTTAAAACCATGATTACAGGTTGGCGCGAGCTCTGGGGAATGGGCGACTTGCCGTTTATTTGGGTTCAGTTACCAAATGAGGGTGAGGTCTCCACAACACCCGGAGGATGGGATGCCTGGCCACAGCTGCGTCAAAACCAAACACGGGCATTGGGTCTTCCCAATACCGGGGAAGCCGTGACCATCGATATTGGTGAAGTGGATATTCATCCAAAAACGAAAATTCCGGTAGGTGACCGTTTGGCACTTATTGCCCGAAAACAAGTCTACAACGAAGACCTTGTTTATCAGGGACCACGCTATAAAAGCCATCGTTTATTGGCTGATGGGAAAGTTTCCATTCATTTCGATCACATCGGAAGCGGCTTGCTGGCAAAAAGTTCAGACACCAACAGCTTAGCTGGCTTTGCCCTTGGAAACTCCTACGAAACACTGGTCTGGGCTACAGCAAACCTACAAGGTGATTCAGTTGTGGTGTTTAACGAATCGGTTAAATCACCTAAAATTGTTTGCTATGCATGGCAATACAATCCGCAGAATTTAAATTTCTACAATATTGAAAATTTACCAGCAGCACCATTCAAAATTAATGTGACCGAACCGGTTTTTAGCATAAAAACATTTAACAGCACAGCAACAAGCATTGAACGGGGACAATTTGTAGTATTAACCTGGGAAACTTATGGAGCCAGTACCATTACAATAAATGGCGAAACGGTTGATCCCATTGCCGGAAAACGTGTAAATCCAGATAGTACTACTTCCTACGAATTAGTAATTAGCAATGGAACAGAAACATTGACCAAAACAATTACGGTTGAAGTGCTTGATCCGAAACCAACCATCTCAATACGTACCGATGTTGGAGGAGTTGCTGCGCCTGAAACCGAAATCACCATCACTGCAGATGCCAACCCTCCAAAAGATGGAAACATTACGAAGGTTGAACTATTTGTAGATGGAACGTCCATTGCCTCTTTCGATAAAAAACCTTTCGAAACCAAATGGACTACACCGGCTGAAGTTGGTGAATATGAAATCACCGGTGTTGTTACCGACAATCAGGGGTATGCTGTGACTTCTGCTCCGATAAAAATAAATGTGACCAAATTAAAAATGTTGATCTACGAAGCAGAAGCAGCGAGCTATACCGGAACTGGCTCAATTAAAAGTAGCACACAAGCCAGCGGCGGAAAGTATACCGATTTACAAAGCGGATGGGTACTCACATTCGATAATGTGGAAGTTGCGGAATCCGGAACTTATCCTTTGTCGATACGATATTTATTAAATTACGAAGGGCCAAAAGCACAAATACTTTTGGTTAATGGGAAGAACATGGGTGAAATTACTTTTACCGCGCCCAATGCCACCACATGGTCGACTTACAACATGGATGTAGCGTTAAACAAAGGCATCAATAAAATTGAATTCGATGATTCCTGGGGATGGATGAGTTTCGATTACATTGCCATTGCAGTAGAAGACACCACTTCTGGCAGTGAACAGGATGGTATCAATTCACTGGAGAAAAAAAAAATTTCAATGAGTAGTTATCCCAATCCTTTCAGAAAAAGCACAAACATTAACTATACTATTCAGGAAGATCGTACTATTCAATTGGATGTATTTAACAGCCAGGGGCAAAAAGTAAAAACCTTGGTGAATGAATATAAAGCTGCAGGAGATTATTCGATTGAATTTGATGGAAGGAATCTGGAACCTGGGATGTACTTATTAAAACTAAGCATGGATTCCTATTCTAAAACACAAAAATTGGTACTGACTCGTTAAAGTATTTATTTCCTACTGCGTAACTAGTTGCAGTGGGTCCGATAAAAATAAAAAAGGAATTATAGATCCTTCGTTACACTCAAGATGACAGTTGTTTGTTTATAATCAGGTCATATATTTTCCAAAGAATCTTTTTATCCTCTCTTTGCCATGAAACGTAGTCTTCCCCAACAACGAAACCACTACAAACACAATAAGCGATGCACTAAGTCCAAAAATATTTTCATTAAGACCAAAAGGAAGTGCGACCTTCATGATAATTAATAAAAGGGTTGTTCCACCTCCGGCTATCATTGAAAGTAAAGCAGCTGTACTATTTAACTTTTTTAGAAAAAGTGCAGCCAAAACCGGCACAAGTAAGCCCGACACCATAAAGGCATAGGAAAGTAACATGAGTTCAAGTACATTCGGGATACGCAAGGCTATAAATACCGCAACAGCACCTATAGCGAGTGTTGATAGTTGTGAGAAGCGAATGGCTTTGGAATGTTTGGGATTTACTCTGAAAATATCGGTTTGGAAATTTCCACTTGAAGCCATTAAACAACTATCGGCTGTTGACATGATGGCAGAAAAATAAACGGAAAGCAAAATTCCCGTAAAACCTATGGGTAATATTGTTTTCAACAGAAGAGGAACTCCAATTTCAGGATCGAAGCTAGCAATACTCGAATAAGCAGGAAAATAACCTTCCATAAAAGCTACCCGAGCATAGAGTCCAAGCAAAACGCCGGTAAAAGCCATAATGGGATATTCAAACAATCCGGCTATAAACCATGCTTTCTGTGCCGTTTTTTTATCTTTTGAAGCATAAATGCGTTGATACAAAGTCATTCCAATAAACCAAATGGGAATTATGGTAACCCCCCAGTTCACCAGCTGTTGCCAACTCACATTGCTCAAAGTAAAAAATTGGGCCGGCAATACAGTCTGAATGTGTGAGATACTCCCCAATTCAACGTAACAAAAAGGAATTCCAATAAAAATTAAACCGCTCAACAAAACGATCCACTGAAGTGTATCGGTATAAATTACTGCTTTCATGCCTCCGGCAAAAGTATATACAACGGCAACAAAGCCCATTATCATTAAAGCCCAATTCAAATTTAGCCCGTCGATAATAGTAGAAGCCATTTTTGCACCGGCCAATAATTGTGAACTGGTAAAGCCCAGGTAACCAATTGCAGAAACAATACCTGCAATCAGACTCACCCTTTTATTGTATTTAATTTCCAAAAACTGAGGAAAACTCAACAAATTGTGCTTCTTCGAAAGCTTTGAAAGTAAAGGAATTACCAACACGCCACTCAACCATGCACCCACCAAGCCCGTAAATAACAACCACGAACCGGAAAGTCCCATAACAAATCCTAAGCCACCTAATCCAATTGAAAAACCTCCACCAACATCGGTAGCAACCACCGAAAGACCAATGTGCCAGTGACTCATATTTCTACCTCCAACAAAATAGTCATCAACTGTTTTGTTTTTACGCATGAAATAGAAGCCAATAAGAAGCATAAGAAGCAAATAGCCGGCAAAAATTAAGTAATCGACAATATGCATAACGAAAAATCTATTCCGGCCTTAAATCTTCCGAAGGAATAATACTGAGATCCTGCTTGTCATCTGAAATGAAATTTTCATACACATGGCAGCGGCTCCACCAACGTGGGCCATTGTTACAATATATATTTTTAACCACAAACAAAGGCAATTTAAACTTCACTTTCCCCTGAAAAACATGACATTCACTAATAAACTGACAACGTCTTCCCATATATTTATCATCCATAATTATGTGTATTTATACAAAATATTCATGCTTTCAATTCCGCCTGAAATATTCGTATTGTTAATTAAAGTACCTGCATACCGATACCCGGCACCTAAAAATGTTTTATTCATAGGAATCGACTTTAAGCGGGCTATTGTGTACAGGGTTTTTATGCCTTTCGCCTGCATCAGACCTTCCATTTCATGCAACAATATTTTTGAAAGCCCTAAACCCCGGGCTTCATTTAATGCTGCAAAATCGGTCATCTCTGCATTTTGACTTTCAACATCCATTTCAGAGGAAGAGATGCACAGTAATTTACCGTTTTGAAAGGCACCAAAATAAATAACATTATTCTGCATGGTTTCCACCAGATATTCCTCCTCAAAAATGGGAAATGGATAGGTCTCAAAAACCAAGCGGTAAACCGAAGCCATTTCAGTGGTATCGGCCTGTGTTAACTCCCTGATTGAAATATCCACCGGAACATTGTCGTTGGATTTAATGGTATAATGTGCATTCAGGTCACTAAACACCTTTAAAGCTTCATTGTCAAATATTGCCCGTCTTTGATCAATAAATTTTGAGACAAAACAACAATCATCCGTTCCATTAAAAAATTTCGGAACCATTGTTTCCACTTCATACCCCTGGTCAATAAACAAGGGAAGCAATTTGACACGAATTTTTCCTATCACCTTTGAGTAACCTTTTTTAATGGCTGCATTGGTTAGCGAAACCACTAATTTTGAATCACCGTCTTCGGGGAATTTTAAAATATACAATCGGTCGCTATACTTTCCGTGATGTATAAGTGCATTTTCAAATTTCTCTATTTTATCCATCCGATCTCCTCTCTATACGTTCATTGCCTTCAGGAATCAATGAAATTTCAGTATCAAAGTCGTTTAACAACTTCTCAATCCCGATGGATTCAATTTCTTCAGATGGTTTCAAATTCAATTCCAGATCGCATTTCTCACAGTTACGATCGCAAAGTCGAGCCTCATAATTATCAGGACCTTTGTATGTTGTGATCACTCCTTCATAATTCCGCAACACCACTTTGTTGGTCGACCATGATATTAAATAGTTGGGCATGATTGGTATTTTACCACCTCCCCCCGGAGCATCAATAACATAAGTAGGAACAGCAAAGCCACTGGTATGTCCAATGAGACTTTCCATTATTTCAATCCCTTTTCCAACCGGTGTTCTAAAGTGAGCTAAACCTTCCGATAAGTCACACTGATACAAGTAATAAGGTCGCACCCTGTTTTTCACCAAATCGTGCACTAACCTTTTCATTATTTTAGGACAGTCGTTCACATCGGCTAATAAAACCGATTGATTACCTAGTGGGATTCCTGCATTTGCCAACTTATCCAAAGCCTCTTTAGCCGAAGCCGTTAATTCACGGGGATGGTTAAAATGGGTATTAATCCACGGATGGTATTTTTTCAAAATTGTCAATAAATTATCCGTAATGCGATAAGGCAAAACAACCGGAACCCGGGTTCCTATCCTGATCACTTCAACATGTTCTATCTTCGACAATTCACCAAGCAACCAATCAATTATACTATCAGAGAGCATAAAAGGATCGCCTCCTGACAAAAGGACGTCGCGAACCTGTGGATTTTGTTGGATGTATTCAATCCCTTTAATTAACTGACTTTTCGATGGAACATGATCAACATCCCCTACTTTTCGTTTACGTGTGCAATGGCGGCAATACATGGCACATACATTACTGACATGAAACAATACTCTGTCGGGATATCGGTGTGTAATTCCTTCAACCGGGCTATCTGCTTCCTCCGAAAGCGGGTCAGAATATTCCGAATCATCAATGATCAATTCCCGTTGATCGGCGAATGCTTGCTTGAATACCGGGTCATTTTGATAATTTGCTACATCAATTAATGATAAATAATAGGGAGTAATCGACAATGGAAACTTGTCCAATGTTTTTTTCAATGAGTCTTTCACTTCTTCAGAAAACTCAATTCCGGTTACCCATTGAAATTTATCAATTGATTTAATCGAATGTTTGAGCTGCCATTTCCAATCTTTCCAGTTGGAAAGTGTTGACTTGTCTTCGATTCTTTGTGCGATATGTTGCTGTCGTTCGTTGTAAATTTGCATGACAATTTATATTAGTTTCTATGCGAACAAAAATACTAAAAACTAAATAAACGATCGAATTTAGAGCTTCAAGAATTCTAAAAAGAACTTCACCATCTAAAAAAACGACCACTCAACTGCCAATGCAGATGACCTTTAAATACTCAATACATATTCATTACGCATTAACTATCATGTATCGCAAATATAGATTCTACAGGAACAATTGGACAAATAATTGAAAATTACTCCATATCGTTGGTAATAACCGGAGATGCATCCACTCCTGAAATCTGCAGCATTTGAACCAACTTTTCCAAAACCTGCTCAATTTCGATCAGCTCCGTTTTTTCCAAACGATGTAATTTAATGTTTAAACGATCGTGAAGTAGTGGCGGAATGTGTTTCAACACCTTTTCGCCCACTGAAGTTAAGACCAGATTTGAAACCCTTTTATCACCTGTTTTAGAAAGCCTGGCAATACATCCTTTCTTTTCAAGTCGTTGTATTATTCCGCTAACCGTGCTCGAATTGAGATTTAGAAATTTTTTGATTTCACCTTGAGTGGCCTGGTAATTCGCTGATTTATATAAAAAATTCAGGCATAAAACCTGAGGAATACTCACACCGTAGTCCTTCTGAATACGCTTTGATTCCAAATTTATGGAACGTACAATTTTTCGTATGTTGATCAGTACATCGGTTGAATCCATTCTTGTAAGATTTTCAAAATAATTATTCTATTCGCTTTTTCAGTAAAAAACAGTGTAAGTAAAGAAACATTTTTCACTCATTCGTTGATCTAGTACTTAAATTTTTTAGCTTTGCTAAAGTGCAGATAAAAAAAGTACATATCAGACTATTGGGTTTCATTCTTCTATTGGGGTTAATGTTTTATCTCAACAATCGGATTGAAAAGTCATCAACTGAAAGAAAACATCAGTCTGAAACCGTTCTTACTTTAGCATCAAATCAATCGGCCATTGCACCGCTTTCTGATCAACTTCCGAATCGTTCAGAAGGTTCACTGCCCATAAAATTAATATCAAATTTAAATTCTAATTTTTTGTACTTCATTAACCGTGGTTTTGAGCATAAAACTGAATTTAAATATGTGCATTTGAAAAAACAATTTTTGAAATTTTATCATAAAATTCAAACACAACAACTGATCAACTATTTGATCACAGCCAAAAGCAAAGATATTCAGTAATACGATTTACCATCTTTCACACGATGAAAGAGCTGAATTGATTGTATTCATAATAATATTCATCAATTCTTTTTAACTTTTTTACTGAACGAAATGAGATTGTTGAACCTTGAACAAGTTGAACAATCTCATTTTACTTTCAGACAATGAAAAAAAATTGATTTCTTGGCTCATAATAAAAAATTATCTTTGGCGTTATTAGGTAAACATTAATGATGAAGTATTTTTTACTCTTACTAGGCATGGTTGTTATATCCAATGCCAGCGCACAATTTGGAGGTAGCTCAACCTACGATTTCCTAAACCTGACCTCATCTGCCCGAATAAATGCTTTAGGTGGGAATCAAGTAGGAATGATCGACAGTTCGGAGCTCGGATTATCCTATTATAATCCAGCTACACTAATGCCGGCCAGCAGCAACACCCTTTCATTAAATTACATCGATTATATGTCGGACATCCGTTACGGATATGCATCGTATGCCAGACATTTAGACGGTGTAGGGACTTTTTCAACCGGAATACAATATGCCAACTACGGTAAATTTCAAGAAGCAGGTGCAGATGGAATCCTCACAGGAAACACTTTCTCGGCCAGCGACTACGCCTTAAACATTATTTATTCACGAAATATATGGAACAATTTCACAGGTGGAATTAACCTCAAACCCATTTTTTCATCGTACGAAATTTATACTTCTTTTGGTATTGCTGCCGACCTTGGCCTTTCCTATGTCGATTCATCTGGAAATTTCAGTGCAGGCATAGTGGTCAAAAACCTTGGAACACAACTGAAAACCTATGTGGCAAATGCCGATAAAGAACCATTACCTTTTGATTTACAAGCTGGATTTTCACAACGATTAGCCCATGCGCCTCTACGATTTAATGTGACCCTTCAACATCTAACCAATTGGCACATGACCGATTATTCAACCTGGACCAAGGACCATAGCGATCCCGATGAACCAGTTTCAGGGCGTTCCGATGATGTGGTAAAACAATTGATGCGACATGTCATTTTAGGAGTAGAATTCATTCCAACTAAAAATTTCATTGTTGGTTTGGGATATAACTTTCAACGTCGCTGGGAATTATCGGTTGCCAATAATCCTGCTACAGTAGGGCTTTCAGGTGGTTTTACGGTTAAAGTTTCCAAATTCAGGGTATCCTATGCCATAGCCAGTTACCATATCAGTGGAACATCGAATATTTTTTCGGTGAGCACCAATCTGTCAGAATTCAGTCGATAAAACGCATTCAACTTTCTTAAAAGCAGTAAAGCATTATCTTTGCTGCAAATATTTATTTCATGCAGCAAAGCAAAATCATTATTGCAGTTGATGGCCATTCGTCATGTGGCAAGAGTACGCTATCGAAACAGTTGGCCCAATTGTTAAAATACAATTATATCGATACGGGTGCCATGTACCGGGCCGTAACCTTATTCGCCCTTCGTAATCAGCTCATAGAGAACCGTGAAGTAAAAACAAAGGAACTCATTAATCAACTACCCAACATTAGCATTACCTTCCGCTTTAACGAATCGGAGCAGAAAAGCGATACCATCCTAAACGGTGAAAACATTGAACAGGAAATAAGAGAACTAACCGTTTCGAATAATGTAAGTCCCATAGCCACCATTAAAGAGGTGCGGCAAGCCATGGTGATTCTTCAACAGGAGATGGGAAAAAACAAAGGGATTGTGATGGACGGTCGTGACATTGGAACCGTTGTTTTTCCTCAAGCCGAATTAAAACTTTTTATGACGGCCTCTCCTGAAATTCGCGCCCAACGTCGATTCGATGAATTAAAAGCCAAAGGATCATCCGTTTCGTTCGAAGAAATCTTAAAAAATGTGGAAGAACGCGATCACATGGATTCTACCCGTGAAGAAAGTCCTCTACGAAAAGCAGAAGACGCCTTAACCCTCGACAACAGTTATTTAACCCGACAGGAACAATTGGATTGGGTCTTACAAAAAGTCAATACCTTAATTGATGCTGATTCAAATTGATACGCATTCAGGATTTTGCTTTGGCGTACAAAAAGCCATATTAAAAGTAGAAGAACTGGTTTCGAAGGAAGATGCTTTGAATTGTTTGGGCGAAATAGTACACAACCACGAAGAAGTGGAGCGCCTGACTCAAATGGGAATGAAAACCGTAGCAAATTCAGAACTTACAGCGTTTAAAGGAGAAAGTGTGTTGATTCGTACTCATGGCGAACCTCCATCGACCTATGCCGCCTTAAAAAGCAATAACAACACCATTATTGATGCAACTTGTCCGGTGGTATTGAAACTTCAAACCAGGGTGAAAAATAGTTCCATCTCCCTGGAAAAAGAGAATGGACAGTTAGTGATATTTGGAAAAAAAGGACATGCTGAAGTAATTGGACTAAATGGACAAACCGGAAATACGGCCATTGTAATCAGCAGTTTGGCCGATTTATCAGAAATCGAATTCGACAGACCAATAGAATTGTACAGTCAAACCACCATGCCATTGGACCAATTTTATGAAATTTCAGCTGAGATTAAACAAAGGGCAAAATCAAAAGTGCTCATTCATGATACCATATGCCGGCAGGTTTCGAATCGGGTTCCTCACTTAAAAGAGTTTTCTACCCTATTTGATGTTATTCTATTTGTTAGCGGCAAGAACAGCAGCAATGGCAAATTGCTTTTTGAAGTGTGCAAAAACATGAACCCTCAAAGTTACTTTGTTTCATCGCCCGATGAAATTGACATAACCTGGTTCCAAAATGCAAATAGTGTTGGCATTTGTGGTGCCACTTCCACCCCACAATGGTTGATGGAGAATGTGAAACAATACCTTACAACTACCCTTGCGAGCTGATCTTTTGTTCTGCAAAAACTTAAGATTTTATTCTTTCTGAAATTTTGAGTAATAAACGCTGCCCGATTCACCAAACATCTTAAGCAAATAAATTCCGGCATTCAATTTGTCAACATTAAGTTCAAATGGTGCATTAGTTTTGCTAACATCGTACGAAATCATCATTTTACCTTCTACTGTATAAATGGATGCGTCAACAATTACATCTGTGTTTGATGTTACATTTAGTTGCTGTCCTGCCTTAACCGGATTAGGAAATATTTTAATATCCGTATCAGTAAAGTTATAATCTCGAACTCCCACTTTTAAGGGTATACCCCATTCTTCATCACCTTTTTTGAAATAACGCAAGTAGCCATTGTATTGGCCAACTCCCTCATCACCATTATAGTAATACAAGCCACAACCTTCAGCATAATAATTGGGAGCACCTCCGTCGAAATGAATTAGGCTCCAACAGGAATCATTCTCTGAATGATACAGCCAGTAAGCCTCGGAGTATACCAATCTGTCATTCGATATTGGTTCAATGCCTTGCGTATAAAATTGCATACTTCCATCCTCAATAATTGCCTCGTAGGGTAGATAATTCGTAGGTTTGAAAACATGACGATCAGTGACAGTATCATGATACAATGAATAACTTTCCTCAGAAGTGGTCCAATCCTTTATTTTTCTGTCACCGGAACGATCAATGGTATAAGTAACGGTGTCTTCATCGGCTGACAAATATTTACCAATTACTTTTCGAATCTCCCTCGTGTGCACCCAGCTTCCCCATGGGGCATCGGAATGATTGTACTCATAGTGAAACACATCTCCAACTTCGTAATCATAAATAGTACGGTCGTTGATATAGGTCTGTCCTCTCTTTGGATTGGTTAAACCACACAGGCTATATTGCTTAAGGTAATCAGGAAATTCCAAAAAATTAAGCAACTGAACAAAGCCATAGGACTGGCTGATTTCAAGCTGAAAACCATTCAATGTATGATCAACATGATTTCCCATTGAGTCCCTTAACTCCAAATGAATCAGTTTTACACTATCGCTTAACTCCAGAAAGTTCTGTTTGCTTTCTTCAATAATTTTTGCATAAACAATTGAGTCAGCTGATAACCGACAAAACACCCACTCTTCGTTTAATTTTTTCTTTGAATCAATGAATAAAGAATCTTTCTGTTCATTAAAAAAAGTCATTACAGATCCATCCCAAATGCAATGAAATCCCAACCAACAAGGTCCATCTGCAATAATACACTCATAATTGGTATAATCCCATTCGTTATAAAAATGTAGGATATGTTCCTTATTTCGTGCAGTAATTGAATCAACACGAACTCCCCTTATTTCATTGTCGGTAGCTTTAAAAAAAGGAATATTACCAACCGGGAATGGTCGATAGTTTTGAGCACTCGCTATAATTGAGAAGAAAATAACGACGAACAAAAGAAAAAAGCGAATTAGGATTTTCATAAAGTCAATACTTAATTGATGTCTCAAATTAACCTTTATCCACTTGAAATCCTATGGGATAATATTCAAATTCAATGGCTTCATTGCTGATCTTAAAACCTGACTGAATGTAGGAATTCAGCGCATTAGGGTGGTCAAACTCACAAGTATGAAGCCATACTTGTGCACCATTTCGACCAGCGCTTGCAATTGCAGCATATAGAAGTGACTTGCCCAGCCCTTTCCCAATTTCGCTTGGGATTAAACCCAAATACACAATTTCGGCTTTATCTGGAATGGAAAAATCGATTTCAAAAAAACCTAACACCTTTTCGTTTATCTTAAATAACCAAATTTCAGTCAGATCTGAATGTAACTTTTCCGAAAGCTCTTTTTCTGAAAGCAACAGCCTGCCTGTCCAACCCCATAAATCACCAACAGCATGGTAAAGTTTCAGATATTCTTCAATGTCCGGATGTTTCCAGTGTTCATATTGTGTGTGATTTTCTGCACGAGGAAGTACGCCATGGAATTCAAGAAACCATGTTTTCGCCTTAACTTTTATGTATTCCTTCTCGTTTTTCATAAAACGAATGTATCGCTTCTTGATGATATTCACGACATCATTTAAATTTAACATTGCGAAAATTACATTCATTTTTCAGCATAACACGAGCCTTTTGGAAAAATATTTGCTTGATTTGCAAATAATGACAACAACATTTGTACATATCGTCCTTTCTGCAGCAGCAGCGATTATTCGCAGTTGACACAGGGAAGGTATGGACATTACAAAATAAAAAAAGCCATTCTCTTCCGGGAGAATGGCTTTTTTATTTACCCCTAAATCCCCTAAAGGGGACTTAAGGAACTACTTAATTTTAAGTGTAGAACACTTAATGAAGAATAAAGATGAACGATAATAACAAATATGCAGTAAGCCTAACACCCCCTTCAGGGGGCTGGTGGGTATTTATTCTTGCAGCAGTCGCAGCCATTATTATCCGTGTGAAACAGGTCACATAGGAACGGGACGCTATTGCTTCAAAAGCCCTTTTCGATGTAACATTCGAAAGGGGCTTTTTTATTAATCACCCCTAAATCCCCTAAATGGGACTTCAGGCACTACTAATTTTTAAGTTTTGAACATTTGATGAAGAATAAAAAAATGATAATAACAAACATGTAGAAACCCAGACTCCCCCTTTAGGGGGCTGGGGGGGTATTTAAATCAAACTTTATGAAAACAACACACGAGCACAAATTTTCGGGAAACTTCCACCAAATTCCCAAGTCGTACATCCGCGAAATACTAAATATCGCCAGTAAGGACAATATGATTTCTTTCGCAGGTGGATTACCAAATCCACAGTTTTTCCCTACTGAAAAGTTGGCCGAATCGGCGAAGCAGGTACTTACAGAAAAAGGAATCGAAGTGCTGCAATATGCCGGTTCTCAAGGTTATTTGCCCTTAAGGGAGTGGATCGCTAAAAGATACAATCAAAAGTATGGTTTGCATATTTCGGCCGAAAACATTGTAATCACCAACGGCTCGCAGCAAACTATCGACGTTGTCAGTAAGATGTTTCTGAATAAAGATGAAGGTGTAATTATTGAAAAACCCACCTACTTAGGTGGAATTCAGGCAATTTCGGGCTATTCCCCAACATTTTTAGGAGTCGATTTGCTTGAAGATGGCCCCGATCTGGAACAGCTTGAGCAGTACTGTCTGAACCACGTGCCAAAGTTTATGTACTGTATTCCCAATTTCCAAAATCCTTCAGGGATTTGCTATTCAAAAAGCAAACGCGAACAATTGGCAGAACTCATGCATGAATACAATTTGTTGGTACTGGAAGATGATCCCTACAACGAAATTCGATTCGATGTTGATGAACTGCCTCCACTTTACAAATTGGCCCCAAATCATGTAATTTGGTCAGGATCGTTCTCTAAAATGGTAGCTCCGGGCTTACGCATGGGCTGGGCTGTATTGCCCGATGGGATGACCAATCCTTTCATTAAAACCAAACAGTCCACTGATTTGCATTCCAACAACCTTTCGCAATCTATTCTATACCATTTTTTAACTCATCATTGTATCGATGAGCATTTAATGACCATTCGGACCGCTTACAAAAAACAATGTTTGTTCATGCTTAAAATGATTCAAAAATATTTTCCTAATTCCATTAAAACCACCACTCCTCAAGGTGGAATGTTTTTATGGTTGACTCTGCCTAAGGATGTTTCAGCAGAAAAGCTTTGTACTAACTGTTTGAATAAAGGAGTCGCCGCTGTTCCCGGTCGATCATTTTTCACGAACGGATCAGGCGATCAGCATGTACGGATGAACTTCAGCAATGCTTCATTGCAAAATATTGAAGCGGGAATTAAAATTATGGCTGAAGAATTAAAAATACTCCAGCACAAAACCATTACATTTGCTGTACTCTGATTTTTAGTTAATGTATTAAATGAAACGAATTGAACTCATACGAGGAGATATCACCCGCTTGGAAGTGGATGCCATTGTTAATGCCGCCAATAACTCCCTGCTGGGGGGTGGCGGCGTTGACGGTGCTATTCATCGCTCAGCAGGACACGAATTGCTGGATGAATGCAGAACATTAAACGGGTGTAAGACCGGTGACGCCAAAATTACGAAAGGATACAATTTACCTTCAAAATACGTAATTCACACAGTAGGCCCGGTTTGGCAAGATGGACTGCATAACGAAGCTGAATTATTAAAGATGTGCTATCATCGTTGCCTGGAACTTGCCGTTGAGCAAGGAATTAAATCAATTGCGTTTCCAAACATTAGCACTGGAGTGTATCGCTTTCCTAAAGAACGCGCAGCACAGATCGCCATTGAAACCGTCAATGATTTTATGACAACTCATTTTCAAATAGAAGAACTCATCTTTTGTGCATTCGACAACGAAAACTACACCATTTACAAGTCAATGCTTATTCGTTAAACAACTCGATTAAAGCGTCAAAATAGTCTTCATTCCACCCATCAGAAATGTTTTCCAAAGCTTCATCGGGAATATTTTCGTGGCGCAATTCCACGCTTGTAGCGTTCCCGTCAGGGTGCAATTTAATGGTGACTAAAGATTCAATTTCATCAAAATACCAAATCTGGTGAATCAAACTATCCTTCTCAAGTTTCAGGTTACGGCCAGTTATTGAACCATCCCACAAAGCAAATTCAGTATTTTCCTCGGCAACAAAATCTACGCTATCTCCGGTCCAAATTTCAAGCATAACCTTATTGGTCATGGCATTGTATACATCAGCCGGAGACGCATGCAACTTGTAGTATCGTTTAATTGATTTCATAATAAGGTAATTTTTTTTGCAAGATACGGTATCACAACTAAATAAGTGTTTCGCCATGCATCAAATTTTATAAGATATTCCGAAAGTAATAAATTCTTTTACCTGTAATTTATTACCGATTTGTTCAACACCAGCACTATCGGTCCACTTCGATTTTACATCTTTATCATAAATAAAGTGTAGGTTAATTTGTGTAGTAATGAATTGATTGATTTTAAAATCGATGGTTGTTTCACTATCAAAATCGGGAAGTTTAGTGAATTGTGATTCACCTGCGGCATCATTTCCGTAGCTGATAAAAATCGAATTTTTAGTCTTTAAGGAAATATTATCCATCACCTTTTTTGAGAGTTCAAATTTTCCAGACATTCCGATTCTTGTTTTTCGGGTTTGGCCTTCCAGCAATCCAAAACTGGTTTCGTTCACTCTGGGATTACTTACATAAGTTAATTTGACCGAAAGCGGTGAAAGAAAGGCTGAAAATTCCTTACTTGGTTTGTAATCAAATCCTCCAGAAAAGGTTAAATAGGCCGGTGAAAAAATGGCCGAATTCGGAATTGAATCTTTGTTATTTTTATATCCCAGGAAGAACTGTGTTTTAAAGTTAGCTTCAGCCGAGTAATACCACTCCTTGAATGCCGAATAACCAAGGCGTGAATTCAATTCAAAGTTATCTGAATTTTTATGCCAATTTCGGTAGGCCACAGTGCCTTCATCGGGCAGGTAATAAATCAATCCCAACTTAGCATCAGCACCGTTTTCAAACTTCACTTTTCCCTTGGAGTAGTTGGCACTATATGTAAAAGTTGAAAGAACCGATGCTGAACTATTCCCCCCCTTTGACCAATAATCATTGATGTAGGTTTGTGTAAACCCCGAATAAATCTTCCCTTCAAGTTTCCAGGGACTTAAAACAGGCTTCCGATTATACACTTTTAAAAGTTTTTGATCCAATGAAGCCAATTGTTTTATTTTATTCACTTCCAGCGAACCCTGCTGACGCAATCGTGACCAGCTTACCGTTTCGTCAATTAAAATTCGAAACTGATTTCTATTTAAATTTTCAATCCTTAAGCCCAGCGAATCATTTTGAGCATTTTTAAGCCAAATCCACTCGTACCAAATGGCATCGTTTTGTAGTGAAAGGGAAGTTTTATCATTGTAATAATTATAGATTTCCAATTCATTAGGCATTCGATACACATATGTCAGCAATGAATTTAAGTTATTGGAAAATTTTTTGTTTACAACAGAGCTTATCGAATCGTTATAACTATTTAATAAGGCCATATTATGAGCCGTAACTGAATCGGTATACTTCTTCTTTTGTGTTTCGATATATCGATTCAAATAATCGTAGCGAAATTGGGTACTGATAGAGTCGCGATAGGTCTCTATTATTTTTTGATTGTATGCTCTTCTTTCCCGTTCCAGATAAGCCATAAGGGTTGAATCGGAATAGACTTGCCGACCAGCCGCATGAGTTAATTTTGAGTTTGCCATCAGCACAAGGATAGAATCGGGTAAAACAACAAGTGAATCGTTGATTAAATTCATGCTGTTCTCAAAACTAACTAAAGGAAGTTTGGAATACATTCCAACAAATTGATCTTCAGGAACAATTATTGAGTTTAGCGGCATTGTTTCACTCGTTCTCTTTTCAATATTAAGTAATGAATTATTGATTTCCGATGCCCTAATGTAGCCATCAATTTGTGCTATTTGGGGGATATTTCTCAGCTCCCTTTTTATCAATTGCCTGGAATTATCCAAATCAGCTTTTAAATCCAAAACAATTGAGTCGATTGGCGAATTTTCGATGTAATCAATTAGCTCCTTAATTTTTTGGAATTGAAGGTTGTCCACAGCCTCCCATTCTCCTGAGAATAGAATGGATTTAACGTCGTCAAGCTGAATTTGAATGGTATCTGAAACAGCACGTTTTGCTCCTGTTGAAGCAAATAATTGAATTTGTAAAAAAATAAAAAGACTAAAAAATAAGATTCTCATAAATATATTACCTAATCGCTAACCAATTAATAAAACAAAAACAAAAGGAATTTATTGCCATTTAGAATAAGGATTTTTCGAAAGATTAAAATTGTAATACCTTTCGTCATCACTAACTTCGTTCAATAACCAAACTGGTTTTTCAAATGGTTCATTTTCGCTCTCCAACTCTATCTCAGCAACAATTAGACCAGAATTTTCTCCTTCAAAAACATCCACTTCCCATGTTTTACCTTTAAATGTGGAAACATATCTGGTTTTTTCAACGATGGATCCAATTCGAAGACTCATCATTTGAAGGGCATCGGAGGTCGGAATTTCGTATTCAAATTCATCACGCGTAATTCCGCTTAAATTACCTTTAATGGTAAGAAAAGCCTTATCGTTTGAAATTCTAACGCGAACTACTTTATGTCCATCGATCATCAGATAGGCTTGCTGTATTTTAAGGGTTTCACCTTCAAAATTCCACTTATCCTCATCAACCCTGAATTTTCTCTCTATTTCCTTTGCCATTATCGTATAATTAAGTCACGTATTTCTAAAAAATTTTGTTCCAGCCGGTACATATTTTCAGCCATGAACTGATACATCTCTTCCCATTGACTTTGCCTGTAAATATCAAGTCCTTCTTTAAAAGTATATATGCGACAGACCTCCTGTCCATTGTCACGAACGAAAGCAAAGTCCCAAATCAATCCCTGAGTAAACCCCTCTTCCATAATACTTTTACAACTTTCGATCTGTTCATAAACAGCAAGCCGTTGATCTTCGCTTCGATGTAAAATTTCCAAGATTACCTGAACACCATCTCTTCCGGGATCAAATTTCAAATGGACATTATTCACCTTTGTTTGGTGCAGCATCCATTTTTTCTTTCGTCCCCGTAAAAAGGACATTCTACTGCAGTACAAATTAAATCCGCCCCAAAAATTAGTATGCAATTGTTTCTTTTCTTCAATGGAATACACGCTTTCTTTTTGTGCAAAAGTACATGTAGGGAATCGCTTCCACAAAAAAAGACTGCATTAATATTGAAGATTAATGAAAAAGATCAACAAATTTAAACCTGAGTAAACATACCATGAATAAGCTTTTTGTTTACCTTACTTTATACTGTTCGAAATATCCCTGAACGAATGGACTGAGAATGGAATAAAAAAATCATCTTTCAGTATTTCAGACCTTTAATAATTCACTAACAAGGAGAGATTTAGTTCTATCAGGCCATTTTACATTTTTTCAAAGTAGCGATCAAGATACAATAACCTTTCGTCGATAAATTTCAAAATGTAAGAATGTTCATGATGAATATCGGGTAATGATTCAGGCCAACGCAGATGCTCCCTATCAGCAGCCCCAGTAGATACGAGTTCAAGATAATACATCTCAAAATTCATCCTAATATTTCCTGCGGTTAGAACAGACTGCCTTAATTGATACCATCGTTCCCTTAGGTTTTGCTTATACTCCTTTGGATTTGTATTCATTAAACGTTCGTATAGTTTAAAAGTAATTATTCCTTCAGCCTTTTTTTCCAGGCCTTGCCAGTTGCGCCCCCAGGTGGCATCCATATCCCATGGACCGATATAAAACGGCTCATTGAGTGATGGCTTGGCTAAAAAAATGTTTTTACCTGCATTGTCGCTTCCTAAAATTAAGTTCATTAAAATAAATTCATCAACTGCCTGATCGATGACCATGTATTTATCAATTGAATTGGTAAATTCCTGATCATTTGCATTAACCACAAAATCGACATAATTGTATAATGGTTTCCAAATGCTTTGTTTATCAGTATCTGGAAATTTTTGCTCCCAACTCGCCCACTCTTCTTTACATTCAGCTGTATCAGGCACACCGGTATACATTGTAGCGGGCGACCAGCTTTCAGCTTTATATAAATATCCGTTTGTCATAGGAATCGTATAAGTCTGCTCCACTTGTTCAAATAAGCAATATACTCCAACATATTCCTGATTGACAAAAAGTTCAACGTAACGCCCCTTGTTTGCCGACAAATAAGTTTGACGACCGTTGTTCAAAGCCGATTGTTGCATTTCACGCCATAAATTGAAAGAAACAATGTTTCTGCTATTGGCCCAGTCCATGTATGTGGCATCGAGAATCCAGTCCTCGTGTTGATACAAATCAAGCAACTGTACTTTTTTGGTCTCCCTTGACAAAGCATCCTGATAAAACTTCAAGCTAAACGACTTTTTAGGGTACTTTTCACTGAATGCTCCTCGTTGTTCTATCCTGCACATTTCTACAGTCTCTTCAGCAGCACCCGGCGCAGTCATCGTAAACAATGCAATGATTCGGGGATCACTAGGAATTTGACTGTAGCGATGTGTTATTTGAACCACAGGCAAAGTTGTAAATTGTAAATTGTATTTTTTTTCAACACCACTATCCTTCAACACCAGCAAAATTGGAATTGAACTATTTTTTCCAAGATTTTGAAAAAAACAAGTATCACCATTTTCAAAATAAACGCCATTTATTAAAAGCTGCGCATAACTGTTGTATTTTAAAACGCCTTCTGTTTCATCAAATCCAGATACGGATACCAAGGCTATTTTATTTAAATCGTCAAAAAATACTTTCCGATTGTTGATGTACACCCCCCCCTTGTTCAACTCAGTATCCGGAGTATAGTCAAACACCTCATAACAGCCTGATAATATTACAAATGTAAGAGCTACCATAAACCATGAGATTATCTTAGCAAAAGGAATCAATTTCATGTTCAAAATTTGTAAGTATAGGAACATCCCATAGTGTGATAACAGAAAGGCAAATAATGGCTTAATTCTTTATCGTTTCGATAATAAATTTTTAAGTCATCGTGCTTTGAAAAATCCCATCCCACCCCACCAATTGTCTTCAGTTTTGTAGCATTAAAATTATTAATACCAACAATACCGTACACTTCGGTACTGAGAAAAGGAGTCATTTTTAATCCTTTTAAATTGTACTTAAACCTGACCCGGGTCTTAATCAGATTATGGTTATTAGCCATACCATCAAAAGAAAAAATATCCTCGTCAATGTTTTGATATTGAATCCTTAAATAAGATTTTAGTCGTTTGTGCTTATGTTTTGCCTCCATGGCTATAGCAAACATGTGGGTATATTTGTATGTCTGGCTATAGTTCTTTCGATTTTCGGTAAACCGGTATTTAGCGTCGGCAGTAAGAAAATTAAGCAAGGAATAACTGAGCCCTGATTCAAGGTGTAACTTTCCTAACTTTGAAATATTCTGCTCCATTCCTAACTCCAATTCTCCAAATACTTCAAGTTTTTTCGTAATTCCTTTAACTAGCCCAAGCGAGGTTCGTGCCCTAAGATCACCAACGACCTTCATATCCTGCGCATTTAGTACAGCAGAAAGGATTAAAAACAAATGGAATACGATATAGACTTTCGGTATCATGTGGCTCTTTTTACTTTCAATGGATTCGTTATTTAATCGACAATTAAACGATTATTTTTAGGGGCCCATAGTAACCTGACCATGTTCCAGTAATTTTTGCTATTGCCTGAAAAAAGTGCCCCGTTCACCCGCATAATTCCGTCGACATTGTTTTCATAATTATCACCATAACGTATTCCTATTTCATTGTTTTGAAACAAACAATCAGTAAGCACTACCTCGTGATAAGGGGAACTATAGCCCAACTCAGCTCCTTGTTGACAATTCACAAAAACCGAATTTTTTATGGTATGATGTTTGGTGGTTTCAGAACCACTCGACATGGCAATGCCTTCGTGGAAACAGGCTTCAAACCAACAACTATCTATTGTTATTTCACCTCCTTCATTACCGCCGGTATCTATTCCGTCATCTTTTGCATACATGAATTGGCTATTTACAATGTATGCATTCGAAGCACTTAAATACAATGCATCGTTATCTTCGTCCAGATAATCCTGCCCATCATTCGGAAAGTCAGAAAAATAACTATCGTTTATGTATAATGTGGAACGATTAATTTGTCCCCCGGTTTTAACCCTTTGGATAAGACAATCACGAATAAACAAAGAACATTGTTCAGGATAAAAAACTTGCCCCTGTGAATCCATGAAATAACAATTTTCGAAAGTTAGCTTAGTCTCTTTGGCCTTAAACAGGGCTTGCTGCCTTGCATGACCATACTGATATTCTTTTTCAGCATGTTTCCCAAAACGGGTAAAAAAAGTATACTCGGCCTCAATATCCCCTAAACTTCCTTCAGAAATAACGCCACCAAAATAATCATCGGCATTGCTACAACTTATCAGTATTGGATTGCTATTGGTTCCTTTAAAACGAAGCGGTCCGATATTTTTAATGTTTATTCCGGCATCGATCAAGACCGTAGTTCCTTCTTCAAAGGTTAAACTACCTGATGCAGTAATTATCACATCACTTTTTATATTAACAAGAGCATTAGGGCCAAACCTTAAAGGAAGTGAAATTGTTTTTGTTAACTCAATAGCCGGGGATGTATAGGCTTTAAGTTTTGGCGTATAGTTTTGTTCAGCTAGGGAAAGGTAAAAATTCTTACTATCATTTATTTCAAAAGACATACTCCCTGTTCCTCTTTTTAAAATACAACTATTACCGTCAGAGCTGGCAACCTTTAAATTGGCATCACAAGCATAGGGTCCAACAACAGTTTTAAAGAACCAAGGGAATGAACTACCAGGCACATAAAATTGAGGATGAATAATATGAATAAGACCTTCGTAGTGACTGGTAATATCAGGTTTTTTCGGAATCCATTTCACCAAACCCCATTCTGTTAGGCCCCGTTCTTTATCAAACAGCACAAACAGGGTAGTATCGGCATCCATAACCATTTCATAATAACCTGCCTCGGAAATGGTGTATTTATTACTTTCAAATACTACAGGCTGCCCATTCAACAATATTTCCTCATTCGAATCACTTTTTAAAGTAAAAGGAAGTTGATAACATTGATAGGAATCAATTTTTGAAACCGTATAAACAGAATCGTTAAAAAGCTCGCCACCAATACACCCCGTAAATAAAATGGGTAAAATACAAAAAATAAATTTTAGCTGTTTAATCATTAATTTACAATTTGATCGTTGATCCATTCAACCCTTTGAACCAGTTCATTTTTTCTCAGGTTCCAATTGATTTGAAACAGATCAAAGGAAGTAGGATCGGCATCATAATTTGATTGCTCTAAAATTTCATCCATTTGATAAAATGGTAGAAGTTCATCATATAAAACGTCAAAAATGCTAATTATTTCATTTGGAGTAAGAATTGATAAAACCAATTTCATTTCTTTCAAGTATTGTTGATACAAATAATCATCAGTAGCAATACAATAATCTAAATCATCTTCAACTGAAAAAATTAACCGCCCATTCAACACCTGATCAACTTCCAGAGCACTGGAATAAGTTCTCACACCGAAAATCGTGCCAACCGCCCAATCTCGACCTATTTCATGTGGTGAACCGGAAAAGAGATCGTCATAATCCCAGGGCAGAATATCAAAATAGGTACTACCATTAACTTCTTTTGCATAAAAATAGATTTCGTCCACAAAATCTCCATTTCTCACAATAAAATCGAAAGCCATTTTTTTCATGTAATTTTGGATATTCATCTGTTTTGCGAGTTGATCGTACAAAACATTTCCTTGATAATTTGCCAGATCATTGGTATAAATCGATTGAAATTTCTCGATGTAAGTTTTACTACCGGCTAATCTTTTTCCTTCATCTAATTTGAACGAAGATATTTCATTCCGATAATACCTCCTTAAAACACAATCTGCATTTTTTCTCTGAATTAAAAATGATTCAGGATCTTCAACAAAAAGATATAATCCTTGATGGTGATCATTAATTTTAACTTCTGTAAAGAATGAACAGAGTGGCCATAAATCTAATTCAGACAACAATAAATGGGACAATCTATTTTCAATATAGGTATAATCGTAAACCAACGAAATTAATTTAAACTTTCCGAAAACAGACAAGGCATTGTCCTTTCTACTCATTACCAAACCATTTGATAAATTTACGGAAAAAGACTTTCGTTGAAAATTAAGTGCACTTTGCCCACGAATCGTAAAACCATCGAGCCCAAACGGCAACCCTCCATAGTCAAATTTAGGAACTGGTTCAATTGAAAATTGTTCTCCTCGTGAATCCATTATTTTATTTTCAGCCCTATCGGACATAAAAAAATTGAAAATATTGTTGTTGTATTCAGGAATTATGGAATTTTCCTCGTAACAAGAAGAGAAGAATAACAGGTAAAAACAGAGCAGAAGAAATGAGTAAGTATTTTTCACTTTTAATTTTTCCTAAATTATTACAAATTTAATAATACCAACCATATTCAATATAGGACTTGTCGAATAAGATTAAACTATCCGCTAACTTTTTCAGTGATGGTAGCATGAAAATGCCATTTTTTATTTTTTTACCAGCCAGAGATGCTGAGCTTATCGTATTTAGGGAAGTGCTCACGAAAGAAGTTTCAAGAGAACCCTCGCAGACCAATATCCAAGGGAAAAACCTTCATTTTAAGGCATAAAAAAACCCGACTCTCTTACGAGAACCGGGTT
>JBGUEP010000013.1:0-160012 GCA_041821245.1 Prolixibacteraceae bacterium
AAACAACTATATACCAGATTAATATGGTTGTACGATACCTTTTTAGAGTGGACTCGGCAAGCCAAAAATGAAGAGCCCAGCCGGCTTGAGGCGAAAAACACTATATTACCATATTTCCCAAATTGAAATGCATCACACTCTAATTTATTCTTCCCCCAACTTTTCAATGGGCCGTTAAAATGGCGGGCCGGCGGTGAGAGCGACGAAAACGAGGGTGTAGCGGAGGGGCTTGTGCGTAGGCTGGAATTGAAAATCAACGTAGTTAATCGTTGAGGAGGTGGGATGGATAGCTTCATTTTAACGAGCCCCGATACTCATCGGAGTGCTTCCTTTCCATCCCCGCCTGACCGGACGGGCTGGGATTGGGAATCGAAGCGCAGCGAAGATCGTGAACACCATTATTATTAATTCGTGAACAAAGGAAGGGCCTATCCGGCCTTAGGATAATGAAAATTACGATTCCGATAGTGAAAACTCTACGATTTTAATGTGATTCCAAATCTATCCTTCCACCCGAATTGTAAAGTGATCCCTCAATTTCACCAACTCATTGCAAGGCTTTTGCTCCCGAATTAGGGACTGGCTGTGGGTCTACCAGTGCAAATTGCCAATGAAAATCACCAATACTTTACATTCTTCGCTTAATATTATAAACCATGAATAGAACGAAGTTGATCTATTTTATCTGGATCATCAACAATTATTTCAACTCCACAGATATCACTAAACATGAGAGCTTCCATTTCATGAAGCAAAATATAAGGCAGTAGGTTTGAATTGTTATTCATATTATTTCAGTGTATTCCTTAACCTTTTAGGATTCACGACAGTGGGCGCACTTGCAGCCGAAACCAATCAAGATGGAACTTTCTAAATTGTTCCTTCCGTTCGATTAGTTGTACTGAAATAGCTGCATTATTAAGGTCATAAATTTAATGGTACGTTTTTAAGGTCTTAAAGGTCTTCGTCCAATTTTCACCACAAACCTGAACCACATAGAGACCAGGATTTAAGGAAGCCCCCAGAGAGTTGGTAAAACTTATATCTGAAGTATTTACAGATTCGACCTGCCTGCCTTTTCCATCAAATATTTTAATACGAACAAGGGCTTCAGTATTTTCCATGTTCAATTTTAAACTTGTGGAAAAAGGATTTGGATAGAGTTCTAGTGTTTGCAGAATATCCGAAACACGAGTTTCTACTTTAGCTGCCTCTTCGGCCCCCTGCATGAGAGAAGTTAAAAGTCCCTGGTCAAGTACCACTCCTTTACTACGATTGAATAAGCCCTTATTCGTATCCCAATAATAGGGGATCAAACCTTTGCTGAGGGCCGATTTCACGACATATTTATTAAAATATTCCACCGATCTATTGTGTAAATCCTGATCTGATGGTGCACTAAGTTTTCGTTTATAGGCACCAAATTCACCCAAAATGACCGGTATACCCTTGTCCACAAATTTAGTTTTCATTAAACCGAAAAGGCGATCCAATTCATTCTCTTCGCCCCATGTGGCATTTCGTTGGGTGTCCGTATTTGAGTGATAGTCTTTGCCCCAATAATAAAATACTTTACCCCAGCTGGCATCTTCCGACATTAAACAAAATTGATAAGGGGTATAATAATGTACTTCAACCATTAACCGATCTTCAATTTCATCAACCGGCAAGGTTTTCATCAGTTTATTGGTTTTATCAATATCGGTGGAAGGCCCTTGAATGATGAGGCAGCGCGAACTGTTATTCCCTCCTGTTTCCCTGACGGCATCAATAAATATTTGATGAAACGATAGCAAAATATTCATCCCCGCGGCGTCTTCCACATTGGGTTCATTCATCCCTGCAAACAACAAGTGTTCATCGTAATCCACAAAATAATCGGCAATCTGAATCCAATATTTATACAGCCTGTCTTCGATAATGGATTGATTGGATTGATTGACTCTGTTCTCCAGCCAGCCCAAATCCCAATGCATATTAATGATGACGTATAAATCATCATTGATACAATAATCCACCACCTCTTTTACACGAGCCATCCATGCTTCATCGATCATACTGGTGATGGTATCGGAATGTGAAAACCAGGCTACCGGAAGTCGAACCGTATTAAAACCGTTTTTCTTCACTGAATCGATCAATGCCTGAGTAGTTAAGGCACCGCCCCAAACCGTTTCACCGCCTATTGCTTCCAGTGTGTTTCCCATGTTCCAGCCTACCCTCATCTTACTTGCAACATTTTTTGCCGTTGGCAGTTGAGATTTCACTAAAAATGGCAGAGAAATTAAAATAGAAATAACCAATAAACGAAATTTAACTGAGGTCAGGGTTTTAAATTGGATACGGTGCATATTGAAATTGTTCACGTTTTGTTTTTAAGCTAACAGCTAATTATCATACTCTAGCGCTTCATCGGGATAAAAATGGGTAAAATCTTTAAATTCTTCTCCCGTTGATTCACAAAGAATGCACGTGTTAAACATTTTAGCCCGTACCTCATATCATTCTGTGTTATTTTTGATCGTCAGGAAGCAAACTTCATCTTCCAAAATAGCTACGAAACAGACTATTTTAAACGTTTGGCCAAAACGGCGAGGGCATATCAATCCGAACTCAAACCAATTAATGAAACATAAAAAATCCTGCCCGGAATAAGCGGACAGGATTTATATGTATTTGCTTTCGCAAAAATTTATTCAGTAATAATGGCTTCCATGGCTTCCATGGCTGAACGTAAATCAGCACCAACCAATTCAACATCGTGGAAACGAATTTCTTCGTTAACAGCAATTAATTCACCATTATCTACGTGCATGCTTTTGCCTTCGTTGAAGTTTTTACCAATTACGTTGGTTTCAATTTTACTCATGAAGTCGGCCAACAATGGACGGGCAGCATGGTCAAACAAATAACAACCGTACTCTGCAGTATCGGAAATTACACGGTTCATTTCGAACAATTTTTTACGTGCAATGGTATTGGCAATCAACGGAGTTTCGTGCAGTGATTCGTAGTAAGCACTTTCGCCTTTGATACCGGTTTCAGTCATTACTTCGTAAGCCAATTCAACTCCAGCTTTTACGAAAGCAACCATCAAAGTTCCGTTATCGAAATATTCTTGTTCGCTGATTTTTACGTCGCCTGCAGGAGTTTTTTCGAAATCGGTTTCACCTGTTGCAGCACGCCACGTCAGTAAGTTTTTATCACCGGCTTTCCAGTCTTCCATCATGGTTGATGAGAAATATCCACTCATGATATCGTCCATGTGTTTTTCGAACAATGGGCGCATAATGGTTTTCATTTCGGCAGCCAATTTGAATGCTTCAATTTTTGCAGGATTGCTCAAACGGTCCATCATGTGAGTGATACCACCTAATTTTAAGGCTTCAGTAGTCACTTCCCAACCGTACTGGATGAATTTTGAAGCATAACCTTTTTCAATTCCTTTTTCAACCATTTTGTTGAACATCAAAATTGAACCGGTTTGTAACACACCACAAAGAATGGTTTGCTCGCCCATTAAATCTGATTTCACTTCGGCAACAAATGATGAATGCAAAACGCCTGCTTTATGACCACCTGTTCCTGCACAGTATGCTTTGGCAATTTCCAAACCATCGCCATTAGGATCGTTTTCGCGGTGAACGGCAATTAATGTTGGTACACCAAATCCACGGAGGTACTCAGCACGAACTTCCGATGCTGGTGATTTTGGAGCCACCATGATAACCGTTAAATCCGGACGGATTTGAATGCCTTCCTCAACAATATTAAAACCGTGTGAGTAGGACAAGCAAGCGCCTTTTTTCATCAACGGCATGGCTGCATTCACAACAGGAGTATGGTACTTGTCAGGAGTTAAGTTCAACACTAAATCCGCTGTAGGAATTAATTCTTCAAATGTTCCAACAACAAAACCATTGTCGGTAGCATTTTTCCATGAAATTTGTTTTTCGTCGATTTCGACCTGACGAATAGCATATGAAATATTAAGACCACTGTCGCGCATGTTTAAGCCCTGAGCCAAACCTTGAGCTCCACAGCCTAAAACCACTATTTTTTTACCTTTTAAATAATCAACACCATTTGCGAATTCTGATTCATCCATAAAGTCGCATTTTCCTAATTGCTCCAACTGGATGCGTAAAGGAATTGAGTTAAAATAATTTGCCATTTTCTATATTTTTTAAAATTATACTTCAAAATAAACTAGCACTACAAAGCAACAAAATTATATATGGACTACAACGTAAAAAAACGTCTTTTTTAGGTATTTTTCATGGATTATATTTTAATGCATATCTACCCTTTACCGAAACACGACTAATTAACAAACATTTATAGCATTAATCCCTGATCCTACAATAATGTTTATTTCATGGTTTCATTTCGAAAGTGTATTGGGGTAAGTCCTGTTTCCTTCTTGAAAAACTTGGTAAAATAGCTTTGATCCGAGAAGTTCATCAGATTGGAAATTTCGGTAATTCCCATGCTACTATGGACTAAAAGTCGTTTAATTTCCAGCAGCTGCTTCGACTTTATAATTTCGTTCGAAGTTTTTCCTGTCAGAAGTTTTATGGTTTGGGTAAGATGATTAGGAGTTACTGCCAATAAATCAGCGTATTGATTAACATTGATGTTTCGAAGAAAATTCTCCTCCACCAATTGGTAAAATCGTTTGACCATCAAATGTCCTTTGCCTTTGTTTATCAAACCTTCATCATCGGGATAAAGATGAGCACAAAAGGTTAAAATCAAATCCAGGATTGAACGCATCATCTCGATGGAAGCATCCTCAGGGATGGTAGCTTCAAGTGCTCCTTTTTTGAACAAGGACTTTAAAAACAGATTGTCCTGCTCGTTCTTCAACAACAAGGGAGGATTATTCTGCTGAATGGTATAAAAAAAAGGAAACTCGATTAAACGATTTTGATTGACACGATTAAGCAAATAAAATTCAGCAGTAAAAATGAAAATGAAGCCATCAATATCGTTCGACAATTCCAATTTGTGGGCTTGTCCGGGTGACAGAAAAAAAACACATGGGGGAGCAATGGTATATTTATTACTATCAATCACATGTAATCCGGAACCTTTCTGCAAATAAAGTACTTCAAAAAAATCGTGCCGATGCGGATATTTTACCTGGAAGTGGCGTTTGGCATCAAATACCTCAACCTGAAACTGTTGACTCTTTCGCTCGGGAGAGCTGAAATTGTGCAAACTATAAACAGGTATGTGATTCGGATGATTCATAAGGCTCAAAAATAATAAAAATCATTAGTGTCCGGCTAATTTATTAAGATTACTCGTTACACTAGGGATGACAACCGATTACGTAGATTCGCCCAACTTTTCGGCAGCTTTTTGCTCAAATTCAACAATACACATTTACGAACCCTCACTATATTTTTTTATTACGTAGCATTTATCTATTCTGAACAATTGGGCTAAGCCAACCGTTACTATTAATTACTATAAACATAAACTTCATCACATGAAAAAAAATATACACCTCATTATCCTGGCAACAATTATTGCCATTTTAACCATTTCTGGAGTAACAGGAACGCTTTATCATAGTGGTTCACCGGGGGCAAAAACCGGATCACCCAAAGATGGAGCCACTTGCACACAATGCCATACAGGAAGTACTGTTTCCGAAGTGAATTGGATAAGTACTACTATTCCAGAATCGGGATGGGTTAAGAATCAAACCTACACAATTGTGGCAACAGCAGTAAATGCAGATGCAGTAAAAATTGGTTTTGAGTTAACGGCAGAAAACAATTCCACAAAGGTTGGAACTTTTGCCATTACCAATGCCGACAGAACAAAACTGGCCAACAGCAATAGCTCGGTAACCCATACTGCAAATGGCATTTCACCAACAAATGGAGAAAACAAGTGGGAATTTAATTGGACTTCACCTGAAACAGATTTAGGAGATATTACTTTTTATGCCGCCTTCAATGCTGCCAATGGAGATGGAAGCACCAGCGGGGATCAAATATTTACAAGTACCATCACCTATAAACAAGAAGAGAGCACAACAGCGGTATCCATCGCAAAAGACTTAAATCTGGCCATTTATCCCAACCCGGCCAAAGCTTTCGTATTTATTGAATCACCTGAAAATAAATTAGTGGTGAATCTTTTTAACCATAACGGACAAAAGGTAAAATCATTTTCAAATCTGGAATCAGGCCTCAACACCCTGGATGTTCATGAATTAAAAAGAGGTCAATACATTATAAAAGCACAATTAAAAGACAGAGAATATGTTCAACATATTCAACTGAATTAAGTATGCCAGTATATTAGGACTGTGCATGATTAAGGAAAGTGTTGAACGTGAACAATGGTGCGAACTACACGTTTTAGTTCCAATAGACCAACTATAGCATTGTAGAAGATGAAGCAAAATATATTCTTAATTTTGGGAGCAGCAATTTTATTTCCTGTATTCATTTCAAGTGTTTTATATTCCGAAGGTTCTCCTGGAGCAAAAACTGGTTCACCACTTGATGCCGCCACTTGCGCACAATGCCACATCAGTAACGTGCAGGAATCATCGTGGATCACCACAAACATTCCCGATTTGGGCTGGATTCCGGGAGAAACTTATACCATCACCTTAAGGGCTGAGCCGGAAACAGCCAGTTACATTGGATTTGAGATCACGGCTGAAAACGAAAATAGCAAAACGGGAACATTTCTTCTGACCGATGAAGAACGTACGCGTTTTACCAACAAGGATAAAGCAGTAACCCATAGTCATTCGGGAACAGAAATGACCGATGGGAAAAGCATCTGGGAAATCAACTGGCAAGCCCCTAACGAGGATGTTGGTAATGTTTCGTTTTATGCTGCGTTTAATGCTGCCAATGGTGATGCCAGTACCGAAGGAGATCAAATTTATGCCAGCAATATCTCCTACGATCAAGCTCAACCAACAGCCATTTCTCAAAAAAATCAACTCCTGCTCAAAATATTCCCCAATCCAGCCAGTACTTATCTTTTCATTCAGTCGCCCGCCAGAATGCTTTCGGTTCTTCTTTATGACTTAAACGGTCGACAGGTAAAATCCTTTCGAGCGATCAATGATAACCGAACACAGTTGGATATCCGTGAGGTACAGAAAGGAAATTACATTGTGAATATCAACACGGTGAATGGAGACGTTCATCGTCAAATACAGTTCAATTAAGATGAGAAAAATAAAGTTAATCCCAACAGTCTTTCTTCTGATATTTACTGCCATACAGTGCACCTACGATAACGAGGAAGAATATTTTGCAGTCAATACAACAAGTTGTGATACACTAAATGTTTCGTTTACCTCCACCATTTTGCCGATAATGGAGGCCAATTGTTTTGCATGCCACAACAGCACCGATCGAACAGCAGGCATTACCCTTGACAATTACGCAGAAGTAAAAGCGACCGTTTTAACAGGCCGTTTTCTTGGAGCCATAAAACATGAAAAGGGCTTCTCAAACATGCCCCGTTCTGCAGCTAAACTAGACGATTGTACCATCAATCAAATTGAAGCATGGATCAACCAGGGTATGATTGAAAACTAAACTTACACTTCTTTAAAAGTCGTTCACGATTAAGCTATTTATGATGAAAAAATATATTACACTCATTTTTCTTCTCGCTGTTACAGTGATCCTTTCAGCGCAAAATGAAACAAGTACTTCAGAACAAATCAACGAAGAGGTCCCCTACACGAAGATTGAAAAAAACACCTTTAAAACAGTCCTTCTGATTAATTCACCAACGGTAAGAAATGCCAGAAAAGATCAGCTCATTTTTATCATGTCGCATCGCTTTTCCTATCTAAATTCAGGATTCTCCGATTTATTTGGACTGGACAACGCCACTACCCGATTTGCTTTTGAATATGGACTGAGCGAAAAGCTGACCCTTGGCATTGGTCGAAGTAATTACAAAAGAAACTATGATCTTTTTGGTAAATATGCACTTCTCAGGCAAAGCAAAGGAGGCATAAACATTCCCTTATCAGTTTCGTTGGTTCAAAGCATGAACATTTCATCCGCCAAATGGCCTGAGAACGACAGGGAATATTTATTTGCACATCGTTTAAGTTATTCCTCCCAATTGCTCATTGCTCGCAAATTTAGCAACAAGCTCTCCTTACAATTGATGCCTACTTACATTCACCGCAATTTGGTAGTCGGTATAAACGATCAAAACGATGTTTTATCCATAGGTGCCGGTGGTCGTTACCGATTGAACAGCTGGATGGCTTTAACTGCAGAATACTATCACCTGCTCCCTGGCGAAACGGCAAACAACTTTGCCAACCCTTTGTCCATTGGTCTTGACTTAGAAACCAGCGGTCATGTATTCCAACTCTTTTTCAGCAACGCATCGGCCGTTTACGAAGCAGCGTACATCGCAGAAACAACAGATCGTTGGCGTGATGGGAACATTCGATTTGGTTTTAACATTTCAAGAACATTCTAGAATACTTTTATTATACAATTGAATTCTATACATTTATGGTATCCAAAAACTAATACCATGAATAAAATTATATTCATCCTTCTGTTGTGTTTATCCATCTTGTCAGAGGCTCAAACTAATTGGAGTAAAGTTCTGGATGAGACACCAAATTCATTGTCGAAGTTTCACGATATGATTTTGGTACACGACACGGTTATAATTGTTTCCAATAAAGTAGGATTACCCACTTATTGTGGACATGATTTAATTATGGCTTTCAACAAACAAGGCCAATATTTATGGGAAACCTCTGGCTTTTGTGATGTTTTTGCACTTCAAGGAAACAATTTGCTTTTAAGCTATCAAACCAGGGTTGATGATGTAATTTTAGACGATTTTTTCCATATTGACAAATTAGATGCTAACAAACAACTTTCCTCCTATACAAAATTTCCAGAACAAGGGTATATGCATAAATTATGGGAAGAACAAAAGTTTGATGAATGGGATAAATTTTATACATTCAACTTCAAACCAATTGATCTAAAAACAGGACCCAAAAATCAAATACTGGTTGCTTTTAACGAAGGTATTGCCAGAGTAGATTCCACCGGACAATTTTTTTTCGACATTAACAAAACCACTCGTTCATCTGTTTTAGCTGTCGATTTTTTATCCGACAATCGTTACTTGTTGTTTTTGGAAAACGCTATCAACCTGCTGGACGATAATTTGAATATTTTAAAAAGCAGCAAGCTTGAGCAGAATGCAATTGGCGGGCTTTTGGACAATGATACTATTTATATTCTAACTGAAAACCAACTGATAGTCAGGGACACCAGTTTCAATATAATAAGCACTATTCAACTTCCGGAGAATTTCATCTCAACGAATTTAAAAACTATTAATCATAAACTATGGATATCGGGTACAACAAATGATCAAATTACTCTTTTCACCATTCACAATACTGAAATTAAAACCCAAAACAACTACAACCAACTAGTTACAGAATTTGATTTTGCAGAAATTGATGGGGAAATAATAATAATGGGGAACTCACCTCAAAATCAGTTTGCTTTATATTCCTGCGATACAACTGCCTCCTATTTTGGAACTGAAGCAGATATTGAACTTGTTGATGCTAAAATTGGAAAAACACAATTTACCTATGCGAAATTTGACGGACAATCGTTTTTCGTATCCAGTAATTTTGAAATCTTTACAAGGGTAAAAAACTCTGGGAAAGATACCATTCGCTCCCTGGCGCTTTTTGCACCATTCAAAGGAGGCTTTAATTGCGCTGTACTCTTCTATTACACGAAATACGATGATTTACACCTGCTCCCGGGAGATGAACTAACATTAAAAGGGAAAGGTCAGTGCGATTACCAAAACTTTCAATTTACATTAATGTGCATGGCTCCCAATTCACAACTCGAAACCAATTTAAGCAACAACTACTTTTCTGAACTAATTACCTTAACAGGTGTCGATGATATTGTAAATGAAAATAGTTTTCAACTATACCCAAATCCGGTTAAGGAAATTCTGACCATAAAGGTAGCTGAACACCATCCATTCGATTGTGACATTTACAATTCGTCGGGTCAAAAAATTTTAAACCGAACAAACATTGAAATGCGGCTGGAAATAGACGTTAGGATGTATCCTAACGGGATCTATTTTGCGAAATTACAAATCAGAGATAAAGCCTTTTCATACAAATTTGAAATACAATAAAACAAATGCAACTTAACACCAACCACCTTATTCTTGATGAACTTACACTTGATGATTTAGCCAATTTACATCGTCTCAACTCCTGCCCTGAGGTGGATGAATTTAATACCCTTGGTATACCTTCAAACATCGAAGAAACTAAGGTGCATCTCGAAGGCTATATACAAGCTCAAAAAGCCAATCCAAGGGTCAGTTTCAATTGGAAGATCATTGACAGGCAAAACAATACATTTGTGGGTGCAGCAGGAATAAACTTATCCAATAATCGTTTTAAATTGGGTATCATGTATTACAACATTTTACCATCATATTGGGGAAAAGGTTATGCCACCGAAGTGGGGAAATGCCTGGTCAAGTTTGGTTTTGAAGAATTACATCTGCATAAAGTAGAAGCCGGAGTTCAAACAGAAAACATCAGATCTATTCGGGTTTTAGAGAAAATCGGCATGACACGCGAAGGATTACGACGAAAAATACTTCCTATTCGGGGTGAATGGAAAGACAATTACCATTATGCCATTGTTGAAGATGACCCAAAAGCCTATTAACCTGAGTTCGAAGTAAAATCTGAATTCGAAAATTTAAATCGAACTCAGGTTATTAAAAAAGGGACAGACACATGGTGCTATCCCTTCTTCATATATCATTTAATCCATTTTCCTACATACTCCAGGGCTCAGCCTGAACATCCAATTCATCGGACCAACGCGTTTGCAGGCGCACGATCTGATCAACGATATCATAAGGCAAAGACTCAATACTTTCGGAGGCGGTTAAAAATTCGTTCAGGTTTTCGGCCTTTGCAGTTGAACCAACGGTAGCCCTGACCAATGAAAAACTATGGGCAAAACGCACACAGAATTCAGTCCAGTTTTCAATACCCGAGCGTTCAAAAATTGGGGCAACTTCAAATGCACGTTGCTGCAAATATTCTTTCCATGCAAAACCCGGTTCATCGCGCAAACGGTGCACCGGACCACCCGATACCGTACGCATGGCAATAATGGGTTCACTTTTTTCATGCAGGAGTTCCCACAATTGATTGGAAGCAAAGCGCTGAAGCGGATTCAAATAAAAAATGTAACCATCAACAATTCCGTTTGGGTAACCGGCTTTCAATGCCTCATATGACATATCAGATGTCCATGGAAAAACTTCTGTCACAAAGCGTTTCACCAAACCTTCTTCCTTTATCTTCTCTAACTCTTTGTACAAGGAACCACCTTTGGCATATTCCTGAGCCAATTGCCCCCCCAAACAAAGCTGCCCAAGTTCAATTCCCTCAACTCCCATTGCAAGAGCATTTTTATGGATATCGGTTTTAAATTCTTCCAAGGTATCCCCCCCAATTTTTACAATCAATTTTGGCACCTTTGTCCGGTCCAAATCAAATGCATTGCGCAGTACCTCCTGTGCATTGCCATACATATGGCTGGTATGAAACCAAACACCTGTATCGATGGCTGCTTTAGCCATTTCAACTCTGTCGTCAAATGGAATATTTACATCACCCAAACGGGTAGTACCATATACATAAGGACTAATATCGGTCAAAATAACCGACTTAGTGGAAAAACTCAGGTCACTCATCATATTTTAGATTTCGAAATTCTCATTTCCATTGAAGATTTAAATTTAAATAAATTTAAATCAAAAAAACACCTCTAGCTGATTAGATCAACGAAAAGGCTAAATTTTGCACTTTTTGTAGGTGATTTTTATCTTCAGCAGCATGCACAAATTCGAAATCTCATAATTAGGGAAAAACGCTTTAGTCCAATTACCACTTATTACAATTTAAGAGCATTTGATTTGACGCTAACTTTTATCCTTCTTACGAATGGAGCATGGTTAACCAATTATGCTTCCAATGGACCTGTGTTGGGTATTTTTGTGGTTCTCATTATTTTTTTCACCTTTATTTGGGATAGGAAAATAATGCTGTTTGTCAATGGCTTCATTTTACTGAATATTATTGTCTTGTTTATTTTCGAATTGAATAATTCCGATTTCATCCCCAAATATGAATCGCCAGACATCCGGCTGTTCGACATATACATTGGAACCATTTTTTACGTCATCATCGTCGCTTTTTTTGGATCTTACGCCAAAACCAATTATTTAAAAAAATACAATGAAGCGCGGGAATCAGAAGACTTGAAAAATAAGTTCTTACAGAATATTTCTCACGATATTAAAACACCAATCAATAGTATTCTTGGTTTTACTCAACTACTAAAAGATCCTCTGGTAAGCGACAATAAAAGGGAATTGGCCATCAAATACATTGAGTCCAGCGGGCATTACCTCAATTCGATCATTAATGATTTACTTGAAGTTTTGATTATTGAAAATAATAAAACGAATGTAACTAATACAAGGTTTGATCTCAATGAATTACTTGTACAACTGCACAATGAATTGAAAGTTACCATTCCCCCTATGCAAAAGGTTGATTTGGTCAATGATTCAGAAAAAGAGCAACACGAGTTTATGATTATTTCCGACAGAGTTAAACTGAAAAGAATAATCATTAATCTCATCAATAATGCAATAAAATATACCAAAACCGGATCCATTCATTTTGGATATCAAATGAACGATCCATTCACCATTCAATTCCATGTAAAAGATTCGGGAAAAGGGATTAGTATGACTGACCAATCCATCATATTTGAACGCTTCCAACAAATTGACGACGGCAACTTATCAAGTAATTCTGGTATTGGATTAGGCCTGGCCATATGTAAATCGTACAGTGCTATGCTAGGAGGTAATATTTGGGTCGAGTCCATACAAGGTACAGGATCTAATTTTTTCTTCACCATAAAGAACGATAAAATAGAACAAGCTATTTAGCGAAACAACTAATAATTGTAATGGAAATAGTTTTCATCAAATTTCAATCGGTTCGCTAACCAAAAGTAAGACCTATCTGCTCCATTTTTTCAATTGAAAACCTTTAACCGCATAAAAAAGGATGAACAAATAAAGGGGAATCAGCACCCAATACGCTTGCTGTGAACTATACACATCGGACAATTGTCCCCACAGTAAAGGCAACAATGCACCTCCCGAAATGGCCATAATCAACAAGGCAGATCCGGTATTGATAAAGCGCCCGAGATTATTTAAAGCCAAAGGCCATATGGTAGGCCAAACCAAGGCATTGGCCAATCCAAGTAAGGCGATGAAAATAACGGAATAAATTCCATTTGTAAAAATGGCGCCCAAACTGAAAACCAATCCAAGAATTGCAGACGCTTTTAAGGCGAAATGCTGTGTAATGTATTTTGGAATCAGGGCAATGCCCAACAGGTAGCCAAATACCATAAAAAACATGGTGTATGAAGTAAAGGCTTTTGCGGTATCCATTTCAATTCCTAATGACAGACCGTAACGAATGATGGTATCTCCTGCAATCACTTCTGCTCCTACATAAAAGAATAAGGCTAAAACACCCAATATTAAATGAGGAAAGTGAAAAATGGTTGACTTTCCTTCTATTGCCTTTTTTTCTGCTTGATTTTCTGCCTTTTCTTCTACTCTGGGAAGAGGCGAAAGTTTTATGCCAATGCCCATCAATACCAGAACAATGGTCATAATGGTATAGGGATCAATCACACGTCGGGCCAAATCATCAAGGGCTAATGTTCTGGCTGCTACATCCATTGTTTTTAAGCTTTCAACCAGTGCATCCCCATCGTTTAAAATGTAGTAGGCCAGAATCAACGGAGCAATTGCTCCCGCCAGTTTATTGCAGATCCCCAGAATGCTTATCCTTCGGGCAGCACTCTCCTGCGGTCCAATAACAGTAATGTATGGATTGGCAGCTGTTTGCAACAAAGCTAAACCGGTACCCATCACAAACAAACCCAGTAAAAAGAGTTCAAAAGCCCTGCTTAATGCAGCCGGAATAAAAATTAAGGTACCAATGGCCATGACCCATAAACCAATCATCATCCCATTTTTGAAACCCGATTTGCGCAGTACCCATGCCGATGGCAGAGCCATTATAGTATAAGCAATGTAAAATGCAAAAGCCACAAACAAGGCTTGAAAATTACTTAACTCGCAGGCTATTTGCAAATAAGGAATCAAGATTCCGTTTAACCAGGTGACAAAACCAAAAATGAAAAACAAGGAACCGATGATAAGTATGGGAAGAAAATAGCTCTTTTTTGATTTGGCTTCTACTAATGAATTCGACATTCTAAAATATTTAAATTGTTATTCGTTTCAATTCGAATTAAAAATATTGAAAAGAATGGATTAAATAGGATAAAAGCCAAAATGTTTTAATAATTAACAAATCCAGTTTGAATGATTGATGGTGTATTTTTTCCCTCGCATCATCCAATGGCAAAAGTTTTGTGATTATGATAACTTTCTTATTTTTGTAACACGAAATAATAAAATAATAACACGCATGAAGCCATTTATTTATCGAAAATATTAGTAATTAACAAAATAAGGGTAAAAAAATCTGATATTTTTTTACCCTTACAGTAACACGTTTTTAATCTTTAGTGTCACTAGTTGATTTTAAATGAATAAAAAAGGCTAATTTTTAAAATCGATACTTCTTAATCATTCGAAAAAATAATTGTAAATGAAAAATTTAATGATATTGATACTATTAGGTGTTATCAGCTTACATGCATATTCCCAAACTTTAAAGGGACACCTATGCGATGTTCAAAAAAAACCGGTTGAAGGTGCCTACATCTATTTTCCATCGAAAGGAATTCATACCCACACCGATTTGAATGGCAATTTTGCAATTGATGGCATTTCAAATGCCGACACCATGATCATTAGCCACATGAGCTTCGAAACCATTCAAATGCCGGTAAATCTGCTTTCCAACGAAATGCTGATTACCCTAAAAGACAAGATGCTATCGTTAGAAGAAGTGAAAATTTCTCCTCAAGTGAATGCCCTCTCTATTTTTGCTGATATTGATATTCAAAGTAATCCGGTGAATTCGTCGCAGGAGATTTTAAGGAAAGTACCCGGGCTGATTATTGGCCAGCATGCCGGCGGCGGAAAAGCGGAGCAAATCTTCCTGCGCGGATTCGACAACGACCATGGTACCGATATCAACATTAGTGTAGACGGAATCCCTGTCAATATGGTTTCCCATGCTCACGGACAAGGTTATGCCGATTTGCATTTTTTGATTCCGGAAACCATCGATAAAATTGATTTTGGCAAAGGCCCCTATTATGCTTCGAAGGGCAATTTTACCACTACAGGATACGTCGCATTCAAAACCAAAGAAGCACTGGAGCACAGCGAAGTGAAAATCGATGCAGGAAGTTTCAATACCTCGCGCTTACTTGGAATGTTCGATCTGATGAACAACGAGAAGCAATCGGCCTACCTGGCGTCGGAATTTTTGCTGACCGACGGGCCTTTCGAAAGCCCTCAAAATTTTTCAAGAATAAACCTGATGGGAAAATATTCTCGTTATTTTGAAAACAGGGACAAACTTTCCTTGCTGTTTTCAATGCTGCGAAGCCGATGGGATGCGTCGGGCCAAATTCCTCAACGAGCTGTTGACAGTGGGCTGATATCGCGTTTTGGAGCAATCGACAACACCGAAGGAGGCTACACCGGGCGCAGTAACCTTTTGATGCAGCACAGAAAATTTATCGACTCAAAAACATGGGTGAACAGTTCCGTTTACTATTCAAGCTATTATTTCGAACTCTATTCTAATTTCACTTTATTTCTGAACGATTCTATTAATGGCGACGAAATCAGACAAAAAGAAGACAGGAAACTGTTCGGTATGCAAAGTGAATGGAACCACAAAATAGAAGAAAATACAACAAATGGTTTATTGCAGGCTGCCATTGGATTTAGAAACGACGAAGTGAACGGTGATGAACTTTCACACACGGTTGACCGGAAAACAACACTAAAGACCATCATGCTGGGCGATGTGGCAGAGACCAATTATTTTGCATATTTAAATGTAGAACTCAATTTTGGCAAATGGCTCATTAACCCAAGCTTGCGCTACGACAGATTTGAGTTTACTTACGCCGATTTTCTTTCTACTACTTATACAAATCAATCACTAAGTAAGAGCTGTATAAGTCCAAAATTAAATGTCCTCTACAACAGCTCCGATCAATTGCAGTTTTACTTTAAATCAGGGAAAGGATTTCACAGCAACGATACCCGCGTTATTTTAGCACAAAGTGGCGAAGAAATCTTGCCGGCAGCTTATGGTACGGATTTAGGCGCGATGTGGAAACCAACATCAAAAATACTGATCAATGCTGCGCTCTGGCAGCTTTTTCTACAACAGGAGTTTGTGTATGTTGGCGATGAAGCTGTTGTGGAACCAAGCGGGCCATCACAACGAGCAGGTGTGGATTTTGGATTTCGCATTCAAATTGCCCAATCCATATTCATGAACAACGATTTGAATTATGCCTATGCACGTAGCATCGACGAACCTGTTGGTGAAAATTATATTCCTCTGGCTCCCGATTTAACCATGATGGGAGGTATCAGTTATCTTCCGGCGAAAGGTTTTTATGCCAGTCTGAAATACAGGATGATTAAAAACCGACCCGCCAATGAGAATAATTCCATTGTAGCTAAAGGATATACAATCATAGATACCAATGCTGGTTATCGGTGGAAGAAACTGAACTTTGGGTTATTGATAGAAAACCTGTTAAACAGTGACTGGAACGAAACACAGTTTGCAACTGAAACTCGATTAGCCAATGAAACCCAAAGCGTGGAGGAAATTTGCTTCACGCCCGGAACTCCCATTTCGATAAAAGCCAGTCTGAGTTACAAATTTTAAGCTTTTACAGATCTAAAACTAACCAAACGTTGGTTTTTTTCATCCCAAAGCCTGAATTTTAAGGATTTTAGAGCGGTGAAAAAGGTCAAGGGTTTTTCAACATGGAAGGCTTCATTTTCCTTATAACACTTTTCGAGTTTATAGTTAGGTATCCGTGGACTTAAATGGTGAATGTGATGAAACCCAATGTTACCAGTGAACCATTGCAAAACTTTTGGCAACTTCAGGAAGGAACTACCTTCAAGGGCAATGGTTTTATAATCCCATTGACCACTTCTCTCCCATCGCACATCTTCGTACTGATGTTGTACATAAAACAACCAAACCCCATGAACGGTGGCTATGTATAAAATGGGCAACTGAATGAGTAAATAAGGTACCAATCCAATCCAAAACGAAAGGCCAAGCACGATTCCTGCTATTGCAACTGAAGTTAAGTGGGTATACAATTTTTCCTTTTTCGACCGGGTAGTTTTAGGGAAACGCAACAATATGGTAAATAAAACAAAAGGTCCAATAATCAATAATATAATTGGATGCCGGTAGATGCGATACCACAATTGTTTTGCTTTCGACATTTTCTGGTATTCCTCAACCGTTAATGTTTTTACATCACCCACCCCACGTTTATCCAAATTACCAACCGTTTGATGGTGAATCAAATGATCGTGATGCCATTTATGGTAAGGAGTGAAAACCAAAATCCCTAATGGTATTCCCACAATACGACTCAATAGTGGAGATTTAAAAAACGAACCATGGCCACAGTCGTGAAAGATGATGAATATTCGCACTAAAAATCCAGCGGCTAATACTGACAACAATAAGGTGAGCCAATAAGAAATTGATAAGGAATAATACATTAAAAACCATAGACCAACATAAGGGACCACAGAATTGATCACTTGCCACCAGCTACGCAGTGCTTCAGGCTTGTTGTATTTTTGTACAATTTGCATCCATGACTGAGCTTCGCCACTTTTGCGTTTTATATTCTTCTTCATTCTTCCCTTTATTATACCAGAACCTTCCATCGTTTAAAACAAACAAAAGCCAATAATGTTGCTACATATTGGGAAAATATCTTATTTAGACAGGTGTAAATACTGCAATTGAAATTATTTTATACCTACCACTTTTAAATGGTAATGTAGGATTGAATCAGGAACGAATACCGGCATATAGCTGTTAATTTTAGGTTCTACAATCTTTCTAAAGAGAACGGTTCCTTAAACTTATAATTTGTCAATCCGGGCCACCCAGCCACCCCCTTTGGCTAAATGCACTTGAATTTGATCACCCGATTTTACCTCTACGTTTTCCTTTTTGTAATCGGTGGCTTCAACGTCGGCATTGGCACCATCTTTAAACGTTACCATCCGGTATTTCCCTCTGTCCAGAAACGATAGATCGATGTTCACATCCCGAGCGGTCCAGTTGCTCATGGCACCTAGAAACCAAGTATCCCCCTTCTTTCTAGCCACAACAACGTATTCCCCCACTTCGCCGCCAAGAGGAATTGTTTCATCAAATACGCTTGGGATTTTTGTGATAAAAAAAGTGGTTTCACTTTCCTTGTTATAATTGACCGGGCTATCGGACAACATCTGAACAGGAACCTCAAACACAATGTACTGAGCCATCTGATTACAACGAGTGCCCTTGCTCAATGGAGCGTGGTTACGGGGAAAATAATCAGCCTGACTTACGTTTCGAAGCGCGCCTGAAGTATAATCCATTGGTCCGGCCATATTACGAATAAACGGAATGGTTACTGCATATCGTGGAGCATCCATATCGGCCCATTTGAAATTCTCCAAGCCATATACGCCTTCGTAACCCACAACGTTCGGATAGGTTCTTTGTAAGCCTGTTGGCTTAAATACACCATGAAAATCAACAATAAATTTATATTTGGCAGCCAGTTCTGCAATGGCGTAGGTTGATGCCACCGCCAATTGATCGTCCCGATCGATAAAATCAATTTTCCAACCTTTGATTCCCATTGCTGAATATTTTGGGAAAACAACTTCCATTTGATCCAAAATGGTCTTCCATGCTGCCCATAGAATAATACCAACATTTTTCGATTTTGCATAGGAAACAATTTCATCCAGATCGATTTCAGGATTAATTTCAGTCAAATCAAAGGTCGACGACCAATTCCAATCCATAATGATGTATTTTAGTTTTTTGTCAGCCGCAAAATCAATGTAATATTTATAGGTATTTGTATTAATTCCAGCCTTAAAATCAACACCACTGATGTTATAATCGTTCCACCAATCCCAGGCCGCCTGACCGGGTTCAATCCATGAATAATCGAAAAAACGAGGAGGTGATGCCAACTTTTGTACAATGTCGTTGTTCAGCAAATCAATGTCCTTGTTACTTACCGCAATCACCCGCCAGGGTAATGATCGTTTTCCTGAAACTTTGGCAATGTAGTTGGCCCTCTCGGTGGGTATGGAATTCATGTTTTTGTAGCCACCAGCCTCAAACGCCAGGGGATAAGGTGCAAACACTCCTTTTAATCCTGTTTTTGTATCATTCTGATTGAGGTACATCCCAGGGTAATCTTCCAAATCAGCCTCAAGAATAACGACTTTTTGTTGGTCCCCAACATTGACCATCAGCGGCAAAATAGCCAGCGAATCGGCTTCAAACTCTGATAGTTTTTTTTCGGTATAGGGCGATTCAAACGAGGCATTAAAAATCTGCCCCCCCCGATAATCGCGCAAATATGGAATGAAAGCCATATAATCGTTAGGAAAATTAAAATTGGCAATTTCATTTTTAATGTAGATATCATTCTTTTGCGCCAATACAAAACGGTAAGCAATGGCATCGTTGTACACCCTAAATTCAACACTAAAATTCCGACGACAATACATGCTGAATTCTGTATAATTATTAACGATTGTGCTTCTCCTGTAGTTGATTGCTTTGAAAGTAGTGTTGACATCCTTCAAAACATTTGTTTTCACTTCAACATCTTTCCCTAAGGTTTCACCATCAATAATTTCCAATCCAAATACTGAAGGAGCAAGGAGACATTTATTGCCACTGTAAACCGAAAATGAAAGTTGACTGCCGGCTTTAATCACCACTGATAGTTGTTGATTGGGCGATTTTACAATGTAGTCACTTTCAGCAGGCAAAGCCGCGAATAATTGTTGAAGGCCAAAACTAAGGGCGAGGAATAAAATTACCGGTCGGATTTTCATTTCTGATGTTGTTATTTGAATTCATTACAAAGAAAAGAATTTCTTCTGATTGAGGCGTACGATATTTAGTTCATACGAAGTTAATTAGTAAAATAATTATTGATCGAAGGTTGAAGCCTGTTCTAAATTATAGGCTTAACTATACCATAATTGCATAGAATAACATAACTTTAATTTTTTATAATAAAAATTCTCACTATTTTCAGAAGTGATTCATTCAATTCAGCATACAAGACTGTAAAGTAATGCTTTAAAACACATCACACAATAAATATTTTATGTTAATTGTTAATACAATTAATTACCCCCAACAAAAACGAATATTCTTACAACTAGCAACACCTTAAAATCGACAAAATGAAAAAACTAAACCTAGTATTGACTGCTTGCCTCCTTGTGTTCTTTGCCAATGCAACGACCCTTAAAGTAAAGCTTACAACTGCCAACAAAACGCCAAAAGCCAATTTTGGATTGGGCTATGTGCAATACACATTGAACCAGGAACTATGGTCGAAATGTGACACCATGCTAATTTCAGCAAATGGTGAATTTGAAATTGAATTAAACGATGGCATTTATACGCTTTTCCTCAACCATCCCTATTGCGATGAATTCTATTACCATGTGCAGGCAACAGGCCAAAATGAAATTAACCTGGAAGTCGCCCTTACTCCCTTAAGCATACAGCAGGCGGTAAAAAAAGTGACGATCAATGGAGAATTCAACAATTACAACAACAATACCATCCTCGAATACGACGAAAAAGCAAAAGTGTACCGACTGCCAAAGGATGCAATGGATCTCAAAATCGATAAATTCTACTTTAAACTTAACGATAAACAGCAATTACACAGCACCCGCTTACCCATGACAGAAATAGATGTTTGGCACTGCATTAGCAACGTAAACTCAAAAGGCAACAAGCGCATTGTATTTGATCCCTCAGAATACGGTTTTGTTGATACTACCGGTCAACCAAATAATATTATTCTGAATCCACGTGAATACCACAACTGGATGATTAAACCAGACGTAAAGGCAAACAAAGAGGTCGTTGATTTTAACGAAGTATGTTTCACTCAGCAGGAAATCGTTAAAAACCTTAGTACTGCCATGTATGAGCTCAGGACGCTCATCAATTATGAAACCTATAAAGATATTTACAAAAGTAATATTCAACGTTACAATGACCTTAAAGGATTGTACCCTCTTTATTCATCGATGTATTTACTGCCCGATTATGAAATTGCCAGCCGCTTCGATACTGTGTACGTTGAATACTACAATTACGCCATTAAAAAACAAAGCACCGATGCTGATAAAGTCCGCAAAAGTGAACCCTACATCAATTACATGAAAAACAAAGCCCTTGCGTTGAAAAGCTTGCTTCAAAACAGTGCTGAAATTCCAACGTCAGTTTTGCGTCAAATAAGTCCCTATTACGACACTGAATTGTACAACTACGGCATATTGGATGAAATTGGCCTTCCATTCGGCTATTTCAATAATTATATAATTGAAATGGAACAAGGCCATGTTAGCGACGAAGTTGGCGGTACCATCTTATTCAACCAGGCTAGAAACACGGAACGTTATTCACCTGTAAAGGCAAAAGCCATCGTCGAGGAAATAATGACAAAATACCCGTCCTATTCAGGCCTTCAAAATGAAGAAATCAGCAATTTCATGAATAAATTTAATGTTACAGAAGGTTCTCCTGCACCCGATTTTGATTTGCTGAGCCTCGATAATAAAAAAATTAAATTGTCGGACTACAAAGGCAAATACGTATTCATCGATTTTTGGGGAACATGGTGTGGCCCCTGTACAGCAGAAATCCCCAATGTAAAAAAACTAGATGAAAGTTTTAACGATGATCAACTAGTGGTAATTGGTATATCTACCAACGATACTGAAGAGAAGCTACGAGCTTTCATTGAGGAGAATGAGATGAAGTATGCCAATGTAATGTCTAATAAAACTGTAAATATTGAATATGGTGTCAATTCGTATCCTACTACCTTTTTGATTGATAAAGAAGGACATATAATGGCAAAAAACCTACGAGGCAATAGACTCTCAGAAATAATAACGAGCCTTATCAACGATTAAATTTTTACAACTGACTAAACTTTTTAGTGATTGTTTGATATCATCCTGCGTACAATTCATTCAATAAAGCATTTTCGCCAATTGAAAGTCCTATCAATTGGCGAAAATGTAGCAGTTGTGTATTAAGCTGAGTTCGATTTAAATTTTCGAACTCAGATTTTACGTCGAACTCAGCTTATTAGAATTACAAATTAATCAGCACTTGTATCCAATTTCAGTGTTGATGCCCCAAACAGACGATTCAGCAGACCATGAACCAGTGCAATTGGAATACAGATCAAGCCGGCAATTTCCATCCCTAGTTCATAAAACAAGGTACTGTTGGTATAAGGTTTCCCTTTAAACCTCGACTGCAGGGCACTGTATGGAATACCGTATATGTTTGCAGCCATCATCACTTGTGCCGCAGAAAAGATAATACCTGCTTTTTCCTCGCCATATTCTCCAACCAATATATCAAAAGCATCTTTTTTGGGAAAACCACCAGTGTCGGCAAAGTGCTGTGCAAATAAAAGGGCTTTGGCCTCTTCGTGCTGCACAAATTGATCATTACCAAGCAAAAAGGAGTCTATTTCCTCCTTACTGATTCCCTGCTTCAAGGCCAAATAGGTATGGGCATAGGAACAAATAGCACAACCATTTACTTCCGTTACAGCCAATTGGATGCGCTCCAAAAATTTGGGATCAAGGGTTTTTCTTTTGTTATTGCGCATCAGTATAATCATTGCCGCCGGCACAAAAACAAAGGCCATGTACATTTCAGCTAAATCATATTTTTTTTTGTATCCATTTCTCGAACGGATAATTTCTGGTAAATCTATGTCGATTTTCATTCGATTCTATTTTTTAAGTCACTGTATTTCTTTTGAATTCAAAGATATTACAAAACACAGGCTGTTTTACGATAAATTCATCACATTTAAATCGGTATGCTCGGTTTTATTTTATGCCATGGGTAAGATGTCTTCAAAACGGCCTTCAGCATTGTCAAGAATCAAAAAAGTCCGATAAATACCGGACTTTTTATTGTTAACGTAGCAATTAATCTTCTTGCTTAGAGAGTATGGCATCCCGTTCGGCCAGAAATTCCGACAGACGTTCGATGGGTGAACGCGTAATGGCAACACGACCTGAGCGGATAAATTGCAGCACCTTAAATTGGTTTAAATCATCGAAAAAGGCCTGAGTTTCGTCGTTATGACCGGTTTTTTCAATCACCGTATAATCACTGGTAATTTCCAAAATACGGGCATTGTGTTTGCGCACCAGTGTTTCTATTTGATTGCTTGCAGTTAGGGCTTCAGTAGAAACTTTGTACAAAGCCACTTCCTGATAAATCATTTCATCGTTGGTGAAATAAAAAGCTTTTAATACTTCAACTTGTTTTTCAATTTGCTGAACTATTTTCTGCACGAGTTCTTCGGTGGAGTTAATTACAATAGTAAACTTACTCACTCCTTTAATGGCCGATTCGGAGACTGTTAAACTTTCGATGTTTACTTTTCTACGGGTAAAAACAATGGTGATCCGATTCAGCAAACCAATGTGGTTTTCGGTAAAAGCTGATATGATATATTCTTGTTTCATCTCATTAAATTTTTATTTATCAATGGTATTCGATGGAACTCGCTTAAAAAAGATTCCCTTCCGGGAGAAATTATCTTTTGCTCGTTTCATTTCTTACTTTTTGAGATTTGTTACTATTACTTGCTTGTTGGTTTTTCAAGAATAATCTCTGAAACACTGGCACCTGTTGCTACCATAGGGAATACGTTGTCTTCTTTTTCCACAACAACCTCCAGCAAGAAGGGTCCATCGGTATTCAACATTTCATCAATTGCAGCATCCAAATTATCCCCTTTTACCACTTTCCTGGCAGGAATACCAAAGGCACCCGCCAACATAATAAAATCGGGGTTCACCAATTCGGTAAAGGAATAGCGCTTTTCAAAAAACAGTTCCTGCCATTGGCGAACCATCCCCAGAAAGTTGTTGTTCAAGATAACCACTTTTACCGGTATTTTCTCCTGTGCAATGGTTCCCAATTCCTGCATGGTCATTTGAAACCCCCCATCACCAATAAAGGTAACCACCGTACGATCGGGCCGGCCCATTTGAGCGCCTACAGCAGCTGGCAATCCAAATCCCATGGTCCCTAAACCACCTGAGGTCACAACACTTTTTGTTTGGTTGAATTTAAAATAACGAGCTGCCACCATTTGATGCTGGCCCACATCGGAAACGCATATGGCTTTGCCATTGGTCTTTTCGGAAACCAAACGAACGGCCTGCCCCATGGATAAAATTCCACCGGAAGGGTAAAGATCGTTTTTGATTACTTTATTGTATTCAATTTCGTAGCAATCGTTAAAACGTTTTAACCAGGCCGAATGATCGGCTTTATTGACCAAAGGAGTTAACTTTTTCAAAACTCTCTTGGCATCGCCCAAAACAGGATATTTGGTTTTAACAATTTTACCAATCTCGGCAGGATCCACTTCAATGTGAATAATATCGGCCTGTTTGGCATATTTACTAACGTTGCCGGTCACCCTATCGTCGAAGCGCATTCCAATGGCAATGAGCAAGTCGCATTCGTTGGTCAATAAGTTGGGACCATAGTTTCCATGCATTCCCAACATTCCCACATTCAAGGGATGATCGTTCGCTAAGCCGGAATTCCCCAGCAAGGTCCACGCTGTTGGTATATTAGCCTTTTCAATAAATGCGCGCAATTCTTCCTCTGCCTGAGAGAGGATCACACCCTGTCCCATTAATACATAGGGACGTTCGGCTTTATTAATGGCTTCGGCGGCTGCTTCAATTTGTTTTTCATCCATGGGATGCAAAGGCATGTAGCTGCGAATTTTAGTGCATTTTTCGTATTTATATTCAATTTGTGCAAACTGTGCATCCTTGGCAATGTCAATCAGTACAGGCCCCGGACGACCATTACGAGCAATGTAAAAGGCTTTGGCCATCACTTCAGGAATTTCATCGGCACTTGTAATCTGATAATTCCACTTGGTCACGGGCATACTCATGCCAACAATGTCGGATTCCTGAAAAGCGTCGGTTCCCAACAAGGCAGATGCCACCTGACCGGTGACACAAACCAAAGGTGTGGAATCAATCATGGCATCAGCAATTCCGGTAACCAGGTTGGTCGCACCCGGACCTGATGTAGCAAAGCATACCCCCACCTTACCGGTGACACGGGCTAAACCCTGAGCGGCATGAATTGCGCCTTGCTCGTGACGTGTTAATACGTGTTTCAGTTTATCACGATGGTCATACAAAGCATCGTAAATGGGCATTATTGCACCACCGGGGTAACCGAATATGGTTTCAACACCCTCTTCTAACAATGAACGAATCAGTGCTTCTGATCCAGAAATTTTATCAGCCATATTATATTTTGTTTCTTTTTTCAGTTTATATATACAATTGAACGCATGAAGTGTTCAACATTAATCAATTAATCGAATGGCACCTCTATCGGCCGATGATACCATACTGGCATATGCCTTCAAGGCTTTACTCACGTATCGTTCACGTTCTGGCTTAAAGGCCAAATTACCTTTTGCAATTTCTTCAGCCCTTCGATTTTCCATTTCTTCGACGCTAATCAGCACATTAATTTTACGAGCTGGAATGTCAATTTCAATGGCATCCCCATTACGTACCAAACCAATTTCACCACCTGCAGCAGCTTCGGGTGAAACATGACCGATGGACAAACCGGATGTTCCTCCGGAAAAACGGCCATCAGTGACTAAAGCACAGGCTTTATCCAAACGAACTGCTTTAATGTATGACGTAGGGTATAACATTTCCTGCATTCCCGGTCCGCCTTTGGGGCCTTCATACAATATAAAAACCACATCGCCGGCCTGCACCTCATCACCTAAAATGCCATTGCAGGCAGCATCTTGAGAATGGAAGACTTTTGCCGTTCCATTGAATTGAAATACAGACGGATCGACTCCTGCGGTTTTGACGATGCAGCCGTCCTTGGCAATGTTGCCAAACAGAACGGCGAGTCCTCCTTCCTTATTGTATGCATTCGCGACACTGTGAATACATCCTTTTTCCCGATCGAAATCCAATTCTCTGTATCTGCTTTGCTGCGATCCCATCACTAAATTCGGGAAATTTCCGGGGGCTGCATGGTATATTTCTTTTGCTTTTTCGGTTACAGTAGGACGCATTATATCAAAGGCATCCAAGGCCTCACCCAAAGTTTGCAGATCGACTCTATTGGTGGTGGTATCTAACAATCCGCCACGATCGAGTTCTCCTAAAATACCCATAATGCCGCCAGCCCTGTTCACATCCTCCATATGGAATTTAGAACTTGGTGCCACTTTACAGATGTTAGGAATTCGGCGCGATAATTCATCAATATCTTTCATGGTAAAATCAACCTCTGCTTCGCTGGCAATGGCCAACAAGTGCAGAATGGTATTGGTACTTCCTCCCATTCCAATGTCCAATGTCATGGCATTCATAAAAGCTTCGCGGGTAGCAATTGAACGTGGCAATACCTTGTCGTTTCCTTTGAAATAATATTCATCGGTCATTTTCAATATCAGATCAGCCGCTTCGGTAAATAACTCTTTGCGTTTGGTATGTGTTGCCACTACCGAACCATTACCTGGTAAGGCCATTCCAATGGCTTCGGCCAAACTGTTCATTGAATTGGCCGTAAATAAACCAGAACAAGAGCCACAGGTAGGACAAGCATTTTGTTCAACTTTGGTCATTATTTCCTGTGGCACACTATCGTCAACAGCCATTACCATGGCATCGACCAAATCGTATTTTTCATCATCGACTTTACCTGCTTCCATTGGACCACCAGAAACAAAAATAGCAGGGATATTCAAACGCATGGCAGCCATTAGCATTCCCGGCGTAATTTTATCACAGTTGGAAATGCAAATCATGGCGTCTACTTTGTGGGCATTGCACATGTATTCAACACTATCGGCAATTAAATCACGCGAAGGGAGTGAATACAACATGCCGTCGTGTCCCATAGCAATTCCATCGTCGATGGCAATGGTATTGAACTCGGCAGCAAATGAACCCTGTGCTTCGATCTGCTTTTTTAACATTTGACCAATATCATGCAAATGCGCATGCCCCGGCACCATTTGAGTAAATGAATTCACAATGGCTATAATGGGTTTGTCAAATTGATCTTCAGTCATACCATTTGCACGCCATAGTGCACGTGCTCCGGCCATTCTTCGGCCTTGTGTTGTTGTGGAACTTCTCAGTTTATTCATTTCGATCTTCTTTTATAAAAAAAAACCATCCTCGTTTTGAGAATGGTTAGTTATATTTTTTTCAGTTTATTACATAAGGAACCATTCTCACTTCGACGAAATGACCACGACCACGAGGACGACAAGGCTAAGAATGGATGTGTGACTTAAATTTTTCATTTTTGTTTATTGTGGCAACAAATGTAGAAATAAATATTAAAAATCAAAACCTAACAGTAAGTAATTGCCATTCATTTCAAATAAAACCTAATTTTTATTCGACGATTTCTTTCAGATTTTCAAAAAAACGAGTTTTATGCTTTTAATCTAATGAATCGATTTAGATTTGAACCAAAAAACGAAGTAAAACGCCGATGGTAATGCAGAATAAGCGTTGCTCGAATATTCCTGACAATTCTCCGGGTAAATCGAGGTATTATTAATTAAATTAAGCATTTAGAAATCTTTCTTCCAACTAACAAAAGGCATAATTGGGAAAATAGCCACTTCCATTATTTTATCATCCAACACAGCATAATGCGAGGTATTAAAATGATTGTAAATATTGTAAACACCTAAGGTCCAAGCTCCTTTTTGATTGCTCGCAGGATCTAAATGAAAAGAAACATCCATATGATGAAAATTACTCATCCGAATATTGTTCGGACCGGGAGTATAATACACCTTTTTGTTGAGCCAGTTGTCTTCCAATATTATACCTGATGGAGCAACAAAAGAATAAACAGCAGTAGCCAACGATAAATTCCGGCCACTACTAAAGGTAAAGGTGGAAGAAATACTTTTTTTATACTTTGCCTCCAGTTTGGTTCTGAAAGTATAATTCAACAATACAGCTACTTTATGTGGTCGGTCGTAATCGTACGGATAATATCCAAATCCCCCTAATTCGTCATATTTGCGTAACGAACGCGACCAGGTATAATTGACAAATCCCGTAAGATTTCCAATTTTTTTCTCGGCCATCACTTCAACTCCATACGCCTTACCTTTTCCCTGCATGATGATATCAGTATAGTCATGATCTTTATCTAAATTAGTAAAGTCTAATCCCGGATAATAACTGATAACATCATTCAATTTAGAATAAAATCCTTCGACTGAAAAGTTCAACATCGAATTAGGCTGAAAGTATGCTCCCAATGAGAAAAGGTTACTTTTTGATGATTTCACATTATTTGAAGCTACAATCCAAAAGTCGGTAGGTAAGGCCATCGATGCGTTGGTCAGTTGATGCACATGTTGTACCAGATGCGAATACCCGGCCTTAAATGAAATTGTCCTTATTGGATTCCAGGCAAAAGAGCAGCGAGGCAACAAATAAGGTTTCAGTTCATTATCTATCAGTATCATACTTGACCTCAACCCCACATTAGCCTGAAACTTTTCGCCAAGAACCATTGCATCTTCAAAGTAAAAATTGCTGATATAAGCTCCTCCACTTTTCCCAACATTTTTAACACTTAAAGAATCGTTGCTTGACAAATTAATCCCATCGGGGTGGAAGTATTTATACGATAAATCAGCACCAAACTTAATATGATGAGCAGTACTGAGACCATAATCAAAATCGGCTTTAAGCGCAACATCATTCAGGTTGGATCGATAGCGTTCGAGGTAACCAAAATCGTCACTCTCTTCATTTGGAAGCGATTCTGTTTTCTTTGTATAAGCATAATAGCTGTTATAAAGCGTCATATTCATAAATAACCGCTGACTAAACAGATGGTTCCAACGAAACGAACCGGTTGAATTTCCCCAAGAGAAACCATATTTATATTTCGCATCAGAGTCATGCTGTTCGCTGCTCATATAATATTGATCATCACCCGAATAAAAGCTAAGATACACCCTGTCTTTCGAAGAAAACTGGTAATTGATTTTCCCATTGATATCCTGGAAATAATAGCCCAAACGCGAGCTTGCATCATCAATCATAAAATAAAGCCGTAATGGTAAATCGAACCAAGTACGCCTTCCCGATATCATGTATGAGCCCTTTCCCTGCCAAAGTGGTCCTTCGGCAATTCCGCTAACAGCCAATGTTCCTATATTCAATTGCTGACGATGCTTGCTTTTATCGCCTTCCTTCATTCGAATATCCAGTACCGATGTCAACCGGCCACCATAACGCGCTGGTATTGCACCTTTAATAAGATTTACATCGTGAATAGCCTGACTGTTAAATACCGAAAAATAGCCAAACAAATGATTTACATTATACACAGGAACACCGTCGAGTAAGATAAGCGTATGATCTGGACTTCCTCCCCGCACGCTTATTCCAGACATGCCTTCGTTTCCAGCATTAACTCCGGGTAACATTTGTACTGCTTTTAAAACATCGCTCTCACCTAAAATTACTGGCATTCTCTGAATTTGTCTGGCATTCAGTTTATTAATTCCCATTTCTGGAGCGGCTAACTGTCTTTCATAGGTTTCGGATTGAACAACTACCTCGTCCAACTCATTATTGCTTTTCAGGTGAATAGTAATTAGTGTATCTGTTTTAAAATCACAGAGAATAGTTTCAGAATTGTACCCAACATAGCTGCACACCATCTCCTGCCCATGATGAACAGATAAACTAAAATAACCGTACACATTGGTCGCTGTTCCTTTATGATTTTCTTTTATAAACACAGTCGCTCCAATTAAGGGCTCCCCACTTTCGCTGTCAGTAACAAAACCGGCAATAGTTTGTGCATTGGCAGCCCCCGCAAGGAAGAAAACTCCAAATGCAACAATTAATTTTTTAAAAATTATTAAAATCATATCTGAATTTAAACCATTACTTTTCATTGAAATGCGTTGTGCGAATTATTCTTCAATCACCAAATCATTCGTAGAGAAATACAGCTTCTGAGAAAAAACAGCCATAGAACCAACTATTCCGGTTCCATTTTGCACATTGGAATAAATAAATGAGGGTTGATAATAAAGCGGTAAATCTTCTATCATTGAACGATAATCGGAATATTTGAGGGCCAGCTTAAAATACCGGTCATAACTCTCATCAAAACTAAACCCAAATACCCTGAAATATCCGGAATCATATTTATTAAAAAAATCAATCAAACAGTTTTCACCATTAAACTGTGTATCCGGGAATCGTGCAAAATAGCCGTATTCAACATTATAGGGAGGTTCCTCTGCCATGTCATATGCTGAGCTAAAATCATCGATAAAAGGCGATGTGGTATACATGAAAATAGGGGCATACCATTCTTCCGTACGGCTAGTCCGTAAAACCTGTATAGCAAACCAATAGTAATCGGTTGTTCCAGGATTATCGTTGATGGTAAACTGAAAGATTGGATCAAAATCGTTATAACCACCTTGAGTTGGAGTGATTATGGTATCCATTTCAAATAACACCGGCACTTTTTCCGGAACAGTTGTCTCTGCCCAAACCATCTTACCGGATTCCTGTTTAACCTCAATTTTATAGGTTACTCCTCCCCGGGGAGCCACATCCATCTGATAATGGCCCGAATCGGCATACTGCATTGTACCTAACAACTCGTTGTTGGCATATAGACATACTATTTTATTGTCCACAAAATCGAAATCGGCAGTATCGTTCAGAGATTTCATTTTTGTAATGGTTATATCAACAGGAGCACTATCGGTTACAAGAACTCCATTTAGCACCAACAGTTCTTCATTGAAATCAATATCGACCACTAATTCGCGTTGACATGAAGCAAACAGCAAAACTCCGACTAATAAAAGAGACAAACAATGGATTTTATATTTCATCCGTTAAAATTGTTTTATTGGAACCTTCAATTTGATTTCAAACCCTGAATTGTAAAAATCTAAACGACCTTCAAAAACACCATCATATGTAGCTGCAGTAGGCTTGGGACTATACAAATTCAAAAAAGGCAATAAAGAATGGTAATAATTTGTTGATAGTATGACTTTCCAAACCTTTAATTCAATTCCTGTTTTTGCATTAACATTTAGCCTGTTTAAACTCAGATCCTGTTTTATCCCATGCGAATAATAAATTAGTTTAGCCCAATAGGAAAGGCGTTCATTAAAACCACCACTACTAATTAACATATTAGGTTCAAAGCCTGCCATTATGCAAAATTTCTTTTGTGGGAAAAGAATAATTTCAAGAGGAATACCAGTATAAACAAAATTAAACTTTGCTTCTTCAACTCCTTCCTGTCTTTCCTGATAATAACCATCTCGGTAAGTAAAATTCAATCCAGCACTTATACCAACCAACTGATTTATATCTTCATATAAACTTCCCTCAATAAAATAAGTACCTCCTCCATCTTTATCTATCCCCATAAAGTTCGTCAGTCTCCCTCCTAATGGTTCAGGGTCGTAGAATATTAGCTTTCGGGTAATATTATAAATGCCTGCACCTGCAGAAAGATTTAATTCAAAATTTTTCTTTGCAACCAATGCCATAGGGGCAAAAAACAAAACAAAAAATATTAATTTCATGAACAAAATTTTGTTAAAGGTTGAATTAAAATTTTGTTACCTATTGCAACAAAATTTTAATTCAACCTCAATTATTATTTATTGGTATTCCCAAAATGGAAATCCACTTTGATAATCTGGATAACTTAAGTGAAATGTGAAACTTGAATTATTATATCTTTCTTGAGCACTAATCCAATCTATTACACTACCAGTCATAAAAAAACGTGTATTGATATATCGCACACAATTATCGTCTCGTTCAGGTGTCTCTCCATTTTCAAACACCTTTACATATTTGTCAAAAACAAATTGCGCTTCACCACTCGAAATAGAAGTTACATAATCCACATCACTATAGAAATTATTTGAGAATGTATTACCATCTTTATCAAAAAAACCAACTTGTGCGCAAAATTCTTCTACTCTGTATTGACCATCAACATCAAACCAAAAAATAGTTCTCTTTCTTGATTTCAAGTTTAAATATGAATAAGAAGATATATTATAATCACCATCAGGTTCATGTCCAATTATTGCAAGATAGGAAACGCCAATAATTATCTTTTTAGTTGTACCACTTAATATTTCTAATGTCGAAGGAGTCCAGGTATGATCAGGATCATCAATCAAATCAGTTGCACTTTTTAAATTTGCATTATTATCAGACATAAAATAAAACCCCTTTGATCCTGCTTCCGCCAAAGAAATATCGTTTTTTATTTCTTCTTTAGCTTTTACTAATGAAATTTTTTCAGTATCCAAAATTGCAATGTATTCGTCCTTGTACGAATGAAGGATGTCACCAACCTTAAACACTGCATCTTGATTATATACACGCAACCATAATGATGCAATTACAGGATAGTCAAAGCTATATATGCCAGCTTCATCTTTTTCTACCTTAATTTGGTTTTTATACTTGTTTACAAATGCTTCTACATCTTCTTTAGTATCAATGTCCCCCAACTTCTTAAAGATTGGCTCATAATAATCAATCATAGATACAAAACCTAAACTTTTTGTCCAAGCTTTATATTCTTGATCACTCATTTTAGCAACTTCATTTGTAACTCGATTAAACGCTTCATCGTCTTTAAATGATAGATAGCCATTTTCCAATACAACATCGAGAGAAGAATCATTCGATACGAAATTTTGATCTAATATTTCTGCATCGTTACATGAAATCAATGCAAGAAATAAAAAGAAATAAAAAGAAATTTTTTTCATAAATTTGTTTCAGTTTTAAGGTGCCTACGCCAGTAAGCACCTTTGATTAATAATTAATGGAATAAAGCGATAGGCTAAAACTTATCGCTTTTTTATTTACTTAAATAAATATTCATTAATAAAAAATCTTGGCATAAAATTTAGGATGTAATACGTTTTCATGCTTGTTAGGATGTAGTACGTTTTCATACTTGAACTTATTGTTTACTCAAACATATAAAATAAAAAACGTCAAAACAATAACATAACTGATTTTATTACAAACAATGAGATAAAATACATGAGATAAAATACATGAGATAAAATTATCGAACTATTAAATCAACACCTTATTTTCACTCTCTAAAAACAATATTATGTTTTTAGTACCCTGAACTATTTCGCCAGTTTCCGGATCCAATTCCTAGTTGTTTCAGAATGATTACAAGCTTTTTACAATAAAAAACTACACCCTATTTTGCAGTCCGTCGAAAATCATTCCCAACATTTTACAGGAAATTGGCCGGTTGAGAGAAATTACTTTCCGTTCGGTTGGCGAAGGAACCAACAATTCAATTGATATCTCAAAATTAGTGCGCCCCCGCAAAGCTTTCAAATTTATAAGTGACGACAACAACGTAAACCTTTTACTCAAAAACGCAGGTAGCGATTTGAATAAATTCGACAAAATCATTAGTGATATTGACATTATCAATTTTGGGATTCCTATTTCTACTAAAAAAACACCTTACTTTAAATGCAAAAATACTGGCATTCAATGTTGATCCTAATTTCAATAATAGTCTTAATGGTTTAATTCTACTCGACATTTACAATATTCCACAAGAAACTATCGAATTGCTGTCGAAAGAATTTAACGACGGATCTATTTTAGAACGTTTTATTCCAGCCGGGAAATGCTGAAAGCACAATAAGCAAATAATTCGTCGTATTTTAGCCGCCGAACATGGATAAACAACAACGCAATACCAATCAGGACAACAATCCGCTCCACGGCGTTAAACTGGCCGATATGTTAAACTATCTGGTAGATGAATATGGCTGGGCCGCCTTAGGCTTAAAAATAAAAATCAAGTGCTTTAACCTCGATCCATCCATCAAATCGAGTTTAACCTTCTTACGAAAAACACCCTGGGCAAGAACCAAAGTAGAGCAATTGTACCTGGAAAGCATTCAAGAAAATAAAAACCCCAACTAACCAATACCTTCAAAAACTAGCAACAGCTTGCTGTACCAACCGAAAATAAGTTTGTTGCTTTGGAACAATGCGAGCTCACTGCACGTTTAATAACACATATACATTATACTCAAACTATGGAATCACCTAAAATTGCAGCAAAAAATCCGGCAGCCATCGAATTAAAACCAGGTAAATACTTTTGGTGTGCCTGCGGACAAAGTAAAAATCAACCGTTTTGTGATGGTTCACACAAAGGATCTGAATTCACTCCGGTTCCCTTTGACGTAACTGAAACGAAAACCTATTTTTTATGCCAATGCAAACACAGCAAAAATAAACCTTTCTGCGACGGTACACATAAAACATTATAAGAGGTAAATCATTCAAAATCAATATTCTTTTGTTAAATTTGAGGATAATAACATTTCCTTTGATCTGTGATCAATACAGAACAATAAACTTGTTATCATCCTCAAATTTTATCAAAACCGAATTCGATGAGAAAAAGACTTTTTTTGTTTGGCCTTATATACTGTTTTGTATCCTACCTGCTATCCGGACAAACTACTGATTTTTCAAAGGTTATATTCGACAAGAACGGCAGTTCCGTTCAGGTGTACACGGCAATTCCACTCCCGAATAATGGAATAATCTTATGTGGTACATCCAATCGTTTGGGAATTGTTATAAAACTTGATGCGCACCAAAACATCATATGGAACAAAAGTTTTGACAATAATATCCCAAATGTTTGGCCAGGTGTGGTATTGACCAATATACTATCCACCAACGATTCGTGTTATACGTTGACTGGTTATTCGTATAACTCCGACACCAAATCCTTGCAAGGTCTCTGTTTCAAATTAAATAATGCAGGCGATCTTTTGTGGTCAACATCATTTTACGCCGGAAATTTACAAACCAATTCCATCGATCAAACCTTTGATTCGGGTTACATTTTAACCGGTTACTCCACAAATCCATCAGCTCCCTATTCTCAAATTTTTGTGGCAAAAATAGACCAAAACGGAGTTTTACAATGGTCAAAAAAATACAGTAAAGGAGATCACCAAAACTACGCTTATTCCATTAAACAACTTGCCGATAGCACCTTTGTTCTGGCAGGTTCTTATGAAATTGCTAATCCTTTTAAAAACAAAGCCTTTCTGCTGAACATCTCAAAAAGTGGAGAAGAAATATGGGCAAAAAGTTATTTTTCTGAAGGTAAAAACGAACATTCTTATGCTTATGATTTCCTTGAAACTAAAAAAGGTTATCTGGTTTACCTCAATTCAACTTATTTAAGCATTATGGAAACTGATCAAACGGGGAATCCGCTTTGGAACAAATCATATTCGGCCTATGTTGACGGAAATTTAAAAGGTTTCCTGCCTGGTATAAGTGCATATTCTGATCAGAATTATCTTTTGGTTTATGGAGATGGTATTGTTCAAACTGACACAACCGGCAACATATCATCAACCAGTGGCTTAAATATAATTCCTGCGGGCATTTTCACAACGGTAGAAAATAAAATAGTTATATATGGAAATGGTCCTCGCATTGGCGTTATAGCAAAACCACAAGCAAGCCGGGAAACCATTGGACTCATACAGCTTGATTCCCTCGGTTATGATTCAGGCTGCGCCTACTCCAATACCATTGAGCCCATTGGCCAGGTGCTATTGAGTCAGTCCATCAACTTCGAATCGTCAAAAGGCGTCGTAGCGGCCAGCAACAATTTCATCGAAAGCACCATGGAACTCGGTATACGTGATGGTTGTATTGATTTTATCGGAGCAGTAGACGACTTAAAGTTAAAACCAAGTGTATTGGTTTATCCCAATCCAAGTGATGGTAGGATCACCATAGAATCAGCAACGAATATTGTAGGCCAAATAAGTATTTTCAACGCCTCAGGCATCGAGATTTGTGAAACAGAACTGAAGGGTTATACTTCAGAAGTCGATCTCACCAACCAGCTTCCGGGGATCTATTTCTACCAAATAACACGTGATGAAAAAGTCTTTTCCAGCGGAGAATTTATTCTAAAATAGGACACACTGAAATTTGCAAGGTGTTTTAGATGAATTTCAAAAAACAGGAATCCACCAATCAAAAGCCTCGCAGTCGGCATGTTTCAATTACCAGCTGAATTGAAACAATGAAATCCCCTGACGCGGCAATTCCGTTTTGAACATCAATTTTTTCCCATCTGAATTGATCCAAACGGGAGAGGTGTACAGTTTCAATTGGCCAGCTTCTTCCAGCTCTGCTATCTGATTTGCATTTGGTGCTTGAGGTGATCCCATCTTTTTCCATACCGCATAAGAATTACTGAATTCCTGATCGATACGGTAGTGATGCAGCAAAAGTTTGCCAACCGGCAGTCCCGTTAAATTCAACTCAACAGCAGCTGCAGCTACATCCAGGTCATTGTTGTCATGATAGTTCCAAACCATGACTGCTGCTGTATGTTCGCCAATAGAGGCCAATGCATTTACATCGGGCTTTTCTCCCCTGACACTTTCATCACGAATCTTCAGGTAATTATAAGCCAGGTCATCCTGATTCACCTCGACCCTGCTGCCTTGCATCATTCCGAACATCCTGAAAACATTCAAAACAGGTTTATCTACGCCATTGGTGGCCATATCGCGAAATCCGGCAAACCAGGCTTGGTTTTCAAATTCAAAACCCCAGGTCACCGCACCCAACAAATTCACTCCATAATGGTTGGCCAGATCGTATTTTCGGGCAAATGCCGCTGCGGTATAGGCCGCATACATGGTTCCATTACGATAGGCATTGTGCGGATAATCGGCTTCAGAACAAGCTGCACATCCTTCAGGATCGGATTCCCCGATTACGATGGGTAAACCTTTTAATTCAGGGTACGATGCTACAATTTCAAAACCTTTGTCGATGTCTCGAAGTTGTGCTCCCATATTCATTTGAACCATTCCATTCACCAATTTTGGATTTCCCTTGGCATGAAAGGTAATGAAGTCAAGCGGTGCACCTGTCTTTCCGGTAGCATAGTTTGTTCCTGTTAAAACATGATTAAGGAAGGTACGCAGAAAATCTGCCGCTTTATCCCAGCCGGGCCCGGTAGTTTCAGGTCCGCCTATTCTTGCTGTGGGTAATGCGCGTTTCACGGCATCAGCCGTATAATCATACAGCTTGATGTATTCTTCAGTTGTTCCCTGCCAATAACCAATATTGGGTTCGTTCCACAATTCCCAATACCAGCTTTCCACTTCTATTTGGCCATATCGATCTACTGAATGCTTTACCCATTGAAAAACCAATTCAGCCCATTTTTCGTAATCTTTTGGAGGGTAAGCCCAACCGGTATAAATATCGTTGTATTGTGCTCCAGGCTTCCAAAAGTGGCGATAAGGTTCCGGATTAGAAGACAAGGCTTCGGGCATAAACCCAATTTGAGCCATGGGTTTCATCCTTCGTTCTATGTAGGTATCAAAAATTTGATCGATGATGGTCCAATCATATATTGGATTTCCATTTTCGTCTTCGGTATAGGCATTGGTCGATCCCCATTTCAGGGCAAAAGTTCCTTCACCGGTGACCAGCAAACTGTGCACCCTCATGTAAACTGGAACCGGACTCAAAGCTGCAATTTCAGTGAGGAGTTTTTTCCCGTCCTTCATGTAGGTGTAATTGGGCTCATCGTGCCCCCAGAAAGCCCAAATGGGATCCATCGTATCAATTTTATTATTGAAATTGATTGCGATGGTCACAGAATCACTATTGGCCTTTTGCGCATAAGCAACTGCCCCTGGAAATATCATCCCAAACATGATCGGAATTAAAAAATAGATTGATCTTTTCATCCTGATATTGAGTTCAAATTCAAATTACTTCATTATTCTACATTCCATAATCATATTCGTTGATGATCCCACAACACCAATAAGCCTGCCTTCTTTAAAACCAATGACTATTGACTAATGACTATTTTTCTACATTTCCTTGAAATAATCTTTTCCTGCACCGCAAATCGGACATAAAAATTCTTCGGGCAAGTCTTCGAAAGCTGTCCCCGGAGGAATGCCCATACTGGGTTCCCCAATTTCAGGATCGTAGGTATAGCCACAGATAATACAAATGTGTTCGGCCATTTCACCAGCTCCATCAGCCTCTTCTACCTTCTCCACCTTCTCTTGTTTTTCCTCCACCAAATTGGCCGGATCGATATAGGTAGGTGCATTTTTAGGCGCCAGCATTTTGTAGTGTTCGTGGTAATAATCATAAGTTAAGGCCGGTTGATTATTCAGTTTCTCAGCATTCACTACTTCGCCTACAAATATGATGTGCGAACCACAATCCACTTCACTAATCACCTTACACTCAAAAGCAGCCACACATGAATCAGTGACCACTGGAATGTCGAGCGTACCCATCTTATAAGCATGTTTTGCAAATTTGTCCACATCGCGGGTCGATTTAAATCCAAAATCACCAACTATGGCAATGTCCAACTCCTTTTGTAAAACTGAAAGGGCAAATTTTTTGCTCTTTTGAATAATCCCGGTTGTGTAATTATCTTTATTGCTACTAATGGCAATGGTCGAAGGAGTTGACGTGACCTGAAAACCCGTATTCCCGGCGTAACCAGCTTTTTTACCCTCAAACTGGGATGAGATAATGTATAGTCCGTAGGACAATTTGTGGAATGATGTAAAGTCGATCATAAGATGTGTTAATTAAATTCTAGATTTATTTTGCTTCAACTATTTTTTACTTCAATTGTGATTTTATATACAGGGCTTTATTGTTGAATCAACTTTCCTTCTTTTGAAATACTCAATAATCTCATATTTAGACATTTTAGATAACTCGTCGCTCAATTTGTCACGCTGTTGGCGCATAAACTGAACAGCATCAAATTGCTTTTCAATTATTTTATTCTTCGTTTTCATATCTTTTAAATTCTCTTGGTGAACGAATTTCCAGTTGTTTACCCGTTTTTTATGTTAATTGAATTATAACCCATAATTCGTTGAACATTTACAATATGCTTAAAATTCCAACTGATTAAAAAGTCTGCCCGATTTATTGTTGCCAAGGCGATGTGCAAACAGTCTGCAAAACTTGTCCTTCCAACAACTTTTTCTGCAATGTATTCTAAAGAAAGCTCAACTACCTCATTCGTAATATCAAGATATTCTGTCCACTCGGACCGAAGACTTCTAACAAGTCCTTTCACTTTTTCTGGTGCATTTTCGAGTTCATCTTGAGTTACAGTTGAAAATAGCAAGGTGAATTCATTGCTATTAATTCTGTCAAAAAGGGGAATTGTGTGTTCCGCAAATTCTTCGTCAAAATATCCACCAAAAACAGAGGTATCGATGTATAATCTTTGTTTCATGTTTAAAATTCACACTTTTCTTCTAATCAAAATTCCAATAATTTATAAAATCTAAAGTTAAACATATTCATTAACATTAAATCAGAACTAGGATTCAAATACCTCTCATTAACCTTTTTGTACAGATGAAGGACTTTCGCCAAACTCATCTTTGAAGTTTTTCCTAAAATGCGACACACTTTGAAAGCCGACCATCTCACAAACTTCCTGTGTAGTTTTAGCGGTACTCAAAAATAAATCGTATGCTGTTTTCAGCCGATAGCGCCGAATATAATCGGCTGGTTTAACACCGGTTAAATCTGAAAATTTACGGTAAAAAGTTGCCCTGCTCATGTTCAACTTTTCACTTAATAGCTCAATGGAAAACAATGAATCACCAATATGGATTTCAATCAATTGATTCACTTTCTGCAGGAATTCTTTGTCGCGGCTGCTTAACTGGTTTTTAAGTTCACCTGGTTGCGGCATTTTTCTGAATTGCACTTTCAATTTTTCACGATTCAGTAACAAGGACTGAATTTTAGCCAGGAGCAATTGTGGAAGGAAAGGTTTTTCAATGTAATCGTCAGCACCGGTTTCGAACCCGGCCACCTGTGTATCCACATCTGTTTTAGCCGATAAAAGAATCAAAGGAATGTGTGAGGTTTCAATGGAAGTCTTCACTATGCGGCAAAACTGCAAACCATCCATCAATGGCATCATCACGTCGGAAATAATTAAATCAGGGACAAAAGTTTGAAGCAGTTCCAAAGCCATTTTCCCATTATCAGCCTTCCGAACATTAAATTGAGGAGTCAGCATGTTTTCAAGAAAAAGCGCCAGGTCCTGATGATCCTCTACGACCAGAATGTTTTTACTTCCCAATTTTCCAAAAGCCTGGATCGAATCCAAATGATCACTTTCAACAGGCACCATTTTAGCCATCGATTCTCCAAAATCAATCGCTTTAAAATGATCTTTACCCATTAAAAAACTCAAAGTGAAACAACTGCCAATTCCCGGCTGACTTGTTAGTTGAATTTCACCATGTTGAATTGTTGTTAATCCTTTTACCATCGATAAGCCAATACCATGCCCACCTGCCAGATCATGACTGGTATTTGAACGATAAAATCGATCAAATACAGCATCCAATTCCTCCTCAGGAATACCAATGCCCTGATCCTTCACCTGGATCTGAAAACACCTATCCTTTTCCGCTACGCAAAGAACAATTCGTTTACCTTCAGTGGAATATTTTATGGCATTCGAAATGAGGTTATACAGTATTTTCTCCGTTTTATCTTTATCGAGCCAAACCCACATTTCTTCAATATCGGAGGCGAAAAACAATTCCATATTCTTTTGATCGGCCAGTGGTGCGAAACTATCAATGACCTCTTTCACCAACGAAATCAATTCGAATTGATCAACCACAAGCTTCAACTGATCCTGATCCATTTTCCTTAGATCAATCAACTGATTAATCAATGTTAACAGTCGCAAAGCATTTTTCCGAATGGACTTGACTGCCTGCTTTGAATCGGATGAAATATTTTCAAGGTGACCTAAAATGAGTGTGAGTGGTGTACGAAACTCATGTGAAATATTGGTAAAAAAGCGAAGTTTTGATTCATCGGCTTCATGCAGTTTCGCTGATATTTCAAGGATTTTACTGTTCTGTTCTCTCAATTCCATGGTTTGCTCAGCTACCTTTTTTTGTAACCATTGATTACGTTGTTGAATTTGCTTAATGCGAAAGCGAAATAAAGAAACGATCGATGCGATAACAAAAATAACGAATCCCATTCGAAACCATGTTCTCATCCAAAAAGGCGGAATTATTTTCACATTCATTTCAATCATATTTTCAACATGATTATAAAACGGTGAAACCTCTAATTGAAAAACATAATTACCCGGAGGAAGTTTGGTAAAATTCGCTGAACGCGAACCGTTATCATTGATCCATTCGTTTTGGTAATTTTTTAAACGATAACGAAAATGCTGAAGATTGGGATAATCAAACGGGTAGGCATTATATCCAAAACCGATGGTATTTTGTCGGTAGTTCAGTTCCAATTGCCGGGTAACATTGAGTTTATTTACTAAAAGCACCTTACCATCAATGGAATCGCCCGGATAAACCGGCTGATTAAATAAAGTGAATGATTCAATCACCGGATGCACGACCATTGGATTGGTAGAGATTTTTTCAGGCAGAAAAGAAACAACTCCGGTATATCCACCATAATAGATCACACCATTGGCATCGACAAAATGCGCATCGTCCATAAAAAAATCACCAGGCAGAAAAGTGGAAAATACAAAAGTTTTCGGATTTAATAAAGTAAGGCCTCGATTGGTGCTCATCCACAGTCTACCCGATTGGTCAGGTAAAATACTGTAAACAATATTGTTGCTTAAACCATCTTCTTCAAAGTAGCTACGAATCACTCGACTGGTTTTCAAATCCAATAAATTTAAGCCACTATTGGTACCTACCCATAAACTATCTCCACTCGCCAACAAACAATAGACCTTATCGTCCGACAATCCTTGTGGATTGGATTGAATAAACTCATAATCCAGTCCGGGGTAACTAATTTTCAACAAACCTTGATTATCCAGAGCCAACCACCAATTGCGGTACTTGTCTTGCACAATATCCCTCACACTCTGAAAACCAGTATTCCCCTTAACTTTGATTGGAATTGTTGTTAAGGAGCGATCATTCAAATTCACCAAGCCAATGTTGTTTGAACTGGTTAAAACGACGGTTCCTAAATCAAACTCTTTAATCGCATAGGAACGATACTGCCACGACCAGGTAAATTGGCAGTCGACCGATTCAAAACGATCCAATGCCGGATTATAAATGCACAAATTATCATTCACTCCAAGCCAAACATTTCCGCGACTATCTTCAAAAATTACCCTGGCATTTTCGATGGAACGTTGCGAGTTGGTTTTAGTATAGTAATATCGATAGTATTTTAATTCGGTATTGGCTTTGAACAAGGCAATTCCCTCCTGATCGAATCCCATCCACAAATCATTTGTTCGAGTTTTACATAAGGCTCTCACCGGATTGGATTCAGGATCGGTTGTAGATTCTATTTTCCAGGTGTAATGCTGAAACTGATTCTTCTGATGATTCAAATGAAGCAGTCCGTTTTTGGCCGTTCCAATCCACAAATTTCCCGGTTTATCAACCATGATGCGATTTACAGAATGCCCTTTGAATGAATAATCATTTAAAGGATCATTTTTAAATTGCTGAAAAATCAGCACATCATTGGACCAATAAAACCGCACAAAAAAACCGACACCGCCAATCCAATACGTATCATCACTTACTGCAAAGTCGCGAATCAATAATTTATTGAATCCGGAAAAAGCAGTTTCACGAAAATCGAGCACCCTTCTCCAGTTTGAGCTGATAGCATCAAACTTATAAATGCCATCGTTAAAAAGTCCTACCAATTGATTGTCCGTACGAACTATTCCGTAGCACGAATTTATTGAAATTGAATGGGCGCTATAAGCACTTTTTTGCTGCTCAAAACGGATTTCCTGAATCCCGAATTCACCAAAAATAAGCACAGAATTTGCACTTTGTTTAAGAACACCCCGAATGGCATTTGGTGCCTGATAGGCTGTAAATTTATCGAGGTTTATTTCCCAAACACCAATCACGTTGGAAGTATTGATCCATAAAAGAGTATCGTTAGTTTGAACAATACCCGTTGCTTGTTCAACATTAAACTGACCAAAAACTTCCGCATGAATCAACTCAAAGCGTTGATGATTGGCATCAAAATGATTTAAGCCGCCACCTCGGGTGACCATCCACATGTCACCATTCAAGCCCTGGCCCATACTCACCACATGATTCCCAACTAAATTAGTTGAATTGAATCGATCTGGTTTAAATATCGAAAACTGATCGCCATTGTACCGATTGATGCCATCCAAAGTTCCCAGCCAAACATTACCTAAAACATCAAATTCCATACAATTGATGTTGTTTTGCGAAAGGCCATTTGACAAATCGAACCGATCGAACCTCAATTGCTGTGCGCTTGAACTTTCAGCCGCAAGTAGCAATGCCAGGATATATATGTAGATAGTAACTTTCATAAGCGATCAGGCTAAAATAATCATTTTCGCAGCGAAACACTCTCCTTGCCATAATTTAGGGTACTTTGAGACAAATTGACTAATTTGTGATACAAAACCAACCCTTAATCAACGTTCTAAATCCTAATTTCGATTTCAAATCTAAATATGAATAAACATGACACGTAAATTCCTAACTATTTTAAATTTAATCCTGTTACCTGCCCTCTTGTTTGCAGGAAATACCAGCCAGCTTTTTAATGGTAAAGATCTTAAAGGCTGGAAAATTCTAAACGGTAAAGCAGCATACTCCATCGAGAACAATGAGATTAAGGGCACTTCTACTTTACACTCGCCCAATTCATTTTTAGCCACTGAAAAGTTGTATACCAATTTTATACTGGAATACGATATGAAAATGGATATCGGTCTCAATTCAGGAGTCCAAATCAGAAGTTTAAGTAAAAAAGAAATCATGAATGGCCGGGTGCATGGCACTCAAATTGAGTGTGAAGATACGCAACGCGGCTGGGCTGGCGGTATTTATGATGAAGCCAGAAAAGGATGGCGTTATCCCCTGGAATATAATCCAAGAGCAAAAACAGCTTTTAAGAAAGGTGATTGGAATCACTACAAGGTGGTTGCATTTGAAAACCACATCATGACCTGGGTAAACGGAATACCCGCAGCCAATTTATTGGAAGATGTGGTAGAAACCGGTTTCATTGCCCTGCAAGTGCACGATATCGGTTCCAACGAAGCCTTAAACGGAAAATCAATTCGCTGGAAAAACATCAGCTTGCAAGAAATTGACCAGACTGATTTTGCTCAAATTACAACAAGTGCTCCACAGGTAAGTTATTTGAAAAATGAATTAACTCCGGTTGAAAAAGCTGCAGGTTGGAAATTGCTTTGGGATGGTGCTACCACCAGTGGATGGCGTGGTGCTAAATTAAACCATTTCCCTGAAGGTGGATGGAAAATAGAAGATGGCATGCTGCAGGTATTGGCTTCCGGTGGTGCCGAATCGGCCAATGGAGGCGATATTGTCACTGAAAAACAATACAAAAACTTCATCATCGAATTGGACTTTCAACTTTCAGAAGGGGCAAACAGTGGAATCAAATACTTTGTAGATACGGAACTCAACAAAGGGGAAGGCTCATCAATTGGATGCGAATTTCAAATCCTTGACGATAAAAACCATCCCGATGCCAAATTGGGTGTACAGGGCAATCGTACGCTTGGTTCACTTTACGATTTAATTACAGCAAATGGTAAAGAATTTAATCCCTATTTACCTACCAATAAATATGTCAACGGTTTCGACCAGTGGAACCGTGCACGCATTGAGGTGAATGGCAAACACGTTATTCATTATTTAAACGGAATTAAAGTGGTAGAATACGATCGGAACACCCAAATGTGGCGCGCACTGGTGGCTTACAGCAAATATCAAAAGTGGCCCAACTTTGGGGAAGCTGAAATGGGGAATATTCTTTTGCAAGACCATGGTGATCATGTGAAGTTCAAAAACATTAAAATTAAAGAACTGGACTAAATATGGTTGCAGGTTACTGCTTGCAGGATAGATGCCGAACTTCGAGCTTGTCGAGAAAGATGCCGGTTACCCCCCGCCTTTCGACTGGCTCAAGGAACACCTAAAGGGAGCTTGATTATTGCAGTCTTTGGAATTTTGCGATCAATTCTGAATTTGAGAAATATCCAAATGAATGCAATGACATATTGAATAATGACTACTGACTTATTGACTAAATGACTTAAAACTTACAAAAATGACAAATAATTCACGAAGAAATTTTATAAAAAAATCAGCCATTGCAACAGCCGGGGTTTCCCTGGGATCGATGGCCATGAGTGCAAAAAGTTATGGCAAAATAGTAGGAGCAAATGAACGATTAACCGTCGCCATTGCAGGTTTGGGTCGTCGCTTTGGTGCCTATCTGGACCCCATTGCCTTACAGGAAAGCAACGTTGAATTGCTCTACTTGTGCGATGTAATGGAAAGCCAAATGACGAATGCAGCTAAACAATTTGCCAAACGGATCAATTACCAGCCAAAATTGGAAGGTGACTTTTTTAAGGTCATTGCCGATAAAAACCTGGATGTTTTGATCAATGCCACACCCGACCATTGGCATGCTCCGGGAACCTGGTTGGCCAACGAAGCAGGCAAACATGTATATGTTGAAAAACCTGCCGGCCATAATCCGAACGAAGGCGAAGTGCTGGTTCGTTCGCAAAAAAAATTCGGCAAATTAATTCAAATGGGGAATCAACAACGGTCGGCTCCTGAATCCATCGAAATAATCAAGGAAATTCACAACGGAATTATCGGTGAAGCCTATATGGCCAAAGCCTATTATACCAATGCCCGTGGACGCGTCATCAATCCGACCAAAGCCGCTGTTCCTGACGGACTAAACTGGGAGCTATGGCAAGGACCTGCTCCACGTAAAGCCTATGAACACAACACCTGGGATTACAACTGGCATTGGTACGGATGGGACTATGGAACAGCAGAAACCGGCAACAATGCCACCCATGAATACGACATTGCCCGTTGGGCCTTGCAAGTCAAGTTTCCTGAAAAAATTATTGTTGATGCTGACAAATACCATTGGAAAGATGACGGATGGACCATGTACGATACGATGGATGCCACGCTAAAATACCCCGGTGGCAAAACCATTAAATGGGACGGCAAAAGCAGAAACAATAACGACACCTACCGTGGCGGAAGGGGCACCATTATTTATGGCACCGAAGGTTCAGTCTGGATGGATCGGGGCGGCTATAAGTTGTTCGACCGCGGAGGCAAATTAATTCGCGAACGAAAATCAGGCAATTCCGAAGGTGGAACCCAATTGGGTGGCGGTGGTGATATGTCGACATTGCATATCCAGAATTTTTTTAATGCCATACGGGGCAAAGAAAAACAGAATTCAACCATTGAAGAAGGAGCCATCAGTACTTTAATGTGCCACCTTTCGAACATTGCCTACCGTACGGGTGAAGTACTGGAATGTGATCCCAACAATGGTCACATCCTCAACAGTAAAAAAGCGCAAAAGCTTTGGACCCGTGAATACGAAAAAGGTTGGGAGCCTAAATTTTAAAGGATAAATTAGGGAAGGATTAACTTGAATACCGGTAACAAAACAGAATTTTCGCATCACAGCGTTTTAGCCATGAACACTCAACTGAATGTAGTGATTTGTGGCGAAAGCGAAGCATTGTGTACCTCTGTTTTTCAAACCATCGACAAGCTCCTCTCCAATTATGAATTGATATTAAGCCGGTACAATACTTCTGCAGAATTGTATCGGCTTAATCAAACGGCACACCTTAAACCAATTGTGGTTAGTGAAATTCTTTGGGATGCCATCGACTTGGGCAGAACTTACTTTCAACGCTCCAATGGCTATTTCGACATCAGTCTGGGAAGTATTTATCAAACCATTAAAGAGCATAAAACAAATCCCGTTAAGCCCGAATACAATTTGATTCAGCACCTTGAAATTGATCAGCAAAATAGAACTGTATTCTTTTCAAATCAAAACATTTCACTGGACTTTGGTGGATTGGGCAAGGGTATTGTGTTGAACGAGATAGCCAAACTACTGGATAAAAATGGCATTGAAAATGCATTGATCAGCTTTGGAGGAAGCTCAATTTTAACCCGGGGAAAACATCCTCATGGCGACTATTGGCCATTAAGTTTACAAGCAAATTCTGAAAAAATCTGGAAACTGAACAACCATGCCGTGTCGATTAGCGGCACCCACCTTCAATCTGGAAATGAAGAAATCAAGCACATCATCAATCCGTATATTTTTAAAGCAATACCGTTGGGAAAGATTGCAGTAGTTCGCTCAGCTAATCCCATCGATGCAGAAGCACTATCTACTACCCTGCTTGCTGCACCCGAATCACAGTACAATAAAATTGCTTCGGCTTTTCACGATGCGGAATTCGATATCATGTAATTTTTATTTTCTAACTATGGATCAAAACTTTCAAAACCGAAGATCATTTTTAAAAAATCTGGCCTTGACCAGTTCTGCTCTTTCACTGGCAGCTTCGCCCTGGTTAAAACTATTTGGAGAAGATTTACCCATCACAAAAGGCCCAAACGAACAGGTTCGACTGGCATTGATTGGCTGCGGAAGCAGGGGTAAGGAATTGTTGCGCAACCTGCTGGTTTTTGCGGCCAATAAAAACATAAAGATTGTTGCTTTGTGTGACAATTTTCAAGCACATATCGACGACACTTTATCGATTTGTATAGAACAAAACTTTTCTCCGACCACTTATTCCGATTACCGTCAACTCATTGATAAGGAACAGCTCGATGGCGTAATCATTGCCACACCTTTGCACCAACATGCCCACATTGCCATCGACTGTATGCAATATGGTTTGCACGTATTCTGCGAAAAATCAATGGCCCGCACCCTTACCGATGTAAAACGCATGTACAATACGCATCTTTCTTCCAATCGTATATTACAAATCGGGCATCAACGCCTGTTCAACCCGGTCTATTTAGAAGGCATGCAACGCATCCACAACGGCGAATTAGGAACCATCGGACAAATCAGGGCCTACTGGCACCGCAACAACAATTGGCGCCGTGCTTTGCCCAACAATGATCCAGATTTTGAACGACAAATTAACTGGCGCCTGTACAAGGAATATTCAGCAGGTTTATTAACCGAATTGATGTCGCACCAAATACAGGTGGCCAACTGGGCACTTCAAAAAACTCCGGTTTCGGTGATGGGCACAGGCAGCATTCGTTATTGGAAAGATGGCCGTGAAGTAGATGACAACATCGCCCTGATTTATTCCTACGACGATGGCACTCAGTTCATTTACGATTCCATGACCAGCAACAAAAAATACGGTCTCGAAGAGCAAATCAAGGGAGACGTAGGCACCATCGAATTTGAAGTCAACCGGCAATATGCCGAAAATCCAACTGCTGCACCGGGTATTCAGCAATTGATCAACGATATCGAACATGGCATCTTCAATAAACTTCCCGTAGGAGGTTCAAGTTGGGTACCAGAAACGGCCTCAAAATACAAAGGCGAAACCATCCTTACCGATACCGATTTTAGTGATACAGGTTTACAATTGGAGGCTTTCGCCGAATTTATCCGCAAGGGAAGCGCACCGGAACAAATTACCCGTGAAGGATACCATGGTAGCATGTGGACCATGCTGGGTGAACAAGCAATTGAACAGGGAGAAAAATTAACACTGCCGGCAGAATTCATCATTTAAACAAGAAGACCATGAAAGATCTACTAATAAAATCAAAAAGGCTGAAAAAAGAAGCCATCTATTTTGGCTCTGCCTTTGGAATAGCCTTTCTATTGAATGTAGTTTCCATTATCCGTTTCAAAACAAATTGGTCTGAGTTGTACACACAGCTGGGCTATGTATTTATGATAGCAGTTATCCTGTACACACTAAGTATAATAATCCGCGTTGCGATAAAAGCAGTGAAGTCCTTGTTTTAACTACTTAATAATTTCATCCTTAAATAGTTAATATTTAGGAAAAAAATCAATACGAATCATATCCAATGTTGCATTGGGCTGACATCCTTACTGTTTCAAAGCACCTTCAATAGTTGGAAACTTAAATACAAAGCCTTCGCTCAATAACCTTTTTGGATACACTTTTTCTCCGTTAATCATGATTTGGGCCGCTTTACCGTACAAAAATTTTAAGGCAAATGCCGGAACGGGAAAAATTGCAGGCCGATGAACTGCCCGGGCCAAAGCTCGGGTAAATTCAGCATTGTTTACCCAATTGGGCGCTACTAAATTATAAATGCCTGTAGTACCTTTATTTTCAATAAAAAACTGAAAGGCTTTTACAATATCGTTGATATGTATAAAAGAAAGCGCCTGTTCTCCTGAAGCAATTTTTCCACCCAAACCCATTTTGAAAAGTGGAAGTGTTTTTTTCAATAAACCACCTTCCTGACCAATTACCACGCCTATTCGGGCAATAATCAGGCGTATATTCCCATTGGTCAATTGTTGGGCCTCACTTTCCCACTGCTGAACAACTGAAGTTAGAAAACCATCTCCGGTTTTCCGGCTGTCTTCGTTTTGTACCTCATTCCCTGAATCCGGGTAAATCCCAATAGCGGATCCTGAAATCAGTAATTCGGGACCGCCTTTCATGCCATTTAACAAGGAAACAATACGTCGGGTGGTTTGAATGCGACTATTCAGAATGGCCTGCCTGTTTTTTTTAGTCCATCGCTGAATAACAGGTGCTCCTGCCAGATTTATCACCACCTGACACTGTTGAAGTTTTTTGATCCAGATTTCATCCGACTCATTGCGGTTTAAGGCCACAAACTGAAACTGTTCAGGCTTAAGTACTTTTTGTATCGATGTGGCAATAAATCCACTGGCTCCGGTAATGGCTATCTGCATGGTAATTTTGTTTTACGACTTAAGCAGCAATGTAATAAAAAGATTCGATTGAACAGATCAAATAAAAATTGAATTAATTTAGAATAAAAAAGGTCCAGGGCTTTCTGTTGTCAGCCAAAAACTTATTTTTGTTTCATACAGCGAAAAAAGCGAATGACAAGGATACAAAAGGAGTTGGAAAAGTTCTTCCAATGGAGAGTGAATCACATCAATACCAAGACATTTCTTGTGATCTTGAGTATTTTGATTGGGATTACTTCCGGTTTTGTTGCGGTGATCATAAAAAATTCAGTACGCCTGATGCACCTCTTACTGGATACCTTTATTAATGAGGATATGCACAACTATCTTTACATTATTTTTCCACTTACAGGTATTACATTCGCTGTTATTTTTGTAAAATACATTCTTCGAAAACCCGTTCGTCATGGCATCCCCAGTGTGTTATATGCCATTTCGCGCCGCAAAGGTTACATTAGCCGACACAATTTGTTTTCGTCCATTATTACTTCTGCTTTTACAGTAGGCTTTGGCGGATCGGTAGGTTTGGAAGGACCAACAGTGGCAACAGGTGCAGCCTTTGGATCGCAACTCAGCAAATTCTTTCGACTGGAATACAAATACGTTGTGTTGATGTTGGCCTGTGCCAGTACGGGAGCCATGGCAGCCATATTTAAAGCACCCATTGCAGCCATTGTTTTTTCCGTTGAGGTGATCATGATTGATTTAACCACCTTTTCGTTGATTCCCCTTTTATTGGCTTCGGCATCGGCCGTGTTAACGTCCTACCTCTTTCTGGGAATGAATGTTCTTTACCCCGTCAGCATCCCAGACACTTTTGAACTCGACAAATTCCCCTTCTACATTGTACTGGGTATTTTATCGGGTTTAGTTTCAGCCTATTTTATAAAAATGTACATCGGCACCGATAAATTTTTTACAAAAGTTAAAAAGAAAAGAAACCGATTATTGATTGGCGGACTTTCGCTGGGAGCCATTATTTTTATTTTCCCATCGATGTATGGCGAAGGATATGAAGCCATTAACCACGCCTTAGCCGGCGATACGGAATACCTGTTTACCGGTAGTATGTTTGTATCAATGAAGGACAATCTTGCCGTAATGCTCATACTGATGATTTTGGTTATTCTGGTTAAAGTTATAGCCACAGCAGCCACATTTGGAGCAGGAGGTGTGGGTGGAATATTTGCTCCAACGCTGTTTACCGGAGTTAATACCGGACTGTTTTTTGCCCTTTTTTCAAAAAATGTCTTAGGTTTCTCCGAGCTCAATGTCAACAATTTTGCACTCCTGGGTATGGGAGGGTTAATTGCAGGGGTATTGCATGCTCCTTTAACCGGCATTTTCCTGATCGCTGATATCTCAGGCGGATATAAATTGTTTGTTCCGCTGATGATTACGGCATCATTTTCTTATTTGACCGTAAAAATTTTCACCAGCAACTCGGTATATGCCATCCAATTGGCTGGAAGAAAACAACTGGTCACTCACCACCGCGATAAACATGTACTCTCAATAATGAATGTCCCCGATTTGCTTGAAACCGATTTTATTATTCTTAACCATGAGGATAAACTCCGTCAATTGGTCGAAGCCATTTCTATTTCGCACCGCGACCTTTACCCTATATTAGATGATAAAAGGAATATGGTAGGCATGCTTAAGTTAGATGATGTCCGTCATATTATCTTCAAACAGGAACTCTACGATAAAATTTCGCTTAAAGAACTGATGTACATGCCAGAACACTGGATATCACCACGTGATTCGATGGACGAAGTGGTCAAAAAATTCGAAAGTAGTGAACGTTACAATCTGGCGGTCATTAATAATGGGAAATACCTTGGTTTTATATCAAAAGCTAAAGTCTTTTCAAATTATCGGAAGTTGGTGGAAGATTTTTCGCACGACTAATTATATTTGAACCGGAAACAAAATTTAAATAACTCAAGCATGAAACCAACACTTGTAATTTTAGCTGCCGGTATGGGTAGCCGCTACGGTGGACTAAAACAATTGGATGAAATAGGTCCAAATGGTGAAGCCATCATCGATTATTCCTTATTCGACGCCATACGTGCCGGATTTGGAAAGGTTGTGTTTATCATCCGTAAAGATTTTGAAGCTGCTTTCAAAGCACAATTTGACCAAAAACTGGTTGGCAAAATTGAAGTAGAATATGTTTTTCAGGATCTGAATGATCTTCCAGGAGACTACAAAATTCCTGAAGGCCGTGAAAAACCATGGGGAACAGGACACGCCATACGCGCAGCCCGTAATGCAGTAAAAACACCATTTGCGGCCATCAATGCTGATGATTTCTATGCTGCTGAGGCCTATGCCACATGTGCCGATTTTTTGAATACTGAAGTAAAAGAAGATCAGTATTGTATGGTGGGTTACCGATTAGACAACACTTTGTCGGAACACGGATCAGTTTCACGTGGTTTGTGTGTCACCAACCAATTGGGAAATCTTGTGGATATAGACGAGTTAACCAAGATTACTGCAAAAAATGAAGGAATTGTATTTGAACGCGATGAAAAAGAACATCCCTTAAAAGGCGATGAACTGGTATCGATGAATTTCTGGGGTTTTCATCCTTCTTTGTTTGAACACTTGGAAAAAGGATTTGTATCATTTTTAGCCGAAAAAGGAAAAGAGATGAAATCGGAATTTTTTATCCCGATGCATGTCGACGATTTAATTAAATCCAATAAAACCAAGGTGAAAGTTTTAACCAGTAATGCCAGTTGGTTTGGCGTAACTTATCAGGAAGACAAACCGGTTGTGGTTCAGAAAGTACAGGAATTAATTTCAAGTGGAAAATATCCAAAACAACTTTGGTAAGAAAAAAATAAAAAAACCAGAAAAGCATCCCGCAACAATGTAGGATGCTTTTTTGTTTTCCATTTTTACCGCATCAACACTTGCAATTGGAAAGTTATTTATCATTATTACTTTCAGATTTTCACCAGAACAATAATTTTCGTCATATTTGCGCAAAATTTTGGAACACACATAAAGAATTAGAACAATGAAAGTTTTCAAATTTGGTGGCACCTCAGTAGGTTCACCCGAGAATATGCGTTCTGTCATGCAAATTATTGCCGACGGAGAACCAAAAATCGTGGTACTTTCAGCCATGTCAGGAACTACGAATGCTTTAGTCGAAATCAGTAAACAATTGTATGCCGGCAAAAAAGTGGAAGCAAAAAATTTAATCGTAGAGCTGAAAACGAAATACGATCAGGTAATTCAGGATTTATATACCACCGCTAATTTCAAAGAAAAAGGACAAAACATTGTTGAAAATCAATTCCGGGTATTGAACCAGCAAGTGGAAGGTGAATTTAATGAAGTGAAAGAACAGATCAATTTGGCACAGGGAGAACTTATTTCCACGGCATTGGTCACCTTTCTGCTTCAGGAAAATGGTATTAAAGCTGCATTGTTGCCAGCCCTGGATTTCATGCGTATTGATGAAAACAAACAAGCCAATATAACTGCCATCACTGAATTGGTAAAACCTGTTTTAGCGAATGCTGGTCCACAAGACATTTACATTACGCAAGGTTTTATTTGTAGAAATGATGAAGGAGACATCGATAATCTTCAACGTGGTGGAAGCGACTATACGGCCACACTTTTAGGCGCAGCCATACAATCGGAAGAAGTGGAAATCTGGACCGACATTGATGGAATTCACAACAATGATCCCCGATTTGTAGAAAACACCAAAAAAATAGACAACTTACTTTTCGTTGAGGCTGCCGAATTGGCCTATTTTGGAGCAAAGATTCTTCATCCCTTAACCATATTGCCAGCTAAACAGGCCAACATTCCTGTTCGTCTGAAAAACACCATGAATCCAACAGATCCGGGAACGCTCATTTCGAATGATAAAACCATTTCGGGCTTAAAAGCAGTTGCCGCCAAGGATCAGATTACTGCCATTAAAATCAGGTCAGACCGAATGTTGATGGCTTATGGTTTTTTGCGTAAAGTCTTTGAAGTATTCGAAAGATACAAAACGTCCATTGATATGATTACCACTTCCGAAGTGGCTATTTCAATCACCATTGACAACAATAAAAATCTGGAAAAAATCGTCGAGGAGCTTAAAACTCTCGGTGATGTAGAAGTAGACACCGATCAAACAATTGTTTGTGTCGTGGGTGATATGATTTCAGAGGAAAAAGTATTCTCCAAACATGTTTTCGAAGCTTTGGAAGGAATACCGGTTCGTATGATTTCTTTTGGTGGAAGTCGCTACAACGTTTCCATATTGATCAATAGCGAATTTAAAAAAGAAACACTTCAAAAATTAAGCAACCATCTCTTCAAAAATTAATTTTGAAACACAAAAAGAAGGCCGGATAATTCCTTATTGTCCGGCCTTCTTTTTATCCTCCATTAGCCAATTCATTTGTAATGATTTTAAATTTATATGTTTTATAAAATCTTAAGCAACATTTTCTGTTTTAACTAAATTATTTTCATAATTTGCACCATTGAGATACGAGTGTCTTAACTTAGTTGAGATTTTCATTGTATCGCATTGATTAAGCAAACTCTCATTAAATTAATTAAGACTACCGGCATGAGTAATATTCTAAGCTTCACCATTGTGGTGTTTACGGTTATGATAACAGTAATGATCGTAAGCTATTTCTTTTATAAAAAGTCAGTTGTATTTATCATGGGACTGATTGTTATTAACATGGCGGGACTCACGGCAATATTAGCCTATATTGTTGCCATAAAAGGATTTAGTGAATTAAAGTGGATCATTCCATTGGTTGGAGTTCTTTCGGTATTTAATTTTTACATGATGCACAGACATTTGAGCAAACCGGTAGTATCGTTAATGAGGGATATTGTGGACAAACTTTCCGAAGGCCAGCTTGATTTTAGTTTTGATGAAAATATTATAGCAAAGAAGAATGAATTTGGGCAAATAGCCAAAGCCCTATCCCGAATGCGCTCAAAATTAATGCTTATTGTTTTTGAAATTCAGAAAATTTCGAACAACATTGATCTATCCTCGAAGCAACAAAACCAAGCCGCCATGGGCATTTCAACCAGTGCCTCTGAACAGGCATCGTCAACCGAAGAAATCTCAGCAACCATAGAAGAAATTTCAGCCACCAATCATCAAAATTCACAAAATGCCAATGATACAGCTGCGTTATCTAAATCGGCATCACAGAGCATGAAAAAGATGGGAGAAGCTTCAACCGCAAATGTGAAATCGATCAATGATATTATTGAAAAAATCCAGGTCATCAACGACATCGCCTACCAGACCAATATTTTAGCCTTAAACGCGGCTGTTGAAGCAGCGCGTGCAGGTGATGCTGGACGGGGTTTTGCCGTTGTAGCAAAAGAGGTTCGAAGCCTTGCTGAAAATAGCAAAAAAGCAGCCGATGAAATTAAAATACTCTCAGAGATTACCATTAAACAAACCAATGACACCTTTAATCTGGTGAATCGATTGTTAATTGAGATTAACCAAACCACCTCATTGGTAGATCACATCAGCATTGCCAGTTTGGAACAATCGTCCGGAACAGATCAAATCAACAATGCCATCCAAAACTTGAATCAGGTCACTCAGGAAAATGCAGCATCGGCTGAAGAACTTGCGGCGAGTTCAGAAGAATTAACCAATCAATCAGAAAGCTTAAATGATCTCATAAAATTCTTTAAAACTGGAAATAATAATTAAGTTTTATTGAATAAGGAAAGCCAGATTATGCTGCATTTTACCATAATGCTTATAGCAATACCGAAGCATTGCTTAAATTAATACAGGGAAAAAAACCTGGCTTGTAAGCGCTGCATGGAGTGCTTCGTCGAATTGTTCGGTAAACCGATCTTTTTGAATGCCAGCTGCAAATCCAAAATGGAGCATATTCAGGTGAATATCTACATTATCGGCCATGGTTACGCCAATAACCTTCATATTAGCATCTTCAATTAAGCCTTTTTTTGTAGCTAGAATGCCATCCATGTTGGGCATATTAATGTCCATTAAAACAACATTTGGAGAGCAGGTCTTTAGCAATTCAAGAAATTGAAAACCGTCGTAAGCCTCTCCTACCACCTCAAGGTCATCCCTGAAACTGAAAATTGCCTTAACAGCTTCAATAAATGATTTATTATCATCGACCAATACGATTTTAATTTTTTCTTTCATTGAACATCTAGATTTATTCTACAAACTTAAGCGATGTTGAATGATAAAATTACAGGTATTCCTCTGATTTCACACTAGGGTGTTCATGTGTTTAATGCAAGGGTTTTCCCTTATTCCGATACAAAAGGGATATTTTAGTAAGGAAGCATAAAGGATTTAGATTTCAATCAATTGGTTTTTTATCGAAAAGAGTACAAGAGATACGTTGTTGCTGGTTTCTGTTTTTAACATCAATTTTGATTTATGCCCTTCGACGGTTTTTATACTAATAAATAATTTTTCGGCAATTTGTTTATTGGATAATCCCTGACAAATGTGATGCAGCACGTCCATCTCACGATCAGAAATCTCTAATTGCCGAACCAGTTCAGCACTTGCCGGTGGAGTTTCTTTTTTTAAGATAATATTCATTAAAAGTTCCTGCGAGAAATACGAATTGCCTTTGACGACCTCGAAGATGGCTTCAGTTAACTGATTGACACCCGAATTTTTAAGAACAAAACCACATGCTCCCGAATCAATCATTTTTTTATAGTGACCATAATCGCTATGCATCGACAGCGTGATGATTTTAAGCCCGGGGTATTTTTGCAAAGCTAAGGCAGTAGCTTCAATGCCATTCATTACAGGCATGTCAATGTCCATCAATACCACATCGGGCTGTTGAAGTTCGAGTTTTTCCAGAAACTCACGCCCATTGCCTGCTTCCATGATGATTTCAAAACCGTGATTTGCACTCAATACGTAACGAAGACCTTCGCGAAACAAGACGTGATCTTCAACAATTCCTATTTTTACCACTTTATTCATAAAATCAAGTTGTGAATTTCAGCATTCATTTTAAATCCTTCACCAGGAGTAGTAATAAATTCACAATTCCCACCCATTTTTTCTATTCGACTTTTCATATTAAACAAACCAATACCTGTATGCATTTCTTTCCAGATTCCCATATCAAATCCAACACCGTCATCGACATATTCAATTTTCAGGGAATTCAAATTTTGAATTAAGTTAATGAATACTTTTTGGGCATGAGCATGTTTCATCGTATTATTTAGCATCTCGGTAACGAGCCGATAAATGGTAATTTCAGTTCTTTCATCCAGCCGCTCTGTGATGTTCGATCGTAAATCAATATCCAATTTACCTGCAAAAACAATTTTATCGGCAAAGGCTTTTAACGCTTTTACCACACCCAGATTTTGGAGAACATATGGACTCAAATTATTGGAAATTTCTTTAACACTTCCAATCGATTCATCTAAGATTAATTTAATTCGTTTTTGAATTTCAGTGTCCGATGGTCGTTTTTCCAAGGCTTCGTAATAAATTTTCAATGTAGACAGCAAGGGTCCCAGGCCATCGTGTAATTCCTTTGACAAGCGCAATCGTTCGCGCTCTTCACCTTCCATTGCAGCAGAATAAATATTTCGTTCCCGTAGTTTTCTGTCGGTATCATCTCGTAAAATGGCTAAAACAGCATTACTGTCTTCGTATTCAATTCTGGTTGTTGTAATATCAAAGAAGGTTTGTTTTCCTGAAATTCCCGATCGATATGACATTTCAAATCGCAAAGGCATTTTATCGATATCGCTCCTGAATTTTTCGAAAAAATCTAAGTACGAAGTCGGTATCAAACTAAAAAAATCAACACCAATCAAGGTTTCAAAGCTTTCTTCTACAATAGTATAAAATGCTGCATTGCAGTCCTTAATAAGATTATCTTTGCCAATAATTACAATTGGATCGGTGCTGGATTCAAAAATATTCCTGAATTTATGTTCACTGGTTATTGCATTCTTCTCAGAAATTATCCTTTGTTCAATTTCCTTGCGCATACGAATGGCCGAATTCATCAGATTTTGACGCTGCAAAGACAATTGTTCCAAATTGATGTTGAATTTATTGGTAATCTGCCTGATTGAGAAAACAATAACAACCGCTATCAAAATAAAATTCAAAGTACGTATAAGCAATACGATATCGGAATAGGCATAAACATTAAAATCGAAATTAATTTTTATGATCTTAGCGGCAATCAATTGCCTGGACACTCCAACGATAACAATTGAAACAAGCAATACAATTATTGAGGCCATGGCATCGAAATAAAGAAAGGCCAGTATGGCTGCAGCTATCATCCACATGTATCCGGTGCTTAATACTCCCACATTGGCAAAATCGGAAAATCCCAATACAATAACTAAAGATAGCATATAGGTAGCCTTGTGATTGTATTGCACTTTCGTTCGGAAGAATGTTAAAAGTAACAGTGAAAGAAAGACCATCGAATTAATCACAACAAAGATGATCTGATCAAACTGCAGGGAACGGATAATGGAGAAAACGAGCAAGGGTATCCCTGAAAAGAGCGAGACCACCAAAGAAGTGTCGATCAACCTTTCCTTAACTAAATTAATTTCAGTGTCATAATACTTCTCTACAGTCATATCGAAAACCACATTTAATTTTCCAAAACCTAAAATAGTCAATTAATTTGTTGCTTACATGATTATACGATTAGAAAATTTGTTCAAGGCATTTCCCTTTTGCATCGTCGGGTGGTACAATTTTCAACGAACGACAAACTGTAGGAATAATATCAACAACTTCGGCCTGCCCATAAAATTTACCTTTGTTTACAGAAAGTCCGTAAAACAGCAAGGGTATTCTGTTTTCGGTTGAATAATCGATTTCGTTGTATTTATGCACCGGGAACCATCCTTCTTCAAGCAACAACATCACATCGCCTGAGCGTTGCACACAATAACTGTTCTCCAAAATCTGAAACCGGGGGTTATTTAAATTACCACTCTCAATTACGTTGGCAGGCACGGCTGCTTTGATGCCTGTAAACTGATTCAAAAACGAAGCTACACTTTGCCTCATTTCGTTTAAAGATTTTTCCTTCTTTTCAATGTAATTATGATTCAAATACACTTGTTCCTCGTTGTACATTTCAATCCAATCACCAACACCATAAACAGCATTCAGGTACAATCGTAATAAGGCCATGGCACTTTGCGGTGAGAATTCGCCGGCATTAAGATTGTATTCTTCCTTTTGAATTTTCACAGGATACGCACTGGTTGATGCTGCGCTAAGAAATATCAGATAATTATCCTTGCCTAAGATTTTATCTAAATAGTTCAGGATATTGGCAATTTCCAAATTGGTGCGCACATAGGTTTCCTGAATTTCCATGGATGAAGGATTGAACCACTTATTGGCATAATCGAGTGTTGAAAAGGTTATGTTTAAGAGATCGGGGTAATCGTCCATTCCCAACTGTTCCTGATCAATCAGCTGAATGGAAAAATCACTGATGAGTTTATTGCCAAAAGGTGTGACCTTTAAAAATTCATTTGGAAATTCCTGACTCTCGCTAATTTTTTTAAGGTTATAAGGAAAAGTATTCCATTTTTTCCAAAATCCATCTTCCAATACATAATCATCCTCATACCCGGCCTTGTAACTTGTTTTTGGCAGCATTAAGTCCCATGTGCGCGACAAGTAATTTTGAGCAAGGTGCATGTTATTGTATTCCATTATCCAATTTGGGAATTGTTCCATATAGTACGAAGAAGTGATCATATTTCCATTGGTTTTATCGTACCAGAAAGCTCCATCGGCTGAATGACCGGCTGAAAGTACAGCACTCTGAGCATTCAGAGCCACTGAAAAAACCTTCGATTTTCCATTGGTCTGTAGTTTAAGCGCATCGCCAAGTGTAGGTACTTTTAACTGATTGGCTGAAACATTGCCTTCATGAGAATCGCTACCTAAAGTGAGGTAGTATCCATCGGCCACTGCCCTCCCCTCTTTTTCGGTAAGTTGCGTGTACCATTTATCTGCCACAATTCCATGTTCCGAAGGATAGGTTCCGGTGTAGATCGTAGGCAACATAGTGGATGGTTTAATGTTGTGGATATCGGCCCTAACATTATAAAAAACAGCACCATCATCCACCAGGCGCTTAAAACCTCCGTTTGAAAAGGTATTCCAAAACCGATCGATGTAATCGATTCGCATATTTTCGATGGTGATACCTACTACTAATTTTGGTGTATGGCTCGAACCCGACCTGCTATCTTGCGCGTTAGAAATCAAGGGAATAATACCAATTAATATAAGGAGAGAACAGATTTTTTTCATAAAACTTACCTTGTCTTTTTTAGTCGTTTCAATTTTGCTTGAACAGGCTTTTGCCCATTCATTTTATTCAAAATCAAAAGTAAAAAAATGCTTCAGCTAATAACTTTTCATTCTCGAATTTTTAATGAGAACATGCTAAAATCCCATGAATTAGGTAAAATTATGATTCACAGAAAAGCTTAAACAAAATCAATTTCAGTTAAACAACAATTAGTCCGTCAAATTATTTGATAAACAACAAATTATTTCTATTTTTGCGCGCTCAATTTGCTGAATCCATGTAACCGATTATTTACCGGTCGATTACGCAAATTGTAAGCAAGAGATAAATTAATTAATATCTAAAAGGTAATTTACATGTTAAATCAGTATGAATCTGTATTTATCGCTACACCAGTATTGTCAGACGCACAATTCAAAGAAGTGGTAGCTAAATTCAGCAGTCTGGTTACCGAAAACGGTGGCGAGATTATCAACGAAGAAGATTGGGGCCTTAAAAAATTGGCCTATCCAATCCAGAAAAAATCAACCGGTTTCTACCATCTGATCGAGTTCAGAGCAGAACCAAGCTTCATCGAAAAGTTAGAGACCATGTACCGTCGTGATGAGCGCGTGATTCGTTTCCTTACTTTCCGTTTGGACAAATATGCCGCTGAATACAGCGAAAAACGTCGTAATAAAATTAAAGCTAAAGTAGAGGAGAAATAAGTTATGGCATCAAATCAATCAGAAATCAGATACTTAACTCCACCTTCAGTTGAGATCAAAAAGAAAAAATACTGTCGTTTTAAAAAGAACGGTATTAAGTTTGTCGACTACAAAGACCCTGAATTTTTAAAGAAATTCCTGAACGATCAAGGTAAAATTTTACCACGTCGGATTACCGGAACTTCATTGAAATATCAACGTAAAGTTTCTCAAGCAGTAAAACGTGCACGTCATATTGCATTGCTGCCATATGTAACCGATTTAATGAAATAACGAAGGAGGACTTACAGATGGAAATTATTTTAAAACAAGACGTTCAACGACTAGGTTCGAAGGACGACATCGTTTCAGTAAAAAACGGATACGGACGTAACTACCTCATTCCACAAGGAATTGCAACCATTGCTACTCCTTCTGCAAAAAAGGTATTGGCAGAGAACATTCGTCAGCGTGCTCACAAAGAAGCTAAATTAAAAGATGAAGCCTTGGTAATTGCCGGGAAAATAACAGCTTTGAAAATTAGCATTGGTGCAAAAACCAGTACAACTGGTAAAATTTTCGGTTCAGTAAACAACATTCAATTGGCTGAAGCAATTGCTGCTCAAGGCATTGAAATTGACCGTAAAAACATTACCATTTCAAAAGATGGTGTAAAAGAAGTTGGCTCACACGTAGCCAAAATCAAATTGCACCGTGAGGTTATTATTGACTTCGAATTTGAAGTTGTTTCAGAATAAATTGAATCATTCACTTCCGAACACTTTTTAAACAAACAGATATTAATCCACCCTCTCAGGGGTGGATTTTTGTTTTAAATGTCGTTGAGCTCTCCAAGCAGAAGAGTCTACAAATCTGCTTCTTTTGATTTTACAATTAGCGTAATGATACCCACTCTGGCAATAACAAATACAACCATACCAAACAATGGGCCAACTAAGGCCATCTTTAATCCTTCGGCAAGTATTGATGGAGCAATATCGCCCGCGGCTTGAATTCTATCGAAGGCAGTAATTAGTCCAATGTTGCTTCCCAGAAACCCCCACGCCAATGCAAACCAGGCCAGCGATTTTAATAGTTCAATGCTTTTTTTCACGGGCTTTCCTTTTTCCAAACTACTTTTAATAAACAAGACAAGGATTACGACTAATAACAGGAGTATCACATAAGTGAATAAAGGCCCGCCGTCGTTGGCAATTCGAATTAATGCTTTCATATCTTTAAGTTTTAAATTATTACTCCTCTAAAACTATGAAAAAGATGATAATCAAAATTTATTATGCGACTAACAACCTGATTTCACATTGTTTTAACAGCCCTAAGTTATAAAATCTAAAAATCAGATAATAATTGTTATAACAGGCATTGGTTCTGTTATTGAGCTATAAAACCCTGAAAAAAGAAAGTTTTAATGTAATATTGTTAATTCAGCAAAACAGAAGCATGAAAAAACCAGGAAATATTTCTACAATTTTGGCTATACTTCAAAAGGGACTAACACATTTCATATTTTGGGTAGCTGTTTGGTTTTTTTTCTATTACTTCTTTAGTTTCAATTCAAATGTAAAGGTTTACGTTACATGGTTCTCCAGTCTGCTATTACCACTAACTATGCTAACCACCTATTTTATAGTGTATTTTTTAATCCCTCGCTTTCTACTTTCCAAACAATATTTCAAATTTGCCTTATATACTTTTTATACATTGGTTGCTTCATCTAATCTTATTTCGCTCACCTTATATGCATGCCTCATTTTTTTACTCCATTTCGACATCACATTGATCCCCCCAATGAGTAAAAACTACCTGTTCATTCTGGTTTTGGTTTATTTGGTTGTAGGAATAGTGAGTTTCATCAATCTATTAAAACATAATTTCAAAACATCGTCGAAAAACAAGGAGTTAGAAAACAAAATTTTAGCGACACAATTGCAGTTGAAAGATCAAGAATTGCAATACCTTAAAATGCAAATTCACCCACATTTTTTATTTAATACGCTGAATACAATTTATGGTCTTGCTTTAAAGCAATCAAAACAAACACCTGATGTGATCTTAAAACTATCGAATTTGCTCGATTATATATTGTATCAGGTCAGTAAACCCACCGTTAGTTTAAACGAAGAACTTTTGCACATTAAAGAATATATCGATTTGGAAAGAATTCGTTTTCAGGAAACCTTGCGAATATCTTTATCGATTGAAGCAGTGGACGAGAACATTCAAATAGCACCTATGCTTTTAATTCCATTAATGGAGAATGCGTTTAAACATGGTAAAATAATCGACAATTATTTAAGAATAAATATTCGTGCTGAAGTTTCAGACAATCAATTAATATTTGTCATCAAAAACACGACAAGCCCTCACAATTCCAAAAGTAAAAACGGTGGAATTGGTCTCGAAAACGTGAAAAAACGTTTGGATTTGCACTACAAAAATAATCACCAACTTACTTTTGAACAAACGGATAATTGGTATACTGCAAGCTTAACAATTTTCAAATTAAACAAAAAAAATAATGGCGAAATTAATTAATTGCCTGATCGTTGACGACGAAGCTGTTGCGCGCGAAATAATTGAAACCCATCTATCACGCATCAATGCATTTCGATTAGCAGGGAGCTGCAAAAATGCCATGGAAGCGTTTAAAACGATCAGCACAAACAATATCGATCTGATTTTCCTGGACATCAACCTCCCCGAAATATCTGGTTTGTCGTTTGCTAAATCGATTAATAAAGATTTAAAAGTAATCTTCACTACGGCCTATCGTGAATATGCGGTTGATGGATTCGATCTGCAAGCAGTTGATTACCTACTAAAACCCATCTCGTTCGAGCGTTTTTTACAAGCAGTAAACAAATACCTTAGTGAAACTACGCAAATTAAAACAAACCATTCGGAAGTATGGCAAGAAGAAAAATCGGATTTCCTTTATGTTCGTTCGGAACGAAAAATGGTTAAAATCAATTTTTCTGACATACAATACATTGAAAGTTTAGGCGATTACATAAAACTTCATCTTACAGACAAAACGGTGGTGACCCGCGAAACCATTTCTAATATTGAAGCAAAATTACCACAAGTCGACTTTTTAAGAACACATCGTTCATTCCTTGTTGCCCTGTCTAAAATAGAATCGTTTAATAACGAAACGATCGACATTCATAAACACGAAATTCCAATTAGTCGAAGTTATAAGGATGAAGTTTTGCTTAAATTAGAAGGACATCATCATAGTAACTAAATCGGGACGAACAATTTCGAAGCCCAAGCGACAGTGTAGCTTTTTACTCTTCCCTGTTGAAAAAACCAATTTTAATCATGCCATTGGTTTCCACATTTTCATATACCCTTGTTTCCATTTCAGTTGAACTATCCCAATAGCCACCATTAATGTACTTCATGCTAAGATAATCCGGAAGATTTTGCATTAATTCAGTATTTCGTTGACTGCTAATTTCATAATAATCGAGCATATAAACACCCGGTTTTTCAGATCCGCCAAAAGGCAGGTTGACCACTTTGGCATCATAATCCCTGGCACTGATCATTTCTTTGTTTTTGTAGCGATTTAACTTATATCGAATGGTCATTGACACCATCAAATTACCATTTTCATCTTTTTGAAAATTGCCCGATACGTCCAAACTTTGATCCCATCCGGCGCTCGAAATATTATCATATTCAATTTCCCAATTGCAGGAAAATGAGTTACCCGACAGAATCAAAGGATGATATTTCGCTGCAACAATATCTTGATTATCGATAACGAGACTCGTATTTTCATTTGCTTGAATTCGAATACTTATAGCATTATATGGGCCAACATCAATTGGATCGATAATTTCCTGTTCAATTTCATTAATTGAAACGGCTATCGAAGTTTCTTGCTTTGGTAGTATTGAAATATTGCTTTGAACATCAGTTTGTCCTTTGTTGTCGAAAACAAAAAAATCCCAGCTCCCTTTTGGCATAGCCAGTAAAACTTCGTTAAACTGATTGGTTAATGTACCGGCGCCCAAAACTATTTGAGCTATTCCGTCGCTGCCGGCTTTGTTTTCAGCAAAAATAATATCAGGAACAATGGTATTGTCAGGGCTTTTAAGTTTTGCAAGGCCCCAGTCCATCACTTTCTCAATTATTTCTGACGGGTTGTCAGTGCCAACTGATGCTTGCATAAGCGCCCCGGCCACTTTGCCGACCGATTCACTCAGACCAGCGACATTTACATTCCCATCAATATCCACAAAGCTTCCAAGTTTCCCAGCCAAACGCTCTTTTATTTCATCCTGAACCAAGTCCATCGGCTTATCTACTGCCTTTTCAGCCTTCTCGTACCATTTTTTACCTTCTTCTAAAATATCAATTCCTTTGCCTAGTGGTGTAACCGATTTAGCCGCTTCCACAATAACACCTGCACCTTTTTCGATGCCCTCGGCCCCTTCTTTAACCACAATTTTTGCAGGCGTTAGACCTTGTTTTTGTGCCAGGTCGAAAAATGGGTTTGAAATAGTTGCGGCAGAAAAATGGTAGAAGTCATTGTAAATTTGAGGGGCTTTTGTGTCAAATTTACCACTTTCAAGTTTTGCCCAAAAGTCAGCCTCATTTGTAGTTTCACTTTTCCATTCACTGCGTAAAATATCGTTGTATAATTCCGATTTCTGAGAAGCAGTCATGTGCGAAACAATCGTTTTTATTCTATCTCTACTTCGCTCGCCTGCACCGGAAGCCCAATTATAGAATCCCGACATTGCATCGACCAGACCGTTGGCACTTTTTAGTTTCGCAGTATTTTGAGAATTTTGAATAATTTCAGCTGATGCGTCAACTGTATCGGCGTATTCAACCAAAAGAGCCAGTTCTTCCAGGAAAGCATCAAGTTCCTCATGAGTTGGGTCGTATAAAAAAAGTTGCCCCTGTTGGTAGTTATTCGAAAACAACTTAAAATAATTGTACATCCATACTTGCTTTAAAGCATGGGCTTCAATTAATGTACTATAAGCGTCCTGGGTACTTTTTACTTCGGGGTCAGTATTGTCTAACAATAAACCACAGCCGGTAGTTAAAATCATCAATAGCCAGATGAAAATAATTTTTCTCGATTTCTTCATTGCTTAATAATTATCGGATGTGCATTAAAGATAAAAAATTACAATCACTTTAGCAACAGGCGATAGTGTTAAAAACCAGCTCATTCTGATCTTTCCTCGCTCCCCAGTCTTTACAACAAAGGGTTTGCTGCTTGTCATTAACAACGACACAATGTTGATTTTCGCAAAGTGAAAAAAATCAACTATTTGATTACTTCGTATTCTTTCCATTTTACAATTGGACCGTGTAAAGATGTCTATCCATTCAAACACCGCAAACGCATTAAAACGAACAGCATTTTAGATGATACAGTTATCTGATGCCATTTTTGTTTTTCAAGGTAACAATATTTTAGAAAAGGGGTACTCGTTTGTGGCTTACTTCTCGTCACAGGCGAGCAAGTTTACCCCTCGTTACAAACGAGGTGGAAGTGGAAATAACTTTGTTGCTTTTGTGCAATGAGGATCACAGATCCACTACCTGAAAGCGCGGATTGCAAATCCGCACTAGCACTGCAAACACCCCGACTAGCTTGGTTCGCAACTGCTGGTGGGGTTTTGCAAACCCCGCCTTCCAAACTCAGGATTTTTAATCCTGAAAACAAGCTATACAAACTCTATTTCTACAAGTCCTTTTTCACCGGCATAGTCTCTTGCTGAGCTGAACAGGTAATCAACCGGACTTGCTACTATTTCAGCCCGTACCGGATTATTATGGATATAGTCCATCTTTTCTTCCAAAAAAGCGGTGGAGTGTATTTCCTTAGCATCATTCCCATCCTGCCACACTTTGAAATATTTTATCTTCTTGCTGTTCTTACCTGCATACCAAAACAAATTCAATAACCACTCCCGCCTGCTCTCCGGTACTTCTTTTATTGCTTCAATTATTGCTTTGCTTGTAAACTTTTTGAAGTCACGCAGGATATCAGACAAATTGCCTTCGTCAGTGGCACTGGCAATTATGTGAAGATGATTTGACATTAAACACCAGCAATAAACTTTTAAACCTTTTTCTTTTATGCAATAATTCAATGAATCTACAATTATGTGCCGATATACAGGACGTGTAAAAATATCAATCCATTCCACAATTGTTAATGTGCAATAGTAAACATAGCCAGGCGATATTTTATTGCGTATTCCCATGCCTGTGAAAGTAATAACTTTGTTGCTTTTGTGCAATGTGGATCACAAAACGGCTCTTCGGGATTTAACTTCGTTGATTTTCAATTGAAATCCCGAAGCAACTAAAACAACAATCATTTAAACAGGATCACAGATCCTGAACTTGAAAGGCGCGGATAACATATCCGCACCAGCCGCTGCAAGCTTTAGACATATCCCGACTAGCAACGTTTATATAGTTAAAGCACCTCGTTAAGTCCCGATCTCATGGACTTTGCACGGCGCAAGTTGATCTTCGATTGTAATCCCGAGGCAACTAAAACAACAATCATTTTAGCAGGATCACAGATCCTGAACTTGAAAGGCGGTGATTGCAAATCACCACCAGCCGCTGCAAACTTTTAAGACATATCCCGACTAGCAAGGAGCAGCCCGCCAACCTCAGCTCATATACCGAGCAGCAAGGGATAGCTAAGTTTAATCATAGAATACGGGCAGAGTGACATCCCGACTAGCTAAGTTTATAGCTTTCATCAAGCCATACACCATCTTTTTTTAGGTAAACTTTTGGCTCTGTTTTAAAGGGAAAACCTTCGATTGGAGTACGGACTTCAAAAATGTTATCGATCTCTTCATCTTTACGGTAGAAGCGGTCAGTTGCCCCATGATACCCCAGAACCCCAAAGTGATCGCCTGCTTCTTTTCCTTGAGGAAATAAATAAAATCCTTTATCATCAGCTCCACCTAGGGGGCATTCGAAATTATCAACTTCAGCAATTGTTTCTAATTTATATGCAGTTTCAACTTGTCCTTTATGAATTGGTATTTGCTCCTCATTACCCCAAAGAACCCAATCAAAATCTGGATATTTATTTTGGAAAAAAAATAAATTTGATCGATCAATTCTATATGTTTTCCCATTATAAACTGAATATTTCCCATTCTGTCTAACAATATTCATACTCTATAACTTAATATACTTTTTTAATGTATTTGCTACCTGTGTTTAAGTTAATTGTCATAATTGCTTCTATAACTTCAGTACCATCAGCATTTTGTCTATAGAATGCGCCCGATTCAATCTCCATAAACTCTGTTGCTTCTAATTCAGGTATGCCCAAATACCCATTATTCCCAGCCGTAAAGCCAGTGCCTGTGTTGGGATAATTCTTTATTACTGGTAGTCCGAGTTTACCGTGTTCACTTGTTGTAAAACGAAATACATATTTTGAATCCGATGGATTAATAAAATCAGTTCCTTCATAATCAAGTCTTAACCCAAAATATGTTCCTTCAGGAGTAGTCAGATGTTTTACATCTTGAGCTCTGGCAACACAACCGCGCATAGAAGGACTATAGGTGCCATCAATATATCTTAAATAATCAGCTTCTGTTATTGCTTTTTCAAAAATAGTATTTTCATCTAACGTAAATGTAACTTCTGACCTGATACTTTCAATTATTGAAAGCTCCTCTGATGTTAGATAATCAATTTGTCCATATAAATCGGTATTAATAATAACTCCTTCTTTAGGCCTCTGAATCAATTCCTCAAATTCATCTAGAGACAGTCCATACCTTGTTACAATCCTCTCAATATTATCGCGATAAGCATCAGCTAAAAGGGAAATTGTGCTACGTCCAAATTTTGAATGAACTGAAAGTATTAAATCTGCAAATTCCTGGTCTATCAACCGGTAATTATTACCATTTATTTCAAGATCAACTTTCCCCTCAGATATTACAGGTGAGATTTCACTTAATCTATTAGAAGGAAGATCAACAATTTCATAATCACTTAACCGTAATGCTTTCCCAACATAAGCATCATCGGCCATTCGCACAATTAATCTTCCTGCATCATCAGAAAGAGAAGCAATTCCATTAGTGGCAAATTTTAATGCATAACCGGGTATTGCATCAGCAATTTCATCAAAAACCTGAAGTACTCTGATTATTTTTGCCAATGCAGGTCCTGCGACAGATTCAAGTGCTGCAGGATTTATGGTTGATAAAGCAACAACGAAGATAATCTCACCACCCAATTCTGATAACTTGCAATTCCCGTTTACCGATTGAAAAATACCGTTTTCGAGAGCAGCGCCAACCCCTGTCTTTCCATCTTCCGATTCATAACGATTCAAGGCAACTAAAACTTCACCGAACTGCTGAACAGCATCTCCCGACAAGGCTCCAGTTAAAACCGCCCCAATTTCAGGAACTGCAGCTATTGTTTCAACAATTCCGTGCCAAACACCACAATAAAAGGCAAACTCTGCCTGAGGGTCATCAATCGATTCTATGGCTTCCTTCAACCCTGGAAATGCTGAAGTCAATTCGTACTCGATCATCGATCCTCCCATCGATTTGTACTTATCACTATTAGATTTCACTGATGAGATAAAATGTTGGTAAGCCCAGAAAATGGCTGGACGGTAATTATCTTCATCATTACAATTCCATACATATTCAGGAAATCTAAATCTTCGAATACCCTTACGGGTTGCATCGAAAAATTCATAAAGTGCAGTTGCTACATTATCCCAACTAGACAGGCTCGAAGAATAATCATCAAAAATTTGATTAATTATTTGTTCCCTAATTTCAACATCTGTCAATTTCGTTGCTTCACCAACAAAGCTTGGGATATCCGATTTTAACTCAAACGAATTACCATTTTTCTCTACCCAAATTATAATTTCTCCGTTTTCTGGGACAAATGATTCTGCAAATTGAATGTCAGTTGTTGACGTTGTTTCATCGGAATAGATAAAAACCGCCGAAGTACTATGATAGGTCTCCTCGTTATAAGTTATTGGACTTTCACCTTTATAGAGTTTATCGAGCCATTCTTTTTGTTCTTCGGTTATGGATTCGCTAGTCAGGTTGTAAATGTTTGAACTATTAGAACAATTCAGGTAGTCTGTTTTAAATTTTTGAAGAAAATCGGGATTACTATAAGTATCAACAAGTGGCACATAATCGTTATAATCTTCTTGTGGGAGACAATAAGATATTTCCCCATTTGAATTCACATAAATTATAAACTCGGTTGACCCATCAATAATCAAATTTTCAATAAAAGCCCTTATATCTGTGTAAATGGGCTGTCCAACAACTTGATTTATTTCAATACTTTGATTTTCATATTTACCTACGACATACTCAATATTATTTTCTGTTAGATTTACTTCTCCCTGACTATCGCTTTCGGTATATCTAATAAATGCACAGCCATTAGGCCCATTTTCATAAACTCTTCCTGCGATTATATGAATAATATCGGGATCATTGGCCGCCGCCCCATCGTCATCATCCTGGAAAGGTTGTCCCCAAAGTGCGCCGTGGTGGAGTACGCCCCACTGGAAACGGTTAAGGGTGTTGCCATTGGCATAGTCCATCAGGTTTTGGGTTACCCCAAGCTCAACGGCGGGATAGTCGAAGGTGTGTTGCAGGGTGAGGGCACCATGGCCCAGCTCGTGGGCAATCAGGCGGGTATCGGTATTGTTGTTGTACAGGTAGCCAAACTGCTTTTTAATGGGCATTTCGCCTACACGGTAATTGGCATCAATAGCTGTTCCCTCGGGAAAATTCGACATAAGTATCAAGTAGGCTGTTTTTCCATCGTAGCCCGTTAAGTCTTTCACCAATCGGTTAATATTTACTTGTTCGGGTGAATATTCACTTAAAAATTTATCGCCCAGATTTACAGCTTCATTGTTATCGAGGGCCCAATCGCTTACCGGAGTTGATTGAAGAGAAGTATCCACACTGACCTGCCAGGTTAAGCCATATTGGGTATAGATTTCATTCAGGGCTTTCTGAATAGCTGTTGAATCGGGTGTAATGCTTGTGCTAACAGGTACCAATACCACCTGTCTGGTTTTCAAACTTTCGGTACGAATATCGAGCTGGCCATACAGTCCTTTATTACCAATAGAGTCTTCGTAAATGGCATATACCTGATAACTGGTGTTGGCCTCACCGGCTATAATATTCAGGTAGTTTTGGGTCCCGTTGGTTTGCAGCGGTAAGCTAAGATCGGTACTTGTTACAAAGCTTAGTCTCGTCTTTTCAATCGCGTCCGGAATATTGACCAGCACTTTATCGCTGGGCTGGCCATCGTCAACTCTGGCGCATTTTCGTTGTTATTTTGAACAACTTTATCCAATAAACCCTATGAGCTGCTAAAACTGTGGCACTGCTTTTACCTCATCTTTTCCCATTCCAAATGTGTGAATAATGCAACATTTTAACAGAGTTGTGTAAATTTTTTTGATCCAATCCTACTCACCTTTGTCCAATAAATGATTACACAAATAAATTAATCTAAATATTATGAAAAAAATTATTTTGACCTTAATGGTTGTATTCGGTCTGTCGTCAGTCAATTTTGCACAAGATTACAACACCGGTATCGGTCTAAGGGCAGGATTTTCAAATGGCTTAACCATAAAACATTTTATTGGTAGTAACACAGCTCTTGAAGGTTTAATTTCAAGCAGATGGCAAGGGATTGAAATCACAGGGCTTTATGAAATTCAAAATCGAATTCCCAATGCTGAACGATTAAATTGGTACATTGGATTTGGTGGTCATATTGGAAGTTATAATGGAGATAAGGCAAGTTGGGGAGATCCCGGTACCAGCTATACTGTTTTAGGTCTGGATGGCATCATTGGATTGGAATACAACTTTATTGAAGTTCCTTTCAACATCAGTCTTGACTGGAAGCCCGAATTTAATGTTTTTGGATATAGTGGCTTTTGGGGTGACGGTGGAGCACTTTCAATACGATATATATTTTAAGGATAAAAATTCTACACCTATAAGCAACCCATTTCGGCCCCGGCAGGAATGGGTTGCTCTGTTAAATAATATTCAAAGTAACTTTTCCGTTTGATCAATTCTATTGCTGAAATGTGTGAATGATGTAACTTATGGATATTCTATTGTAACAATCCTGATTGAACGCTTCCCTACCTTTGTTTCGTGAGAACAACTCACATTCATTAATACTATAGGTATGAAAATTAAAAATGTATTATCATCCTTTGCAATAGCGACTCTGGTTCTATTCTCAGCTTGTAATAAAGACGACATTGAATTAAATATTGCACCAACGGTGACAGCCACCGATCCAACAAATAATGCGACAAACGTTGCTCGAAACCAAGCTATTTCCGTAAATTTTAGTGAAGAAATGGATGTTTCAACAATTAATGCTTCAACCATTACCTTACAACAAGCCGGCAGTGCCATACCGGGTACCGTTTCATACGATGGAGTTACAGCAACGTTTCAAGCATCAACAATCTTCGGCGCTGAAACCGAATACACGCTTACAGTAACTACCGGCGTGAAAAACTTATCAGGAAATGCACTTGAAACCAATTTTGAATCTAGCTTCACCACTGTTGCAAATGCAGCAGTATTCGCTGGTGTTCCTCTTGGTGCATCCGGAAATTATGTGATCTTGGCAAAAACTGCCATCAATAACAATCCAACATCAGCCATTACCGGTGATTTGGGTTTGAGCCCTGCGGCGACATCTTATGTTACCGGATTTGATTTGGTTGATGCTACAGGTTATGCAACATCGGCACAAGTGACCGGAAAAGTGTATGCTGCCGATATGGTTTCATCAACCTCGTTAAATCTAACTACGGCCGTTGAAAATATGATTACAGCTTATAACGATGCCGCCGGACGCCCTTTCCCTGATTTTCTTGAGTTCGGTACTGGAAATTTAGGTGGCAAAACGCTTGTTCCCGGATTATACAAATGGACAAGTACAGTTACATTGCCTTCTGATGTAACCATTTCGGGTGGACCCAATGACGTTTGGATTTTCCAGATTTCAGGCGACCTTAGCATGAGCTCAGCAGTAAACCTTAGCCTTGAAGGTGGCGCTCAAGCTAAAAACATTTTCTGGCAGGTATCGGGTGAAGCAACTTTTGGAGCAACAGCTCACTTTGAAGGGATCATTTTATCGAAGACAGCGATTACTTTCCAAACAGGAGCTTCATTGAATGGTAGAGCATTGGCACAAACAGCTGTTATTCTTGATGCAAATGCCATTACACAGCCTTAATAAATTGAAAAGATTCAAACATATAAAGAGTTTGCGAAGAATGGCAAACTCTTCTTTACAGGTGTAAATGTTAATTCAAAATAATAAATGATGAAGACACAGAGAAAAACAGTTTGGATGACAACAATGGTCATCTTATTGCTGGCCACTTTTATGGGCGCATGTAAAAAAGATGAAAATACCGGTTTAAATCCAACGGTGACTTCAACTGACCCTGTCTATAACGAATCAGATGTTGTACTCAATAAAGTTGTTTCAATAAACTTCAGCGAAGCAATGGATCAATTATCCATCAATGCTGCATCAGTTACTTTAAAGCAAGAAGAAAAGTCAATTGAGGGAATCGTTACCAGTACAGGCACAAGTGCAACATTTACACCGTCCTCCGAGCTGCTACCCAACACCGTTTATACAGCCAGCGTTTCTTCAGATGCTGAAAATTTATTTGGCACAACACTGGCGAACGACTATGTATGGACATTTACTACAGGAACTATTTCATCGCCTATGGTTATTTCCACCGATCCTAAAAATCAAGAAACAGGAGTGACAGTCAATAAAGTAATGAACGTAATTTTCAGCGAAGCAATGGATCCATCAACAATAAAAATGTCGTCCTTTACTTTAATGACAGGAACATCCTTGGTTCCAGGCTCTGTAACTAGCTCTAACACAATGGCCAGCTTTACGCCGGATACCGATCTTGTTCCAGGAACCTATACGGCAAGCATTTCTACCGAAGCAAAAAACGCATCAGGCATTCCTATGGAAAATGATTTTGTATGGAGTTTTAGCACCAATGCAACCATAGGTGCGCCAAGCATAAACCTGAAAACGGTTGAGCGCTTTGGAATAATAGCTGGCGTTGGAATCAGTAATAATGCAGGCTTTAGCGAAATTCATGATATGGATATTGGAATATATCCTGGTGTTCGTTCTTCAGTTACAGGTTTCCCACCGGCCATTTTAGTGAATGGAGCTATTTATGCTTCAGATGATGCTGATCCGATTCCTGCAATGCTGATACAAGCCAAACAAGACCTGAGCGATGCATTTCTTTTTGCTGAAAGTGCAAGTACTTCGGCACCTATTACATTATCAGGCGACCAGGGTGGTAAAACACTCGCACCTGGAATTTATAAATCAACATCCACCCTTTTAATTCAATCAGGTGATTTAACCCTTGATGCACAGGGTAACGAAAATGCCATATGGGTTTTCCAGATCGCATCAGATTTTACTACCGTTGGCGGTGCAGGTGGCAACGTTATTTTAAGCGGAGGCGCCCAGGCTAAAAATATTTTTTGGCAAACAGGCCGTTCTGCAACCATTGGAGACGATACCGCATTTAAAGGAAACATCATGGCTTTAACATCAATCACCATGAACTCAGGAGCAACGGCAACCGGGCGAATGCTCGCAACTAATGGCTCAGTAGTATTGACTAGTAATAATAAGATCACGAAGCCATAAATTCCGGCTAACCAATAAAATTTCAATCACATGAAAAATAGATTTCAAGCAAAAACTTTTTTTGCATTACTAGTAGTTGCGTTCTTTCTAGTGAGTACAACGTCTTGCGTGGTTGCATTCAAAACAAACAGCGGACTAAAAAAAGGATGGAACAAAAATGAACATAATCCACATCATCACAATAGCAAAAACCCGGGAAAGAAGAAGGGAAAATCAAATCATAAAAAAAACGGGTACAAGATTAAATTTTAACTATGAAAACCATACGTTTAAGAAATAATTTATTTGTAGTAAGCATCTTGCTGGCAGTGGTAAGCTGTTCTACTCTCCGATCAACAAAATTGAATGAACCTGTTGTTCAAGATGAATTAATATACCATACAAAATTCATACAACTTGATTCAAACCATATTGCCAACTATGAGTGTGATGATTTTGTACTAAATGCCCTTGAAAATTATACCATAAAATCGATTCGACAGGAATACAATTTTTTGAAATTGACACAGGAACCTATCATCAACCTGCATAATCCGTCAATTGTTGATACCATTTATACTTTTTCACACAAAAAAAATACCATCAAGATTTACAGGGCCCGGCACAATGATTTCACTTACCTGTTTGATGTTCGCTATTCAAAATTTAAACTTGCAGGAGCTATTCAACCCGGAATGTCAAAAGCCACATTTTGTCGAAAATTCAACATAAGCGAAACAATTGATTCAAAAGTGCAACTATCCGACAAAGCATCCAATATAGAATATTTGTTTTATTTTAAACGAAATAAATTAAGACGGATAAGCGCCAATATTTATATTGAATAGTAGCTAGATGCGAGGAAGTCCAACTCTTAAACCCAAATAAAGTAAGACAATATGGTAGTGTAATATCGAAACAAAATCATTTCTAAATAATCCACTCTCAAAACGAAGCTGAAAAAGCTGCGGGAAAATTGCTTGGGTTTTTCAATTTCTCCTAACAGCTATTACCTGTCTAATCTTTTATACAACGCACATTCATTCCAGCCGATTGTACACCTTCACCTTCTTCGTCGAAATTGGTATGGTAGCTAACCCCGTTTTTGATATTCAAATAATAGGCTTGAATTTCGGGATCGTTGGGATTTTGATAAAGGCTTGAATTCCACCAGAATCCTGATGCCTGATGCCTGTAGCCTGACGGAAAAGCTGAAAAATAGCTTTCATCTTCAGGATTCCATCCTGAATTGCTTTTCCTCATTAATAATGACACTTATAAGCCAATATTTTCCATCTAATCAATTTTGAGAACACTAATATTAATAGGATCAGGGCGATTGGATAAATGCACAACGATCGCAACCCAACAATTAAAATTGAGCAACAAACCATAATATCAGTGATTTATGTAAGAAGTATCCATAAATGTATAACGGAACAGGCCCTGTAATTCGTCAATTTTGTAATGTATGTTTTATTGGGCATTGAATTGATTCGATTGGCATATCCTCTTTGAAAACAAAGTTATATACACCTTAATACGATTACGATGGACAAAAAATTTATTCAAATAAATGAAATGAGTGCTCCGATGCATAAGCAGAAGAGAAATTCACGCTTCACAAATTCAGCATGGATTGTGATGCTATTGATGACAGTTCTCATGTGGCAATGCGAAAAGGACACCTTTGAAGGTGAAACCATAGGCGTGTGCCCTGAAGTTACTACTTCCAATCCTTTGGATGGAGCCGTAAATGTGGCTACCAACAAAATCATCACTGCTACATTTAATGAAGCAATGGTACCTGCAACAATCAATAACGAAACTTTTACGGTCTTATTGGGAACCGTTCCGGTTTCAGGTATAGTAAGCTATACAGACTCTGTTGCCATTTTTACGCCAACAAAACCACTGGAAGCCAATAAAACATATACCGGGAACATCACTAAAAAAGTGAAAGATCCGGCTGGAAATTATCCACTTGAAAACTACACCTGGAGCTTTTCAACAGGTAATGTTCCAACGATAAATTCTACCGATCCGCTAAATGGAACTTCAAATGTGCCACTCAATAAAATTATTGAGGCCACATTCAGCACAGCGATGGATCCTTTAACGATTAACTCTGAGACCTTCTTGTTTTATCAGGGTACGAATCAGATAAATGAAACAACAACAGAAAACAAGGGGATGCCGCTGGCATTTGCGAAACAGGTTACAAATTCTATTGCCGGTAAGGTAAGCTATTCTGGAAATACGGCAACCTTTACACCGACCAACCCACTAGCCGAAAATACTGTTTATACAGGAACAATCACCATTGGTGCAACAGATGTCTTAGGTAATGCAGTGGCCGCTGGATATCAATGGAGTTTTTCAACTGCATTAACGACCTATACAATAGACTTGTCGTCGAACCCTGTTGATGCAGGATCGACCATTGGAGGAGGCTTGTTCAACAAAGACGATCAGACAATAGTAGTAGCAACAGCTCTCCCCGGTTATACATTTACCAATTGGACGGAAGGTGAAAGCATTGTATCGACTAATTCTACTTACTCATTTACAGCAAGTGCAAACAGAACATTGGTCGCTAATTTCACCATTAATACCTACAGCTTAAATGTGATTGCAGTAAATGGGAATGTGGTAAAAAATCCAAACCTGGCCAATTTTAATTCAGGTGCAACAGTGCAGTTAAACGCAACACCAAATGCAGGATATACCTTCACTTCTTGGAGTGGAGATGCTACCGGTTCAACAAATCCATTGACCGTAACCATGAATTCAAATAAAAATATTACGGCAAACTTCAGCTTATTGCCCACAAATACCTATACCATAAACATCTCAGCAGTAAACGGATCAGTGGTAAAAAACCCAGATCTGGCGAACTATAGTTCAGGTGCAAGCGTACAGTTAAGCGCTACACCAGATGCAGGGTATTCGTTTACCTCGTGGAGTGGTGATGCTACCGGATCGGTAAATCCAATGACCGTAACCATGAATTCAAATAAAAATATAACCGCAAACTTCACCTTGTTAGCTACTGACACTTATACAATGGATATAACCGCAGTAAACGGAATAGTGGTAAAAGATCCGGACCAAAGCAGTTACAACTTTGGCACTATAGTTCAGCTTACTGCTATACCGAATGATGGATATGAATTTACAGGCTGGGGTGGGCAAGCTACAAGTTCCATAAATCCATTATCGATAACCATGATTGAGAATAAAAACATCATTGCTAATTTCACATTGATAACTGCAAACACGTACACATTAGATGTAATTTCAGTGAATGGAGATGTATTAAAGAATCCTTTGCAAGTCAATTACGATAATGGCGATATTGTTGAACTTACCGCAACACCAAATTCAGGTTACAAATTTAACTTCTGGAGTGGTGATGTAACAAGTTCTTCCAATCCTATTTCAGTTCTCATAGATCAAGACAAAACAATTACTGCAAATTATACCCTAACATCTTCACCAGGACCTGATGTCGTGAATCTTGGATCGACAAATTCTTTTGCTATTCTCGCAGGCTCAGGAATAGCAAATACAGGTGTTACCACAACAATTAATGGCGATGTTGGCTCGTTCCCAACAGCCACCATCAATGGTTTACTACCTGGAAACGTAAACGGTACTTTATATATGTCGGCTGATCCAATAGTAGGACAAGCAAAAAGTGATTTGACTGCAGCCTATAACGATACACAATCAAGATCGTTGGACGCTATTTCTTTACCCGGACAAATTGGCGGACTGACCTTAGCACCAGGCCTTTATGTCAACTCAACAACCAGTGGTATTTCAGGTACAGGTCCAAACGGGATTTTAACCTTAGATGCAGGAGGCAACGCCAATGCAGTTTGGATATTTAAGATGGGATCCACCTTTGTCACCGATGCCGGGACCTCAATTGTTTTGGCTGGAGGCGCACAAGCAGACAACATCTATTGGTCAGTAGGTACTTCAGCTACACTTGGAACCAACTCCATTTTCTATGGCAACATACTGGCTGATCAGGCGATTACCTTAACAACAGGCGCTACTTTATATGGTAGAGCATTAACCCGAATCGCTGCCATTTCATTGGATTCAAATACGGTAACCAAACCATAAAGATTTATAGAATTCAAAACATCTGAAAAAGCATCGGATTGATTCTGTTCAATCCCAAAATGATAAAATCAATTCGATGCTATTTTTATTTTTTAAGTATTAAAGGCTAAAAACAAAAAAATGATACGAAATATAATTACCATCTCACTGAGCTTCCTGCTGATTGCTTTCTCTATTTCGGCAAAGTCACAGGAGATTGAAAGACCCCAACCAAAAATTTGGTTAGGAGTATCCGGAGCAGTAAACTACAACTTTTTCACCGGAACAACACAAACACTGAACTCAACCATTAAGGCACCGGCGGCATTTCACGATGGATATGGCTTAACACCATATGGTTCGATATTAATCGAATACCGTCCAACTCCAATTTTAGGATTTATGCTCAACCTGGGATACGACAACCGGGGTGGATCTTTTTCAGAAACACTGTCTCCCTGCAATTGTCCTGAGGATTTAACAACTCCTCTGAGTTATGCTACCATTGAACCAAGCATTCGAATTACACCTTTCAAATCAGGTTTGTACTTTTTTGTTGGTGGAGCATACAGTTATAACATCAACAAATCGTTCACCTACACATTTGATGTTGACCCAGAAGCACAATTCAACAGTGTTCAGGGAGAATTCAGCAACATCAATCAAAGTGTGATCTCAGGACAAGTTGGTTTAGGCTACGACATTCCCTTGTCAGCAAAAAGCAGTGCCAACCAGGTAAGTTTGTCGCCGTTTATCTCCTACCATCCTTATTTTGGACAACACCCACGTTCTATTGAAAGTTGGTCCTTATCCACAGCCAGAGCAGGTATTGCCATTAAATTTGGAAAAACGCATGCACTACCTGTTGAAGAGATTAAGCCTCCGGTTGAACCAGTTGCAGTAATCGCACCTGTTGTAGTACCTGAAGTTACATTTAGTGTTGTTTCACCTGAGAATATTCCTGTGGAACGCAGGGTTAGGGAAACCTTCCCCATTCGCAATTATATTTTCTTCGATTTAGGATCGACAGAAATACCCGAACGTTACGTAGTACTCAAAAAGGGTGAAGTCAAAGATTTCAAAGAAAATCAGCTGGAAGTGTTTACACCAAAAGAACTTTCAGGTCGTTCTGATCGCGAAATGATTGCCTATTATAATATACTGAATATACTTGGCGATCGCATGAGCAAAAACCCTTCTACCACAATTACATTGGTAGGTTCATCGGAAAAAACTCAACAAGATGGCCGAATGATGGCCGAATCAGTTAAAAAATATTTGGTCGATGTTTTTAGCATTGATCCTTCAAGAATCACAACTATCGGAAATACCAAACCTGAAATACCATCAAAACAGCCTGGCGTGTCCAGGGAGCTTGCTCTTGTAAGTCAGGATGACCGCAGGGTTTCTATAAAAAGCAACTCAGCAGAGTTATTAATGGAATTCCAGAGTGGGGAAGCAACACCATTGAAGCCTGTTGAGCTGAATGTAGTTCAGGAAGCACCTTTAGACAGTTACATCACAATTGATGCCGCAGGTTCCGATGAAGCATTTACATCTTGGTTATTGGAGGTTACTGATGACGAAGGTAAAGTTCAGCGATTTGGACCTTACAATCAGGAACAGGTCAGTATTTCTGGAAAAACAATCTTGGGCCAAAGTGCTGAAGGAAACTATAAGTTTACCATAATCGGCATTACCAAAGATGGTGAAACCATAAAAAATGAAACACAAAAACACCTGGTGCTTTGGACTCCTCCAACCGAAGAACAAGGAATGAGATACAGTGTGATTTATGAATTCAACGATTCAAAATCAAGCAAGATGTACGAAAAATACCTTTCAGAAGTAGTAACGCCTAAAATCCCTGAAAATGCAAGCGTAATTATTCATGGACATACCGATGTTATTGGGGACCCAGTATACAACAAAATCTTATCGCTGGAAAGAGCCAATGATGTGAAAGGAATTATTCAAACTGAATTAAAGAAACAAGGCAGAACCGATGTGAAGTTTGAAGTTTACGGATTTGGCGAAGATGAAAAAATCGCTCCTTTTGGAAATAAACTTCCTGAAGAACGTTTCTACAACAGAACAGTCATAATTGATATCATCCCCAAAAAATAAATTGATGAGTCATTGAAGTCATTGGTCATTAGTTATTAAAGTCATTCGACATTTGTTGATAAATACATCATTTAACTAATGACCATTGACTAATGACTATTAACAAAATCATTTAAATCAAAAAAAAATGAATACTACACAAAGAAAAAAAATAACGACCCTATTAAAATTATCATTTTTGGGCCTATTCGTACTACTCTTTTCATCTTGTAATAAGGATAACGAGAGTTCACACCTTTCCATTCGCATGACTGATGCACCAGCAAACTATGATGCTGTTCTGATTGATTTACAGGGAGTGGAAATAACCGGTAGTGGTGGAGCTTCAGTCCTGCTCGACGCAAATGCCGGCATCTATAACCTTCTTGATTTTTCAAACGGAATGGATACCCTGATCGCTTCAGGCGATTTAGATGCAGGAGATGTATCTCAAATCAGATTAATACTAGGAACCAATAGCGCCGTGATCATTGACAGCATCGCCTACCCTCTTAGCACACCAAGCGCTTCGCAGTCGGGATTAAAATTGCAGGTTCATCATACTTTCGAACCAGGTGTAAGCTATGGTATTTTGTTAGACTTTGACGCCAACCAATCAATCGTTGTAAAAGGGAATGACGAATATCAATTAAAACCTGTAATCAGGACCATTGATGTAGCTCTTTCCGGTTCAATTCGGGGATCAATATCGCCAATTGGCATAAAAGCAACTATAACGGCTGAATCGAATGGGACATCTTATTCCTCAGTCTGCAATGAAAAGGGAGAGTTTCTACTTATTGGTTTGCCGGCCGGTGTTTATGATATTACAATTACACCTGACTTTCCGCTACTCCCCATTACAATAAGGGGTAAAACAGTTGCCATGGGAGTATCAACCAAGCTGGATTTAATCGTTCTGTAAACATCTGCTACAACATAATAGAGGCTGAATCCAAAGTGTTCAGCCTCCATTATTTATGTCATTACCAAATACGTTCTAATTGAAAACATTAAAAATATGTGATCACTCAAATGATCAATTCTCAGCTAATATTAAATATTCAACACATGAAAACTCTATTCATTGGATTTCTGGCATTTTGTGCATGGTCGGCACTTTCGACATATGTTTATGTATGCAAGATACAGGGTTTATGTGATGTTCCCCCAAGCACCGAAACAGTCGCCTTCAATAATGAAGACCAAAACATTAAGGACACGCTGCAAAATATTCCGGTGTTCGTTGAAGCTGAATTGCCAGAAAACCTGACCATTTATTTTGCCTTCGACAAATCGGAAATCAATACAGACGTGAAAACGGACAACTATTTTAGGGAATCGAAAGATTACCTGAACCAAAATACACATGCCACGCTCACCATCACAGGTCACACTGATGCAGTGGGGTCCGACCAGTATAACCAGACCCTTGGGTACAATAGGGCTCAAAGTGTACAACAATACTTTGTTCAATTGGGAATGCCTTCAAATAAAATGGTTATCGCTTCAAAGGGTGAAAAAGAACCGGCTGACAACAATACAAGTGCAGAGGGAAGATCGAAGAATCGAAGAACAGAAATAACTATAAAAAAATAAAAAATGAGCGCACTACTAATTCTTATTGTACAAACCCGATTTGTAGCAAGCATTGAAATACTCTTATTATTGCTTGGAGCAGCAATCATTGCTTACCTAACAGCCTGGTATTATTCCAAATTTATTTACCAACGCAGAATTGAAGCCCTTGAATCACAGAAGGCTGAATTCAAAAAAACCATAGTCGATCTCACTGCAGCTAACGGTGATCTGCAAAAACGGGTACAGGAAAATGACCATGAAATAGACTATTTTATTAAAAAATTTAATGCACTCAAGGAGCTCCATCAGCAAGAAAAAGAGGAAGCATTGCTCCATATTGCGCAACGCAAACACCTGCTAAATTACCATAGTTTCGGAACAGCCACAAAAGAAGAAAAGGATGACCTTACAATGATCAGCGGTATTGGTCCTTTTATTGAAGAAAGATTGCATGCCGTCGATATATTTACTTTTAAACAGATCAGCAAATTCACTGCTCTCGACATCGAAACAATGAATGAAGCCATTGAATACTTTTCGGGTAGGATTGAAAGAGATGAATGGATCGCACAAGCTAAGGAACTTATTAACATAGATTCGATTAAAGTAGGACTACTGAAAAAAATGGGAGAAAGAAAGGAACGCATTTTTTTCAATAGAATAGGAACAGCTAAAAAAGAAGAAGCTGACGATTTAACCACCATAAGTGGAATTGGTGGATGGATCAGGGAAAAACTACATGTATTGGACATATATACCTTTCGTCAAATCAGTAATTTCATCGAAGAGGACATTCATGTGGTTACCGAAGCCATTGAATATTTCCCCGGCAGAATAGAAAGAGACGAATGGATAGAACAAGCCAAAGAATTGGTCAGGATTGAAGGTAAAAAAACGGAACTCCTGAAACGTATAAAAGAAAGGAAGGGCCGTATTTACTTCGATAGATTAGGCGTTGCTCACAAACATCGCGCAAATAATCTCACCCTAATCGGGGGCATTGGACTGTGGATCGAAGAAAGACTCAATATGCTCGATCTCTATACCTTTAAACAAATTAGTAATTTAACTCCGGCAGATGTTGAAATAATCACCGAGATACTGGAAATTGCTCCCGGCCGCATCGATAGGGATAACTGGGTCAAACAAGCCCGCGATTTGTCAAATAACGTGTTCATCAGTAAATAATGGATATCATGCATCATTTGATACAATTACCGCCCTTCTTACTTTTCATTTTCATTATTTCAATTGGAGGAATTATTGCGGGACTTAGTACTTTTTTTGTCCGCAAATACTTCAAATTACGAATCCTGCGATCGCACAATGAGGTAACAGGCTTTCTTTTTTTGTCCATCGCCAGCTTTTATGCTTTTTTACTCAGCTTTGTTGTTTTTATGGTCTGGGGCCAGATGAATGAAATACAGGGCAATGTAAGTAAAGAAGGCAGTTCTGCTTTAGGCTTATACCGTGACATTAAGTATTATCCCGACACCATTGAATCAAAACAGCTCATGATTGTCTACCTTGATTTTGTTTACAATGTAATCGATGAAGAATTCCCCAATATGGGACGAATGAAGCCAAGCCGCAAAACAACGGAATCATTTAACAATGTATTTTATAAAATTGAACACCTCGATCCCAAAAGCCAGTTTCAAATTCAGTTGGTGGCCGAAATGTTTAGTCATTTAAATCAATTGGCGACCTATAGGGGACTTCGCTCAACCACCAATGAAAATCAAATTCCTTATTCTTTATGGTTCCCCATAATTTTTGGCGCTCTAATAACCCTTGTTTGTTCCATTTTACTGGACATTGAACACCGACGGATGCATGTGGCCCTTAATTCTTTGTTGGGTATTTTTATTGGTATGCTTTTTTTCATTATCATCTTGTTCGATCATCCCTATTCGGGTAGCCTTAGTATTAAGCCTGAGTCCTATAAACAGATATTTACCATGGAACAGTGGAACAATGAACTACAGGTAGAAACAACAATTCAAACAAAATAACAGCTATGACATTCAAAATAAATTTTATTTTAATTATTGCAACTGGTTATTTATTAATGCTTTGTTCATGTTCTAGTAGCCAACGTGAACAAAAACAGGATGATGCCTTCGATCGGGTTAAAAAAGTCAGAATGCTATCAAACGACAGTAGTTTTGTAAGCGACGAAGTCATTCAAGAGTCCATGAAAACAGAGTTGGCTCCAATCATCGAAACGCCAGATATGTGGACTACGTACACCAATGAATTGGAAAAGAAAATACGCAAGAATGAAAATAAAATCAAAGAAATAAAAGCTCTTTCAAAAGAAAATAAATCCTTGTTAAGGAAATTGAACAGTTTGGAGAATGACAACAACAACCTGAGATTTGAGTTGGCTAAATACATTGAAGAAGCAAAATTGAATTGGGAAATGTTTAAAACCTCGATGAACCACCATGTGAACGAAATCAACATTGAACTTAAAACACTAAAACCTTAATCGATAAACAAATGACATATCAACTAACAGCATAGTATCAAAAGCACCCAAAAATGAATTTATGAACAAACACATGCAAACCAGAAAAAACATCGAATCTTTAATCAATCAGTTGCTTAGCAAAGATGACGAGGTTCGCATCAACGCCCGGAAGTCGCTGATTGTAATTGGAAAACCAGCTGTCCCTGCTTTGTCGCTAGTGATGCTTAATTCAAAAGTCCATAAAGCGCGTTGGGAAGCAGCAAAAGCACTTGGTGAAATTGGCCACACTAAAGCTATACCCTCCCTGGTTAAAGCACTTGAAGACACAGAAACGGATGTTGTTTGGCTGGCTGCTGTCGCATTGGAGAAATTTGGCAAAATCGCCTGGCATGAGCTATTGACTGCATTGAAAGACCGTGGAGCTGAATCAGTAATGCTTCGAAACGGCGCTCATCATGTATTGCTAAAACAAAGGGCCGAAGGGTTCGACAATTTATTGGTGGAACTTAGAAAAGCACTGAAATCACCCGTTTCAGAGAGTACCCCAATGGCTGCATTTAAAATTCTAGAGAAATTGCCATAAGATTCAAGATAGAAGAAGGTCATCCCATGAATAAAAGAATCGAAATGTTTATTGGTCCGAAGATTCATCCGATAAAAAACAGCTATTTTAACGCATAAAACATTCAGGGTAAACACAAAAAGAGTTCAACAAACTAAATCCAACTGTACCTCAAAAACCAATGACAGATACGGAGCAATTCTCGGGTTCTACTTCATATAAATAGTTTTGCGATTCACGAATTCCATCATTCCATCTTTGGCAAGTTCGCGTCCAAAACCAGATTGTTTGGTTCCTCCAAAAGGCAAACGGGGATCGGATTTAACCAATTCATTAATAAAATAAGCACCGTCACTTACACGACTTGCATATCCCAGGGCTTTATCCGTATTTCTGGTACACACCGTTAGCCCAAGTCCATATTTTGAATTTTCAGCCAGTTCAAATGCGTGATCTATATTTTCAGCTTTGATCATAGCAGCCAGAGGTCCAAAAGTTTCCTGATCGAAAACTGGCATCCCCGGCAAAACATCGCCTAAAACGGTGGGTTCATGGTGACATCCATTTTGCTGACCTCCATATAGTAGTTTTGCACCTTGCGTAACAGATTCATTCACTTGTCGATGCAATTGATCAGCAAGATCAGGCCTTGCCAGTGGACCGATATCGGTGCTTTCAAGCAATGGATTTTCTGATTTTAAAAGTTTTATTGCTTCGATGAATTTTGAAACGAACTCATCATAAATACTCTCCACCAAAATAAATCGTTTCGCAGCAATACAGCTTTGACCGCAATTTAACATTCGAGCTACAACAGCAGTTTTAATTGCCGCATCGATATCTGCATCATCCCAAACAATAAAAGCATTGTTGCCACCAAGTTCCAATACCGATTTTTTAAGGTATTTACCTGCTATTGCAGCCACTGCTGAGCCGGCCCTTTCGCTTCCTGTAGTTGTTACGGCTTTAACACTTTGGTGTGCAACAATTTGCTCTGTTTGATCGTGATGAACGATTAAGTTTTGGAATACATCTGGCGGAAATCCAGCTTTAACAAACACTTCTTCAATTAGTTTTGCGCAGCCAAATACATTTGGTGCATGTTTTAATAGGCCAGTATTACCTGCGGTTAAAGTTGGTGCTGCAAATCGGAATACCTGCCAGAATGGGAAATTCCAGGGCATAATGGCCAAAACACTTCCTATCGGATGGTGTGCAACAAAGCTCAGTTCTGCATCGGTTGGAATTATTTCATCGGCAAGAAAAGCTGCAGCATTCTCCGCATAATAATCACAAACCCAGGCACATTTATTTACCTCTGATCGCGACTCGGAAATGGGCTTCCCCATTTCCTGCGTTATCATTGTTGCATACAGCTCTACATTATTCCTTAGAACTTGTCCGGCATTCTTTAATAGACTACAGCGTTCCGACAGAGGTACCTCTTTCCAGGATTGAAAAGCAATCATGCCTCTGTTTAGCTTTTCATCCAACTCTTCGGGAGTGAGTGCAGTATGTACTCCAATCGGTTCTCCATTGTATGGGTTAATGCTTTTGAATTTCATATTTCTGTTAAATTGAATGACCGCTTTCGATAATGCTATTTTGTCAGACTGCCTATAAGAATTGGTTTTTCTCTTTTGTCTTCCACTATTGTAGAAACATATTTATTACGAATGGCATTTATCCAATTTTTAGCGCGTTCGTTGATTTTAAAATCATCGGTCATCATGCGACCCCTTGTTACCAATATGCCCATATCGGCACCTTCGTATAAATAATTACCTTCTTTGGCAATGTTTAGAAAAAATGCTTCATTTTCTGTCTCAACAGCTCTCCTATGCGTATCAAGTCTGTCATATTGAATATGACCATTATCGAACATTTTCCAAATTCCTGATTTTGGATATTCCGAAATATATTCAATGGTATCTTCGGTATGTTTTACAATCAATTGGCTCCATCCATCAATATTGTCTTGTAGTGCCCATCTTTCGTTTATTTTTGCGATATCTAAATTATATTCCACATTCATCCATTCCAAAATATGAAATATAAATAGAGGTGCATCTGCCAGGGCAAAAACGGCGTGATTGGTTATGGAGCTTGCTCCCGTAACCCTGGGATTTAATTCACCCAGATAAACTTCACCATTATCCTGATCAATTAAAAAGTCCAGTTCAAAATATCCTTTATAACCTTCTTTTCTTAATTGATTACCGAAAAGCTGGGTGTATTTTGATGTTTTATCACGGATCTCCGGACTAAATGCATTCGGATAAATTTCGTTACCACACCATCCGCCTTTGTAGGGGGTCAGTTCTTTAAATCCAACAAGTTCAGTCATTAAAGGGGCAACGATAGTACCATGTCGTGTTACGCAGGCTTCAATCGCAGAACCTTTGCAATTGATGCGTTTCATGATTTTAACTTCTTTTTCTTTGACTATCTCATCTTCATATTTTTTGAATTCTTTTTCATTGGTAATAAAAAATGTTGTATGACCCGAATCGCCGAAAGGAGTTTGAATCACTAAATCGTTGCCCAGAACCTTCGAAACTTTACTTAAGTGAGCATAATCTTCCACATGGGAGAGCACATAGGGTACGCAAGGTACACCAGCTTTTTCTGCAATCCGATTGGTATTCACCTTATTGTCCATCAAGGTTCGCATCTTTGCAGGAGGAAACATTATTTCCAATCCTAATTTTTTAGCGAGCTTTTCTGTCTTTTCATCGAACATAAGGAACATGGCTTTTCCTGCGGACTTTCCTTTTTTTCTGAGGTTCAAGTATGCTTGAACTTCGGGATGCTGCAGGAGGTAATTGTTAATGTCCTCAATACAGGTGAAATCATCATGTGGAATTTCCTGCTGAGGCGAAAACACGTTAGGATGAAGGCCATCAAAACATTCAATATGGCATATAAACTTAAATCCTTTGATCCATTCATCGGCACCAAGTAAATTAAAATTTGTGGCACTAATAAAATAAAGTGGCGTTTCATTTTTGTAAAAAAATCTTCTGATATCAGATACACCATCAAGAATTTCCAGTGCAGGTTTTTTTCTTACAGGTTTTGCTTTTTTATCAATTGCTTTGATGACTTTGCTTGTAGTAATTGTTTTTTTAGTTGTCATATTATTGTTTTTCAAAATTTTACTTAGTTGCTTTTTGTTTTTCCCTTGGACATACCGCCCATTGAAGTGGTAATCTTATGTCTGTCCAGCACATTTTCATTGAACACCCTAAGCCCCAAATCGGAACGATATCCATGTATTTCGCTTACATCTAATGCCGTCATAAAATTAATAATTCCCTCACTTACGATCTGCCCCGGAACCAATACCGGAAATCCTGGAGGATAAGGAATTACAAAGGTTGAAGCGACGAGTATTCTTCCTTTAGCTATAATTGTCAGACATTCGTTTAAGGGAACATATTCGTAATTTTCTTCATCATATGCCAAAAAATAGGCTTCTCGCAAATTACCTCCGGGAACCCCGGGTACGGCTTGAAAAGAATGATGGAAATAACTAAAATCGGGCAATGGAGGAACCTCGTTGGTTAAGGAATGTATCTTTTTATTCCGTATTTCTCTTTCCTTATTATTCAAGGCTTTAAACTCATCATCCAATTCGTCTGCTATTTTTAAAAGTGCAGTAATTAAATAAGTTACACTCCCTCTGGTGGTACCTATGTTCGTCATAAATAAGACTGTGTTACGAGAGGTTTTGTTAATTTGGATATTAAATTTATCCATTAAATACTTGTTTTTGAACGTATCGCCATCTATCCCGGTTTTACCAATATACAGGGTGATTTTGGTAGGGTCTAAAACAAATTCATCATTCTCCCAGGCCTCATCCATACGATTCCAGCCTTCTTGTTTGCTGTAATATTCTTTGAGCCCAGTTTGACGAAATTCATCCGGAATAAAGTCTCGCACAGTCAATACATCAAAGTATTGACTTAATTGAGGATTGTCGTTAATTTTGGCGCGAAGTACCATGGCCATTTCAATGCTCGTTTCAACCAATTCAAATCCTTCCAGCTGTACTTGCCTTCTGCCCACATCAAGGGATGCTAACATTTGGTAGTTTGGCGATGTAGAGGTATGAGTCATGTAGGCTTCAAGAAAGGTATTTTCAGTTTTTCTACGGAAATCCTCATCCCAAATATGAATCATAGAGCCTTGTCGAAAACTACTTAAAGTCTTGTGAGTACTTTGGGTGGCATATGTCCGGATTCTAACCTTGTCCGGATCTGGCAGCAATGATTGTTCGCCATCATTCAATCCTTTTATATATTCGTTATAGTGCGTTCTATAAGCAGCGCTCTTATATTTTTCATACAACTTATTTGCAACAAACATACCTGTACGTTGCCTGTAATTATAGGCAAATCCTGCAAAAGCAAACCAAGCCTCATCCCATAAAAAAACCATATCTGGTTTAATGGCAAGAACCTCTTCCATTACACGTTCTACATTATAAACAATACCGTCAAAAGTACAATTGGTTAGGAGTAACATTTTAACTTTATCCAGCCTTCCGGCAGCTTTTAAAAGCAGTAACTTTGCTTTTATATGTCCCAAAGGAACAGCTCCATACATCGAGTATTCCTCAATAGGATAGGAATCCAAATATACAGGATAAGCACCAGCTAAAACCAATCCGTAATGATGTGACTTATGGCAATCGCGATCAATTAGCACTACATCTCCGGGTTTAACCAAAGCTTGCATCACAATTTTATTGGCGGTGGATGTTCCGTTGGTAACGAAATAGGTATAGAGCGATCCATATGCATCACGCGCCATCTCCTGGGCTTTCTTCAGTGGGCCTGTTGGTTGTAGCAGAGAATCAAGTCCGCCCGTTGTAGCTGAAGTTTCTGCCAAAAACATATTACGGCCATAGAAGTCTCCAAAATCATGAATCCATCTCGATTTAAACACTGAATTTCCACGAGATATTGGCATCGCATGAAAAACCCCTGTTGGTTTTTGACTATATTCCACTAAGGCAGAAAAGAACGGAGTATTATAACGTTCGGTGATACCGTTCATTATAGTTAGATGTAATTCCTGTATGTCTTCGGAATGATAAAATATCCTTCTGAAACCTTTAATCGTATTGTCTTTTAAATGTCCAAGCGAAGAATCAGTAACATAATAGGTATCTAACTCCGGTCGAAGTTCTTTGATTAATTCACCAATGATTGGGCCAAGATCCGTTTCCGGTTTTGATGAGAAATCAAGATTGATAACTTTTTCGATATAGGGTTTTATAAGCGGAGTAATGAGTTTAGAATGATAAGGTGGTGCATAACGCACCACTACTGCTTGTATGTTATGATTAAAAAGCAATGTAATCATAGCATCCTGAAAAGAACGTTGTAATACCACCCCATAACTGAACTTGTCATGTGGCGTTTGTAGCGTTCTTAAATTATGCTTCATTTTCGCTTCTTCCGCTATGGAAATATTGTCCACGAATAAAACCTCAAAATAGTTTTTTCTAATGTTGTTATGCAGCTCATCATCCTCTGTAGATTGCATTTTGTATTCATCTACATCATTAAAGTCAGGATTGGTTTTATAACTATCTCCCAACAATTGCCTTGTTGTTTCAGCAACCAAATGGGCAAGGGAGGCATATTCCTGACTGGAAAAGGCTTTTTCGAGTTTTCGTAAGCGCTCTTTTCCAGGGGAAGCAAAAAAGCATTCCACCCCTTTTAAGTCAATTAATAACTCTTTGACATTTAATTGGTATTTTTTTGCATTTTCACTCCCTTTATGGGAACGTGCAAGTTCGGATGATTTAATTTTTAGTCTGTTCCAAAAATCAATCCGAAGCTGTCCGATGTTATAATATGGTGCACTTTTTGTTTTATTGTTAATCACTTTTTAATTTTTTGAATGTAGTGCAAGTTTGTTTCCTTGTGAATCGATAAAAATGGCAAAATAACCTTCTTCATTACTTATCAGAGTTTTTTGCATAACGATACGTCCCCCCGCTGCTTCAATTTTATTTAATACATTGTTCAGATCATTCCCACCATTTAAATAGATCAATGATCCTGTAGCGGAAGGAATTGAACCCGGACCAGCGATTATCGCGCCACCAATTCCTGTTGTTACCGGGAAAAAAGCTATAGCATTCACCTCAGTTATCTTTTGTACCATTTTAATACCAAAAATATGATTATAGAAAGATACAGCCTGATGAAAATCTATTGCCGGTATTTCAAACCAACTAACATAATTTTTAATTGCTATTGTCTTATCCTTCCCATTCATTGGAATTCCACCCATAATTTTTGTTTTTAGATTAATCCATCCCCTTTGTAGTGGATGGGCGATATTTTCTGCTCTATCGTAGTTTCTTTGATTTTTAATTCTGCAATTTTATCCAACCGTGTGGGTTTGATCAGTGGCCCTAATGAATCTAAATAAGGTAAGGGGATATTGGGTTGGTAGATACCAAATAAACTCGACTGCAAATGATCTCTAAAACTTTTAAGCGGTTGTCCGAGTCTTAAAATGCCCAATTGACGGCTTCTTTTTACCATTTCTATATTCAATTCCAAAGGTATAATTTCTTCAGTTCCTTCGGCTTGATGCAGAATTCGTCCATCTGGCCCGCAAACGATAGAACGTCCACATCCTCCGGTATCCAAACCGTTCACGTCAAACATATAACACTGGTTAATTGATGCCATAGCTCTTACAATAGATAATTCAATATCCCGGTCAATGGTACCCGACATGGTTGGATGTAAGATAACTTCCGCACCCAATGTAACCAATGTTCTAATGGTTTCGGGAAACCACATATCGTAACATATCGATACGCCAAATCTTCCGACTTTAGGTACATCAAACACACAATATTCCAGTCCTGGTGTCACCCCGGTTTCATAGGGATAAAAGGGAAACATTTTACGGTAACGGGTTACAATTTGACCTTTAGGATTGATAACAGTTGCGGTATTGAAAATTTTGCCTTCACATTCTTCGAATATTGAACCCGGGAGTAACCATATCTTGTATTTTTTGGCCATAGCCTGCATTTCTGCTTCAAAATTATTGGGAATGGGCTGTGCCGTATAGGTCAATGGCCCAAAGGCACAGAGTTCACTAAACATAATCATCTCTATCCACGGATAAAGATTCATGGTAATATCAATTTTCAGCTTCATCATTTCCACGTTGGAAGCGACAGCTGATACTTTCATTTGTATTCCTGCAATTGCGAATGGTTTCATATTTATTTTCTTTTGGCTTTTTTTATTTCATTTTCTAAAATTGTCAATCCCTGATCCAGTTGTTGTGGAGTAATGACCAAAGGGGAAAGAATTCTGATAATATTTTTATAGGTTCCTGCGCCTATAATGATTAAGCTATTTTCGGAACAGCCTTTCACTATTTCATTGCAAATGGCGGCATCGGGTTGTCCAGGATCGCTATTTTTTACAAATTCGATGGCGATCATTGCACCAATTCCTCGAACATCACCGATTTCAGGACAGTCTTTCATTAAATTTTGCAAACGCCCCTTAATAATTGCTCCAATCTCGACTGCTTTTTGATTCAAATCGATCTCCTTCATGTATTTGATGGTTGCCAAAGCGGCAGCACAACAAACAGGACTACCAATATAAGTTCCACCAATTGATCCCGGCGCAGCAGCATCCAGAACTTCGGCACGCCCTAGAACTGCAGCAATAGGCAGTCCGGACCCCAAAGATTTAGCATAGGTACTAATATCAGGCTGCACACCGTAATGTTGCCAACTTGCCCAATGCCCGGTTCGGCAAAACCCACTTTGTACTTCATCAAAAATCAACATGATTCCATGTTCGTCACAAAATGCTCTGAGTCCTTCCAAATATTTTTGAGGAATGGGGTTAAATCCTCCTTCACCTTGTATTGGTTCCAAAATAATTGCAGCAACATTTCTAATATCAACTAAATTCAGTGCACTTTCATACAGTCGGGTAAGTTCGTCCTTCACAAAAGTGGCTTCATCTCTGTTGCCTTTATAACGATACATATTTGGGAAAGGAAGCCGATAAACTTCTGGCGCATAAGGGCCACAATCGTATTTATAACTCACCTTACTTGTCAAAGTCATGGCCATCATCGTACGCCCATGATATGCTCCTGTAAAACAAATAACAGCAGGCCGTTTGGTGGCTTGCCTTGCAATTTTTATTGCATTTTCTACTGCTTCGGCGCCCGTACTGACCAGCATAGCCTTGGTTTTTTTCCCGTGAGGTAAAATATCAACCAATTCTTCACATAATTCAATATAGGGTTCATAAGTGACTACATTAAAACTGGTATGCAGGTATTTCCCAGCTTGTTCGCGAATGGCCTCAACGACAGGTTCCGGACAGTGCCCCGCGTTTACAACTCCAATTCCACCAGCAAAATCAATAAGTTCTTTCCCGTCAACATCAATAATAATCGCCCCCTTAGCATCCATTACAGTAGCTGTATTAAATACCCCAATGCCATTTGCAACAATGTTTCTTCTCCTCTCAAATAATTGCTGAGATTTTGTATTTTCTTTCGCCATATATTTAGTTCTCTTAAAAAACCTTTTTATTTATGTATAATATCTATTCCATGAATCATTTAATATGAACAATGCAAAGCAATAATCAGAGCGAAGAATATTTTTTATCGCCTAATAATTTGTCAGAAAAATAGTCTTATGAATAAATATGCTGAAAGAAAAACATAACACTTCCAGATATTAATGAAGTGGAGAAAAATACATAATTAATGATACTTATAAAGTATCTGTTGTATATATTGCCTGGAAGATAGAATTTCCAATTGTATTTATATCAGTTCAATATAATCTATTAATGACGATTACAATATAAGCAAAATATTCCGGTTCATCTAATCCTGAAGAAGGTTTATATGAAATAAAAGTAGATTTAAAATAGCCATAATGAATCATCATCATTGTTCCAAAAACTAAACATAACCAAGATAACAGTCTTTTTGTTCAAACTTTGAAATGAATTCTAAAATTACTTTCAGCTATACCCCAAAGTAATGAAACAAATAGATCTACCACCATTCCAAAAAAATCAATGGACTGCCCTTCTGATCGGATAAATAAGCATCAAGTTGCACAGGCTCAAAAGCAATCAGCTGATATCAGCAGCATGAATAATTAAGATACCCTAAATCGAATAACAAAAAACCAAGTGAATTATGTAACTCTTTTCAAAAATTATGTAATGGATATTAGCAGAGCGAAAAGCACCTTTGTTTTATAAGAGATCAAGTAAAAATTCAAAAGTGAATCAAAACTGAATACTATAAAAATTTGCTTGAGTTGAAAAATATAAACAGTGAATAAAACCATGCACAATGTTAGTAAAAACTAAAATACTAAAAGACTTCAAATTAGATTGCAACGATGGAGAATTAGGAAAGGTTAAAGATTTCTACTTCGACGATCATCATTGGATGGTTCGTTACCTGATTGCAGATACAGGCAACTGGCTTACAGGCAAACAGGTCCTCATTTCGCCGAACTCACTTAAGTTGGTGGATGTTCAAACTAAACGCATCGATATTAATTTGTCCAGGCAACAGATCGAAGACAGTCCTTCGCTTGAAAACGACATGCCTGTATCCCAGCAATTTGAGGAAGCCTACTATCGCTATCACAGATGGCCGAACTATTGGGGTGAATCAAAACAATGGGGATATTATCCATCCCAGCTCAATGAAAATGAAGAAAGAAAAGGATTCAGCGAGAACATAAAAACAGGCGATCCTCATTTACGCAGCACCAATAATATAAGTGGCTATAATATTGAGGCAATTGATGGCGAAATAGGTCATGTTGTTGATTTTATCGTCGATAATGAAACCTGGGCAATTCGATATATGATGATCGAAACATCCAACTGGTTCGACGGAAAAAAAGTACTGATTTCACCACAATGGATTGACCACATCGACTGGAAGAATGTAAAAGTTTGTATCAATCTTTCTCGCGAGAGTATAAAATTGGCTCCTGAATACACTGAAAAAGCTCTGCTTACCAGAGATTATGAAGCACAGTTGCATAAATATTACAATCGAAATGTTTATTGGCCAGAAAATCCATCTGACAAAGATCGCATGTTTTAACACAATAAGACATTCTGTAACAAACTATTAAAATTTAAAACATGGAAACAGATCATAAACAACTTTCAGCCCAACTACTCAATAAAATGAAAATACATAAACTTATAAAAACAGCCAATTCATTGGTTGCCGACGACAAAGGTATTCTTGCAATGGATGAAAGTACTCCAACCTGCAACAAACGATTTGCTGCATTAGCCATTCCTCAAACAGAAGAAGCCCGGCTGGCTTATCGTGAAATGATCATTACCACACCAGGACTCAGTGACAGCATCAATGGAGTAATTCTTTATGATGAAACGATTCGGCAGCATTTTAAAAACGGTACGCCATTTATAGAAGCAGTAAGCAATGCGGGTATTATTCCAGGTATAAAGGTCGATACAGGTACAAAAGTCATGTTTGATCATCCCGGGCAGAAAATAACAGACGGGCTGGATGGCTTAAGCGACCGACTGATCCAATATTATAAAATGGGAGCTCGTTTTGCCAAGTGGCGTGCGGTAATAAGCAATGGAAATACCATTTCAGTTCAAGCTTGCAGTAAGGCTAATGCATTTGCGTTGAGCCATTATGCCAAATTATGCCAGGACGCAGGACTGGTTCCAATTGTAGAACCAGAGGTATTAATGGATGGCAACCACACCTTGGAGCGCTGCTTTGAAATTACTGAAGAGGTTCTTCACGAGGTATTCAATCAGCTATACAAACAAGGTGTATTATTGGAAGGAATGATTTTGAAACCAAATATGGTACTTCCCGGATTGACTTGCCCTACACAAGAATCGATTGAGGATGTTGCCAATGCCACAATGAAATGCCTGTTACGGACCGTTCCGGCTGCAGTTCCCGGGATAGCGTTTTTGTCGGGTGGACAATCAGCGGAACTGGCCTCATCCCGCTTGAATGCCATGAATGTCAGATTTAAGGCGAAATTGCCATGGGAATTGTCATTTTCATTTGCCCGTGCCATTCAGCAACCAGCTATGGAAATATGGCAAGGTAAAGATGCCAACGTATCGAAAGCTCAGCAAGCTCTTTATCACAGAGCTAAATGCAACGTTGAAGCACGCCGGGGTGAATATAAAAATCATTGAGATGCTTCAAAAGCAGGGACATAATTCATAAGAAATAAACATTACAGAATAATTCTGAAACATAAGTTGAAAACAACAAGGAGTGCAAAACTTTTAGTACTTCCTTTATAATAAATTACTTCTGCTTTTTTACCAGGCTCGATTTAATGCCTGTCAGTAAAGATTTGAAGCAGTGAATAAAACTATGTTAATAGTTGTCTTGACTATTGATAATAAAAAGCCTTATACGGTTATTGTCCAATCTCACTTTCAGCCAGTCATCCAACTTTTTCTTTTCTATTCTGCTTAATTTTTTATCTATATCCAACAACACCAGTAATTTTGAATGGATAGCCAGTAAGGTATCATTATTGATCATAACCGGTTGAATAATGGCTTCTTTTAATTCAGGATACTGCACTTTTATTTCTTTATAAATCTGTCGACTGATCAAATATTGGTTTTCAACACTATCAATTTTTTCTTGCAATGCTTTCCGCTCAATTTCGTTTTTCTGCAATACAAGTCCTATCTGCTCCTCCGTTTTGGTTTCTTTCAGGAAGGCAAATCCTTGTTTTATCTCAAGGGAAACATCTTCCAAATCAAAGTATTTCAACTTGTTTTGAAGCTTGGCGATTTCAGCCTTGGTAATTTCCTTGCCGCCAAATGTGAGGATGATTTCCTTATTTTTTGCATCAATTCTTCTATTCAATAAATAATCATTCGGAAACAATGCTTCGGTATCAATAAATTTATTTGCCCGTTCATTAAATCTGTTTTGGGTAACCAGATCATGCCCCAGGTAAATACTGGGAATTAAAGTTACGATGATGATCAGCCACACAATTCTTTTTACTCTTTTTTCTGATTTCGGGTCATCATATTTTTTAACCGGAAATTTTAGAAAATAAGCTGTAATGAAAGTTGCAGCAGAAATAAAAACACTGTTGATCAGGTACAGATACATTGACCCATAAAAATAGTTCAATTGCCAGGTAGCCAATCCATATCCTGCAACACAAAGTGGTGGCATTAATGCTGTAGCTATTGCAACACCTGCGATCACATTTCCTTTGCGTTTACTGGAAATAGCAATAATTCCGGCAAATCCGCCAAAAAGAGAAATTAGTACATCGTAAACCGTAGGTTGTGTTCGTATAAGAATTTCGGAGTGGGCATCCTGTAAGGGTGATAAAAGGAAAAAAATGGTTGATGCAGTTAATCCTATAAATGCGGCCAGAGCATAATTAATTAAAGCTTTGCGAATTAGCGGAAGGTCGTTTATCGCCAGCCCGACAGCCACCCCCAGGATAGGTCCCATGAGCGGGGAAATGAGCATGGCCCCTATAACCACAGCAGTTGAATTGATATTAAGCCCTAAGGAGGCAATAAGAATCGCAAAAAACAACACCCAAATATTGGTGCCATTAAATACCGAGTCATCTTCGATATTATTCCGCACAACAGTGAAGGTATCCCTATCTTTTCTCAGCCCGAAAGTCTCCAATAATTTAAAATTCATTCTTTAACCTTTTTGTCTTAATTGTATCGCCGGTTACTCTCCGTGGCATACTCTTTCCACGAATCAAAAGCCTATTTGAAAAACTGAAGTTGACTACTGTTTTCACAATTTGAATTTACAATGTAAAATTGCTCTTGTTTGTTTGCCTAACTGTTACATCATAGAGGGAAAGAATTACAATATTCACACATTGATCTGTTTTCAAAACTGTTGAAAAATATAAAGAGAGTAATGGCCTTGAACAATTCTTATCTCGATGGTGGGGAAAAATAAAGAGCAGTTTTAGCCAACATCATTCAGAAATAATGCCTGTCTCCAATAGCGACTAAGATACTGGATGCCAGATAAGAGCTGATAATCAATTCTAATAGCTAACTACTTAAAGCTTACCAATGGGCTAATGTGTGAATGATGTAAGTTTTTTTTTAAGTTATGTAAGACAATTTATGATTCATGTGCTCACCTTTGTTCCATTATTAATATTACTAAAATTTACCAATCATGGGAAAATTTGAAATTTCAAAAAGAAAAGACGCAAACTTTATGTTTAATCTAAAAGCTTCAAATGGCGAAATTATAATGACAAGCCAGGGCTATACTGCAAAATTGTCTTGCCAAAACGGAATAGAGTCAGTAAAGGTTAATAGTGTTGATAGGAATATGTTTATAAAAGAAATCGCTTCTGACGGAAGTTTTTACTTTAATCTCACTGCTGTGAATGCGCAAATTATTGGCACAAGTCAAATGTACACTTCAACACAAGGTAGAGATAATGGAATTGAATCAGTTAAAGAAAATGCAGCCAAAGCCGAAGTTCTCGATTTGACTAGCAACTGAGATTAATACCCGAAAGGAAGGATTTTCACTTCATGTCTAAATATTGTATGCTTTTCATCAATCTTAATTGATGTAAAGCATATAACTTTTTACATAACCAGCATGCTTATTTTGTACTCCAATAAATTAGTAAATCAATCGTCAAGCTTAAGCAAAGAATTATATCAGCAATAATTAATACTTCTAAAAATTCGACATTAACACTGATTGCTTTTTCAAAACGCACAGAAACCTGCAGTGAATTATCGGAAATAAAAGTGCCTGTTCTGATTCTGTATGCTTAAGATAATACCATTCGAAGCAGATCGCATTATGCATAAAAAAATAATTAGTTCTGTGTTGGCTGTCCTTGAATATGTCCGACATTCAAGCAATAGTGTAAATCCAACGCAGTTTAATAATCAACTTAAGAAATTTACTTAAACATTAAAATTTAAAAAAATGCAAATTCAATTTAATTCAGATAAAAATATTATACTAGGCGAAGAACAAATCGTCTATTTCACTTCTTTAATAAATGAAGAAATAAGCAGGTACAGTGCGCAGATCACCCGCCTGGAAATTCACCTTTCTGACGTAGATGGCAATAAAGACGGGTTTAACGATCAGCGTTGCATGGTGGAAGCCCGACTTGCAGGAATGAAACCAATTGCTGTCACCGAACAGGCAAACACCCTCGAACAGTCTATTTTTGGGGCAATTGATAAACTTAAAACTTCGCTGGAAACCTTAACCGGACGTTTAAAAGATCATTGAAAGAAAAAATAGAATGATTTTGCTGTCCCAATGATCGTCGGTATCCTAAAACGTTCAAGTCCTTGTTTTTGAAGAAAGCAAACACATCTTGTTTTTAGAGGAAACGCAAAAATTTTATGACGAGCTGATAAAATTTGGAGGAGAGTAAGCTGTATAATTTCCAATACGCAACACAACTTGCAATAACTTTAAACTAGCCAAGAAGACTACACAAAAACCAATTCCGAAAACCTTGTATAGTTAAGAGTATACAAAGCCAATTCCGAAAGCAGTGAGCTTTTCAAATACTTAAAAAGTATGAATTAAAAAATGAATGTGCCGGCATTTAAACTTATATTACTGCATATTTTGAATGTCGGCACAAAACGAATGGATGCCAACAAGAAAACTAAATATCCGACAGGCTATGAAAACTACTCGTATTTTCTATTTAACAACAAGTTTGTTCTTATTCTTTACATTTACTTCCTCGCAGGCACAGAATTTAAAAAAGGAAATTAATTTCTCTCAGAAAAAATACATGCCTTTTTACAATCTTAGAAAAATAGGTAATAGCTCCATTTTTCAAGGAAATACAAAGAATAAAAAATATTTTGAAGGCTGGTATTTTAAAATGGTTGCTGAAGATGGGGCATCCATACTAAGTGTGATTCCGGGAATATCATTGTCGAATGATGGAAAGGAACAACATGCCTTTGTTCAAATAATTGACGGTGTTAGCGCTAAAACAAATTACTACTCCTTTCCAATTGAGGATTTTTCATTCTCAAAAAAAGAATTTGCTATAAAAATAGGTGATAATTATTTCTCAAAAGATAGGATTATCCTTGATTTAAAGGATAACGAATCTAATGTTTCAGGAACAATAGAGCTATTTAATCCGGTTGATTATACATCGGGTAGACTTTTGAATCCAGGAATAATGGGATGGTATCGCTTCGTACCTTTTATGCAGTGTTATCACGGAGTTGTAAGCTTAACACATCAATTAAATGGAAAACTGATTGTTAACAATAAAATTCATGATTTTAATAATGGCAAAGGTTACATTGAAAAGGATTGGGGCTCAAGCATGCCTTCAGCTTGGATTTGGATGCAAAGCAATCATTTTAACGATTCCAACACTTCCCTCATGCTATCAATTGCAGATATACCATGGCTGGGAAAATCATTTACAGGCTTCTTAGGTTTTTTTTATCAGAACAATCAGATCCATAACTTTGCAACCTATCGCCGTACTAAATTGAAACTTGAAATTGATGAATCAGATTTATTGAATATAGAAATAAAAAATAAAAAAAACACCTTTATACTGAATGCCAGGTCCAACAATACTGGGATGTTAAAAGCCCCAACCAAAGGTTCAATGGATCGAAGAATTCCTGAAAGTATTGATGCGACAATAAAAATTACAATGCTCGACAAAAAGGGACGCATTGTTTTTGTCGACAGCACAACTATTGCCGGACTGGAAATGGTGGGAGATTTCAAAAAGTTACAAGGCATACTAAAATAAGTTGAGATGTGATGGCAGAAGAAAATAAAAAAATGAGTTTCAATGCCACATGGTCAATGGCCGTGGGAGGCATGGTTGGTGGTGGAATTTTTTCAGTTTTAGGCGTAATTATAGGCATTGCCGGGCAATGGGCTTGGTTGAGTTTTGTATTGGCAGGACTTATTGCTTTAATTTCAGCATTTAGTTACAGTCAATTGTTCGTAACCCCCTGCCACAAAATTTAGTGAAGGGGTAAAAGCGCAGGTTCCAAATCAATCGGGTTGATTGCAAAACCATCCATGCAGGATGCTTTCAGCAAACGCCAGTTGCTTATTCTTCTTCGTTTGGGTCGACAAATGGATCGACTGTACATTCATATTCCATGTTTGTAAAGTCGTTTTTGGTAAGCCATTTTTCTGAAATCGTTATCGAATAAATACCGATTCCCTTGTTCTGCATGTCCCACACAATTCCTTCAGCCTCGGGAAAGGATGTTCGGCTCTCCAATTGGTCGCTTAGTAGACGCTTCATTAAATTGTTATCTGAAAGGCCGTAACTTAGCGCTTTCAGAACGGTTTCTTTTGTTATCTCCTCTGAGGCATTGTGTTCGCCCTTTATTTCGAATTCTACGATGTTTACCTTGACCTGAGGAAACTTTCCGTTGTAGGCCTTGTAAAGCAACTGGTTAATGTTGAATAAATTATAGTGAAGGTCGATTTCTGTATAATTTTCAGAGACTTTTACCCGCTGCATTTCGTGCGATAGATTATCAATCTGACCTTCGTTTCGTACATCCGAAAGCCTGTAGTCCAACAGAATAGCTGCCGCCTCGTTTGGTTCAAAGTCGGAAATGGCCATAAAAAGGTATTCCTTCAATTCTGTCGTTTTTAATTGATCTGCATCGGGGTACTCAAATCTTGCCAACAACTCCATAAAGTCGCTGTTATTCCAGGCTCCTTCCAGCTCATCGGTCGTTTTTATATCGATTATTTTTACTAAGTACTTCATATTTTTTTTGTCTACATTGTAACCATTCCTTACTAAAGTGAACTAAAGTTGAAAGTGACTAAAGTTGATCTCTTAAAAGTTGATCGTGTTAATCTATTGTACAGATAATGTACGCATTAGAAAATTTAAATAGAATAAAACAAAAACATTTTGTAAATGATGTTTCATCATCGATCAATAACTTTAGGCATTTTAGGCACTTAAAACGCCAGGCACTGAATAACTCTTTACCTACCTAACTCCTGGAATGGATAATTGTTTCATTTTTATTTAAATCCAAAATTTAAGAAAGGCAATTGCAAAGCTTTGTAATATAGAAAATCTATACTCGCTACCACACGATTATATGGTGTGGTTGTTACAAGCAAAGTGTTAAAGATACGTGATGCAGTTGAACACCAGCGTAAAAAATCTATCGCCTCAATAATCAGCAGTATTAATGAAAATCCTTCACAATCTCATTTACGCCCTGTAAAACGTAGCTTGGACGATAAGCAAATTCATTGATAGTTTGTCGGGTTGAAATACCCGATAAAACAAGACATGTATCGATTTCTGCCTCAATACCTGCCACTATATCCGTATCCATCCGGTCACCAATAATTATAGTGTCTTCACGCTGAGCACCAAGCTTTTTCAATGCAATTCGCATCATCAGGGGATTTGGCTTACCTACAAAGTAGGCTTGTTTTCCACTAGCCAGTTCAATGGGTGAAATAAGCGCCTTGGTTGCCGGAGCTATACCGTTTTCAATCGGGCCGGTAATATCCGGATTTGTTCCAACCAGTTTGGCTCCATTAATGACCAGATTTACCGCCTTTTCAATCATTTCGTAACTGTATGCCCTGGCTTCTCCCATAACCACGTAATCGGGATCGATGTTATTACTTGAATATCCGGCATCGTACAGCGCATTGATAAGACCGGCTTCTCCAATAATGTACGCAGTACCGTTTGGTTTCTGACTTTGAAGAAAGGACGCAGTGGCCAGAGCACTTGTATAAAAATGTTCGGGTCCCACATCAAGTCCCATACGTGATAATTTCCCCTGAAGTTCTTTGATGGTTCTCTCACTGGAGTTGGTCAGAAAAACGTATTTTTTGTTTTCATCTTTTAACCAGGACACAAATTCCTTTACGCCATCGAGAATCTTATTCCCATGATAAATTACTCCATCCATATCACAGATGAAACCGGATTTGTTCCGTATATTTTCTACGATTGATTTTTTAGCCATCTCTAATTTGCTTTACCTATGCTTTTACTGAACAGTCATATATTGCCTGAATATACAATGTTTAAGGGCATTCTCACTTACCTGCCTGCTTTTAATTTTAAATGAATACTTGTTTCCTGCAATACACACGTATTAATGAGAACAGATCAATTTATAATTAACGAATATTTAAGAAAAACTATTGGAATTTAACAATAGAATTATAAAAATATACAAGCCATAAAAGAGGGACTGATGTAAAAAATTCTTCAAATTGTGCACGAATCAATCATTAAAAACTCCCCAGCTTTCCATTAGAGATTATCAGAATAAATGGCTCCGTTCCAAATGCCCATTTCAGTATATATGGGAATAATGTAATTTCTTCCTCAAATTCTATAACACTTCACCTCTTTAAGCTGCTTAACTTAGTATTCTCAAATCAGATAATACTTATCGGAATCATAATTCTTTAAAATACAGGAATTCGCAAAGCATTTAAACCTGTGAATTATGCAAGTTCTTTCATAAATACTGTAAGGCTTACAAATTCTCTGAGGCTAACTTAGTATTCTCAAAACGAACTGAAAATAAGATAAGGAATTCATACGAATGCTTAGCTAGAAGACCAGCACGATGAGGACTATACTTTATAAATTTATAAAACATGAAAACAACAAAACAATTAGGCATTTGGATGGATCATTCAATTGCTCATATCACAGAATTAAAAAATGAAGAAACGTTAATCACTACTGTTGTGGCACAGGTTGAAGAAGAAGAAAAAATACCAAATCCACTCGATGAAAGCAGAATACAAAACAAAGCACAAAATCAACTTTCAGATTATTTCAATCGATTGATTGAAGTGATTAAAACCTACGACTACGTATTGCTCTTTGGCCCAACCAATGCCAAAACCGAATTGTTCAATTTACTAAAAGCAGATCGCCATTTTGAAAACATTAACATTGAAGTGAGATCTACTGATAGAATGACGCAAAATCAACAACTGGTTTACTTAAAAGATTACTTCATTCGTCTATAATCTTTAATTTGAAAAGAGACTCGACCTGTTGGGAAGGTTTCATTACATCGCTGATTAACTTGTGAAACAGTTTAGGTATTTTAGAGTTCGGCAACTTTAAAAAACTAAACGACATGCGCTTTGACAATAACTTCTCACTTAGTAAATAACAACATGAAAAAAACAGGCATTGTACTTATTATTATTGGTTTTGTGTTAACCATTTTTACCACTTTCGAGTTTTTCACCAAAGAAAAAATAGTTGATATGGGTCCCTTGGAAATTACAACCCAAAAACCTCATGAACTAAACTGGTCACCGATTTTTGGTATTGCCGTTATGGGAATAGGTGGTGCTTTTTTATGGCAATCTTCCAGAAAAAAGTAAAAAAAGCATCGAGCATCAAAGCATCGAGTATCAAAATAAAACAATAACAACAATCAATTGGCTGAATTATTTTTAAAATCATGGATCAATCGATGAAATTCCCACCAGTAGTGAAAATTTCGCTATTTCTCCTCGGATTAGTTGCCTTTCTTTTCATCATATACATTGCACAGGGAATCATTCTCCCACTCATTTTTGCAGCCTTGGTTGCCATTATCCTGCATCCAGTTGTCAATTTAATTATGCGATTAAGGATACACCGAATTATCGCGATCACAATAACTTTATTACTATCGTCGATCCTCGTCGCTGCTTTTGGCACATTTTTTTATTCACAGTTCAATAGCCTCAGCGAATCATTACCACTATTTATAGACAGGGGCACGGAAATTTTTAATGAAACCAACGCATGGGCCATTAACCATTTTGATCTGAAACCTGAAAAAATTCATGAATGGATCGCAGAATACAAAGGCGAATTTCTTAATAAAAACGGTGATGAAATTGGAAAAACACTTGTCAGTCTTGGAAGTCTGCTAGGTGCCTTGTTCATCACCCCTGTTTACGTATTTCTATTTTTATATTATCATCCATTGCTACTTGAATTTTTCCATCGATTATTTGGCAAAGGCAATCGAAGTGAAGTAACAGTAATTATCACAGAGGTAAAAACCTTAATTCAAAGTTATCTTGTCGGCTTGTCAATTGAGGTTGCCATTATCGCCATCTTATACACAGTTGGTCTTTTAATATTAGGCATAAAATATGCCCTGATACTTGCAATTTTGGGAGCACTTTTGAATGTAATCCCCTATTTAGGTGCAATTTTAGCTGCCATAATGCCCATGTTCATTGCATTTGCCACTAAAACACAACCACTCTATTTTCTACTGGTGCTTGCTATGTACATCATTATACAGTTTATCGACAATAACTTCCTTGTACCTAAAATTGTGGCTTCGAAAGTTAAGATCAACGTCTTGGTATCTATTTTCGCAGTCATTGCCTTTGGTGCTTTATGGGGCATTCCCGGAATGTTTCTATCCATTCCTCTAACAGCCATCGTAAAGCTCATCTTCGATCACATCGAAACACTAAAACCTTGGGGATTCCTATTGGGTGACACCATGCCTTCCAAAATTAAACCATTTCAAAAAAAATGAAGTCATGATCAGAGTAAAAAAAAAGATATTTTTTTGGAGAAACCCAACTTCATTTTTGTGATTGAAGGAGTTCTAAATCTAGCTGTAATTGCATGGGAAAGAAGAGTACAATGTCAGTCTCAACCAGGGTGCCAAATCAACCGTAAGTTATCTTTCGGCAAGGCTAACCATCAAAAAGAACAAAGCAAAAGTTTTGAGTAAAAAGCAATAAGGATTTTAAAAATAGGCAAACTGAAAAACAATACGCGAATAAATGATTTGCTTTTAATATCCTGTATAGCAATTTGTAATAGTTTTTATTTTGTGATTTTACGAACAACATTAAACTGAAAAAATGACCAAAAATAAAAGAACACATTACAGTCGGCAATCTGATAAAAAGGCAAACCAATCATCAGTAAAGGAAAAAATTGAAAAACCTCAAATAGTTCCCGTTTATCCAATCCCAAACCAGCCAACGATACCTGCAGAGCCAGATGAAGAACCTGATCATACCCGGCCGGAACCTGAAGAAAATGATCCCCAAAAAAACGACCCTACCAGAATTGATGAGGAACCTCCAATTTTTAATAACTACGAAACATGACAAAAAGAGCTCAGGAAAAAATTGGAGAGGTCATGCACGAATTCTAGCATGGAAAATTGAAGTCTGGCAAAGAGGGTAAGAGTGGAATTGTAAAGAACCAGGAGCAGGCAATCGCAATTCGTATAAGTGAATCTCGCCAAGCCGGATTAAAAGTTCCGAAAGAAGAGAATTAATTAAAAAGCAAGATGCTAATCATCTCTATATGTGTAAAATAACATTAAACCTTAAAAATATAATTATGGCAACAACGGTTGTGGGATTCTGGGATAGTAAAAAAGAAAAAATCAAACTAAAATACACTAAGCTCAGCGATTCTGACTTGAATTTTGAAAACGGGAAAGAAAAAGAAATGATTGAGATGCTGGAATACAAACTTGGATTAACAAAAATGGAATTGGCAAAAATTATTGAAACCATTTAATGTGAATTCGTTTGCAATAAGAAATTTTAGTTGAAAATATAACGTTCTGATTTTTCTTATACCAATCTCAATTCAAAAACATGTTATTAGTATAAAAAACTGCAAGGATATATCTAGTCATAAAATCATGTGATTCTAACAGCTATATCCATACGGCTTTTTGAGCCATAAAAGGTTTGAAATTCGAAAGCAAGGTGTGAATAATGTAACTTAATTCCAGAGTTTTGTAACACTTCAGGCTGTTTTGCAAAGCACCTTTGTCTGGTAAAATTGGAAACAACAATTATAGAACAACGAATCACTGGTCATTAGTCACTGGTCGCAACCAGCTACCAGCAACCAGTAACCAGAACTCACATTAACAATTAACATTAAATCAAAAAAATATGAAACGAACAAATATCATTACCCTGTTATTTCTCTCATCAACGCTTCTTTTTTCAGGCTGTTCCTTAAGCAAATCGCTTAAAGGCGGAGCAATTGGAACCACTGCAGGTGGTGTGGCAGGTGCAATTATTGGACGTGCCTCGGGCAATACTGCCATGGGAGCTGTAATTGGGGCAACCGTTGGCGGTGTATCTGGCTCCATTATTGGTAACCAAATGGACAAACAAGCAGAAGAAATAAAAAATACAGTTCCTGATGTAAAGGTCGAACGTGTAGGCGAAGGTATTGTAATTGAATTCACAAGCGATGTACTCTTTGGCTTCGATGCGTCAGATCTCAAACCTGATGCAAAACAAAACCTATCGAAACTGGTGACCATATTAAACAATTATCCAGATACAAACATTGAAATTTTTGGGTTTACCGACAGCCAGGGAACAAACAGCTATAATCAGAGCCTGTCGGAACGCAGAGCCAGGGCGGTTTATGATTACCTTGCCAGTAAAAATATTGCTTCAAACAGACTTACTACAAAAGGTTATGGCGAAGAAGATCCCAAATATTCAAACGATACTGCTGCCGGTCGCGAAAAAAACCGTAGGGTAGAATTTGCCATCACTGCCAATGAAAAAATGAAACAGGATGCTCAATAGAGACTGCCCGCCCGGATGATTGGTTGGACGGGCCCGCCCGCCTGCCAGGATGCTCCTGCAGACAGGGATGATCGGTCGGACGAGCCCGCCCGCCAGGATGCTCCTACAGACAGGGATAACTCCGGTCGGAAGGGAATACTCAACACTATTTGCCAGATAATCAACACCAATTACTCATTACTTAAAAAAATACACTCATGAATATAAAAAACAGTTTTTTGATCGTTGCCCTAATTTTAATCGGCTTTTGCGCCCAATCACAATCCAATGGAATTTCATTTGGATTACGCGGCGGCTTCGATATGCAAACTTTTAACGGACAAGACATAAATGGCGATAAACTTGAGTTGAGCCAAGTGCCACGATTTAATGTTGGTGCAATTGTTGACATCCCGGTGGCCCCTGAATTTTATTTTCAAACAGGCTTACTCTACACCACAAAAGGTGCAAAATCCGATGATCAATTTTTAGGATTGGATATGTCGGCAGAATACAATATCGCCTATGTTGAACTTCCCTTAAATTTTGTTTATAAGTCAACACTTGGCAATGGAAAAATCGTTCTCGGATTTGGTCCTTACCTGGCTTATGGCATAGGTGGCAACGCAAAATTCACCATGGGGAGTACCTCATCAGAAGAGAAAATTGTTTTCACCAATGAATTTCAGAGTTTGAACCCACTTACCTGGAACAATTTCAAAGCTTTTGATTATGGTGGAAACCTTTTCTTTGGATACCAACTCAGTAATGGTATTTTGGTACAGCTGAACACCCAATTGGGGATGGCACAAATCAATGCCGAAAACACCACCATTGCATCAAAAGCCAGTTTCAAAAATACAGGCTATGGCATTTCAATAGGCTATATGTTTTAAAAATGAATAAATTTTCCATGAATTATCAAAAACTTAAACGAATGAAAACACCTTACCAATTTTCAGTAACACTAATATTCATTTTGGCCTTGTCACTCACATCGTGTGTTTCTACCAAAAAATTTCAGGCCTCGGAAGCAATGGCCAAGAAATTTCAAAACGATTACACCAATTCTCAAAGTGAGCTAAACAATACGATGGTTAAACTGAATCAGAGCAACTCAACGATTAAAGCGCTTAAAACAGAAGGAGCAACGATGCAAAGCGATTACGCCATGGCACAGAGTGATTTAAACGTACTTTCTTCGGAATCGAAAATGACCATCGCCGATCAGGAAAAACGATTAAATGACTTTCAGGACATCATTCAGTCGCAAAACGATGTGATGCTCAAACTTAAAAACTCCATAGCCGATGCTTTGGTGAATTACAGTTCCGATGAATTATACGTCTACATTAAAGATGGAAACGTATATGTTTCGATGGAAGAAAAACTACTGTTTAAATCGGGAAGCGCAGCAGTTGATCCCAAAGGGAAAGAAGCTTTAAAAACACTATCTCAGGTGATCAACAACACAAAAAATGTAATGGTGCTTATTGAAGGACACACCGACAATCAACCCATAAAAACAAATTTATTTAAAGACAACTGGGACCTCAGTACAGCCAGGGCGACGTCAATTGTACGTATTCTTACTACCGATTTTGGCTTCGATTCCAATCGGATCACGGCTTCTGGCAAAAGTTATTTTCATCCTAAAACAACCAATGAAACACCTGAAGGACGCGCAAGCAACCGAAGAACAGAAGTCATTTTATCTCCCGATTTGAAAGAACTTTACGATATTGTTTATCAATAAAACAACGAAAAGGGCAACAATGGGCAGATAAAACTTAGGAATCCAGCATTATGCCACGAGAATACTTAACTTCGAAAAAAACTCACTTATAAGAAACTAAAAATCTTGAAATTATACATCAAATACATGGTAAGCAACCGCTGTAAAATGGCGGTGAAGGAGGAGTTGAAAAAACTTGGCCTTCACTTTATTTTTGTTGATTTGGGTGAAATTGAGATCATGGAAAATCTCAGAGAAGAGCAATTGAGCCAACTAAAAATGGCTTTACTTGCTTCCGGTCTTGAGTTGATGGACGATAAGCGGGCTATAATGATTGAAAAAATTAAAAATGTAATCGTTGAAATGATCCATAATTTAAACGATTCGATAAAAGTGAATCACTCCGATTACATCAGTGAAAAGCTCAATTTGGATTACACCTATCTTTCCAATATTTTTTCAGAAGTAAAAGGGATTACCATACAGCAATACATCATTGTTCATAAAATTGAAAAGGTGAAAGAACTGTTAATGTACGATGAATTAAACCTCACTGAGATTGCTTATCAATTAAATTACAGCAGTGTGGCACATTTATCCAATCAGTTTAAAAAAATCACGGGGTTTCCACCATCGCATTTCAAAAAGTTGAAAGATCAGAGGAGAAGACCAATTGAAGAAATTGGAAATTAAATTTACACAAAAACAGAATGATAACAAGAAGTTTAATAGAAGCCAGTTTAGATCCACTGGTGACCATCAGTGTGGCAGGAAAAATTACCGATGTGAACAAAGCATCAGTAAAGGTTACTGGCATTCCGCGTGACTTACTGATTGATACTGACTTCTCAAATTATTTTACTGATCCCCAAAAAGCCAGGGAAGGTTATCTCCAGGTTTTTAAAAATGGTTTTGTGGCTGATTATCCATTAACCATTAAACACAAAAACGGCAATCTAACCGATGTTCTCTACAATGCTTCCATATATAAAGACGATAAGGGAAAGGTATTGGGCGTTTTTGCAGCCGCACGTGATGTTACTGCACTAAAAAAATCGTCACAATATGCCCGTAGTTTAATTGAAGCCAGTTTGGATCCACTGGTAACCATCAACGCCGAAGGAAAGATTACCGATGTGAATGAGGCATCAGTAAACGTGACCGGAATTCCGCGTGACCTATTGATTGATACTGACTTTTCTGATTATTTTACTGATCCTAAAAAAGCCCAGGAGGGTTATCTCCATGTTTTTGAAAAAGGTTTTGTGGCAGATTATCCATTAACAATTAAACACAAAAACGGCAATTCAACCGATGTTCTTTATAACGCTTCCGTTTATAAAGACGATAAAGGTAGTGTATTGGGTGTTTTTGCGGCGGCACGTGATATCACTGCACAAAAACAATCGTCACAATATGCCCGTAGTTTAATTGAAGCCGGTTTGGATCCCCTGGTGACCATTAGTGCCGAAGGTAAAATCACCGATGTGAACGAAGCATCGATAAAAGTTACAGGAATTCCGCGTGAGAAACTGATTGACACAAACTTTTCCGATTACTTTACCGATCCCCAAAAGGCTCAGGAAGGTTATCTTCTGGTTTTTGAAAAAGGTTTTGTAGCCGATTATCCATTAACAATTAAACACAAAAACGGGAATTTAACGGATGTGCTCTACAATGCTTCTGTCTATAAAGATGATAAAGGCAATGTGCTTGGCGTTTTTGCTGCTGCACGTGATGTTACGGAACAAAAATGGGCCATTGAATTAAGAAAGGTTAATAAAGAACTTATTTTTCAAAATAAAGAAAAAGAAAAACGGGCCAATGAATTAATCGTAGCCAACAAAGAACTTGCTTTTCAGAACGATGAAAAGGAAAAACGGGCTGCTGAATTGGTGAGTGCCAACAAAGAGCTCGCTTTTCTAAATAAAGTAAAAGAAAAACGGGCTGCTGAGTTGGTCATTGCCAACGATGAACTGGCTTTTCAAAACGATGAAAAGGAAAAACGGGCTGCTGAATTGGTCATTGCCAATAAAGAACTTGCTTTTTTAAATGATGAAAAGGAAAAAAGGGCCAATGAGTTAACGCTGGCCAACAAAGAACTTGCTTTTCAGAACGATGAAAAAGAGAAACGGGCTGCTGAATTGGTCATTGCCAATAAAGAACTTGCTTTTCAGAATGATGAAAAAGGAAAAAGGGCCGACGAGTTAACGCTGGCCAATAAAGAACTCGCTTTTCAGAACGATGAAAAAGGGAAAAGAGCCGACGAGTTAATCCTTGCCAACAAAGAATTGCAATTTCAAAACGAAGAAAAAGTAAAAAGGGCAAGAGAATTAATTCGTGCCGATAATGAATTGGAATATCAAATCAGAGAAAAAGAAAAAAGGGAAGCTGCCAATGTAAAACTTGAAGCAATCAGTAATTCATTAAAAATAGCTTCGCAATATTCGCTGAGTTTAATTGAGGCTAGTCAGGATCCACTGGTAACCATTAATACCGAAGGCAAAATCACCGACATGAATGAAGCCACGGTAAATATCACAGGCGTACCGCGTCAAAAGCTTACCGGAACAGACTTTTTTGACTATTTCACCGAACAAGAAAAGGCACGTGAAGTTTATCTGGAAGTATTTGCAAAAGGATCGGTGGCCAATTTCCCACTCATCTTGCGCCATCAAAATGGGAAGTTGACCGATGTACTATTCAACGGATCGGTTTATAAAGATGATGGTGGCAATGTACAGGGTGTCGTAATCGTTGCACGCGACGTGACGGAACAAAAAAGAATTGCCACGGAATTAAATGTTGCAAAGGTTGCCGCTGAAATGGCCACTGAATTAGCAGAAATTGCAAAAAGAAAAGCGGAGAGTGCCACACAAATTGCCGAAGACGCTGTAAAAGCAAAACAGCAATTTTTATCCAACATGAGTCACGAAATCCGCACGCCAATGAATGCGATTATCGGCTTCACCAAAGTACTCCTAAAGACTGAATTGACCCTAAAACAAAAAGAATATCTTACGGCCATAAAATTAAGTGGCGACGCATTAATTGTGCTCATTAACGACATTCTCGATTTGGCAAAAGTAGATGCCGGTAAAATGAAGTTCGAACAAACTCCATTCAAAATGGCGGTGTCTATTTCAGCCATGCTCCATTTGTTTGAACCCAAAATTCAGGAAAAAAATTTAGTGCTGATTAAAGAATACGACTCAAATATTCCTGAGGTATTGGTCGGCGATCCGGTTCGCCTGCACCAAATTATTTTAAACCTTGTAAGCAATGCCGTAAAATTCACAACACTTGGCAATATAACCGTGAGTGTTCGTATGCTGGATGAAGACCAGGAAAAAGTCACCATTGAGTTTGCTATTTGCGATACCGGAATAGGTATTGAGGAGGATAAATTGGATAAGATTTTTGAAAACTTCCAGCAAGCCTACAGTGGTTCCTCAAGGCTATATGGTGGAACAGGATTGGGTCTTGCCATTGTAAAACAATTGGTAGAACCACAAGGCGGAACCATACACGTAGAAAGTAAAACAAACGAAGGTTCAACATTTAGTTTCACCTTAAGCTTCCTGAAAACTAGCGATGAAGCCGCATATGAAACCGAATTTGTAGATTTGGATTTAGAATATGAAGGCTTAAAAATATTGGTTGTAGAAGACATTGTTCTCAACCAATTGCTGATGAAAACCATTTTAGAAGATTTTGAATTTACTTGCGATATTGCCGGTAATGGGAGAATAGCCATTGATAAACTTCAAACGAACGCATACGATGCCATTTTGATGGATTTACAAATGCCAGTAATGAACGGATTCAAAGCTACCGAACACATTCGGAAAATTATGGGTTCAGACATTCCAATCATTGCATTAACCGCCGATGTAACTACTGTTGATTTAGCAAAATGTAAGGCTGCCGGGATGAACGATTACATTGCCAAACCCGTTGACGAAAGATTGTTATACGGTAAAATTGTGGGGTTGGTTAAAAAATCGCAACTGAATAACGTAGAACATTTATCCGAAATAAGCGAAATCAAAACAGAAAAATGTGTCGATCTCCATTATTTATTACACCGAACAAAATCGAATCCTGAATTGATGATGCAAATGATTTCACTTTATTTGGAACAAACTCCTCCTTTAATCACTTCAATGAAGCAGAGTTTGGAAGATAAAGATTGGAAATTACTGTATACGGCAGTACATAAAATGATCCCCTCTTTTTCAATCATGGGTATTGACAGCGATGTTGAAGATATGGCCAAACAAGTGCAGGAATTTGCCAGCAAACAAATAGAATCTGATGGAATTCCTGAAATGGTATTACAAATTGAAACCGTTTGCACTCAAGCATGTAAAGAATTAAGAGTAGAATTTAATGCAATAAAAAATACACTTCATGAATAAAGAAAATAAATTAAAACTCTTTCTGGTCGACGACGATGCTTTGTTCCTGAAATTACTTGAAATTGAATTTCTCCAACATGCCGATTTCGAAATCGAAACTTATGCAACGGGTGAACTCTGTTTGGCTAATCTATCGCACAATCCAGATGTAATCATATTGGACTATCACCTCGATGGCATTGATAAAGCGGCCATGAACGGTATAGAAGTTTTGGACAAAATTATAGAACTCAATACCAATATCCCGGTAATTATGCTATCCAGCCAGGATAAAATTGATGTGGCCATCAATTGCATGCACCACAAAGCAGTCGATTATGTGGTAAAAAGTGAAACAGCTTTTATCCGTTTAAAAAAGATAATCACCTCTATTACTGAATTTAAAAAATTAGAAAAAACACTGAACTGGTACATGGATCGGGTATAGGTCATTGAATTGGCAAACTACATTTAAATTAAATATCAAGGCATTATGCCTGTTCAACACCTATAAGTTAAACATTTATAGATATATTTGGTTTCTATATTATTGTATAATCTTAAATGTTTGAAAGAAGAAAATACTAAAAAATGAAAGTTTGTTCATGCCACTAGCATTTGAAAGTAATTCCAAATATCAACATGATTTAAGCTGGTAAAAAAAAATCAAGTTTGAGTAGCGCTTTATCCATACTGCCTCAAAACAATTTGGACGTAACATGGACCAACCACACGTAAATAAAAAGGATGATGAATCCCTTCGGCATAAGGCCGAAGAACAACAAAAAAGCAGAAAAACTGAAACGAATAAAATGGTTTCAGAAGATGAAATGTTAAAGCTAATTCATGAGCTGGAAGTTCATCAGATTGAATTAGAAATGCAAAATGCCGAGCTCATTCAAGCAAAAGAGAACGCCAAACTTGCCGAAAAAAAACACACCGAACTTTTCGATTTTGCACCGTCAGGCTACATCTACCTCACTCCCTCTGGTGATATTTCTGAACTGAATTTTATGGCTGCCCGCATGTTGGGTAAAGAACGTTCGAACCTTCTGAAAAAAAAGTTTGAATCTTTTATATCCAAAAAATCACGCCCTTTGTTTAATCAATTCTTTACCGATGTTTTTTCAAAACATGAAAAACAAAGCTGTGAAGTAAGCATAACTACAGAAGACAATGCTTCATTACTTGTAACCATCAATGGAGTTGAGTACCAACTTAACGAATATTGCTTTCTGACTTTGACTGACATCACTGATCAGGTGCAATCGAAAATTGCACTGCACGAAAGCGAAGAAAAGTATCACATAAACAAAAACGATTTAAAAAAAGCTCAATCGGTGGCTCACATCGGAAATTGGAAGTGGGATATAAATACCGAAGAATGTATCTGGTCCGATGAGATGTTTCAAATTTTCGGAATAGATAAAAATTCTTTTCAGGGAAAACTATGTGATGTAATTCCAAAGGTCGCCCACCCCGATGATTTGCACCTTGTTTTGCCGTCAAAACCAACCGAATCTGGTCAGAATTCGCCCGTTGAGTATCGGATAATTATGCCCGATAAAAGCATACGATACATTTGGTCCGAAGAAGGAGAAACAATATACAGCACCAATGGTCTACCTCTGTTTTTTACCGGGATCGTTCAGGATATTACAAAGTATAAATTAACAGAAATTGAACTGACCGAAGCAAAAGTAACTGCCGAAAAAGCAACCAACCTTTCCGAAACTGCAAAAATTAAAGCCGAACATGCCACCAAAATTGCCGAAGAAGCAGTAAAAGCTAAACAGCAATTTTTGTCGAATATGAGCCATGAAATAAGAACACCAATGAATGTCATTATCGGGTTTACAAAAGTGATGCTCAAAACCGACTTGACGATCAAACAAAAAGAATATCTCGCAGCCATTAAAATGAGTGGTGACACATTAATTGTTCTGATTAACGACATACTCGACTTAGCCAAAGTCGATGCAGGAAAAATGACATTCAACCATACTCCATTCAAAATGGCGATGTCTATCTCTGCCATGCTCCATCTTTTTGAACCTAAAATTCAGGAGAAAAATCTATTCCTGAACAAAGAATACGATAGAAGAATTCCGGAAGTACTCATTGGCGACCCGGTACGTTTGCACCAAATTATCATAAATCTGGTCAGCAATGCGGTGAAATTTACCGATAAAGGAGAAATTACTGTAGGCGTTCATCTGTTGAACGAAGACAACGAGAAAGTGACCCTTGAATTTGCCGTTTCCGATACAGGAATAGGCATTGATGAGGATAAGTTGGATAAAATTTTTGAAAACTTTCAGCAAGCATACAGTGGCACTTCGAGCCTCTACGGGGGAACAGGATTAGGATTGGCCATTGTAAAGCAGTTCGTTGAAATGCAAGGGGGAACCATTCATGTTGACAGTAAAATAAATATTGGATCCACATTTCGTTTTAACCTTGATTTTCAAAAAACAAACAGGGAAGCTGAATACGAAAATGAGATTGAGGAATTGGATTCGGACATAAAAGGGCTCAAAATATTGGTCGTAGAAGACATTGCACTCAATCAATTACTGATGAAAACGATGCTGGAGGATTTTGGGTTCACTTGTGACCTTGCAGGCAACGGAAAATTAGCCATTGCTAAACTTCAAACTGAAACGTACGATGTTATTCTGATGGACTTACAAATGCCCGAAATGAATGGCTTCCAAGCCACAGAGCACATTCGTAAAATTATGCATTCCAATATTCCCATCATGGCCTTAACCGCCGACGTAACCACCGTTGATCTTGCTAAATGCACAGCCGCAGGGATGAACGATTACATTGCAAAACCTGTCAACGAAAAAATCCTTTACAACAAAATTGCTGCATTGATTAAAAAAAACATTCAGAAGAAGGACACTCCGGTTGAGCAAAATACGATCAGGGAAAGCCAAAAATGCATCGATCTCGAATATTTAATAAAACACACCAGATCGAATCCCGAACTGATGATGAAGATGATCACAATTTATTTGCAACAAACACCTCCTCTCATCACCACGATGAAGCTAAGTTTGGAAGCTAATGATTGGGAATTATTGTACTCGGCAGTGCATAAGTTGATCCCCTCCTTTTCAATTATGGGCATTAACAATGAATTCGAAATCATGGCCAAACAGGTTCAGGAATATGCCCAAAAACAATTGGCATCTGAAAAACTCCCCAAATTGGTTTTACAACTTGAAACCGTATGCAAACAAGCATGTAAGGAACTTGAAGTAGAATACGATACAATTAAAAAAACACTAAAAGAGTAAGAAACAGTTTCAATTTCGATTGAAACCTCTAAGGGATTCTCAAATTCGTTGATTCATTTGCCCCTGGCTTAGCTTTCCTGATTTTCAATTCATCAGAGCTTATTCAATTTCAAATCTTCTTTTAACGGCTATGGATTAATATCGTGACCACACCGTACATCAAGCATTTAAGCCCATTCCGGGTCAAACAGCAATTCCAAGGATCAATTCCAAACATATCGTCCGTCAATAGTATCTTTTATTCTAAAGCCTGAACTCTTTTGTCTTCTTGATACTAAACAATGTGTGCATTATGTAAATCTAATAAATAGTTATGTAAGATATAGCGCTATAAATATGACCTCCTTTGTTAAGTGAAATAGTTCACAACTAAAAAACACAAAATGAAATTTAATAAAGCATTTTCTATCTCAGCAATACTATTGTGCAGAAGTTGTAGGAACAATTTATACTGTTGATGCAGCCGGGCCACTTCCATGCAGGATAACCAATGCCACCCGATTAGGTACCTCCATATTAAACATGCAAGCTGCTTACACTGATCTTACAGGCCGCATTAACCCCGATTTCTTAAATTTGGGTACAGGAAACATTGGAGGTAAAACACTTACCGCTGGTTTGTATAAATGGAGCAGCCCGCTTGTTATCCCTACCGATATTGCAATTTCAGGTACTGCCAATGATATCTTTATTTTCCAGGTTGACCAGACACTAACGGTAAGCTCTGCAGTTAATGTTACCCTGATAGGTGGCGCACAAGCGAAAAATATTTACTGGGTCGTTGGTGGTTCAGTAAGATTAGGAACAACCAGCCATTTTGAAGGAAATATTGTTGGTCAAACAAACATTAGTTTGCTTACCGGCGCTTCAATTAATGGAAGACTATTGGCACAAACCGCTGTTACGCTTCAAATGAATACTGTTGTAATACCCCAATAAAATTAAATATCAGCATCGCATAAAAGGCTGTCTATCTTTAGGCAGCCTTTTCTTCATCCCATAAATAGGCTAGGCACATCTTGATATGATCACTGATCTCAAAAGGTGCGAATTATGCAACTATTAATGGAAATACTGTAAGCCTGCCCTCCTAGCGACTACTACCTTTATCAGGTGATAATATTTCACGAAATTAAAATTAGATACCATGAGAATAAAAAATGTATTATCAGCTATTGCAATTGCATTGGTTGTTTTAACGGTTGGATGTACAAAAGATGATGATAATCTCCCACCCACAGTGCTATCCACCTCTCCTACTCACAATGAGTCAAACATCGCCCTTGATAAAATGATTACAGTAGAATTCAGTGAAGCCATGGATTCTGTCTCCATTAATAATGAAACATTTAACTTAAAAAATGGTGAAACAGTCGTGGCCGGAACCGTAAGCTATTCAGGGACTACTGCAACTTTTACACCAAAAACAGCTTTGCTTTCAGCTACAAAATATACGGCTATAATAACAAATGAGGCAAAAGATGCATTGGGTAAAATGCTTGAAGATAGCACCATATGGAGCTTTACTACCATTGATGTTTCTGATAAACAAAAACCCACAGTGACATCAACCTCCCCTGCAAACAATGAATTAGACATCGCCCTCAATAAAACAATTACGGTTGAATTCAGCGAAATCATGGATTCAGTCTCAATTAATAATGAAACATTTACCTTAAAGTATGGCGAAACAATTGTAGCAGGAACCATAAGCCATTCTGACACTACAGCAATCTTTACGCCTGCAAATGTATTGAATGCTTCTACTGTCTATACTGTAACAGTAACAACCGGAGTAACTGACTTAGCGGGTAATGCCATTGTAGTCAACAAAGTTTGGAGTTTTACTACCGGTACTGTTTCTGATGTTCTTGCCCCAACAATACTATCGACTACTCCTGGCAACAATGAAACAGACGTTGCACAAAACACAGCAATTACGATCAATTTTAGTGAAGCCATGAATCAATCATCGGTAAATAACGAATCCTTTGTTCTAAAGCAAGGCGCAACAGTTGTACCGGGTGCTTTTAGTTATTCAGTAACATCAGCCACCTTTACTCCTTCAACTATCCTTGAAGCTTCGACTGTTTATACCGCTACCTTAAATACAGGCGCAACAGACCTGGCTGGCAATGCACTTGCAATCAACAAAGTTTGGAGTTTTACTACCGGTACTGTTTCTGATGTTCTTGCCCCGACAATACTATCGACTACTCCTGGCAACAATGAAACAGACGTTGCACAAAACATAGCAATTACCATCACTTTTAGTGAAGCCATGAATCAATCATCGGTGAATAACGAATCCTTTGTTCTAAAGCAAGGCGCAACAGTTGTACCGGGTGCTTTTAGTTATTCAGTAACATCAGCCACCTTTACTCCTTCAACTATCCTTGAAGCTTCGACTGTTTATACCGCTACCTTAAATACAGGCGCAACAGATCTGGCTGGCAATGCACTTGCAATCAACAAAGTTTGGAGTTTTACCACACTTGACTTGGCTGATATTCTTGCCCCTACGGTAGTTTCGACTGATCCGGAAAACAATGCAGCTGATGTTGCACAAAACAAAGCAATTAAAATCACTTTTAGTGAGCCCATGAATTCGTTCACATTGAACACTTCAACATTCACCCTTAAGCAAGGAGGAACAGCTGTATCGGGTACTGTAAGCTATACGGCAACAACAGCCACCTTTACACCTTCAAGCCTTCTTAAAGCTTCGACTGTATATACTGCAACAATGACAACCGGAGCAAAAGACCTGTCGAGTAATGCACTTGTAAGCAATAAGGTTTGGAGCTTTACAACACTTGATTTAGCTGATGCTATTGCTCCAACAGTAATTTCGACTGATCCGGAAAATAATGAAACAGATGTTGCACAAAACAAAACAATTACCATCAATTTTAGTGAGGCGATGAATTCTTTTACATTGAACACTTCAACATTCACCCTTAAGCAAGGGGAAAACGTTGTTTCAGGTGCAGTTAGTTATTCTTCAACATCAGCAACCTTTACACCCTCAATTCTTCTTGAAGCCTCAACTGTTTATACAGCCACCTTGAATACAGGAGCTAAAGACCTGGCCGGCAATGCACTTGCCGCCAACAAAGTTTGGAGTTTTACAACAAAAAAATTGGCTGACCTTATTGCCCCAACAATTCTCTCAACCAATCCGAATAACAATGCGACCAATGTTGCACAAAACGCTACAATTACAATTTCGTTTAGTGAAGCCATGAATCCAACATCTGTCAATAATCAAACATTTGTGTTAAAACAAGGAACCACAGTTGTTTCTGGTACTGTTAGTTACGCTGCAACAACAGCAAGCTTTAAACCCTCAAGCCTACTTAAAGCCTCAACTGTTTATACAGCTACTTTAAATACAGGCGCTACAGATATAGCTGGAAATGGACTTTCAGTGAATAAGGTTTGGAGTTTTACAACAGAAAGCGAAGCTACGATGATTTCAGCTGTACAATTAGGCTCAGCTGCTAATTATGTGATTTTAGCCAAAACAGCAATTAACAACAACCCCACTTCAGCCATAACCGGTAATTTGGGCTTAAGTCCTGCAGCTACTTCATACATTACCGGATTATCCCTGACCGATTTTACAGGATATGCAACGTCTTCTCAGATTACCGGAAAAGTATATGCAGCTGATATGGTCACTCCTACATCAATTAACTTAACAACTGCTGTTGAGAATATGATCACAGCCTATAATGATGCAGCAGGTCGCCCATCTCCTGACTTCCTTGAACTGGGAACCGGAAACATTGGTGGTAAAACATTGACCTCCGGATTATATAAATGGACCAGTACCGTAACGCTACCTACTGACGTCACCTTGTCAGGTTCAGCCGACGACGTATGGATCTTCCAAATTTCAGGAGACCTGAATGTGAGTGCTGCAGTTAATCTTACACTGATAGGAGGAGCAAAAGCTGAAAATATTTTCTGGCAAGTGGCAGGTGAAGCAATCATTGGCACCACAGCGCACTTTGAAGGTATTATTTTATCAAAGACAGGTATAACCTTTCAAACAGGAGCATCCTTTAAAGGAAGAGCCCTGGCTCAAACAGCAGCCATTCTTGATGCAAATACAGTAGTACAACCTTAGATTAGCACCACTAATCTTTACCATTGAACTAAGGCGATCCATTAGGTCGCCTTTTTTAATTTATCTTTTTGGAATTTTATAAGGAGTGAATAATGTAACTCTTTTGAAAAGTTGTGTAATACAGCTGCAGTGCAGCTTCGTAATTTAGTGTTCTTAAAACGACTGATTATGAAAAAAGTATTGATCGCATTGGACTACGATCCAACAGCACAAAAAGTGGCAGAAGAAGGATTTGCATTGGCCAAATCGATGGTAGCGGAAGTCATGCTTGTGCATGTGATTACCGATCCGGTTTTCTATACCTCAACCGAATATTCTCCAATAATGGGACTTGCAGGCTATATGGATACCAGCCAGTTGCAGCTGGACAATTTGGATGGGCTTAAAAAAGCTGCACACTATTTCTTAGATAAAACAAAGCGCCACCTCGGCGATACAAGCATTCAATCCGTTGTTAAGGAGGGTGATATAGCCGAGTCAATATTAGAAGCTGCAAATGATTTTAACGCTGATATTATTGTAACAGGCTCACACAGCCGAAGGTGGTTGGAAAATATATTGATGGGAAGTGTTTCCGAAAATATTTTACATCACACGAGTATACCGATATTTATTGTCCCAACTAAAAAAACCATTACTAATACAAACTAGGATGAAAGAATATAAATTATTCTCCAGGGTACAGGTGACCCATACAGAGGTGAAACACGGTGTTGTTTTAGCTCCATTAACAAAAAGCAGAGCGCTTGTAAATTTAACCAATGAGCTCATGAAGCTTTATGCTGAAAAAATTAATACTAAATTACTGGCAAGCGATGGAATTTCAATTTCCTCGAATGAATTGGCCTATTCTCATCAGTCCGAGATTTATGGTTTTCATAAACACATTGAAATTTGGGAAAAGTTGACTTCGGCAATACATCGGTCTGAAGGCAAAATAATCATTCAACTAATGCATACCGGAAGAATCAATCGTCCTTCCAATTTACCTGATGGAACCCGAATAACAGCCAATTCACCATACAATACAAACACAGAGACTGAAAACGTGCATGATTTCCCTGTTCCTGAGGAGATCACAAGTGAAGCCTTAAGCCACACAAAACGAGAATTTGTAGCCGCAGCGAAAAATGCTTTGGATGCAGGTTTCGATGGTGTGGAAATTGATGCAGCTCATGGTTATCTGCTGGAACAAATCTTATCGCCGGTAACCAATAGCCGTTCCGATGCATATAGTGGAAGTATGATCAACAGAAGTAAGTATATATTGGAAGTGATCACCGAAGTAGCAACAGCCATTGGAAAAGATAAAACAGGAATTCGTTTGTCCCCTTTTAGTCAGAACAGTGAAATGCCTGTTTTTCCTGAAATATTCGAGACCTATATCTATTTGGCTGAACAACTCAATAAAATTGGAATAGCATTTATCCATTTGGTCGATAATTCATCAATTGGCACTTCTACTGCACTCATCGAACTTCAAAAACAAATTCAAACAATTTTTAAAAATACCATTATCATCCCAAGCGCCAGCGACAAAAAAGGAACTATGGAACATATTCAAAGTAACCTAATCGACACTGTAGCATTTGGACGTCCATTTATTCATATTCCGGAAAAAGTAGAATTATTTGAAAACGATTGGTCGATACATCAAGATCTGAGCACCAATCCGTATTGTTCAACGGATAAAAAGAGGAATACCGATTCGGCTTTCTTTAAAGATAGATAACCATTATTCAAGAGCAAATGGAATTTGTAGACTATTATAAGTTATTAGGCATTGATAAAAAGGCATCGCCAACAGAAATCAAAAACAAGGTTTTCAGGAGCTCAATCGGGAAATGATTTTTCCGATTTCTTTGAATCGATGTTTGGAGGTTCAAGTGATGCTGGTAGAAATAGGCAAGTAAAATACAGAGGCGAAGATTTTAATGCCGAGTTACAACTCATGCTCATAGATGCCTATAAAACCCACAAACAAACATTAACAGTGAATGGGAAAAACATCAGGATTACAATCCCGGCAGGAATTGAAAATAGGCAAACCATTAAAATTGCCGGGCATGGTGGATCCGGAAGGAATGGTGGGCCCAATGGTGATTTATACATCACTTTTATAATTGCCAATCATCCAACGATTAGACGATTAAACAATAATCTTTACGAAACAATCGACGTCGATTTATATACTGCAATATTGGGAGGCGAAATAACTATTGATACCCTTAGCGGAAAAGTAAAACTTAAAGTGAAACCTGAAACACAAAACGAAAGCAAGATAAAGCTGACGGGTAAAGGATTCCCAGTGTATAAAAATGAAGGGAAATATGGTAATTTGATCATTACCTTTTCTGTAAAAATTCCAACAAACCTTACCGAAAAACAAAAAGTAATCTTTGCAGAGTTAGCTAAAATGCAACAATAAAAATGGAAAGGATGCAAGCACAAAAATTAATACCACTCAGCGATTTCTGTGGAAGTCACAACATTGAAATTTCATTTGTCAGTTCACTTCAACAAAATGGGTTGATTGAAATTACGATCGATGATGATCATTCGTTTATCAACAACGAACAGCTTCGGCAATTAGAACAATTTGTGCATTTCCATTACGAACTGGATATCAACCTCGAAGGAATTGAAACCATCACCCATTTGTTACAACAAATGAACAAAATGCAAGATGAAATTATCACACTTCAAAACAAGCTTCGACTTTATGAATAATAATGACTCCCAGTGATAATTTATTTTTCGACATCAGTGGTGACGTGCAATACTAAAAAATAAACCCAATTCAGATCAACCTGGGGTCTATAAGATAGATCTAAAAGCTTCCGACTTTCAATATTCTTTCAATATGTGTACTTTTAATTATCCCTACCAACGTATCGACCGGCATTGATGAAAATCTGGATTAAAATCGCACTTAGAAATTTCCTTTCAAAGATATTGAATCCAACAAACATGTGAATCTTGTAACTCTTTGCCAGATTTCTGTAATGCTTTTGCATCTTGATTAACTCACCTTTACACTGTAAAAAATCATTCGCAAATTAAACTACTTAAAAATGAACTCGACACAAATTAGTGGGAATTGGAATGAGCAAAAAGGCAAACTCAAACAGAAATTCGCCACATTAACCGACAATGATCTACTATTTGTTGAAGGTAAAAAGGAGGAGATGTTTGGACGTCTTCAGGTGAAGCTTGGCAAAACCAAAGAAGAATTGCATAAGCTAATTGAAGCCCTTTAATCGAAAAGAATACTAAAAAATCATCGTTTTCGGCATTCGAATAGCTATAACTATTTAAGGTAAATTAAAAATAAACTTTTCAAAAAGAGAAGAATATATCTGGTCATGAAAGTTATGCCAAACCCAAGGAATACCTCCATAAAAATAAGTAAAAAGTCGATTGAAAGAACTGAAAAAGCAAATGTCTTTTTGGTCGAAATTGCCAATTTCATCCTGTTCATGTCGCTAACCTTTAAAGAAACCTTTTCGCGCGATTTTGAATTCAAGGAGTTTCTCCGGCAGTGTTATCAGATAGGCTATAAGTCATTGCCTCTGATTTCAATTACAGGAGCAATAATGGGACTGGTATTGACCATTCAATCGCGCCCTGTGCTAGATGATTTCGGTGCAGTTAGTCTTTTGCCCAGCATGGTAGCCATATCGCTGATACGGGAAATTGGCCCGGTAATCACCGCGTTGATTTGTGCTGGGAAAATAGGCTCCGGACTGGGTGCCGAATTAGGCTCCATGAAAGTAAGCGAACAGATTGACGCCATGGAAGTTTCATCAACGAATCCCATGCGATTTTTAGTGGTTACCAGAGTACTGGCCGCAACACTCATGTTGCCCCTGTTGGTATTGTATGCCGACGCATTAGGAGTAATGGGCAGCTGGGTTGGTGCAAACATTAAGGGAGACATCACTTTTGTCCTGTTTATCTCAAAAGCATTTAAACATTTGGAAGTGATCGATTTTTTACCATCCATTGTTAAAACGTTCTTTTTTGGTGCAGCTATTGGTTTAGTGGGATGTTATAAAGGATATAACGCCGGACGCGGTACCGAAAGCGTAGGTAAAGCAGCCAATTCAGCAGTGGTGGTGGCCTCATTATTGGTAATTATAATTGACATGGTTGCTGTTCAGATCACGGATATGTTGATTTAGAAGACGGAAGATCCTCCTGCGCTAAAGCTTCGGTGGACAGGCGGGAGACGGAAGACGAAAGACGAAAGACGGAAGACGGAGGACTGGAGACAAACTGAGAACTGAGAACTGCAGACTGAGAACTGCAGACTGAGAACTGCAGACTGAGAACTGCAGACTGAGAAGATTAGAAGGAGAATCGGAGAATTACCGAGTGTCAAGAAACAAGTAACAAGAAAAATGGAAAGAGACGCAGACATATCAATTTCTGGAAAAACAACCAAAGAAACGGTTGTTGAAATCAACAATCTCAGGAAAGGTTTTGGTCGTCAAGAGGTATTGAAAGATGTGTCGCTTCAACTTTTTAAGGGTGAAAACCTTGTCGTTCTCGGGAAATCAGGTTCAGGCAAATCGGTGCTCATCAAATGCATTGTTCGTTTATTAATGCCTGACGAAGGATCCATCGTTGTGCTCGGGGAGAATGTAGACACATTACATCGAAAAGAAATGGACGAGCTAAGAAAGAAGATTGGCTTTCTATTCCAAAGTGGCGCACTATATGATTCCATGAATGTGAAGCAAAATCTGGAATTCCCTCTCCGAAGAATCAAAAAAGGAATGACACAAAAGGCAATGGATGAAAAAATTGAAGAGGTTTTAGAGAATGTAGGTTTATCCGATGCCTTGTTTAAAATGCCTTCACAACTGTCGGGGGGAATGAAAAAACGCATCAGCCTGGCACGAACCATTGTTGTTGACCCGATGATCATGTTGTACGACGAACCTACAACAGGGCTCGACCCGGTAACATCGGGTGAAATAAGCCTACTCATTAACGAAGTCCAGAAAAAATATAAAACATCCTCAATCATTATCACGCACGATATTGAATGTGCACGCGCTACTGCCGACCGTTTGCTTATGCTGCAAGAAGGATTGATTTATAAAGATGGAGGAATTGAAGAATTTGAATGCTCAGACGACCCATTAATTAAATCATTCTTTAAAAATGATTTTAAAAAGCCTAAAAATTAAAACCGTAAAAAGATGGATACACATACACCTAAATTTAAAATACGATTAGGACTGTTTATTATAGGAGGAGTGGTACTTTTTCTATTGACTCTGTTTATTCTGGGGAAACAAAAAAATTTATTTAATCCTGTTTTTAAATTAACTGCCGATTTTCATAACATTAGCGGATTAGAAGTTGGGTGCAATATCCGTTTCGCCGGAATTAATGTTGGTACTGTTGATAACATCGCTTTTCTCAACGATTCAACGGTGCAAATTGATCTGATGGTGAATAAAAGTGTACAGCAATTTATAAAGGAAGACTGCCAGGCCACCATTGGCTCCAGTGGAATTATTGGCGACCGTGTTGTGGTGCTTACTCAGGGAGGCTCTAACTCAAAGGTGGCAAAACATGGGCAACATATTGAGTCCAATGAACCAATTGAAACCGATGCCATTATGGCGAGTATACAAAAATCGGCAGGTAGTGTTGAAATAATTACGGATCAACTTGCCGGGATTTTGATTAAGGTAAATAGCGGACAGGGCACACTTGGCCGACTAATCAATGACGTAACTATTGCTCAGGATCTTAGTGAATCTACTGTAAACCTGAAAAATAGCTCCAAACAAATTTCTGAGATTCTAGGCCAAATCAACAGTGGGCATGGAACACTTGGCAAAGTGATCAGGGACTCAAGCATTGCAAATGACCTTGCCCAAACAATGCAGAACATGAAGTACAGCTCTCAGGGTTTAGACGAAATATTAGAAGCGGCAAAACACAATTTTCTGTTCAGAGGATATTTTAAAGATCTAGAAAACGGAGATGAAAAGGAAAAAAGAACACGTAATTACCGCCCCATTGAAACAATAAATCAACAAAATAACGAAGAGTTTTTAGCTGAAGATTTACAGCAAATGGCTTCCGGAGTGCAGATTGAAATTGACACCTTGGTAGCAAGTTTGAAGGTATCGGCAGTCAATTCAGAAATTATAACAGCACAACTTGCCGATATTATGGTGATGATTAATAGTGGACAAGGCACACTTGGCATGCTGGTTCAGGACACCGCTCTTGCTAATGTGATCAATGAAACCTTAATGAACCTGAAAAGCAGCAGTAAAGGTTTAGATGAAAATATGAATGCAGCAAAGGAAAATTTCTTATTCAAAGGATACTTCGAACGAAAAAAGAAGAAAGAAGCTGAGCTACTTAAAAAGGCAAAAGAAGAGGAAAAAGAAAAGGAAAAATAAAGAAGTTTAACCGGAATAAAAATTTAAATAATGACTAGTTATCATGTGCTTAAGGCCTGTTTTCTTGCTTTTGTTTGTATTGATGTTGGTCGGCGATTTTGCACTTGCACAACAAGCTATTGAAAAAACGGATTCAATTTGTAAGATTATTGAATCCGAACCTGATCAAAGCAAGTTTACAGCTTTCTTTTACAGGTACTTTTATAAACGAGCATTACCCGAAACAAAAAAATACAGGACTAAACGGATTGGCTATAAGAAACTGATTCAAAAACCATACAGTGCTTTCGATGGAAAAATTATCAGACACATTACAATCGAAACGCTCGATCCATTCAAAAATCCAATTGCCGATACTATTGAAGTAGCCCGGAATTTCATATCGAGAAACGGAAACAACTATCACATAAAATCGAAAGATGCCACCATCCGAAACCAGCTGCTAATAAAGGAAAAACAAGCCTTCGATTCATTGCTGATCAGAGAGTCTGAACGTTTGGTGCGCAGTAATGAATATATCCGGGATGTATCATTTACTGTTAAATCTTCCTCAGAAGATTCTGACTCAGTCGATGTTATTATCCGTACCTTAGATGGTTGGAGCTTCATTCCAACAGCCTCAATATCTGCTACACAAAATGATTTCAGCCTAACTGAAAATAATTTATTAGGATGGGGACACGTATTCCAAAACAACTTAACATTAAACCCAGCAGGGCAATATAATTCATTTCAAACAAACTATTACATCCCAACAATCAGCAATACATTTATCAGCGGAACATTCAACTACCAGATGGTCGGAAATCACTATTCAAACAGAAGCATCGCTTTTAACCGTCCGTTTTTTTCACCCTTAACGAAATGGGCTGGAGGAACAACATTTATACAACAATTTTACAACGATTCTATTCGCAGCGCCTATTCTGACATTGTGCTGCTGAACTTCAAAAATAGCACATACGAATACTGGGCTGGCTATGCCCTGAAGTTGTCCAAAGGGAATTCTGAAAATGAACGGGCCACAAATTTTGTTTCTTCTCTACGCTTTTTGAAAATTAGTTATGCTGAAAATCCAACAGAAGAAGCAGACCCATTGCATTTTTATATTAACGAAAACTTCTACCTGGCAAGCATTGGCCTATCAACACGAAAATATGTGCAAGACAAATACATTTTTAAATACGGTATAACCGAAGATGTTCCCATTGGAAAAGTTTTCAGCCTAACGGGAGGATATCAGGAAAAGAAGGCCATCGGCAGGTATTATTTAAGCGCCCGTTTTTCGCTGGGTAATTACCATTCGTGGGGATATTTGAGTACCAATATAGAATACGGTACATTTTTTAGTGCCTTGCATACCGAACAAAGTGCCTTTATTGCAGATGCTATTTACTTTACAGGATTAATAGAAATAGGTAAATGGAAATTCAGACAATTTGTTAAACCTCAAGTCACCTTCAGCATAAATGGCTTATCGTCCGATAGTTTATTTTTTAATGAAGGTTATGGCTTAGATGGATTTAAAAATGCAACGGTACATGGAACCCGAAAACTGATTCTGACCTTGCAAACACAATCGTATGCCCCATGGAATTTTATCGGTTTCCGGTTTGGTCCATTTATGACCTGTTCTTTGGGCATGCTTGGAAATACAGAATCCAGTTTCAGTCGCAGCAAAATCTATTCGCAAATTGGGATTGGGGTTTTAATTAAAAACGAAGATTTGGTTTTAAATACCTTCCAACTAGCCATTTCATTCTATCCCTTCATTCCCGGTATTGGACAAAATATATTTAAACTGAACGCATACAAAACAACCGATTTTGGACTACGTGATTTTGAAATTGGAAAGCCTGCAACAGTTGAATTCAAATAAGGCAGCAATCATAATCCATTCCAATTAACGACACAATGAGATGTGTGATTGATGTAACTCTTCCCTGCTATTCTGCAATGTTTTCGATGATTGGTAAACTACCTTTAGCTTATTCTTATTAAAAAACGAAATCATGGCCTTAACCAAAATCACTATAATCGTCATTACAATAAGTTGTTTTTTTGCCTTTAGTTGCACCAAACAACACCTACCCGTAGTCATTACTTCGACCGATCCGATGGTGCAGAAGTTTTATACCGACAATCAGCGATCATTTTTTTGGTGCTCGTCGAAAAAAGATAGAAAAAAGGCAGCCGAGTGGCTTACCGAAATGGAATCAGCAAATAGTTTTGGGTTTGTTTCGGATCAACTCCAAATCGATCAACTTCGGCTTGCATTGGTCAACATAAAGGAGATGAACGATAGCTTAAAAAACAAAACCGATCAACAAATAACCGGCTTGGTTTTAAACTTCTTAAAAGAATTGCAACAGGGCAGCATCAAATTCGATTATGATGAAGTGACCATTCCTCGTGATTCGGTCTATATTTATCAGTTACGAAAGTTCAAAACAGGAAAAATTGTTTCCGAATTTGTAAGCCTTCTCGAATGCAAGGACGCTGAGTATTCGATTTTGAAAAAGTATTTGAACGATTCCATCACGGTCAATGACACCTTGAAATATAAAGCGCTTATTGTTGCCATGAATTATCGCAAATTCCTAAGTGTTAATCATCAATCGGAGTACATGTTCGTGAACATTGCCGCCGCAGAAGCCATCTATTATAAAGATGATATACCGGCAATGAAAATGCGCACAGTTCCCGGAGCGAAATCGAGACAGACGCCAACCATTGCATCGTATATAACCGGTTTTGTCACCTTCCCCTTCTGGAATGTCCCCCGTGAAATTGCGGTGAACGAATTGTTACCTAAAATTAAAAAGGATTCAAGCTATCTGGAGAAGCATAATTTTGATGTGGTGGATGCTAAAGGATTTGCAGTTAATGACTCCTTGTTAAATTGGGAAACCTACACTGCACAAAACTTTCCCTATTATTTTCGTCAGGCAACTGGTTCGGGTAACTCATTGGGAGTCATAAAATTTAATCTGGAGAATCCATTCAGTATATATTTGCACGATACCAGCAACCAAACTGCATTTAAAAAGAACTATCGATTCCTGAGCCATGGCTGCATCCGCTTAGAAAACCCTCTAGGCTTAGCCAATGCATTTCTACCTGACACAATAGATATGAAGGAATTATTTGCCGGGAAAAAAGATACGAAGTCGAACACCATTATTCTACCTAAAAAAATACCAACCTACATCCTGTACACTACAGTGAATGTGATCAATAATCATGTCACCTTTCTTCCCGATGTTTACGGACTAATTAAGTAAGTTTGAATTACACAAGTATGAATCAATAGGGGCAACACTTACCACAATATTTTCAACAACACGGGCATTATTGATTACGGGAGCAAAAAACAAAAAAACATACACAATTATTTTTCTCATGCACTAAAGTTAATTGAATAAACACCAATTCAATGAAATTGGACTTTTTGTTGAGGGTTTATAGGTATTGGCCTCCAATTAAAGAACTGTAAAACATGTAACTTATTGCGTTCAATGTGTAAGACGTCTTCTGTCAAATAGCTTCACCTTTACACCAACATCGAAGAACAAAAAAAGCACGATAACCAAAAGGGCCGAAGATGATAAAGTGGGAAATGTGTAACAATTCCTTCAAGCGATGTAACACTTTACAGGTCAAAGAACCTCACCTTTGATCCATACAATAAACCAACTTTTTAAAAAATAATCACTATGGGTAATCTTCTGTACACAATCGCAGTAATCCTGATAATTATATGGGCATTGGGATTTTTTGCCTTGAATTTGGGAAGCGTGATTCACATCCTTCTTGTTATCGCCATCATCTCAATTTTGCTTCGAATCATAAGGGGGAATAAGGCTTAAATCACTAACAAATAACACCACAATAATAAACACAAAATGAAAAAACTAAAAAAAATAACACTACTCATTGCCGCTCTTGCCTTTATGGCAAACACGGGTAGCGCACAGGCTCTGCTTGGTTTAAAATTAGGAGGAAATCTATCCAATGTATACGATACCGAAGATGAGAATTTTACTGCAGACACAAAATTAGGTTTGGTTACAGGTGTTTTCGCGACCCTTCCAATTGGAGAACTTTTAGGCATCCAACCCGAATTTCTCTTTTCTCAAAAAGGATACAAGGGATCGGGAAACTTACTTGGAAGTGCTTATAACTATAGCCGTACATCAAATTTTATTGATGTGCCGATATTTTTAGCCGTAAAACCGATGAGTATGGTCACCATACTGGCCGGTCCTCAGTTTTCATTTTTGCTAAAAGAGACCTACAAGTTTGAAAATGAGCTCCTCAATATCGTCGACGAGCAAGCGTTTACCAATGACAATATTCGCAAAAACACCTTATGCTTTGTTGGCGGAGTAGACATCAACCTGGACCAATTGGTGATTGGGGCAAGAATTGGCTTGGATCTTCAAAACAACAACGGAGACGGAACTTCAACCACCCCACGCTATAAAAATATTTGGTATCAGGGAACAATAGGATACCGATTATTTAGTAATTAAGCACATAAATGTGTATATTACAATAAAGAGACAAAACAGAAATTATTCACAATTTTAAAATTATTATTATGGAATCTTCAAAACACACAGCCAGTTTAATAGGCGGATTGCTCATAGGAGCACTTGCCGGAGCAGCACTTGGAATTTTATTTGCCCCACACAAAGGGAGTAAAACCAGGAGCAATATTTCTAATGGAGCACAAGACATTGCACATGACCTCAAAAAAAAGATGAAAAAAGAGGCCGTCGCCATGCGTCGTAAAGTGAGAGATCTCGAAAATGCGGCAAAAGATAAAATGGATGATGTAAAAGATACAATTAAATCGAAAGCAGAAGCTCTTTAAAACTCATTACAGAGAAGCGATCCGTCGAGAAGTTTTCACTTCCCGGTTGATCGCCTGTTTAAATGACCGGAAACTGAATTTCAAATTAAACACAAAGAATATGCAATTTCATCTTGAAAAAATCGAAGACCTCATCGAAGACCTTAAACGCTATACAGTTACATCTATTGAATTATTCAAACTTGAAGCAACCGATAGTGCTTCTGCATTGGTCTCCGAATTAATCAGTAAGGTCGTTATAGGGATAATTGTCCTTTTATTTGCTTTCTTTTTAAGTCTGGGAATTTGCTTTTATCTGTCAGATCTTTTTGGTAACAATTATCTGGGATTTGGTATGGTTGCCGGATTCTACCTTTTGCTGGGAATAGTACTGATCATTGGTCGAAAAAAACTATTGATTAATCCCGTTCGAGAGAAAATAATACAAGAAATGATGTCATCAAAAAAAGAACAATAAAATAGTTCAGAATGGAAAACATTGAAATGTCTCAAAGAGCTGAACTTCAATTGAAAATAAAGCAATTGAAAGCCGAAAAAACAAACAGCGAGGAAATATTAAATCACTCTTTCGAAGAGTTGACAAAACTAATTTTTATTCCTGCTCCAAAAAAAGAGAAAAGCAATAGCAAATCACCACAAAATAACAAAAGAGCCATACTGAACCTTTCTAAAAGAGTATTGAACAAATCAACAAACTATATCCTGGAGCAAAAATTTGGGGAAAAACGCCCCTTTAATGACTTTTTAACAGAGATGTTTGTTGAATTCATATCCACCCCATTTATCAACCAAAAGATTGCCGAAATATTCTCAGGAATTAGCGATGAGGTTTTCGATGAAACGGAATAAAACAATTAACAATAATAAATACTCGAATGAAAATAACAGGAAATAAAATGGCACCAAATATCTTTTTGGCCATAGCAACGGTAATAGTGGTATTCGCATTTAGTTCATGCGCCACTAGAGCCATGTTTTTACAGTCGGCAGTAGTTCCGGCAGCTAAAGGCAAAGTCATCATCAAGGAAGATGGAAATAATAACTTTGCCATTAAGGTGAACATTAACAATCTTGCCCAATCAAAAAACCTTCAACCTGCGAAAAATGCCTATGTCGTATGGATGGTGACAAATGACACCATCAACACCAACATTGGTCAAATTGTTAGCTCAACAGGTGCATTTTCAAGTAAATTGAAAGCATCCTTCGAAACAGTAAGCGCTTTTCGTCCAAGCAAAGTTTTTATCACTGCCGAAAACGAAGCCGATGTTTTAATCCCCTATTCAGCAATTGTAATAAGCACTGATTTTATTGGTTCAAAATAGAAAGGTTTTATGTTTCAGAAAATCGAAAGTTCCAATTTACACCATACTCAAAATGGTTTCCGTTTTATTTCGATTTGCAATTACCAATGCCCACTTTTTTATGTGGCATCCATAATTAGAACAATTAGTATTGTTAGCTGATTTCTGCAGCAGGAATCACTTGAAAGAGAAAATAGTTAGTTCCCCGCTCCCTGAAGAGCCGGGTTCTTTTTATTTTTAGCCATAAAGTTCTACCAATTCTAATTTTTTTATTCTTGACCAAATTGCCCCTTTTGTCCGTCCAAGTTGTTTTGACATGTACCTAATTAGTCTGTCTTTTATTAATCGGTGTTTTCCATTATAAAGATGCAATATGTCATAAAGTGATGCCCCTTCATCGGCATAGGTATAGGAATTGATATTTCCTTCAAAATAAATGTGTTTTATCCTTTTCTTTTCGGTGATGTATTCAATTGCTTTTAACAATAGTCCAAGATTCGTTCTTGCTAAAACGGCCTTCGTTTTATGTTCTTTCGTTGTCCCTTTTCCGGTTATTGATACCGATTCATATTCAAATAAATGTTTCTTCCAATTCAAAACTTCCATACCAAGATTCGCGATATCCTGACCAAAGCGAAAACTTGTAGACAATTGATACGTTTTGAAATCTGATTTTTCTAATGAATTTACAGCATACCGCCAACCATATATTTGTTGATGCGAGTCTCCAACGATTACTTTTGTCGCATCCTGCTTGAAAAAAACATCAAGCATTGTTGGTGATGCATCCTGACCTTCATCGAAAAGTATGTAATCGTAGGCCAGTTTGGGTTGGGCCAGTTGAAATTTCTTCAAATAAAAATCATGAATAATTTCAATTTCGCCCTTATCCATTTTACTCAAAAGAAGGCGGGTATTCTGTTCAATATAATGGTAGAAGGTTGTGACAAATGATTTTGCTTTTTCGTCGGCAACTACTTCAAGATAGTTTAAATCCTGAATTTTTAGTTTATCGCTATTACAGAAATAGGTAATGAATTTATTGATGTGATTTGCAATGACAAATTCAGCCAGCTTTTCCCCATTTCCTTCCAGGTGTAGCAATTCGGCGATTTCGTGTGTTTTATAACCTTGATGCCGCACCTTATAATTATGCCGAAATACAACGGCTTTATAAGCAAGAGAATGTGCCGTTTCAACTTGTACGTTAGAAAGGCCTCTTTCTTTGAATTTTTTTGTTGCTTCTAATTTGACAGATCGATTAAAGGCAAGATAAAGTATTTTGCTGTTTTTGGGTCGGGCATTTGCATATTCAATGATTGTTGTGGTTTTTCCGGATCCGGCCACTGCATTTATTTTGATGTTCCCAGTCGAATTAATTATATCAACTTGTTGTTTGGTCAATTCCATATAATCAATTTATTTCATCATCTGTTAAATCAAAGATAATCGGAAGTGTCCATTCTTGATTAATTTTTTCTCCATGCCTGTAAATCACATCCCATTCGGGTATCGATTTAACAACTCGAATTGCTTCATTATCATAAAGTCCATTTACTCCACGAGCAATATTTACGCTATCAATCTTTCCATTTTCATCTGAAGAAATAATTTGCACATAAACTCGTCTTATTATTGTATCAGATTTAGGCAAATTTTTGCGTTCAATATTGTTAGCTATAAATTCCTTTAAAAGTTTTTGGTCCGTTGAGTATTTTGATTGCTTAGTTTTTGAGTTATCCAGTATTTTTCTTTCCAGCAAGCTTCCTTTCTCCAACGTAAACTCAAGTTCAGTTTCATAAATACTTTCAAAACCATCATGAAAATAATATAACAATTTTCCTTGGGGTGAAATCAGTTTCCCCTCCACCCAATCTGCTTTTACTTTTCCATTTTTAAATCGTTGAGGAAATAGCACTTTCAAGTCTGCGTATTCGTTACCAATACTATCATTATCATTACCAGCCTTAAATGAAACATTTACACCGGTCATTGTTGTCGGATAACATGCATTTCTAATCTCAACCAGGTATAATTCCTTATCAATGATCTCCCATGTTGCAACATAATTCCTCCAACAAGCAGTGTAAAAGCATCCACTACTTCCAAATAATATTTGAGGTGTAATCAAGTCTTGGTTTGAAAATGAATTTAATGGACAACTATACAATGAAAGCGTATCTCCATTGTAAATAATTAAGTCTGGAATTTGAGCAGTCCCAAACAGATTGTTTGAACTCAAAAAGAACAACACTATTTTAAGGAATTTTTTCATCTATGTACTGCATTTTAGTTATAGTTGCCAACGAGAAATGATCTGTGACAAAAATTTACTATGTCATGGTATTGTAAATCTGGAACTTTAAAAACATGATGATCATTTCTAAGTTATGAATCTGTATTTTGTTGTTCTTTTATCTCCATATTTCTCGATATCTCCATTTTCAACCGCATTTTTCAAATCTCGACTTGCTGTTGCCGATGATATGTTTTTAAATGCTCTCATGTAGTCTTGTCTCGAAAACTCCCTTAGATAAACATTTCCATTGTAGTGGATGAAAAAAATATCCCAAACCTCCACTGTATCTGCTTTATATTTTATTTCAAAAGTGTCACTGAAAATGAAAGGTTGTCGGGTTAAGGTTTCGACGTGTGGCAAAACCTTATAAGCATAAACGTTAAAACGCAAGTGAAAACTCCACAAGCTAAAATCATGCAGGAGGAAGAAGTAGTCCTATGCTTTTACAGCAATCGATTCAATTTCGACTAAAACACCAAGCGGTAATTCTTTCACGGCAAAAGCGGCACGTGCCGGTGGATTTTCAGCATAATACTTTCCGTATACCTCATTCATGGCTTTAAAATTCGACATGTCGCTTAAAAAACAGGTGGATTTTACCACATCGGCATAGGAATAACCGGCTTCGTTTAAAATGGCGCCAATGTTTTTCATCACCTGAACGGTTTGATCAGTGATACCTGTTACATCAACCTTGCCGGTTTCCGGATTAATGGGTACCTGACCCGAAATATATAGCGTACCATTCGCTTCTACAGCCTGACTATATGGCCCAATGGCAGCCGGTGCTTTTTGTGTTGAAATGATTCGTTTCATGAGCTATGAGATTAAATTAATAATAGTCGCGATCGGTTTTATTCACCTTCAGATCTTTTAACATCGATGCATTGGCACTTAAAGTAAAGGTATAAAATGGCGTGGTGCTAATGGGGGCAAAATTAAACGACATGGTCCAGCAATGCAAGTTGCGGGTAATCGAAACATTGGTGTGGGTCATCTTCATGGCCACAAAATCGAAACCCGATGAAAAGGTTGTTTTCCATTTTGTGGTTAAATCAATTCCTCCGTTCAGGTTCACCGATTGAGTCAAACGTGGTGTACCAGTAGTATTGGAATAGTTAAAGGTATAGTTCGCACTGATGCGCCACGGCATATTAAAAGGCGTATAATTACTAAAACCAACTTCTCCCTCTTCCTTGGTTAAACCCTGCTCCTTCCGTTTGGCCTCCTGCTTCTTTTTAAACTTGTCCGATGAATAGCTAAAACCGTAACCGGTACTGATATTAGTGAGTCGCCCCAAACGCCCCAATCCTTTACGTGTATCATCGTTCCACATAAATTGATTGATTCTTCTGTCCCCTCTGTCATTGAGTTGATAAGGATCAACCGAACCGGTTATGCTAATAGTAGTCCCTGCAATTTTGGTCCGTGCATTAATTGAAAAAACATTCAGATTCAAGGAATCAGCTCTCAAATTGTAAGAACTCCGGATACCGAAATTATCCAAAATCGCCACTTTTTTAAATTTTTCAGTGGCCGTGGTATCTTTGTCGTTCAGCAGTTTCATTTCAACCCGGTTGTCCATTCCAAAGTTAATGGAGCCGCTTTTCTGCGGCGAGGATAAACCAAAAATATTGTATTTTTCGTAATTACCTAAAGAATCCACCTGCACCATTTCGTTAAAAGGAAAGTTGTCAACATCACTAAAATCAGGATTATAACTAAAGCTCAAACTGGGGTCAATTTTGTGCTGAATGGCTTTCAGTCGCCAGTTGGGATTTTTCATGTTATACAATCCATAAAGGGTGGTACTACTCCCCAGACTTAAGGAACCTGAATAATTCCGTTTAAAACCATCTTTACTAATTTCCTTCACTTCACCCGAAACCCATTTTTGTGTTCCAAATTCGGTATCCGTAACATAATAACCATCGGTCCAATATTTTTCAGTATAATCGAAATACCAACTTTCATTATAGCTTATCGATGGAACTACATTGATGTAATTCAATATTTTAAAAGATGGCCAGGTAATGGGCAAATTGTGTTTTACCGATTTTTCCCATTGAGAGAATGGTGTTTTGAACAATTCAGCCTCCGTGGTATTGATCTTATTTTCAATTTGTGCTGAATAGGAGAGCTTAAAATCGTCGTACCACTTCTTGCCGCCAACACTTTTTTTCGCCTTAAACGGTTGAATACTTTTCATGTTCAGTGTCATGGAAGGAAGTGTGACCGAAACCGTTTGATTTTTTGTATTTTGACTGGCCCGCATACTGGCCGTTAAACTGAAAGGTGTATTCTGGAAGGTTTTACGATACGAAACAGTAGACGATTTTGAGTTCTGTACCGACTTTGTTGGATCTTCGTAACTATTTTCCTTATCGTAACCACTGGACGAAAAGTTGACGTTAGCAGAAATTGTTTGCGAAGGATTTGCCTTCGCATCCTGGCTATGGCTCCAGGTCACACTAAAGTTTGGAATAGAGGTCTGGCCAAACCCCTTGGTTCCTGTCACCGATTTAGAATAACTCAACCTGAAATTTCCTGAAAATTTATACCTCAAACGATAACTGGTCTCGCCATTCAAGGCCCACTTTCCGGAAGTGTAGGCGTCGCCGGTAACTTTCAAATCGAAATAATCACTGGCAGCCCAATAAAAACCACCATTCTTTAAATAAAAACCATATTGTCGTTCTTCACCGTATGAGGGTATGATCACCCCTGAAGAATATGATTTATTAAAAGTAGGTATAAATCCGTAAGGCAAAAATGGAAAATAAATGGGAAAATCTTCTAACACCAAATAAGAACGGCCGGTAATTATGGCTTTATCTTTAATCACTTTTCCTTTGGTCATGTTTAAATAAAAGTGAGGATGCTCAGCGTCGCAGGTAGAATACTTACCATCCACCATGCAGTAAATATCCTTGCTCATCATTTTAGCTCTGGCACTACGAACGGTTCCATCTTCTTGTTTTGTGACCACATCTTCGGTGAATCCTTTTGCACTAATAAAATTGTAGCGTAAAGTGGAACAATCAAACTCTTCGGTACCTTCCATAAAATGCGGTTTCCCAGTGACTGTTCCGGTTGAGTCTTCCACGCCCCGTGCAAACATCTCCTTGGTGTCGAAATTCACCGAAATATAAGCTGCCGTAAGTTCAATACTGCCATATTTAATTTTAGCTCCACCATATAAATGAACAATTTGCTGTCCATTCTCCATGGAGATCGCTATTGAATCGCTTGCATCATAATCGATTGGCGATTCAATAATAGACTTTTTCTTTTTCAATGGGGCTGATATGGAATCGTTAATAACGGTCAATCCTTTAGCCACTAAAGCAGAATCAGTAAGCATCACCTCATTTTGTGAAAAGGCGCTTATTGTTATTCCCAATAAAAAGCTTAAAATAAATATGTATTTGCTTATTCTCAATAGATACGGTATTAAGGCTCAAAAATAAACTAAAATTCTGTTCTGCTGGTATTGAATAGAGGAATTTGACACAGTAAACCTTGTTTAAAAAAATTCAATGCATTACTTTTCACCATTCTTAAAATAAACTATATCTTCAACTATTTATTATTGCTAAAGAGTCAAAAAATGTTAAGGAATATATACTTGCCCTTTTTCATTCTGGTATTTTGCATGTATTCGTCTTCATTTGCACAGAATTCCGATCTAATACTCAACACCGTAGTCATTGATCCGGGCCATGGAGGTAAGGATCCGGGCACATCAATGGGCAAACTTCTTGAAAAAGACATTGTGCTGGATGTTGCCTTAAAGGTAGGTGAATACATTAAAAAGGAATTCCCTAACGTAAAGGTCATTTACACCCGCGAAAAAGACGTATTTATTCCGCTGGACGAACGTGCCAATATTGCGAATAAACACAAAGCCGACCTTTTCATCTCGCTGCATGTGAATTACTACACATCAGAATCCACCTATGGGTCTGAAACATACATTCTTGGGAATCACCGAAGTGAAGACAATTTAAAGGTTGCTCAATTAGAAAACTCAGTCATCCTATTGGAAGATGATTATTCAACACGCTACGAAGGTTTTGATCCGAATTCAGCAGAATCGTATATTATGTTTGAATTAATTCAAAACGAGTTTTTAGAACAAAGCCGTTATTTTGCCGATCAGGTTCAAAACAGCTTTATCGCCCAGGCCAAGCGACGAAGCAGGGGTGTAAAACAAGCTGGTTTTTTGGTGCTCCGTAAAACGGTTATGCCAAGTATCCTCATCGAATTGGGCTACATTAGTAATCCAAATGAAAAAAAGTACATCGAAAACGATCTCAACCGAACAGAATTGGCCAACGCAATTGGAAAAGCCTTTTCCTCGTACAAACAAAGAACGGATGAACGCTCAGGCATTACAGTCCATGTTAACCATCAGCAGGAACAAACAGTCATTACTCCTGAAATTATGGAGCCCACTATGGACGATCGGATTAAAACCGAAAATTGGTATGCCACTCAAATTATAGCCAGCAATAAAATCGTATCGAGCGAAGAGTTAAACCTGGGACCAAACCAATACTACTTTCAATTGTTCGAAAAAGGACTCTATAAGTATTATACCGGATTCACCCAGAATTATACTGAAGCCTTAAAGAATAAAAATCAGCTCCAAAGCAAATTTAAGGGCTCATTTCCCGTTGTTTTTATTGGAGGGAAGAAGGAAACCTTCAAAAAAATGGCTTTTTAAAAGCTGCAGTGATGATATCGCCAAATGTTTTGTAAAACACAAAGGCCTAGCAACTCAACATATGTACTATTTTATGAAACAATGTTTTTTCTGAATTAAGATATTAAGACCTCTATGAATAGTATTGCCTAAAATAAGATTATTAAAAAATTCAAATCAAGTCAATTCAAATCATTAAATTTTAATAAAATGTACTAAAACATAGTCTAACGATCGATTATCATAAGTGTAAGTTCAATTAAGAGTCGATCCAATTAAATTATTATTTCATATTTTCATATTGTTTTACTACTTATAACAAAGATCCTTTTTTAACATATAATTTATGCGAAAATACAGTTTACATGTTATCAAATTTTTAATTTAAAAAACAAATTGTAAATCAGCTTTTTAAAGAGCTACAACCAAGCATACCTGCTGGATATCAACACTATAATCAATTTAAAAAAAATATTTTTTTTTATGCTCTGGATACTACGTCGTTGAGATTTAATGCTATAAAACAAGTGAATGAACAGTTTTTTTTCAGCTTTTTTTTTCACACTTTTGTAATGGATTTAGAATAACCGCTAAATATTGATCCTTTAACCCGCTATTGAAAACACCCGCAATGAATTTAGAATATCATCAAATTTGGAATGACTGCTTATCTATTATTAAGGATAATGTTCAACCGCTAAGTTACCGCACTTGGTTTGAACCTATTAAGGCATTAAAACTGGAAGGCGAAATTTTAACCATTCAAGTTCCAAGTCCGTTTTTTTATGAATACCTAGAGGAGCAGTACATAGACATTTTAAGGAAGACACTACGCAAAGTGATTGGAAAAAATGCAAAATTAGAATACAATGTGGTGATGAGTGATCAACAACCCGATTCCAATTCCTTAACGGTAAACTATCCAACAAATAACAATTTAAAACTAAACAATCGTCCCATATCAACACCATTTAATGCTGATGTTAATACCATAAAAAATCCGTTTGTCATTCCAGGCATTCAAAAATTACATATCGATCCACAATTAAAAAGAGACAATACCTTCGATAACTTTGTTGAAGGCGAATGCAATCGTTTGGCGCGTTCAGCCGGTTATGCTGTAGCACAAAATCCTGGTGGCACTGCATTTAATCCTTTAATGATTTATGGCGACAGTGGTTTAGGAAAAACCCATTTGGCACAAGCCATAGGAATTGATGTCAAAGAGCATTTTCCCGAAAAAGTAGTCTTGTATGTAAATGCCAATAAATTCATCACTCAATACTCCGAAGCAACCAGGAATAATACCCGCAACGACTTTTTGCACTTTTATCAAATGATTGATGTATTAATCATTGACGATGTTCAGGAATTTGCAGGAAAAGAAAAAACTCAGGAAACCTTCTTTCACATCTTTAATCATTTGCATCAACTGGGAAAACAACTCATCTTAACATCTGATAAATCTCCCATTGATATTAAAGGAATTGAACAACGCCTATTGTCGCGTTTCAAGTGGGGATTAACCACCGACTTGCAGGCACCCGACTATTTGACCCGTTTGGCTATCTTAAAAAAGAAAACCTACAAGGACGGCTTAACCATGCCTGAAGAAGTTTTGGAATACATAGCCCATAATATTTCTTCCAACGTGCGCGAACTGGAAGGGGCATTAATTTCTTTACTGGCTCAATCCACTTTAAATAAAAAGGCCATTACCGTCGATCTTGCCATCGATATGATTAATAAAATAGTAAAACAAAGCAAACACGAAATCACCATTGATTACATTCAAAAAATTGTTTGCGATTATTTCAATATGCCAATTGACTCGCTTCAATCAAAAACCAGAAAGAGAGAAATTGTTCAGGCCAGACAAATCGCGATGTTCTTTTCAAAATCGCTCACCAAATCCTCTCTGGCATCAATTGGTTCCCAAATAGGGAACAAGGATCATGCAACCGTATTGCATGCCTGCAAAACAGTAAACAATCTCATCGACACCGATAAGCACTTCAGGATAGATGTTGAAGAAATTGAAAAACGACTTAAAGTATAAAAGCATTTAAAAGCAGGTCGAACGATCTGCTTTTTTTATTCTCATTCAATTATGATTTTTCTCTGGATAAGCATTCTCTGTTCCACCTTAATTTATCTCAGCTTTAAATTGCGAAATAAATTTAATGCTCATCTTCAAGGTTCCATTATTATCAATTATTTTGTGGCCACATTGTTGGGACTACTAATCAACCCAATATCGTTTCAACCAGAAAAGCTTGTTCGAATGCCATGGTTTCCAATTGCCGCGCTCATTGGACTTCTTTTTGTTGTGATGTTTGTTTTGATTGGCTGGTCTACCGAAAAAACAGGAATTGTGCTAACAACCATTTCAACACGTATGTCCATGATCATCCCGATCCTGTTCTCTCTATTCCTATTCGATGAAATCATCTCTGTTTCGAAATTACTTAAAATACTATTCACCTTAGTGGCTGTAGGTTTGGCGATTTATCGAAAACCTGAAAAAAACATCAAAGTCGTTTATACCTTTTTGCCAATTATTCTTTTTATTGGTTCAGGGAGCGTTGACACCTTGGTGAAAACGGCGCAACACTTGTATATACCGGAAAATGAAACCGAATTGTTTTCTTCGTCCTTGTTTGGCATTTCCTTTTTAACTTCTTTATTGCTGCTTTTCACCAAAAACACAGGAAAGAACATTTTCACAATACAAACACTGGTTTTAGGAATATTTCTGGGACTGTTCAATTTTGGATCCTTGTATTTTCTAATTAACGCTTTAAATAAATCGGGCATCGATAGTTCTTTGGTATTTGGAATCAACAACCTTTCGATAGTTGGTATATCCATGATCATGGGATTCTTTATTTTTAAAGAAAAGTTATCCCGAATCAATTGGATAGGCATTTTTTTCTCCATAATTTGCGTCATCATTTTAATTCAATAAAAATGATCAACGACACCTACTTATCGATTGAAGAAAAGTGCGAAGGTTTGTTCAAAGACAAAGGAAGTAAATTTATTGCGTTTGCTTTTCCTGTCGATCATGAAGAAACCATAAAAACAATTCTTCAGGAAATAAAAAAAGAGCACTACAGTGCCCGGCACCATTGCTACGCTTATCGATTAGGACCTGAAGGTGAGTATTTCAGAGCGAATGACGATGGAGAGCCTTCAGGAACTGCAGGCCGTCCAATTCTCGGACAATTGTTAAGTAAGCAACTCACGAACATTTTGGTGGTAGTGGTTCGCTACTTTGGAGGAACCCTGCTTGGTGTTAGCGGATTAATAAACGCGTATAAAAATGCTACCATTGATGTCATTTCCCAATCACAATTGGTAACCCACATCATTGATCAAAAATACCTTCTTGAATTCGACTATCCATTACAGAACAGCATTATGCGAATAATTAAGGATGATGATCTGCCCATTTTACAGGCAAAATACGAGATGAATTGTCAATTAACACTTTCCATTCGCCTAAACAAAGCGGAAGAAGTTTTGGCAAAATTTAACAAGATCGATCAATTAAAAATGACATTATTTACATAAGATGTTGAAAAACCAAAATAAAATCATGAAATTGAATGCAGAAACTTATTAATTTTAGACTTTAATGAATCGAATCAATTCAATCTATAGAATATACCCGAGAAATATAGGCCAAGCCCAATGTAACTCGATTTATGAAATTGCGAATTAAACCAATAGAGACTTTCTATTGGTTTTTTTATTGATATAATGCGAACCAACGTAGGACATAATACTCGACAACGATGCACAAAAAAGATCTAATTTCAATTACCGACTTCAGCAAAGACGACTATCTGCGAATCATGGAGTTAGCAGCAGAATTTGAAAAAAACCCCAACCAAAATTTACTGGAAGGAAAAGTTGCAGCAACACTTTTCTTTGAACCGTCAACCCGGACAAGACTAAGCTTCGAAACGGCCATAAATCGACTGGGGGGTCGGATTATTGGTTTTTCCGATTCGTCATCCTCCAGTGTAAGCAAAGGAGAAACCTTGCACGACACGATTAGGATGGTCAGTAATTACGCCGATTTGATTGTCATGCGTCATCCCCTTGAAGGAAGCGCGCGCTATGCCAGCCAGGTTTCAAATATTCCTGTAATTAATGCAGGCGACGGCGCTAACCAACATCCAACGCAAACCTTGCTCGACATGTATTCCATTATTAAAACGCAAGGCCGATTGGACAACATCAACATTTTTATGGTGGGCGATTTAAAGTATGGACGCACCGTACATTCATTACTGCAGGCGCTTTCGGTTTTTGAAAACCCAATTTTCAACTTCATTGCTCCACCCACATTGGCCATGCCCGATGAATACAAACGTTTCCTGACCAGCAAAGGAATTCGTTATTTTGAACACGAACAATTCACCGATATCATTTCAGAAGCAGATATTATTTACATGACTCGCGTGCAAAAAGAACGTTTCAGCGATCCGATGGAATACGAAAAAGTAAAAAATGTGTACATTCTTCGAAACAAGATGTTGGATAAAACCAAGCCAAACATGAAGATTTTACATCCGCTACCACGGGTGAACGAAATTCATCCCGACGTAGACAACAATCCAAAAGCCTACTATTTTACGCAAGCAAAGAACGGAGTTTTTACCCGTCAGGCCATTATTTCACACATTATGGGACTTAAATAACCTACTCAAAATGGATAAAGCATTACAAGTTAGCGCCATCAAAGATGGAACAGTGATCGATCACATACCAGCCGAACGACTTTTTGAGGTCGTCAACATTTTGGAGCTGTTTAAGAGTACTGAGATGATCACTTTCGGAACAAATTTAGACAGTAAACAATTGGGTAAAAAAGGAATCATTAAGGTTGAAAATCGTTTCTTTCAAGGCGAAGAAATTGATAAAATTGCCTTGATTGCTCCCAATGCGAAACTCAATACAATCAAAAATTACGAGGTAGTTGAAAAAAGAGTCGTCGAAATACCCGACCACATTGTAAGCATTGCCAAATGCTTCAATCCTAAATGCATCACAAATCACGAAAGCATTACAACACAGTTCACTGTCATCTCAAAAAAACCAATTGAACTCAAGTGCATGTACTGTGAGAAAATAACCTTGGAAAATCAGGTAGTAATTAAGTAATTAAGGTTGGAAGAATGTAGTTCTCCTCTCTGATAAATGGAAGTTAAGATGAATACCGAACATATTTTAACAGTGGTTGATGATGTTCTAAAGAATGAAAAATCAACCAATACAATTTTATTGAAAATTTGCGAATTGCTAAAGACAGAAGTCTTTCATTACGACTGGGTTGGATTTTACATTCTGGACGAAAAAGCTCAATTTTTACAACTTGGGCCTTATATAGGTAAAACTACCGACCACACACGAATCCCTGTGGGGAAAGGAGTCTGTGGACAGGTAGCTGAAAGTGGTCAAACCATGGTGGTACAAGATGTATCACAAATGGACAATTACCTGGCTTGCAGCCTTGACGTCCAATCAGAAATTGTAGTTCCAGTAATAAGAAATAAAATATTTGTGGCCGAAATAGACATTGATTCCCACTCTCCTGCTCCATTCACCAACAACGATATTATTTTGCTGGAGCAAATTGCTCAAAAAATAAAGTTGCTTTTTTAAGCAAAAAAATAAGCGAATCAAATTGATTCGCTTATTTTTTTATACTTCTATACTAGCGTATTCGATCAATGGATCGAACCAATGCTTCATCCTTGCCGATGGCCCGAATGGCCAAATAATTCAGAATTATGGCAACAATTGGAAAAGCCAAAGCCAGTTTATAATTTATACTCATTGCTTCACCAAGTTCTTTTACCGATGCTTTTAAAAAGTAAAACGCAATTCCAACGATTCCGGCCATAAGAATCATATTAAAGGTAGCCAGACGCATTTGTCGAATCCGGTTTTTAAAGCCAAACACAATAAGCAGTTGCAGAACAATAATGATCGATAACATGACCATCAGCGGCAAGCCATTATAAATTAACTCCTGAGTATGATCAGCTTTAATACCATTTATGGTAAAATTATAAATTTGGTCACCAACAGCAATTTCGCCAAGAGGCAACCATGCCACCAATCCCAAAAGAATAAGGGCTAAAAGCAAATATACAGTTTGAATTCGTTGAATCATATTTTGTTATTTTTTGGCAAAAATAGAAGTTTCGGCTTAGCAATCAAATCACTGATTGGCTTTCTGCTAATTATTACCTAAAATTAAAGGTAGCCCGTCTTTGCTACTTCCAATTACAATTACTTTTGCATTGGGTGATTGGCTCAACTCCAGGGTAGCCTCGATACCTCTCATTTTCAGCAATTCAGGGGTCAAACTGGAGTTAATAATTTTATTGGCACGTGCTTTTCCTTCTGCTTCGATGCGCAACTTTTCGGCCTCACTTTCAGCACTTTGTAATTTAAACTGGTAAGCCAATGCTTCCTGTTCCTGCTTCAATTTATTTTCAATGGCATTTTTTATTTGATCAGGTAAGGTAATTGACCGAATCAACAACGCACGCATTTCAATGTTATTAGCGGTAAGGACCAACCCGGTTTCATCGATGATGGCCTTTTCAACTTCATTACGTTTTGTTGAATAAATTTCTTCCGCAGTAAATCTTCCTGTAACCCGACGAACCGATGAGCGCACCTCAGGTATAACCAAATTATTTATAAAATCGCCTCTGAACTGTTCATGCAAATACCCAACCTGAGATGGAATTGGCAAAAAACGAACGGTAATGTCCATAACAATTGAAAGACCACTTTTATCCAAAACATCCATACGCTCTTCGCGTTGTTGCTCTGCCACTTCATATTTAATTAAGCGGTTCCACGGTGCAATCATATGAAAACCTGGTTCAAATACTCTGTCCTTGCTTAATCCATCGGAAAACGGACGAAACAATATGGCCCGTTCTGTTTCACGTAGAATAATAAAGGTACGGTTGCCAAAAATCAGCACTAAAACTATTGCTACAGCACCAATAATCAGCGCTACTGTCTTCTTTTGATCCATAATTATTTATTTATTGATTTATAATTCGTCTACAAAACTAAGGCCATCGAAACCACTATTGACGTGATCGAAATACAATGTCCCATTTATATGATCCACTTCGTGCTGAAAAATTACAGCTGTGAAGTCATTTATTTTTTCTGTTTGCTTTTTACCTGTTGAATCGAGGTAAGATAATTCAATATTTTGAGAACGTTCTACATTTGCACGATAGTTGGGCACACTCAAACAACCTTCTAATCCTGAATTAATGCTATCGCCATAGGCGATTATTTCGGGATTGTAATATACCTCGAAGGGTTCACCGTCCTTATCGAAACGCTGCACATAAATTACTTTCAAATTCACTCCAACCTGAGGTGCAGCAATACCAACCCCCAAATTTAAGGTATCCCGAACTGTTGCAAGCATTCTTGCACGCAGTACTTTCATTGATTCGCTTTCGATGTGCTTTACGTTGATGTTACGTGACTTTTTTCTTAACAATAGTGAATCACTCTTTACCGATATGGTAAATAAAGGCATTATTGTCGAAGAATTTCCTGCGTTAATTCGATCTAATTCAGCACCAGTAAACCCATCGGTTTTACAGGCAGACATTGAATGAAGACAAATAGCCAGGACCATTAGTTGTTTTAATCTTTTCATCTTAATCCCATTTTCACCAAATTTAGTTGAAATTTCTGCCGTTAGCAATGAATCGAAGATATTGATGAATTCTGATGATGATACCTTTCTATGAGCTGAATAAACGAGCAATATCAAATCTCTTTAAGAAAACATCACATTCTATTTTTATCCTACAAAAAAATGAATAGATTTATCTGTTCAAAAAAGCCTGTCATTATGATAAAGCCATCAGAATTAATACTAAATCCCGACGGATCGATCTTCCATCTCCACTTAAAGCCTGAGCACATTGCCGATACAGTAATTCTTGTAGGCGATCCGGGAAGAGTTGAAATGATCTCCTCGTATTTCGACCACATTGAATGCAACATACAAAATCGCGAGTTTGTTACCTGCACCGGATGGTATAAAGGAAGACATCTCTCAGTAATCGCAACCGGAATAGGGACAGACAATATCGATATTGTTGTAAATGAACTGGATGCCCTAGTCAATATTGATTTGAAAAAGCGAGAAATTAAAGGCGATAAAACTTCACTGAACATTATTCGAATTGGTACTTCCGGAAGTTTACAGGCTAAAATTCCACTGAATGCATTTGTAATTTCTAAAAAGTCAATTGGATTTGATGGCCTGCTGAATTTTTACGATGGCAGAAATATTATTGCCGATCTCGATTTTGAACAAGCATTCCTAAAGCATACCAATTGGAGCGATTTGCTGGCCAAACCATATGTTGTGGATTGCTCGGAAGAGCTATTTAAAGAAATTTCAGGCAAAAAAACCGTTTCGGGCATCAACATATCCGCTCCGGGCTTTTTTGGTCCTCAGGGACGTGTTTTGCGCCTTCCTTTGGCCGACAATTCTTTAAATGACAAAATCGAATCCTTCAAATATCAGAAAAAACAAATTACCAATTTCGAGATGGAAAGTTCAGCCATTTACGGGCTTTCCAAATTAATGGGACACGAAGCACTCACCATCTGTTTGATCATCGCCAACAGAGTAACACTCGAAGCCAATGAAAATTACCACCCTGAAATGAAAAACCTGGTGGAATACGTATTGAAAAAATTAGCAAAATCATAATAAAGAGGAGTTTAAGCTCCTCTTTATATATTCTTAGATGACTTCAAACAAATCTGCTGCTGATTTCCTAACTTTGGAATCAAACTGATGTTGATCTTCTGATGAACGATACCCCACTGCTGCAATAACCGAAGCGGACAATCCCTTTTCAGTTAAACCTAATATTTCATTGTATTTCGCTACATCAAATCCTTCCATTGGGCAAGCATCAATTTTCAATTCAGCTGCGGCCGACAATAAATTTGCCAGGGCAATATAAGTTTGTTTTGCAGTCCAATTTTGGATTTGTTCATTACTGCGTGATGACATAGCCCCATTAAGCATGCCACCAAATTCAGCAAGATTTTTCACATCAAGCCCTTTTGAGTTGGCAACTAATTTTATATAATCAGCCACCACATTTTCGTCTACCCCGGTATAATTGCAAAAAACAAACAACTGTGAAGAATCGGTAATTTGAGGCTGACCCCATGAGACTTCACGTAATTTTTCCCGGATTTCAGAATTTTCAATCACCAAAACCTTATAGGCTTGCAAACCATATGATGAGACTGACAAACGGATGGCTTCTTTAAGTTGAACTAATTCCTCATTTTTCACTTTTTTAGACGAATCGAATATTTTTGTGGCATAACGCCATTCCAGGTTTTTAATTAACTCCATGATTATAAATTTTAAAACTTTTAATTTCTGTTGAACATTGAATGGATCAAAGATAGGCTTTGCAATTGCGATGGTCGATGGAAGAATCCAGATAAAAGATGTCAATATCCGATATTGGTTCATATTCCACGGAATTGCCTTGGAACGGTATACGAATATTCGCGTAACCCAAACCAAAGATGAATAAAATTCAGTCATTACAAATTGCAACGGCGCTTCTGGAAGGACATACAACCAATACCAACAGATTGCCACGTCGCGCCCTTCGGTTGCTCCTCGCAATGACACGTTTTTTGGTATCGGGGGTGGTGAAAAAATGGGCGGCCATAGCCGCCCATTTTTTCACCCTACACCTTGCGAATGGACTGTCATTGCGAGGAGAGACTCCGAGGAACTCAGGAGTCTTGACGTAGCAATCTGCATCATATACGATTAAATTCTAATACGTTGTATACGAATCCTGTCCTGCTGACCAGACGCGAAATCTTTAACTTACATGGTAAAATGGTTCATGGAGCCAGGGGGCCCTGCGAATTCCGATTCGCAGAAAGTGCTTACAAAAAAGAACAGATGGCCGCGTTGAACAAATCTCATATCGGCAAAATTGCTCATCTATTTTTTTAAGTCCATCCTCCCGAATTATAAAATGATTCGAAAATGGTTCGACATATGAGGAAAACCTAATTTTACTGCTCATTTTTATCAAAAAAAAGGACCACTCAATTTGAGCAGCCCTTTATTATTTTAAATTCAAATTCTATTTTGCGTAACTCACCGATCGGGTTTCACGAATTACTGTAATTTTCACCTGACCGGGATAAGTCATTTCGTCCTGAATTTTTTTAGCAATGTCGTACGACAATTGTTCCGACTCGGCATCGGTAATTTTATCGCTACCAACAATCACACGCAACTCACGACCAGCTTGAATGGCGTAAGTTTTCATCACACCAGGATACGACATGGCCATCGTTTCCAGCTCGTTCAATCGTTTGATGTACGATTCAACTGCTTCGCGACGGGCACCCGGACGAGCACCTGAGATGGCATCACAAACCTGTACAATTGGCGCCAATAAAGTTTGCATTTCAACCTCTTCGTGGTGCGAACCAATGGCATTGCAAATGTCTGGCTTCTCCTTGTACCTTTCGGCCAGCTTCATGCCCAAAATAGCATGTGGCAATTCCGGTTCGTCATCGGGCACTTTACCAATATCGTGGAGTAATCCGGCGCGTTTCGCTTTTTTAGGATTCAAGCCCAACTCAGCGGCCATTATTGCACAAAGATTGGCTGTTTCGCGACTGTGCTGCAGCAGGTTTTGCCCGTAGGATGAACGGTATTTCATTTTACCCACCAAACGAACCAATTCGGGATGCATACCATGAATACCTAAATCGATACAGGTACGTTTACCGGTTTCAATAATTTCTTCTTCAATTTGGTGTTTCACTTTATTCACCACCTCCTCGATACGGGCAGGGTGAATACGCCCATCAGTGACCAATTGATGCAAGGCTAAACGGGCAATTTCACGACGTACCGGATCGAAACCGGAAAGTACAATTGCTTCGGGAGTATCATCAACAATGATTTCAATTCCCGTTGCAGCTTCCAATGCGCGGATGTTACGACCTTCGCGACCAATGATACGGCCTTTAATTTCGTCGTTTTCAATATTAAATACAGTGACTGCATTCTCAATAGCTGTTTCAGAAGCCACACGTTGAATGGATTTCACCACAATTTTTTTAGCTTCCTTATTGGCAGTTAGTTTTGCCTCGTCCATAATTTCCTGAATGTAGGACATGGCCTCAGATTTTGCTTCGTTTTTTAAGGATTCCACCAATTGAGCTTTCGCTTCATCGGCCGATAAGCCCGAAATGGTTTCCAACTGAACCACTTGTTGACGGTGCATTTTTCCCACTTCGTCGGAACGTTGCTCCACCACTTCAATTTGATGATTCAGGTTTTCGCGTATAATTTCATTTTCACGAATGCTCGTTTCCATCTCTTTTGATTTACGAGTTAATTCATCTTTGCGCTGTAGGTAGGCCGTTTCTTTTTGCTTCAAACGGTTCTCCTCAATGGCCATTTTGCTGTTCTTGTCGTTAAGGAATTTTTCGTGATCGGATTTTAATTGCAGGAACTTTTCCTTTGCCTGCAATATTTTATCCTTTTTAAGGACTTCTGCTTCTGCTTCAGCCTCTTTGATGAGCTTTATTTTCTTAGCTTTTAACGCTCTTTCCCATAAAACATAGGAAATTGGAAAACCTAAGATAAAAGCACCAATGATCAATATATATGTCCAAGTCATTGATTAAATTTATTTTAGTTATAAAAAAAAACCGCATTCCTAAAGTGCATTTACAACCTTTGTAAAAGATTGGGACACATTCAGATGCGGCGATATATATGTAAAATCTTAGAACGCTATATTTTCGACAGGTACTTGTTCAATTCTTCATTCATCTGTTCTATCTGCTCGATCACCGGATTTTTATCGGTATCCTTCATCAAGTCGAGAACCTGCACTACAAATTGAACTGCTGACATGGCCAGAAAATCCTGGTTGTCCTTTCCTATATACCTTTCTTGATATTGTACAAGCCGCTCATTAATAATTTTTGCGGCTTTACGTATCTTTTCTTCTTCACTACGCTTTATCCTCATTGGATAACGTCTGTCTGCTATCGTAATATTGATCGATAATTCATCTTCCATTATGATCCTTTTTATTGGTTTAAAAGTGCAATACATTTATCAACTTCACGCACAATTTTGTTGATTTTTTGCTTTGCCGCCTGATTATCAGGATCGCCTTCGACAAAAGCCTTTGCTACTTTCAAATTTTCATAACGTTTTTTAAGTGCCTCGTAATCTTCGTTTTTTTCTTTTAACTGATATTCAAGCTTCTCACGTGCTTCATTCATTGAACTCAGTTCATCCTTCGTTCTTTCAAGGCTATCGATTAAACGCCTGACGTTACGTTTTAGTTCATTAATCAGGAGTTGATCTTTATTTGTCATTTTAAGATGAATTCTGGAACAAAAATAACATTTTTACGCAACTGAGAAAACGATACGAGCATTTTGAGAGTTGTTTATGGTAGAATAAATATTATTTTCGCACGTCAGTGCTTACTGCTTAAATTATGAGGGGAATTACTTTTATTTTTATTTTTTGTTTATTGGGGAGTAAGCTTCTGGCGCAGCAGCCTGATTTTGCACCCCCATTGGACATACCTTTGCTCTTAAATGCCAATTTTGGCGAAATAAGACCCAATCATTTTCATACCGGTATCGACATTAAAACAAAAGGTGAAACCGGCCTTGCCATTTATAGCATCGACGATGGTTATGTTTCACGAATTTCAGTGTCGGCCTCAGGATATGGGAATGCTTTATACATCAATCATCCTTCGGGATACACCTCAGTTTATGGGCACCTCGATCGTTTTTCACCAAAACTGGCGGCCTGGGTTAAAGCCCAACAATATGAAAAGAACAGTTTTGAAGTGAACCTTTTCCCCTCATCCTACCAATTTAAAGTTAAAAAGGGCGAAGAAGTTGCCAAGTCAGGAAACAGTGGTAGTTCTGCAGGACCTCATTTACATTTCGAAATCAGAAATACAGAAAGCGAACATCCCTTAAACCCATTGTTTTTTAATTACGACATTAAAGACGCAACGAAGCCATCAGTTGAAAATTTATTTGTTTATCCAATCAGCAATACCAGTCAGGTTCAGAATAAAACAACAAAACAGGTTTTTAAGCTGGTGAATTATGCCAATGCCTACCATTTAAAAGGTATGCAATCCATTAATGTGTATGGCGAAATTGGTTTTGGCGTCGATGCCATTGACTACCTGGATGGGAACTGGAGTAAATGCGGCATTTACCAAATGGAATATTGGGTCGATAATCAACTCATCAATACCTTTGAACTGGATGAACTCGATTTTAGCACAAATCGTTACATCAACAGCCATATCGATTACGAAGCCATGGTCCTTAACGGACAAAAAGTACACAAGACATTTATTGATCCGGGCAACAAGTTGAAAATTTACCATCAAAGTAACAATCGCGGTCTTTTTAATTTTAACGATGGGAAGCGACATAAAATTCAGATCATTCTTTTCGATGCCAAAATGAATGCCTCCGAAATTAATTTTTATGTCATAGCCACCGAAGCAATGCAGCATTCCGAAAAAAAGCCATCGGCAATTTTTCATTACGCCAGTTCCAATCATTTTGAAACTGAAAATGTAGACATTGATCTCCCCGAAGGTGCCCTTTACACCGACTTGAACTTTGAATTTAAAGAAGGCTTACAGCCAAAAGCGGCCTTTTCGCCCTTGTATAAAATACATTCGAAAGGCACTCCACTTCAAAAAAACATTGAACTCAAAATCAAAGCAAATAATTTACCTAAAAAACTGGAAGACAAAGCAGTATTGGCCATATTCAACACTCAAAACGGCAAGTTTACCAGCATAGGTGGTGAATTTGAAAAAGGTTGGGTTTCGGCCTCCACCCGCACATTTGGTAACACTTGTATTGCAGTCGACACCATTGCGCCAGTCATTATTCCATTAAGCATCAAAAACAACACCCTATCCGAAGCACAAAAAATTAGATTTAAAATTACAGATGAATTCTCAGGAATAAAATCATACAGCGCAAGCATCGATAAGCACTGGATCCTATTTGAATTCGATGCAAAACGCGACTTACTGGAATACAACATTGATGATCATTTGAAAAAAGGTAAAAAACACGAATTAGTTTTGAAAGTTGAAGATGTAAAAGGAAATGTGAAGACGTATACCAGCAGTTTCTATTATTAAAACAAAACTCAATTAGAATAAATCAACATGCTTGTTATCAGTTGAAAATACCTTTGAGAATAACGCCATCCCTATTACCAGCTTCAATAAAGGAATTACCGCATAGAACAAAACTGTCATCAAAAATAGCATGCAAGTCCCTAAAAACGAGGTTTCCAGCCAACACTTTCTCCATTACCATTGAATTATTATCCAAATTAAATACCATAAGAACCTCATTCACTGAATCTTTTTTTAAACCAAGCACCTTGTTATTATCACCCAAAATTATCTTATCCAACAACACAAAGCCTTCGTCCCTTAATGACCGATACTCCAACTTATGGCCTGTTTCATCTAATTTCATAACAAAACCAGAAGCATCACTTGTTCCTGCAACCATTATTTCATTCGATTCAAGAACTCTTATAGAATAGGCTTTGTTCGCAGGACTATCAATATCAATTTTTCTTGACCATTGGAGTTCTCCTTTCAAGTTCAACTCCAACAGATAGATATCATAATTTATGCCAGTAGAAATACTTCCACAGGCGAGAATGCGTTGATCAGCACTAACAGTGAAATCAGACAATTCAAGATAATACTGTGTTCGATATCTCCATTTTTCAGTCCCTTCCTCATCAATGCAAATGATCAATCCTTTATCTAAATAATTACCTAAAGAAAGATAGTTTCCACCTGGAATTTCCATCAATTTAGTCATGGCATTCGGATCTAATAAATGAAAATTACGGTCCCATAATAGTCTCCCGTCTTCACTCATTTTCATTAAATGGCCATCCAAGTTTAAACCCTTATCCCATAAATCGATTTGATAAAGACAAGAAACGATATATTCTCCATTAGAATTTTGAATCGAATAAATGCCAAAATCAGCACCTTCGCCTGAAAAGGTTTTTAGCCATTCTGTTTCTCCCATACAATTTAATTTCAAAACCAGAATATCATCCTCATTCACGGCAATTGATTCTGTTGAACCACAACAAATAAAACCTCCATCATTGGTTGGCTGAATTGAATTTAAATCTTCCATTTTAGGTCCAACAAGAGATCGGTAGAAACTCTCGCAACCATTTCCTTGAATAAGAGTATTTATTAAAGTATCATTCTCCGAAGATGTACTATCTTCAACTAATGTATCGGTTTCAACAAAACTAATTGAATCAATAAGTTCAGAAATTTCTTCAGAAAGCGGTGGAACATCTTTTTTACAAGCAATAAAAAAAAGAAATATGGCAACAATTACTACTGAAAAATTATTCATATTCAAATGTCTTCATAAATTGAAAATTAAAAGTATTTAAAATTCAATTAATAATGCGAATATTTTAAACCTTATTCCTATCGATTCTGTTTTGCAACGAAAGAAATCTGAAATACTTACACAGCTAAATTAAATGACTAACGATGAATGAATTTTGGAATACCAGATACGCCGCAAAAGAATATGCTTACGGCGAAAAACCCAATGAATTTTTAAAAAAATCACTACTCAAGCTTCCTCCCGGAAAAATTCTATTGCCTGCCGAAGGAGAAGGCCGAAACGCTGTTTTTGCCGCACAACTGGGTTGGTCTGTTTTTGCGTTCGACTCCAGTATTGAAGGCAAAAAAAAAGCCGATCAACTGGCCCTTAAACATGGTGTTTCAATCAATTATCAGGTTTGCAGTTTTGAAGAATATAGTGCCGAGAACAATAGCTTCGATTGCGTTGGATTTACTTTCGTGCATACTCCGGCAGCAGCAAGAACAAGCCTGCATCGCAAATCCATTGAATGGTTAAAACCTGACGGACGCATAATACTACAAGCCTTCTCAAAAGAACAAATCAACGAAAACTCCGGTGGCCCCAGAGAAGTTACAATGCTTTACTCTAAAGAAGAACTTGAAGTCGATTTTGAAGCACTCTCGTCAGTCGAAATTGAAAATTCACAAGAAATTATTCAGGAAGGAATCTACCACAAAGGAATGGCCAAGGTGATTAATTTGATTGGAGCAAAATAAATCCTCCCCCCTATTTATGTAATCACCCCCCCTGAGCTTTTACATTTCTCGTACATTTGCCATTCTACTTAGAAAAGAAAAGATGCTACGAAACCTAACTCTCATTTGCACAATTGCCTTAGCTTTTTCGGCAAATGTTTTTGCACAGGACTATTCCGGTTTAACCATTGAAGGTCGGTACTTGTATGATGCCTGTGGTGAAAAAATTATTTTACGCGGAGTCAGTAATCCAAACATTTGGTTTGAAAAGGAAGGAAAACCCCGCATGGCCGAAATTGCCAAAACAGGAGCAAATGTAGTAAGGATTGTCTGGCAAATCAATGGAAGTTCGCAACAGCTCGACGCTGCCATCACCTCATGCCTTCAGCAGGACATGATCCCCATGGTGGAACTGCACGATGCCACAGGCGATTGGAGCAAATTACAAAGCTGTGTCGATTACTGGGTACGAGCCGACGTGGTCGCCGTATTACAAAAACACGAAAAGTTTCTTTTGGTGAACATTGCCAACGAAGTGGGTGATTATAACATCTCCTCCTCATTATTCTTTTCAGGATATTCTTCAGCTGTAAGCCAAATGCGCGATGCAGGCATTCATGTCCCATTGGTTATTGATGGCTCCGACTGGGGTAAAAACGTAAACATCCTCCAATCGCAGGGTCCAAAATTAATTGACGCAGACCCCGATCACCGGTTAATTTTTTCGGTACACATGTGGTGGCCCAAAATGTACAACTATACGGAACAAAACATCGTTGACGAAATTGCAGAATCAGCAGAATTGGGTTTACCAATGATTGTTGGAGAATTCTCGCAAATGCACGGAGCCTGCGACGAAACAGTGATTACCGCCAATAATTCCATCAACTATAAAACCATCATTCGTGAATGCCAAAAAACTGAAACTGGCTACATTGCCTGGTCGTGGTTTGGTAACTGCAATGCCAACTGGGACATGAGCACCAAGGGCACCTTTGCAACACTTTACGATTGGGGCCTGGAAGTAGCCGTTACCGACGAGAACAGCATTCAAAACACCTCTGTTCGCCCCTACTCTCTTGTGAATGGCGAATGTGATGCCAATACCAATGGTGTTAGCCAATTAAGTAATACCGGATTCGAATTGTCACAGAATTTCCCCAATCCGGCCAATAACTCCACCACCATTGAATACACCCTTCAAAAAGACTCAAAAGTAGAATTAACTGTTTACGATATCACCGGGAAAATATTAAACACACTGGTGAATGACGTTCAAAACGCAGGGAAATATTCGTCTACTTTAAATACTTCCCAATTCGAAAACGGCTTGTATTTGTACCAGTTGAAAGTGGATCATTTAAGCCTTACAAAAAAGATGATTGTTCTAAAGTAAAAAGCGATGAAGTCATTCAATCGAAATTCTCACATCAACCCGATAACATCATTCGTTTGTTTTATGGGATTTTTCCTACTGAAAACGTCCAATCCATTGTTGCTCCATCCATTCCAACATTCAAACGCGAAGGATTTGTTGTAAGCGAATGGGGCGTTTTTGGATCAATTCATAATTAAGGTGGATTTTAGAAAAAATGGAAGATGGTAAAACTATCCTATCCTAAATTGGATC
>JBGUEP010000014.1:0-157269 GCA_041821245.1 Prolixibacteraceae bacterium
TACTGAAAACAATGCTGCTTTAATCTCGAAATTCAATAAAAAATAATTGAGTAAATAATAGTCTTTTTAGTGATTGATTAAAAGGCCGTCTTAAGTGAAGCCGGCCTTTTTTCAATTTTTTCGGAATAACTTTTAGAAAACTGAATGCTCGAAAGTTTTTTTATTTTGTGATATTAGTTAGATGATTAGTAGTAGTTTATTAAGTGATTTGTTAAAGAGAGTTGTTTTGTCAGAAACAACTCTCTTTTTAATTTTCACATCTAATTGCTTAATTTTAAGTGCCTAAAACACACATTTATTTAATAAAAAACGTTTACATAAAATACTTTTTATTGTGTGTTCAACAGGCTGGTAAACAACATATAAAAACTATGAAAACGATTACAGAAAATGACTTGTTTTTTAAGTTTTTTTTGCATCTTTGTACTTGATTTAGAAACAAATATTTCAAGGTGGACTTCGTATCAAAAATAAATATATTGTATCCGGCACGTATTTCATATGGTGTGGGGGTGTTGGATGATTTCATTTCTAGTTTTAAACTACTCGGGAAAAAGAAATTGCTTTTAATCTCAATATCAGAGTTGCTTGATGTGGTTGAGGAAATTAAACTTGAATTAAGTAGTGAAGGAATTAGTGTAACTGAAGATTTTTCGATCACACATGAACCCACTTTTGCCGACCTGGACTATTTGCTGGACAAAGCACGCAAAAACAGTGTTGATAGTATAATGGCACTTGGAGGAGGTAGTGTGATGGATGTTGCGAAAATGGTCGCCGCCATGCTTGATCTTAAACAAGATGCTCGTCAGTTTGCAGGAATTGGATTGCTGCCTTCGCGAAATACGTATTTGGTATGTGTGCCTACAACCGCAGGTACAGGTAGTGAGGTTTCACCCAATGCTATATTTTTAGATGAGTTGAGTGGTGGAAAAAAAGGGGTGATTAGTCCATTTTTAGTGCCTGATGTTGCCGTGGTTGATCCTGCATTAACTTACGGAGTGCCTGCGAATATTACTGCTGCAACCGGTGTTGATGCATTTACCCACTGTTTAGAAGCTTATGTAAACAACTTTTCGCATCCAATGATTGACCTGTATGCCATGGAAGGGATGCGACTTATTGTTCGGTCGCTGTTGACGGCAGTACAGGATGGAAATAATGCCGGTGCAAGAGCTGAGGTGGCTCTAGGAAGTTTATATGGAGGAATGTGTTTAGGACCTGTTAATACCGGTGCGATACATGCCTTGTCGTATCCCTTGGGCAGTAAATTTAAATTACCACACGGTTTATCGAATGCATTGTTAATGCCTTATGTTGTTGAATATAATGCAATGGCTGCTGCTGATAAATATGCTAAGGTTGCATTGTTATTTGATCCCGAAATGAAGGGGAGTAATGAAGACCTGGCAAAAGAAGGTATTCGCTTAATGCATCAGTGGGTACATGCCTTAGCTTTGCCTGCAAAATTGAGTAGTGTTGGAATTCGATGCGACGATATTGAGAGTTTGGCAAATGATGCAATGCAGGTTCAGCGACTCTTGAAAAATAATGTTCGCAAAATTGAATTTGACGATGCAGTATCTATCTATCAAAAAGCCTATTGATGGAAAAATTAGAAAAAACATATAAGGGGGTTATTGTTCCCATGGTTACACCATTCACACTTGGATATCATGTGGACATAAATGCTGTTGATCGAATTGCTAAAAATATAGTCAATCAGGGAGCTGCTCCTTTTGTTTTAGGCTCTACAGGTGAAGGCCCTTCGTTAAACCTAAGGCAAAAAAAGGAATTGGTAAGAGCTACCGTTAAGGCGGTAAAGGGCAATGGATTGATTTATGCCGGATTAACTGCCAACTCCTTCACCGAAGCGTTGCATGAAGCCGAGTATTTTGCTGAAGCAGGTGTTGATGTTATGGTACTCACATTGCCGTATTATTTCCCAATTGATGAAGTTCAAATGGCGAAATACTTCGAAAAAATTGCAGATAATACTTCATTGCCGATTATCCTGTATAATATGCCGGCAATGGTAAAACGGTCAATTCCACTTAAAATTGCCGACAAACTAAGTGCGCATGAGTCCATTGTTGGCATAAAAGATTCTGAAAAGGATGAGGTGCGGATAACCAAATCAATTAAATTGTGGGAGAATCGGCCTGATTTTTCTTATCTGATTGGTTGGGCTGCCAGGTCATACCATGGACTGCTTGCAGGTGCCGATGGGATAGTCCCAAGCACTGGAAATCTCTTTGCAAAACACTATGTGGATTTATATAATAATGTATTGAAATTTAATATTGAGAAAGCAAAATATCTACAGAGCTTAACAGATAGTTTGTCGGCTATTTATCAAAATGGGAGGGATTTAAGTTACTCCTTGCCAGCATTGAAAGTTCTGATGGCAGAATCTGGTTGGTGCGAAAGTATCGTGATGCCTCCTATGCTGGAAATGGAAAAGGAAGAACGCTTAAGGTATGTCGAATCTTTCAGAAAAAAATTAATTGAATTGGAGCTTGAGCATGAAAAAAGATAAACCCATTTTGGCCATTACCATGGGAGATCCGGCAGGAGTTGGACCTGAAATTGCTGCAATGGTTTTTGCAAATGAAGCCTTGTATCGCATCTGTAAACCTCTGTTGATTGGCGATGCGGCCATAATGGAAAGAGCGGTTTTAATTGTCGGGAATCAACTTAATATACATCAAATTAAAAGTGTTGATGAAGCTATTTATCACCATGGGCAAATGGATCTGTTTCAATTGGACCTAGGGAATACTGAAAATATTCCATTTGGTCAGGTTTCAGCATTGGCTGGTGATATTGCATTTAAGGCCGTAGTGAAAGCCATTGAACTTGCACTGGATAAAAAAGTGGATGGAACGGTGACCAACCCAATAAATAAAAGTGCAATAAATGCCGCCGGACATCATTTTTCAGGACATACCGAAATTTATGCTCACTATACGAATACTCCTAAATATGCCATGTTATTGGCCGATGATCGAATTAAAGTGATCCATGTAAGTACGCATGTTTCATTGCGTCAAGCTTGTGATAATGTCAAAAAAGCCAGGGTATTGGAGGTCATCCATTTATTGTCTGATGGTTTGATTCGCACTGGTATTAAAAATCCTAAAATTGGAGTTGCAGGACTAAATCCTCATTCTAGTGATGATGGATTATTTGGTTGGGAAGAAGAAAAAGAAATCATTCCGGCCATTGAACAGGCTAAATTGGATGGAATTGATGTGCAAGGGCCTGTTCCGCCTGATGTACTGTTTGCCTTGGCTAATGGAGGAAAATACGACGGATGTGTAGCCATGTACCACGATCAGGGGCACATTCCATTTAAGCTGGTTGGTTTTGAATGGGATCAGGAAACAGGCAAAATGAAAAGTGTAAAAGGGGTGAATATCACTCTGGGCTTACCAATCATTCGGACTTCGGTTGATCATGGCACAGCCTTTGAAATTGCCGGGAAAGGAATTGCAAGTCCCGATGCATTGATGAATGCAGTTGAATATGCAGTGAAACTGCATTATAATTAAGAAAAGAGAATCGATATGATAGCTGTTATAGCAGATGATTTTACAGGAGCGGCTGAGATTGGGGGCATTGGATTACGACATGGTTTAAATGTCGTCATCGAAACCAATGTTGACAGAGCAGAAAAATGCGATTTACTGGTGATAGCATCGGATACCCGATCCATGACAGCAGAAATGGCTTCGGCTGAAATAGAGGCGATTACATTTAAGCTAATGACTTTAAAACCCCGTTTTATTTTCAAAAAGCTTGATTCGGTCCTGCGAGGAAATATTGTCGCTGAATTGTCAGCTCAGATGCAGGCGATGAATAAATCCAAAGCAATTATTGTTGCTGGTAATCCCTATTATGAAAGGTTCATTAAAGAAGGTGTATATTATGTGAAAGGAAAACCTTTAGCTGAAACCTTCTTTGCCAATGATCCTGAGTTTCCAATTGCAACATCGAATGTGATGGAAATAATTAAAAGTGATCATATGGCTATTGTGAATTTAAATGCCGGTGATCAATTGCCTGACGAGGGTATTGTTGTTGGGAATGTTTGTTGTGAAGCAGAGCTTTTCAATTGGGGAAGCCAAATCGACAATAGTATCATAGCTGCAGGTGGCTCTGGTTTTTTTAGTGTTTTGTTGAAAAAATATTATACCGAATTGGCTAATCCGGTAGTGCCTACTTTTATTCTGGGTGAAAATTCACTTTTTGTTTTTGGCAGTAAATTCCCCAAAAGCAAAGCATTAGCCAGTCAAATGAACGGCTCGAGTTTTGTCACGAAAAATATGCCCAAACAAATTTATCAAAGCACTGCACTGATGATTGATGAAATTGAAGTTTGGGCCAATGAAATAACTGCCAATCTGGTAGAAGGACAACGAGTTATGGTGACAATTGATCATTCCAATGAAATGGAGATGGCTCAAACAGCCAGCATTAAGGAAAACATTGGATTGTTAATTTCAAACGTTATTAAAAAAGTGAATATAAATGATTTGTTAATTGAAGGTGGGGCCACAACCTCTGCTATTCTGAAGCAAATGAACATTACAAAATTGTATCCATTCAGGGAATTTGACCATGGTGTAATACAAATGAAGGTGGATGCTTATCCTGAGCTTTGTATTACAACCAAACCCGGAAGTTATACCTGGCCTGGAGAACTATGGATTTCGAAAACGAATAATTAAATAGGCAGCAAGAAGGAGTTAAATGCTCGTATAAATGATTTAAAATCAATTTGGTTACCTTATTTGGAGCTGGAATAATATAAATATAACATGATGAAAGGATTACCTTTACATATTGTCGATTACCTGATTATTCTAATTTCACTGCTCATACCGGTGTTGATTAGTTTGAAATTTTCGAAACGACAAAATAATGCCGGGAAGTTCTTTACTGCCGGCGGAACAATGCCATCATGGGCCATCGGAATTTCAATTCTGGCCACCCTAATTAGCAGTGTTACCTTTCTGGCCTATCCTGGTGAAGGTTTTTCATCGAATTGGATTTTGCTCGTGCAGGGCTTAATGGTTCCAATTACCTTAATTTTTTTTATTGGATTTGTTGTTCCGCTATACCGGAAAGTGATCGGCATTAGTGCTTATGAATATTTTGAAAAACGATTTGGATTTTTTGCGCGTTTGTATAGCTCACTGGCGTTTTTTCTGGCGCATTTCTCCAAAATGGGAACGGTATTTTTTCTCATTGCCCTTGCATTGTCAAAAATGGTGGGCGTCGATACGGCAACACTTATTTGGATACTGGGTATTCTTATCGTATTAATCACACTACTTGGCGGCATTGAAGCCGTTGTTTGGATGGATGTTGTTCAGGGAATAATGCTTATTGTAGGTGGTTTGTTGGCGCTGGGAATTTTAATTTTTTCAATTGACGGTGGTCTTTCTACCATTTGGAAGGTAGGTCTTGAACACAAACGCATAGGATTTGGACCATGGGACTTTAGCCTCACAAAACTGACGTTCTGGGTAATGGCATTGAACGGAATTTTTTATGCCATTCAGAAATATGGAACCGACCAAACAATCGTGCAACGCTACTTAACTGCGAAATCTGACAAAGGAGCCATTAAAGCTTCGTTGTTTGGTGTTTTAATGAGTGTTCCTGTTTGGGGTTTGTTTATGTTTATCGGAACCGCTCTTTTTGTTTATTATCAATTGAATGCCGGTTCGTTGCCTGAAGGTATAAAACCTGACGCTGTTTTTCCTCATTTCATAATGACCCAATTACCGGTTGGGGTGATAGGAATAGTTCTTGCCGCACTTTTAGCCGCAGCAATATCGAGTCTCGATTCTGATTTGAACTGTTTGTCGGCCATTACTATGGAAGATTTTTACAATCGGTACAAACCCTCTGCAAGCGAAAAAGAAAAGATGTTTGTGAGTCGTTTGGTCATTGCTTTGGCGGGGCTTGGAGCGGTTTTAATTGCTCAATATTATGTGAAAAATGGAGGCAATGGCGTTTTGGGCATTGTGTTTACACTTTATTCTATTTTTTCAGGTGGCATTGCCGGAATGTTCTTATTGGGGGTGTTTACATCGAAAGCAAATCGTAAAGGGCTTTACATTGGCATTATAGCCAGTGTCTTGTTTACAGCCTACGCCGTTTTGACTTCCAAACCTTTAATGCCGGGTAAGGCAATTGTACTCAATTTGGGCCATTTTAATTTCACTCATCATAAAATGATGATTGGTGTGTATAGTCATTTGGTTTTGATGGGAGTTGGATATGTGGCAAGTTTCTTTTTTCAACAGGAGAAAGACATTTCAGCATTAACCTATTCCAGTTACCTGAAGGCCAAACAAGGTTTAAAAATTAATAAATAATATACTCTTCTGTTAAACAACTAATACTAGGTACTATGAAAAACAAAATTTTTACCAAAAATTTAATTTTAACTGCTGTATTTCTGATCGGGGCAGTATTTTCTCTATCGGCACAGGATGATGGAATTGGTACAGGTTGGGACAATCTGAATCCTACATCGCCATTGCTTTTGAACGAAAACTTTTCTGGTTTCGATTTTTTTGGCAACTGGGCGCATACCAACAATTCCAACAGTAAGGATGTGCTGGACGAAGCAACAGGTGAAATAACACCAGCAAACATGGCTGGGGAGAAAACAATTGAAATGATTGGATCTACTTATACCGTAACTTATACATGGGATTCATGTGCATTTGCCCCGGAATGGGGAGTGGCTGCATCTGTCGATAATGATGGTGTTGCTGTTGATCCAAATCCAACAACTTCAGGTGTATCCAACGGATTTGTTGAAATTGCCAGGCCTGGTTACGGAACCTTAGCCGGAGAATTTATTATCGATCTCCGTAACATTGAATTTGTTGAAGCAATTCAGTATTCTCACTCCAGCTGTGGAGGAAAGCGTAGGGGATTTGTACTTTGCTACAGTTTGGATGATGCCATGACCTGGGATACCTTGCGTTATCAATTGGGCGATCACTATCAACTAGATTTTACTGAAGATACTTTTACCAAAGTGAGAACACCTAACAACATCAGATGTGCTCCTTCTGCTTCAGGAATGTTATGGGAAGATGCCATTTATACTGATAATGTAATGCTTCGGTTTACTGCCGACAGCGTTTATGAGCCACAGGCCGTTCGTATACATGACTTTAAAGTTTATGGTGAATTGCCTGAAGAACCTGTTGATACAACCGGTAATGCCATTCCTGATTTTAACAACAACTATAAAATACGTGTATTAAAAAATGTGATCAATATTTCTGAGCCTTCAAATGTGAACATTTATAACATGAGCGGTGCGCTGATTAAAAACTATTCTCAGGTGAATACTTTTTCAATTATTGACCTTCCTGTAGGTGTTTACATTGTAAAAGCAAGAGCAGGAAAAAAAGTTGGAGCCGCTAAAATTGTGAAGAATTAAACGAAACAATTGTTCTTAAATAGAGAATTTTATCAGTAATGAATGATTCCGTTAATGCTTATTATAGGAATCCTTCATTACTGTATTGGCATTATCATTGGTTATTTGTGATGAAAGTAAAAGTGCAACAGTTCTTTATCTTCAATTTATTATGCAGGGTAGTTTATCCCAATTAAAAACTTGTCAAATGAATAGCATGAATCATAGTATATTCAATTTAAATCCAGGTGCTTCCGTTCGAAAATCCAAGGTGTTTATTTTGCTGTTTTTGTTGTCTGCCATCATCGGCATTCAAAATGGAATGGCACAAGAGGCACAAAAAATTGTGGTTAGCGGAGTCATTCGAAATGATGTAGGAGAAACGGTTGTTGGGGTAAATGTGGTGATTAAAGGAACAACAACGGGAACCGTTAGTAATATCGATGGCGAGTACAACATAATTGCTAAAGCAAACGATTTACTTATGTTTCGCTTCATCGGATTTGCTCCAATGGACATCCCAATTAGTGGCCGCTCTTCCATTAATGTGATCATGAAAACCGACATTACCGACCTTGACGAGGTTGTCGTAGTTGGTTATGGCGAAGTAAAACGAGCGAACCTATTGGGGTCTGTCTCCAGTATGTCGGCAAAAGAAATAGAAGATATTCCGGTAACAAATATGACAAATTTGCTGGAAGGAAGATTAGCCGGAGTTCATATTTCGCCTGCACAACCAACGGGAAACCCCGGAGCAAGTACACGTGTAAAAATTAGAGCGGAAACCACATTTGGCGAAGCTGGTGGAACAACGAAAGATCAAACACCATTATATGTTATTGATGGATTTGATGCTAGTCAAAGTGATTTTGAAATGCTTGATCCATCCGAAGTCGAAAGCATTTCAGTATTAAAAGATGCCTCAGCTGCTGTATATGGAAGTAAGGGGGCTAATGGCGTTATCCTCGTTCGAACTAAAAGAGGGAAACCAGGAAAGTTAAGGTTATCCTATTCAGGAAGCCAGGGTTTTATGGACGCAACCCAGCAAACCGAAATGTTAAGTGCTTATGACCATGCTCGCATGTTAAATGCCCGATACAAAGACGATATTACTTTCGAGCAAATTAATGCGCTTGAATTAGACCGGATGAAAGATCTGGATTACAATTGGCTCGACAATGCGTGGAAGTCTTCATCCATTTCCAGGCATTCAATCAATGTGAGTGGAGGTACTGATAAGGTGCAGTATTATGGTGGTGGAACATATGTTTACACGGAAGGAAATTTCCCCGAACTTGGAGTTGGAAAATATTCTTATCGCTTAGGACTTGATGCCGAAATTGTAGAAGGTCTAAAAGCATCTGTCACGGTCAACATCGATAGCCGGGATTACAAGCGCCCCTATTATAGCGGTTCAGGAAACAATACCATGGAAGACTTCTTCCAGGTGCTGTTGCAGGCCCCTCGATGGTCACCTTATTCTATCGATGATAAATATGTAGGGAACAATGTTAATTTTAATCCATTTGCACTCTTCAATTCCGGTAGTTACCGTCAATCGCTCGACAAAGGGAACAATATGAATGTGAAGTTGCAATATGATTTTAAAAAAATTAAAGGATTAAAAGCTGAAGCTTCATACAGCTTGAACGAAGGACACAGTTATTCAAAAAATTACAGCATACCTTACACCATAAATTACTTTAATTTAATTGATAGTGTAAGTAATTATGTGCTTGGTAATACGATTAATCAAACAAAAGTAGTTGAAAATTCAAACCAAATTTCAGAGTCCTATTCGTATAGTACAAATTATCAGTTCAGGACAACGCTGTCATATGCCAATAACTTTGGTCCTCATAGTGTTTCCGGATTCATTTTATATGAACAAAGCGAAAGCAGTGGGTATGGTTTTGAAGCGTTATCAGAGCATATGGTAATTCCGAACCTTCCTTTACAGGAGGCTTTTGATTATCTGAATGCCGATGCCAATAGCTCAATGTCTGAATCAGGCAGATTGGGAGGAGTTAGTCGGATCAATTATTCTTATGCCGATAAATACCTACTTGAAGCTGCTGGTCGTTACGAAGGAACCACCAAATTTGCTCCCGGGCAACGCTTGGGTTTCTTTCCTTCAATAGCCCTTGGTTGGGTGCTAAGCGAAGAAAATTTCATGAAAGATAATCTTAGCTTTATTAATTTTCTAAAGTTAAGAGGGTCATACGGGATCACCGGTTTTGCTTCGGTTGGTGACTATGAATATACCCTTGCCTTTGGTCCATCTGGTAATTACATCTTAGGGAACGGAAATCCCGTTGGAGGAATGGGTGTTTCAGGAACAACCGATGTGATAAGCTCGGGGGTAACATGGGAAAAATCAAAAATGCAAAACTATGGAATGGATATGCGTTTTCTTGATGGAAGGTTAGGCCTTGATCTAGATATCTATTACACTCATCAAGTTGATATTTTGGACAATCGTGCCTCCGAATTTTCACTGACCACCGGGATTAAGAAAATGCCAAGTGAGAACATTGGAGAACTCAAAGCCTGGGGGTATGATGCAAGTTTAATTTACAATGGAAAAGTTGGTCCTGATTTTACCTGGTATGTTAGGGGTATTTTCAATTTTGGATCGAACAAAATACTTTCTCGTCCATCAACTTATGCTGAAAATGATTTTCGCTATCCGGTCGGTCAAAGCACTTTTGCAGCTGGAAGAGAAGAGGGGTACCTCGACGAAGGTATAATTCGCTCTCAAGCACAACTGAATGAAATTAATGCCTATTGGAATGAAACCTGGGGGCATGATTATAGGCCATTTGGTAACATCGCCGAGGTTGGTATGTTGTATTATCAGGACATTGGCCGCAAAGGAGTTTCCAGCGATGGTGAACCCCCAATTGTTTTTGAACCAGATGGTATCATCGATTATGTTTCCGATAAAGGATACATCCAAAGGGTAAATGATCATTTTGTTTGGAAAAATATTTTCCCATCGAATTTATCTATAGGTGGAGCGTACAAAGACTTTAGTTTAAGTATGCTATTTACCATGCAATATGGAATCTCCGATCAGGTGGTCGATAAACTGGCAAGAACAGTACCAACAAAAGATGGGAATTCACCGGCTTTTTGGAGCGACTTCTGGAGTGAAGATAATCCGGATGGTGCTTATCCACACCCTAAGTTTGCCACGCAAAACCAATATGTCTCCACATTTTGGATGAAAGATAATAAACAGTTGCGCATGAGCAATTTGAACTTATCCTATACATTGCCTTCAAAGCTTTCAACGAAATTAGGTATACCTACGCTCAGACTGTATTTTGTTGGAACCAACCTTTGGTCACCGATCACAACCTTCGATTATAAAGAAGATGCTATCGCCAGGTACAATACTTATCCTTTACTGAAAACATTCAGTTTTGGTGTTAATCTGAAATTGTAAGCAGTAATTTGATGCATTTAAAATGATTGCAATGAAAACAAAATCACAAATAATAATGATAATCCTTCTGACCGTGCTAATTGGCTGTCAGGATGTACTCGATAAACACAATCTTAATGTGGTTAACGATTTGATCTGGGACGATGATGTAACAGCTACATTATACCTGAACAAATTGTATGCAGATAATATGCCGATAATGTCCTTAGGGGAATCAAGCGAATGGGGCGATGAAACATACAGTTCTTCTTCAGGTGTAAGTATGTTGCAGTATGGATTTGTTGAACCCACCGATTTTTCTACAGAATATGTAGCTAGAGGAAGCGATGTGCTTCATAAAGACAACTATATATTAATTCGCCAAATTAATATCTGTATTGATGGACTCGAAGCTTCCACGCTAAGCGACAGTATTAAAGGTCTTTTAATTGGACAAGCTAAGTTTTTAAGAGCCTACCGTTATTGGGAGATGGTTAAAATATATGGTGGAGTTCCAATGATCTTACATACCCAGGATCCTTATACTGAAAATTTGGATGTAGCCAGGAGTTCAACGAAAGAGTGTGTCGATTTAATTGTTGCGGACCTTGATTATGGAATAGAATATCTTCCTCATCAATGGGATGGTGGCAATCTTGGACGCATCAATAAAGGTGCTGCCGCAGCCTATAAAGGAAGAATCCTCTTGCACTGGGCCAGTCCTTTGTTCAATCCTGACAATAAAAGTGATAGATGGCAAAGAGCCTATGATGTCAACAAAGAAGTAATTGATTTATTGGCGGTCACGAACCGTGGGTTACATCCGGATTATAGTACAATCTTTACGACCGATGTAACAACCAATGTGGAAGCCATACTGTATCGTCAGTATAGCGCTACGGCGGGCCAAAGTTTCGCGTCAGGCTGGGAATCAAGTATCAGGCCTCGCTCAGGCGGTGGTGGCGGAGGAAATAATCCGACCTGGAATTTTGTGAAATCTTTTGTGATGGCCAACGGAAAAAGAATTACTGACAGTGATTCAGGCTACGATTCGACCTATTACTGGCAAAACAGGGATCCCAGATTTTATGATATTGTTGCTTACAATGGATGTACCTGGGAAATGAACGGAAAAACAACTAACATCCAGTGGGCCTATGATCGTAACATTCAGGAAAACAATACCAAACCTGGCACAGGTTTTTACAACAAAAAGGCCAGTGATGTTAACCTCCATAAAGATAATGTTTCATTGGGGAACCAATCCTGGCATGAATTGCGCTATGCCGAAGTCTTGTTAAACTTTGCAGAATGTGCCAATGAAATAGGAAAAACGCAGGAAGCATTACAACAGGTAATTGCTATTCGTCAGCGCGCGGGTATTGAAGCCGGTGATGGGAATTATGGAATCATATCCAATCCTTCTAAAACAGAATTATTGGAAGTCATCATGAATGAACGTCAAATCGAATTTGCTTTTGAAAACAAACGCTACTGGGATTTGCGTCGTCGTTTGATGTTTCGTAACGATTTAGGACCCCATACCCCTAAATTGAATGGCACCCATCGATATGGCTTACTTACACAAATTCAGGCACGATTCATGCGTCCACTTGCTGTGCCGGAAGACGATCCTTTGTTTGGTTGGAAATCAATCGATACAGCAGCCTATAATGGAAGCATCGATATCAATAATAGCGAAAGTTATAACACCTATTTTAAAACAACGCTGCGGGTAATGGATGCAGTTGTTAATGAAAAAGCGTTGGTCATGGATTATAAGGAGCTATACGATTTTATGTCTGTTCCGCAAGCCATGCTGAACAGCAGTGATTCTATTCAGCAATCGCTTGGATGGTTCGATGGGTTTTTCGATCCTCTGTCAGAATAAGAACTAAATAAGCCCATTCCTTCATTATAATGGGCCTAAAAATGAAAATATGTATTTACGAAAGATATTTTATTTAGGGGTATTATCAATTTGTACGATACTCATTAGCATCATTGGCTCTGCACAAATAGTAGCTTTTCCAGGTGCTGAAGGTTACGGGCGTTATGCCAGCGGAGGACGGGGCGATGCTTCGTTTCTTGATGCCATTGTACTGGAAGTGACCAATCTTGAAGACTATGGCGAAGGTGAATCGCCAGTTGTGGGGAGTTTCCGTTGGGCACTGTATCAACAGGATACCCTGTACAACGGAACACTCAAACTGAAAAAACCGGCAACCATCGTTTTTCGTGTGGGGGGCGTGATTCATCTAAAAAGTGATATACACATGGCCACCAAACATTTAACCATAGCGGGTCAAACAGCACCGGGTGATGGCATTTGTTTTGCCGATGGTACACTTAATTTTTCGGGCTCAGAAAATTTAATCGTTCGCTATATTCGTTCCAGGCCTGGAGATACACTGGGAGAAGAAGTCTCAGCTTTTCGCGTTGAAAATGGTGGTAATTTTATAATTGACCATTGCTCATTCAGTTGGGCCATCGAAGAGACCACCCATTTTTCCAGCAACACAAATACTACGGTTCAATGGTGTATTATTAGTGAGTCCTTGTACAATTCCATACATAAAAAAGGGGCCAGAGGATATGGAACGCAGTGGGGCGGCGAGTATGCTTCATATCATCACAATTTGCTGGCTCATCACAATAGTCGAATGCCTCGCATTAACGGATCGAATAGTAACGACAAGGAAGCTCTGGTGGATTACCGAAACAATGTGAATTTCAACTGGGGAAGTGCCGGAGCCTTCTATGGAGGTGAATGGGAAGGAACCAGTGGAAAAGGATTTTGCCATACCAATGTGGTGAACAACTATTTTAAAACGGGCCCTGCAACTTCAGGCGATAATTTTGCCAGTCCCTCTTATACGCGTGATGCATCAATAGTGGATGGATATGCAAAGTGGTACTTTAACGGGAATGTTATGGAAGGTAATGAAAGTAAAACCAATGATAATTGGCTGGGCGTAAATGCAGGTGGTGTTGGAGGTAAAGACAATATTTATTCCAGTGTGGAATTTGTACAGTCCGACGGAGTGTTGGAAGAATATAACAATTATACTGAAACTGCTGACGAAGCTTTTGTTTCCGTTTTGGAGCGTGTTGGAGCATCACTGCCGGTACGCGATGAACACGATACCCGATTGATCGGCGAAATCACTGGTGAAGCAGCAATTGTTCGATATGAATATACTACTGATGATGGTCAAAAAACGCCAATTAAAGGTGTCTCCTTAGGTTTGATTGACACACAAATGAATTTGGTCAGTTCGGAAGATAGAGCGGCCGGAAAAACAGCATGGGATGTCTATACCACTTCTCCGCTTGCCGATGCCCCTGTCGATACCGATCACGATGGTATGCCTGACGCATGGGAAAGTGCTCATGAATTGAATCCGAATGATTATACCGATTTTCGTATACTCACTGCCAGTGGGTATAGCTACCTCGAAGTTTATCTTGCAGAGTTAGTGGGTGATGTAATTGATTACAAAACGCCAATAGGCAGCGATGGTATCCAACTAAATCAACGCATTAAGTTGAACATTTATCCGAACCCTGTTAAAGATCAGATCAACATTCAAACGGATGAAAAAATAGTACGTGTGAGCATTAGCGACATGTCAGGCAGAAAAGTGATTTCACTTCAGGGGGAACAACTTTCTGAAACCATCGATGTAGAGGATTTAAAGCCTGGGATTTATGTGCTGAAAGCAACAAACGATGCCGGAGAGGTAATGATCTCAAAGATCGTTAAGCAGTAGTAGTTTACTAATAATATTAAAGATGATTGAAATGAAAAAAGGAATTTTTTTAGTGACTTTATTTATAATTGGCCTGGGCTTTCAATCCAAGGCACAATATCCAAAAATAACGGAAGAAGTTAAAATTGAATCTGAGCGAATTATGAATGCCGCCAGAGAACATTCGGATCAGGCATGGGAAAAGGCCATTCCGATTATCGAAAAAGAAGCTGCGGAAGGAAAACCATATATTCCCTGGGCTGCAAGGCCATTCGATTTACCACAGGCTGAAATTCCCGCATTTCCGGGTGCCGAAGGCGGTGGTATGTATACTTTTGGCGGACGTGGTGGAAAAGTTATTACGGTGACCAGTCTGGAAGATGATGGACCAGGCACCTTAAGAGAAGCTTGCGAAACGGGTGGTGCCAGAATAATTGTGTTCAATGTCGCAGGTATTATTCATCTGAAATCACCATTGTCGGTACGCGCACCCTACATCACTATTGCCGGACAAACCGCCCCTGGCGACGGGATTTGCATTGCCGGCGAAAGTTTTTGGATCGACACCCATGACATCATCATAAGACACATGCGTTTCCGTAGAGGTGAAACCTGGGTGGGACGTCGTGACGATGCCATTGGAGGAAATGCCATCGGGAATGTGATGATTGACCACGTTTCGGCCAGTTGGGGACTCGATGAAAACATGTCGATGTACCGACACATGTATCAGAAAGATCCCAGGAAAGGAGCGGAAAAATTTGGAACGGTGAACATTACCATCCAGAATTCCATCTTTTCTGAAGCCCTGGATACCTGGAACCATGCTTTTGGAAGTACAATAGGTGGTGAAAATTGTTCTTTCATTCGTAATTTGTGGGCCAACAATGCCGGACGAAATCCTTCCATTGGTTGGAATGGTATTTTCAATTTCACCAACAATGTGATGTTCAACTGGGTACATCGTTCGGTCGATGGTGGAGACCATACCGCAAAATACAACATAATCAACAACTATTATAAACCAGGGCCCTTAACTCAGCTCGATCAAACTGTTGGTCACCGCATTTTAAAACCTGAATCAAGAATGACCTTAAATGACCGGAAGGTATATGGAATGGTCTATGCAAACGGGAACATTGTTGAAGGAAATGAGAAGGTAACAAAAGACAATTGGGATGGTGGTATTCAAATAGAAAATATGGAAGACGCAGGTGAATTTACCAAATACATAAAGTTAGAAAAACCAGCCCCCATGCCCTATATGACCATATTGCCAGCCGAAAAAGCATATGGTTTTGTATTGGATAATGCCGGTGCCTTATTGCCCAAACGCGATGCCGTGGATCAACGCATCAGCCGCACGGTGAAAACAGGTGTTCCTGAATATGTCGAGAATGTTGATATTTCAGATGTTCCAAAATTCAAATATCGCAGGTTGCCCGACGATTCGTACAAAAATGGAATTATTACTGATATCCGTGAAGTGGGGGGATATCCTGAATACAAGGGAGAACCTTATGTGGATACAGATAAAGATGGAATGCCCGATGAATGGGAAAAAAAATACGCTAAACTAGGTCTTAATCCCAATAACCCTGCTGATGCAAATCTCGATTGTAATGGCGATGGATATACCAACATCGAAAAATACATTAACGGCATTGATCCTACCAAAAAGGTGGATTGGAAAGATCTGAAAAAGAATGAGGATGTTTTAACCAAACACGGTAATTTACTATCCCATTAGTGGCGATCAAAAGAATTTTATAGTGTTGATTAATTTTTGAAAATAATGAAACTCTTTTTAAACAGTATTTCACGTTTATTTTTTGCATTAGCTTTTCTAATGCTGACTTTTTCTGGTGCCTCATGGGCAGCAACCGGCAACTGGGCCAGTAAGGTAACGGGAGGTAATATTGTTTATACGAGTACTGATGCCAGTGTACCAAAGAAAGATTATGCCGGTAATTATTTAACTGTTGTTTATCTCGAGAACCTCGGTTTTACTAAAATTGGAGCTAACAGTAACAAAACAGATGTGGATTGGTTACTTTCACAAGGGTATCGTGTCATTGAGCTGGACTATGCCAACAACGTCAACGCAGTATCACCGATTATCAATGCAGACATCATTGAAATTAATGATGCACTTGCTGCTAAATCGTTCTGTGGATATAAAAACAGTTCAACCTATCAAAGCTATATACTATTTGAAGGCTACAGGATTTTGCGTAACATTCCTTATTTTAAAGATGATCCGACAGTCTACAGTTATCCGTCGGGCTATGATGAGGGAGATTCATTACACATGGACATAATTTATCCGGCAAATGCTGCTGTCACCGTACCGGTTGTGTTATCATTTTCGTATAGCAATAGTTATGCTACCTATGATTACAACAATGGCAAACTTACTGATGCCAATAAAGATTTAAGGCTGATGTTAGGATATACTCTGGCCGGTTTTAACGATTCATTCCTCGAAGGAGCACCAGCCAAAGGAATAGCATGGGCTATCGCCGACCATCCAAAATATTGTCCCTGGGGCAATGGCGGATTTGGTGACGCATATAAATCGTACGAAGTCAATCCCGATGCAGCGCAGAAAGTAAAGTCAGCCGTTCGCACTTTGCGTATTAAGGGTGAGGCACTTGGACTTTCCGGAAAAATAGGAATCTACGGTTTTTCCCGTGGTTCCGATGCCGGGTCAATGGCTGTGGGCGACCGTGATGTTCCAGAATTTGAAAATGCAGGGTTTAATATAGGCACATCTGATGATGTTCAGGCGGCAGCGCTCGGTTCAGGAGTTTTCGATTTTACCCAAATTTTTAATACCATAAATGATGGTGATAAGAATCTGGAAGAACGATGTGAATGGGCATGGGGTCCGCTGGCCTCCAATTATAAATTGTGGGAAACAATGGGATCTGCATACCTTGTAGAAACTTCTGCTTCGGCACCAGTGCTTTTTTTTTACAATACAGACGATAGTCCCTATTACCAGGATCAGATTGCTCATTTTAAAAACCGCTTGGATTCCATTGGCGTTCCTACCTCAACGGTAATTGACTACGGTACAGGACATGCGGTTCCACAAACCAATGCTTCGCTCGCAACTGTTTATGACTTTTTCGAAAAGTACCTGGCATCATCTGATGAAACAATCGACAAGGTAGCTCCAATTCAGATCTGTATGGTTACGATTGATATGGAGACTGGTAAAAACATGGTAGTATGGGAAGGGAAAAGTGGAAAGGGCATTAAAGCCTATAAAGTTTACCGTGAATCCAATGTTGAAAATGAATATGACCTGATTGGCACTGTTCCATTCAACGAAAATTCATTTTTTGTTGACAGCATTTCAATTCCTGAACAACAGGCTTACCGTTACAAAATAGCAGTTGTTGATTCATTCGATAATGAATCGATCATGAGTTTATACCATAAACCACTATTTCTGCAAAATACGGTAGATCAAGATGCGGTAAAATTGCAGTGGAAGGCCTATGAAGTGGAAGATAGCATTTTTAACTTCAGTAATTATGTCATTTATAAAGGCAGTGACTCAACAAATCTAAAGGAAGTAAATACTGTTGCTGCCAGCTCTTTGGAATATGTCGACAAAGATCCGATCACTGTTAATTCGAGAATATTTTATCGGGTTGGTGGTGTAAAGCCGGAAGCTTGTGCGCCTTTATCTGCATCAGAACAGTTCGTTCAAAGCATGTCGAACCTTACAGATTATCTGAAAGAAGGAAGCGACGGTATAGGAGCAATTGCCGATCGTGATAATTTGCCCCTGGCTTTAGCGCCTAATCCTGCTACCGATCGCTTGCAGATTAGTTTTAACCTTCCGAAAGCCGACAAAGTTCAACTTGTAATGTATAGTCTGACAGGGAAAGTGCTCTACAAAACGGAAAAACAATATAACAGCAAAGGACAACACAGTGAAACAATTCAATTAAACAAACTTGACCTGCACAATGGCATCTACTTCGTAAAAGTGTTTACCGAGGATATGCAGGGGATTAAAAAGTTTGTAAAAGAGAAATAAGATTGAAATTACAGAATGACAAAAAAAATATGGATTGCAATTTTCATCATTGCCAATAGCATTGCTGCCTTTGCACAAACGCCGGCATTTCCTACTGCAGAAGGATACGGCAAATGGGCAACTGGTGGTAGAGGTGGCAAAGTAGTAGAGGTCACAACAGTTGTAGACGATGTTAATGTTCCGGGAAGCCTGCGATGGGCCATTAAACAATATCCGGGAGAACCATTAACCGTTGTCTTTAAGGTTTCGGGTACCATCGTTTCTACTGTGAAATATTTGGAATTGAACCGTTCAAATGTGACCTATGCCGGACAAACAGCTCCCGGTGACGGAATATGTTTCAGAGGAGCCAAAGTCAAATTAAATGGCAACAATGTCATTCTGCGAAATTTGCGTTTCAGGGTTGGTGACGATTTAGGTATAAGCCTCTCGTGCATTGGTATTGAAAACTTCAAAAACCTAATCATTGATCATTGTTCGTTTAGCTGGTCAACCGAAGAAAATGTAACCATGTACGATAACGACAGTACAACCATGCAATACTGCTTGCTGAGTGAGCCACTTTACAATTCATACAATTACAAAGGAGCCAGAGGATATTCCAGCCAGTGGGGTGGAGAATATGCCAGTTACCATCATAATTTATTGGCCGATGCTGCCAGCCGTGCACCCCGTTTTAATGGTTCAAGCAAAAATGATTATCATGGATTTGTCGATTTCAGAAACAATGTTTTGTACAATTGTGCAAAATCATATGGTGGTGAAATCAGGGGTGGGGGAGTTTCATGTTTTACCCAAATGGTCAACAACTATTACCGGCGAGGACCTGCCACCCGAACAACTTTTGTTGATCCAAGCACTCCTTATGGTCAATGGTACGTAACAGGCAATTTTATGGAAGGCAATGATGCTGCCAATGCCGATAACTGGAAAGGGGTGGGAGTTTCAGGTACGACTGTTGATGCAATTCGTGCGCTTACTTTATACGATGACCCTGCAATTCCAATACAAAGCGCTGAGGAGGCCTATCAAACGGTAATTGAAAGTGCCGGAGCTATATTTCCAAAACGCGATTCCGTTGACCTGCGAATTATAGATCAGGTAACGGGTGTAAATCCTCCAAGCCTTATTTCTACCTATGGGAAAGCCGGCATCATTGATTCTCCCACTGAAGTTGGAGGCTGGCCTACCTATGTTTCAACAGAGCCTCCAACCGATACTGACTCTGATGGGATGCCGGACGAATGGGAAGTGGCCAATGGCTTGGACCCCAATGATGCAGAAGACCGAAATAAGATCGTAAAATCGGGGTACACTTGTCTGGAAGTTTATTTGAACAGTTTAATGGGTGAATCCATCGAATTGGATTTTACCATTTCGGAAAAGAAGGTGCATGATTTTGTGGTAGCCAAAGATGGTACCGGTGATTATACCACCATCAATGAAGCCATAGAAGCGGCACCTGACAATGGTGAACGAACGACCATTTTTGTAAAAAAAGGAATTTATGCAGAAAAAGTTTTTATTGGTGATCGATGGGTGACCTCCAACAAGGTGATTAGTCTGATCGGCGAAAATGTAGATAATGTGATCATTACATGGGACGATTATCATGGCAAACAAATTACCTATCCCGGTAAGGACGGAACAATTAGTGCCGATGGAATGACGGCTCCAACCATGACGGTCACTTCCCCCAATTTTTATATGGAAAACATTACGGTGATGAACCCTTCAACATCAGCTCAGGCCGAAGCGCTTTATCAGTCAGGGGATCAACAGCTTTTAAAAAACTGTAAAATTCTGGGAAATCAGGATACGCATCGCACCAAAAAAGGGCGCAGGTACTTTTATTTCCAATGCACCATCGAAGGTGGAGTCGATTTTATTTATGGCGGCGGAACATGTTCCTTTTATCAATGTGACATCATCAGCAACAAAAATGGTTACCTGACTGCTCCTGAAGACATCACCTACAAATCCAAACTTTCATCAGGTGAAACCATTCGATATGGATTCATTTTTAATGATTGCGACCTCATTGCAAAAGAAGGTTTAGCTGCTGGCAGTGTCTATCTTGGTCGTCCATGGGGCCCTGAATGTGGATCAGTGTTTATGAATTGTCGATTGGGCAAACACATCAATGCCAAAGGTTGGGAAAGCTGGAATGGAAATGAAAGCAGTGCCTGTTTTGCTGAATTCAATAGCATGAACGAAGATAGTTCTGAGCTGGTAGATATATCCAATCGAGTGGACTGGAGCATTCAATTAAGTGCACAAGATGTGAATGACCACTTGTTACTTTCTAAAGTTTATTCATCAGTTTCAAGCACCAGGTTCGATCCTGCACCTATGCTTATTGCGCCGGATGCTCCCACAGCAATTTCAGTAGATGGCAATGTGGTGAGTTGGTCGGTTAAATCAGCCGCTGAAGGATATGTAATCTATGCCAATGGCGAGGCAATTGGTTTTAATCGTTCCAATCATTACGCCGATACCTTGACCTACGCTACACCACCGGTCTATACCGTTCGTGCAGTTGGTCCCCTTGGAAACCTGAGTTTACCAAACGGTCAAGGTGAAAGTTTTACCAAAGAAAGTATCAATGAGGCGATCAACACAGCAATGGATGTTCCCGAAGAGAATGGAATAGGTCAGACCAGATATCATGAGCCCACCATTAGAAATGGATTCGTTTGTTTCGATCAAGCAACTTCTTTTAAAGTGTTTTCTGTTATGGGCAAACAAATTATTAAAGAAAAGGAGATTTTAAGTTTCAATTTAAATAAGCTTAGCACCGGAATATATATTTTTCTGGCGTTTGATGAGCTGAATAAAACCTACTCATTTAAGGTGAGTCAATAGCAATTGATCAAAAATTTTAACAATTCACTATGAAAAGATTTGCACTTATCGTTTTAATTTTAATTTCATTTGTGCCAATCAAAGCGCAACCTTTTGCCTTTCCAAGTGCCGAAGGCTTTGGTAAATATACTACAGGAGGCAGGGAAGGAAAAGTTTATTACGTGACTTCGCTTGCCGATGATAATTCAGCAGGTACCTTACGTTGGGCTTTGAACCAAACTTCTCCTAAAACCATATTGTTCAAACTGTCGGGAACAATCATGTTGCAAAGTAAATTAAGTATTTCCAAAGGACAAACAACCATTGCAGGGCAAAGTGCTCCAGGCGATGGGATTTGCATTGGGGGTTATCCGGTAACGATTAGTGCTGATGACATCATTATCAGGTATATTCGGTTTAGAATGGGTGATGAATTGGAAGGTGGTGAAGATGGTGCCGATGCCTTGGGTGCCCGTTACTATAAGAACATTATTGTTGACCATTGTTCCATGAGTTGGAGTACCGATGAATGTGTTTCAATTTATGGGAATGAAAATACAACATTACAATGGTGTATCATTGCTGAGAGCCTGCGTTTATCGGGCCATACCAAAGGTGCTCACGGTTATGGCGGTATTTGGGGGGGGACGAATGCCTCCTTTCATCACAATTTAATGGCTCATCACGATAGTCGAACACCTCGTTTAGGTCCTTCAACAAAAACACAATTGAATGAATACACCGACATCCGAAACAACGTGTATTACAATTACAGTGGCAACGGTTGTTACGGTGCCGAAGGAATGAATGTTAACATTGTCAATAATTTTTACAAGCCCGGACCTGCTTCAAATTCAGGATCAAAAAGGGGGCGAATTATTGCCATTGATAAAAAAATTAATTTGCCGGCCAGCGACGGATTCTATCCGATTAACAATGTGTGGGGAAAGTTTTTTATTGAAGGCAATGTGGTTGATGCTTCAACAAGCACGGGAAGTGATGTGACGGTGTGTAACAATGTAACTGCCGATAACTGGAACAATGGGGTTTACAATCAATACGATGGTAAATATGGCAAGGTCTCGGATGCTGAAAAAGATGAGATGACCATGAGTAGCCCATTCAAATTCGAAAATAGTACAACTCACACGGCGGAATTGGCTTACGATAAAGTCATCGAGTTGGCAGGGGCCAGTTTGGTGCGCGACACTCACGATCTGCGCATTATTGACGAAACAATCAATGGCACTGCAGCCTACAAAGGTTTATCTTCCGCGAATTCAGGTTCTTATCCAAAGTGGGGAATTATTGATAGTCAGAATGATACAAAACCAGCCGATGCCGATGCTTCATGGAGTCCCTGGCCAACATTAAATTCAACACCAGCACCTCGGGATACCGACCTCGATGGAATGCCCGATGAATGGGAAGTGGCCAATGGATTGGATCCCAATGATGCCGAAGACGGAAATAAAATTGTCAAATCAGGATACACTTGTTTAGAAGTTTATTTGAATGCATTGGTGGGGGAAACCATTGAACTTGATTTTACCATTTCGGAAAAGAAGGTCCATGATTTTGTGGTGGCGAAAGATGGTACAGGTGATTTTACCACCATCAATGAAGCCATCGAAGCAGCAGCTGACAATGGTGAACGTACCACCATTTTTGTAAAAAAAGGAATCTATGAAGAAAAGGTTTTTATTGGTGACCGCTGGGTAAGTTCAAACAAAGTGATTAGTTTGATTGGCGAAAATGTCGACAGCGTAATCATTATCTGGGACGATTATCTTGGAAAGGAAATCACTTATCCGGGTAAAAATGGAACCATTGTAGCCGATGGAATGACTTGCCCAACCATGACCGTAACTTCACCCGATTTCTATATGGAAAATATCACGGTTAAAAATCCGTATAATGCAGCACAAGCTGTGGCATTGTATCAGACCGGCGATGGGCAGGTGTTGAAAAACTGCAAAATTCTGGGAAATCAGGATACGCATCGTACCAAAAAGGGGCGCAGGTATTTTTATTTTCAGACCACCATTGAAGGCGGGGTTGATTTTATTTACGCCGGTGGAACCTGTTATTTCTACCAATGTGCCATTGTAAGCAACAGAAATGGATATATCACAGCACCTGAAGATATTACGTATAAAAGAACGCTCGAATCAGGAATTACAATTCGTTATGGTTTTATTTTTAACGATTGTGATTTATTGGCTACCGAAGGTGTATCCAATGGAAGCGTGTACCTGGGCAGACCCTGGGGCCCTGAATGTGGATCGGTATTTATGAATTGTAGATTGGGGAATCACATCAATAGCAAAGGATGGGAAGCATGGAATGGAAATGAAAAAAGTGCATGTTTTGCCGAGTTCAATAGCATGAATCAGGATAGTTCAGCCCTGGCAGATGTATCCAACCGTGTAGCCTGGAGCATTCAGTTAAGCAAAGAAGATGTGAATGGCTTTTTGTTGTTATCCAAAGTGTATTCATTGGTTTCAACTACCAAATTTGATCCGGTCCCCAAACTTATTGCACCTGAATCGCCGACTGCGATTTCAGTGGATGGTAATATGTTGAGCTGGACGGTTAAATCAGCAGCTGAAGGATATGTGGTCTATGCCAATGGCGAGGCAATTGGTTTTAATCGGTCCAATCATTATGCCGATACCTTAAGCTACGATACACCACCTGTATATACCGTTCGGGCAGTGGGCCCCCTTGGAAACCTGAGTTTGCCAAACGGGCAAGGTGAAAGTTTTACCGAAGAAAGCATTAATGAAGCAATTAACACCGCAATGGATGTTCCCGAAGAGAATGGAATAGGTCAGATTAATTATTATGAACCTGTCATTAGAAATGGGATCGTTTACTTTGAACGCCCCACCAACATTAAGGTTTTTTCATTGGCTGGTCAACTCATTATAACTGTGAATAAAACCTCAGACTTTAATTTGGAAAGACTGAAATCAGGCCTGTATATAGTTCAGGCCAGCGATGATACCAATCACAATTATCGATTTAAAATCAATGGAGTACACTAAAAATAAAATTATGAAAAAACTCATCAACATCATCATAGCCTTCTTTTTTACCTTGACACTCTTCGCTCAACAAAATGAATCTCCGGTGGATGAATATACCAAAGTGATTACCGGCAGGGCAGATCAGATAGTGAAAGAGATGACTTTCGAAAGTGAAAACCTAAAAGTTCGTGTTCGTGATATCATTGTTGGACATTATCGTTTTTTAAACGATGCCGAAGAAGCACGAAATGCCGATGTGGCAAAAATCCGGGAAGAATTTGCCGATAACAAGGATTTGAAAAATGCAAAAATAGATTTGCGGAAAGCAGAACAGGAATTGAAAATTCGCGACCATCATTTTGCCTTTGTTTCACAATTGAAATATATCATCTCTGAAGATCAGATCGATCAGGTAAAAGACGGATTAACCTACGGAGTATTGCAAAATACCTACAATGGATATTGCGACATGATCCCACAGTTAAATCCTGAAGAAAAAGAGCAAATACTGTTTTGGTTAACCGAGGCTCGTGAGCATGCCATCGATGGTGGAACATCTAAAGAAAAGCATGGCTGGTTTGGGAAATACAAGGGGCGCATTAACAATTACCTTTCAGCAAAGGGGTACGATTTAAAAAAATTAAGTACCGATTGGGAAGAGGGATTAAAAGCAAAAGGTATTAAATTGTAAAAAATAGTAAAACTATGAGTGTATCAATTAAGCATTTAAAAAGAAGAGCAATTGCCCTGCTTTTGATCCTGCCATTTATGTTAATGGTAGGATGTGCAATTGCTGCACCAAAACCAAAGCCTGTTCCTCCTCCAATTCAGTTGGGGCAGAATGGGAGTTTGATCTATCGGCCCGATTCCTTGGGAAACCGCATCCCTGATTTCTCCTACTGTGGATATCAATTCTCTGAAACGCCTATCCCGGATGTTCCTGTTAAAGTTGTCGTTCCTGTAATTGAAGGTGATGCGACTATTGAAATCCAAAAAGCCATTGATTATTTAGGAACTTTGCCTTTGGACGAAAACGGATTCAGAGGAGCAGTATTATTAGAGTCTGGAACATACAAGGTTCAGGGCCGGTTCCACATTAAAAACTCCGGAATTGTGATTCGGGGAAGCGGCTGGAATAAAACGCTGTTAATTGCTGATGGTCTTGACAGGGAAACCTTATTTCGTGTCGATGGCGAACCCAATGAATATGCTGCGGAATCCATTGAACTAACAACTGATTATGTGCCGGTAAATGCTTACCAATTCCAGGTTGCAAATACTGATGGCTTAAAGGAAGGTGCAAAAATAAGGATCACCCTTCCGTTCACCCAAGAGTGGATCAACATGCTTGGCATGAACTATTTTGGAGGTGAAACCGACTGGCTGCAATGGAGGGCCGGTTATCATAGCATCAACTGGATACGTGAAATAAAAAAGATTAACGGCAAAACACTTACGTTAAATGCGCCGCTTACCTCGCCCATTGATAAGAAATACGCAAGTGCAAGTTTAAAGGTTTGTATTTCGGAAAATCGCATTTCAAACCTTGGAATTGAAAATCTTTCGCTGCAATCAGCATTTAATGCTGAAAACCAAAAGGATGAAGAGCATTGTTGGAATGCCATATCTTTTGCGCATGTCGAAAACGCTTGGGTGCGTCAGGTACGTTTTAAACATTTTGCAGGTTCGGCAGTGGCTGCCTATGAAACGGCTACCAAAATTACTGTGGAAGATTGTAGCTCAACTGAACCGGTTTCAGAGATCGCAGCTTATCGCCGAAATACTTTTTTCAATGGTGGCTCATTGAATTTGTTTCAACGTTTGTATGCCGAATTTGGGTATCACGACTTTACAACAGGTTTTATGACTACCGGCCCTAATGCATTTGTGCAATGCGAATCAGTGTTGCCTTATAGTTTTAGTGGTGCTTCCGACAGTTGGGCATCGGGAGCTTTGTTCGATATCGTGAATGTCGATGGAAATAAATTGAGTTTTGCCAACCGTGGACAAGATGCTCAGGGAGCCGGTTGGACTGCTGCTTACTGCATGTTTTGGCAATGTTCAGCATCTCGAATCGAAAATTATGCACCACCGGGAGCAATGAATTGGGCCATTGGCGCATGGGCGCAATTTGCCGGAAATGGGTATTGGTACGAATACAATAGTCAAGTGAGCCCACGAAGCTTATTCTATAAACAATTGGAAGAGCGAATTGGGAAAGACCATATTCAGCGCAATCCGGTGTATCAGCATATTCCTGATGCCTTGGGTCAGTTAACGGCAGAAAAGGCTGCAAGCCTGGTCGAAAAATTTCAAACACCAGTGAAATCGGTTAAACAATGGATGGAGGATGAAGCTCCTGTTCGCAATCCCATTGTTGTTATTTATCCAAAAAACACACTAAAAAGCACTTCCTTAAAAAGTGAGCCGATACCTGAAGAATCGGAAATCAGACCAACACAAATTGTAAACGGTTGGTTGGTCCATGGAGAGAAAGTAATCATCGGATTAAGCACGGGTGTGCCTTGGTGGAACATGAAAATCAGGCCTCGTGAATTGGAACGGGCACAATTGGCATTGACCCGTTATGTTCCCGGTAGAATTGGCTTAGGATATACCGATGACCTGGATGAGGTAATGGCTGAATTGAACGAACGAAACATTGCCAGCATCGAACAACATTATCCGCTGTGGTACGAACGTCGTCGCGACGATCATGAGCGAATTCGCCGGATGGATGGGGATGTTTGGGCCCCGTTTTATGAACAACCTTTTGCCCGAAGTGGCGAAGGATTGGCATGGGATCATTTGAGCAAATACGATTTAAGCAAATACAATCCATGGTATTGGGGACGTTTAAAAGAATTTGCCGATAGGGCAGAGCAGGAAGGAAAAGTTTTATTCCATCAAAACTACTTTCAGCATAACATTTTAGAGGCTGGTGCACACTGGGTTGATTGCCCCTGGCGCACAGTAAACAACATTAATAATACCGATTTTCCGGAACCGCCACCTTTTGCAGGCGATAAGCGGATTTTCATTGCCGATCGTTTTTACGACATTTCGCATCCTGTTCGCAGAGAGTTACACCGGAAATACATTCGTCAGTGCCTTGATAATTTCAAAGACAACACATGTGTGATTCAATCAACCAGTGAAGAATTTACAGGGCCGCTTCATTTTGTGGAGTTTTGGCTCGATGTAGTGGACGAATGGGAAAACGAAACGGGTAAACATCCATTGATTGCTCTGAGTACCACCAAAGATGTACAGGATGCGATATTGGCGGATCCTCTTCGTTCAAAAGTTGTGGACATCATCGATATTCGTTATTGGAGTTCACGCTCCGACGGGTCGGTTTATGCACCCGTTGGTGGAGCAAATATGGCACCGCGTCAGTTTGCCAGGGTAGAGCAACCCGGTAGTCGTTCGTTTGAGCAAGTGTACAACGACGTGTTGAGCTACCGAAAACTAAATCCAAACAAAGCCGTAATGTATTCTGAAAGTCAATCTCCCAACTTGGTTTGGGGAATATTTATGGCATCCGGTTCCCTGGCTCCTTTGCCAAAAATTCACTTGCAGGGTTTTTTAAACAATGCATCCACCATGCAGGTAGTTGAATCGAAAACAGAAGGCATTTTTCAACTTCAAAATAATGAAGGAGAAAGCATTTACTACCTGAAAGGAAAGGATAAGCTGGAGCTTGACCTAAGATCTTATTCGGGTACCTACAGCCTTGATCTAATCAATCCGAAGGATGGGAATACCTTAGGGGAAAGTCAAACAATAAAAGCCAAACAAATGCAAACCATTTCCCTGGATGGAAAATCAGAAATAGTAGTTTGGATACACAAGTAAACGATGAATTAAAAAGTTGAAACAATAGAAGCATGAAATATTTTCTCTTATCCTTATTTTTAATGGTTATGCTGGTGGGCTGCGCCCCCAAAAACAAAAGCATTGATCAGGCCATTGCTCTGCTCAAGGTTTCAGATAACCATCGTTACCTGCAAACCGAAGCAGGCGATCCTTTTTTCTACCTGGGCGATACAGGCTGGTTACTTTTTACAAAACTCACCCGCGAAGAAGCCAATGTGTATTTGGATAACCGGGCAGCAAAAGGGTTCAATGTCATTCAGGTTATGGTGCTTCATACCCTGAAGTCGTGCAATGTGTATGGCGATTCCGCATTGATTCTTTCGGACGTGGCTAAGCCATTGCTCACCGAAGGAAATTCGTTCACCGACTCTATGCAATACGATTTTTGGGATCATGTGGATTATGTGGTCGATCTGGCGGCATCAAAAGGAATCTATATGGGCTTGGTACCTGTCTGGGGTTCCAATGTAAAAGGCGGCAAGGTTTCGCAGAAACAAGCGACTGTATATGCTGCATGGCTGGCTAATCGGTACAAGGACAAAACCAATGTAATCTGGTTGAATGGCGGCGATATCATGGGAAGTGATTCTATCAAGGTATGGAATGCCATTGGTTCAACCATAAATGAATTGGATGCCAACCATCTGATCACCTTTCATGCCCGAGGCCGGCACAGTTCATCCCAGTGGTTTCATAACGAAGATTGGCTCGATTTTAACATGTTCCAAAGTGGGCATCGCCGTTATGACCAGGACGATACGGAATGGAACTTCGGGGAAGACAACTGGCGTTGGGTAGAACAGGATTTAGCTTTTCAACCTGCAAAACCCACCATCGATGGTGAGCCTTCGTACGAAGGAATTCCACAAGGTTTGCACGATGGGAATGAACCCTACTGGACGGATTCAGATGTGCGTCGCTACGGCTACTGGTCAGTTTTTGCCGGTGCCATGGGTTATACATATGGTAATAATGCCATCATGCAATTTCATAAACCGGCTGACGTGGATCCGGCTTATTTTGTAAAAGAATTTTGGGACGAAGCCATGGATATGCCCGGCGCCGGGCAAATGCAACATTTAAAGAAGCTGATGCTTTCACATGCTTATTTCGATCGTGTGCAGGATCAAACCTTAATTGCAGGTGAAAATGGAGAAAAATACAATCGTGTAATTGGAACAAGAGGCAACGATTATGCCATGATCTATAGTTATTCAGGAGGAGACATTTCGGTTGCCATGGGAAAAATTAGTGGTAAAGAAGTCAACGCAAAATGGTTCGATCCTCGTTCTGGTGAAGAAACTGAAATTGGAACATTCAAAAATAGTGGTACGCAAACTTTTACTTGTCCGGGTGAAGCCGTTGCCGGAAACGATTGGGTGTTAATCCTGGAAAAAAGCCCCACCAACCTCCCCTAGAGGGAGGCTATTACGAGCTTCAAATTCAGAGCAATATTCTTTGATGATTGGATGTTGGTAGTGATTAGTAGAGCCTACTCAATTTGTTTAGGCACAATGAGTAAATGACAGGAGCCGGGAGGGCTCAAATATAAATAGCCCCGGGTTTCAACCCGGGGTGTGAAGTGAAAAGAAATAAAGTCGTCCGCGGTATAAACCCGATTATTGAATGAATTTTCCTTCGGACGACATTGGATAAATATACAGAACGGGTAAAGTGCATATTTGTAGCCAGTTATGAGATTTTGTCATTGATGTCCAATGAAAAAATGGAAAAAGAAATAAAGAAATGAGGAATAAAAATAACAAATCCGTAGCAACTTGTCTCCCCTCCTTAGGAGGGCTTGGGGGAGGCATTTTATTATTTATCATTTTAGCTCTGGTCGGATGCAAGAAAAACGAAGACGTTTACCTCTTTACCACCTTTCGTGAACCCGCAACAGACGGATTATATTTGGCCTGGAGCGAGGATGCATATCACTGGAACGATTTAGGTGGTCCTTATTTAGTGCCGGATGTAGGCAAACAAAGAGTCATGCGAGATCCTTCGGTGGTACAAGGTCCCGATGGTCTGTTCCACATGGTTTGGACTTCATCGTGGAGAGGCGATTTGGGTTTTGGCTATGCCTACACCCGCGATTTTAAATCGTGGAGCGAACAGCAGTTTATATCGGTGATGGATTTTGATACCACAACAGTAAATGTTTGGGCTCCGGAGGTTTTTTACGACGACGAAAATAAAGAATTTATCATTATTTGGGCATCAACCATTCCTTATCAATTTGAAAAAGGAGAGGAAGATGAAATGAATAACCACCGAATGTATGGTGTCAGTACGCCTGATTTTAAGACCTTCTCGGAAACAAAATTATTCCTCGATCCTGGTTTTAGTATCATCGATTGTGCAATTGTTAAACGAAAAGCATCAGACTATGTGTTGGTGCTAAAAAACAATACCAGACCAATGCGAAACATTAGTGTTGCTTTTGGTTCAACGCCTTATGGACCGTGGAACGATTTTTCGGAGCCTTTTACCGGTTTTTTAACCGAAGGGCCAACCGTGGCAAAAGTGGAGGATGGATACCTGATTTATTACGATTCGTATGGCGATAAAAGTTATAAAGCGGCAAAAACGAATGATTTTAAATCCTTTACTGATGTCTCTTCACAGATTTCATTACCAGAAGGTCATAAACATGGAACCATTGTTCAGGTGAAAAGGAAACTGATTGATAGCCTAATTAAGGAGAGCATTAAATAACGACTATGAAAAAATACATTCTATCCATATTACCCCTGATTATGGTATTGCTCTTAGCAGCTCAGGATACAGTGCATTACAGCGGAACTACCCTGACCAATGTCGACTACCACCATGGTCAGTTAAGTCCCGTCATTGGAGTACATAACATTCAGGTGTTGCGTGCCAATCGGGAAAAGCCTGAAACTGCCGATGATTTTGGATGGACATACAACCATGGACCGAACATGGCTTACTGGAACAGTACTTTTTTCATTCAGTATTTGAGCAATGAGGTTGGAGAACATATTCCACCGGGGCAGGTATTTCTTACCCGTTCTTCCAATGGCTATCAATGGGCAAAACCGATCGTATTATTTCCTCCGTATAAAATTCCGGATGGAACGGCAAAAGAGGGCATCGAAGGGGAAGCCAAAGATTTATATGCTGTTCTGCACCAACGTATGGGTTTTTATGTAGCTCCCAACGGAAAGTTGTTGACATTGGGTTATTTTGGTATTTGTATCACTAAAGAAGATGATCCGAACGACGGAAAAGGTATTGGGCGCGCTGTTCGTGAAATAAACGAAGACGGTTCCCTTGGACCAATTTATTTTATTCGGTACAACCATGGATGGAATGAAAAAAATACCGATTATCCCTTTTACGATTCATCAAAAGACAAGGCCTTCAAAAAAGCCTGTGAGTCCTTATTGGCCGATCCGCTCATGATGCAGCAATGGGTGGAGGAAGCCGACAGAGACGATCCTTTGATCCCATTGAAAAAGCAGTTCAAAGCATTCTCCTACTATCATTTGAACGACGGACGTGTGCTTGGTTTATGGAAATATGCGCTCACTTCAATTAGTGACAATGGAGGTCTAAGCTGGGAATACAATCCCGTGCGTGCCCCAAAGTTTGTGAATAAAAATGCCAAAATTTGGGGACAAAAATTGTCCGATGGATCTTATGCCACCGTTTACAATCCATCGCAGTTTCGTTGGCCCCTGGCCATTTCACAAAGTAAGGATGGAATCGACTATTACAACCTGCATTTAATCAATGGCGAAATCTCCACCATGCGCTACGGCGGTCAATTCAAATCCTACGGTCCTCAATATGTTCGTGGAATTCTGGAAGGAAATGGAATTCCATCCGACAGTGCAATGTGGGTGAGCTATAGCATGAACAAGGAAGACATTTGGGTGAGTAAAATTCCTGTTCCGGTACAGACCATCTCCAGCACTCATTCGAATGATGTTTTTAATGAAATGATTGATGGAACCGAGTTGGATGGCTGGAACATTTTTTCGCCGGTATGGGCTCCTGTTTCCATTCAAAAAGATGAAAACGGTACTAAAGTATTATGCCTAAAGGACAAGGATCGTTATGATTATGCGGTGGCTGAAAAGGTCGTTCCTTCATCAAAAAAAATAAGTGTTGAATTTGAATTGGAAGCAAAACAAAACGACACAGGATTGCTTCAGGTTGAAATTCAGGATGCAAAGGGGAGTCCTGCCATTCGTTTATCGTTTACCGACGAAGGAAAAATACTCAACAAGGATGGCTATAACATTGGAAGTATAATGGAATACGAAGCCAATAAATACTATGCAGTAAGAATTGAAGCTGATGCGGAAAGGAACTATTTTGAAGTTTTTATTAACGGAGAAAAGAAAACCAGCCGCATGTGTTTTCAAATGCTGGATTCTTTCTCCCGAGTGATGTTCAGAACTGGAGAGCGAAGGTATTCTCCCAACATCGAATCGCCGCAAATGCAATTATTCGATGTGAAAGACGCAGGCATTCCGGTGGAAGAAGCCGTATTCCATATTAAATCGTTTAAAACTTCTTCTTTTAACTAATGACAAATGACTTTTTCTAATGACTAAACTAAAAATCAACATACTCATATTTTTTCTTTTAGGAAGTTCATTTGCATTATTGGCAAAGAATCCGAAAAAATCTGGAGTTCTTCATTACGATGATTTCAAACACTATGTCGAATACTTTAATCGCATGGAGGATGAAAACATTGCACAAGCTATTCCAAATGCAGAAGCATGGGTCTGGTTGAAAGAAAATGTTCCCTTATTCGAATGTCCGCAGGACAATTTCAACGAAATGTTTATCTATCGTTGGTGGACTTTGCGGAAACACATTAAAGAAACACCTGTTGGTTATGCCTTTACTGAATTTTTGGTAGAGCGTTCCTATTCCGACAAATACAACCTGATTGCCTGTGCTGTGGGGCATCATACAATGGAAGCCCGTTGGTTGCACAATTCTGAATACCTGAATCAATACCTTAAAGTTTGGTATCGTGGGAATGATGGGAAGCCCATGAATAAGTTGCATAAATTCAGTAACTGGAATGCATCGGCCTTGCTGAATAAATACATGGTTGATGGGGACAAAGCCTATCTCTTAGATCTTTATCCCGATATGATTGCCGACTATGAACGTTGGGAGCAGGAGCGTCGTTTACCCAATGGTTTGTTTTGGCAGGAAGATGTGAAAGACGGAATGGAAGAAATGATTAGTGGAGGGAGGAGAGTTAAGAACGCACGTCCAACCATTAACAGTTATATGGTTGGAAACGCCGAAGCCATTTCAACAATGGCTGTATTGGCTGATGATACCGTAATCGCAAATTTGTACAAGGCAAAAGCCGATACCTTAAAGCAGTTAATGGCAAAACTTCTCTGGAATCCTGAAAAGGAATTTTATGAAACCGTACGTGAAAAAACCGACAGTTTTGCCGGCGTTCGCGAAGAAATAGGATTTATTCCCTGGTATTTCAATATTCCGTCTGATGATCAGACCAATGCATGGAAACAGATTAACACTGAAGAAGGATTTTTAGCACCATACGGTCTAACAACAGCCGAACGTCGTCATCCTGAATTCCGGACCCATGGATGCTGTAAATGTGAATGGGATGGGGCCATATGGCCATTTGCAACGTCGCAGACCTTAACCGGATTGGCTAATTTATTGAACAATTATCAACAACACACAATGACCGATTCCGTTTATTTCAGTCAATTGGAAAAATACGTGGAGTCGCAGTACCATCGCGGACGTCCTTACATTGGTGAGTACCAGGATGAGGTGACCGGTTACTGGTTAAAAGGCGATCAGGAGCGCAGCCGCTATTACAACCACTCTACTTTTAATGATTTAATCATAACTGGTTTGGTAGGATTACGGCCAATGTTGAATAACAAAATTGAAGTGAATCCGCTTGTTCCTGATGGAAAATGGGATTGGTTCTGTCTCGATAAAGTAAATTACAAGGGCGACCTCCTGACCATTGTTTGGGATAAAACAGGTGAAAAATACGGAAAAGGGAAGGGCCTTTATGTGCTGAAAAATGGCAAAGAAATTGGCCGTAGCAATAAACTGGAAAGATTAGTGATTGAATAAATTTTGTTAAGTCATCTGACTTTATGAATTGCCGTCAGATTCATTTGGCTTTATGAATTGCCGTCAGATTTATCTGACGGATCAAATGATGAATATTGAATATTCAATAGCCAATATCTATCAGCCCTGAAAGGGCGGAAGATTTCAGCCCGGGGCAAATGACTGCGGGGAATGTCGCCCAGGGATAAGTAGTCAGTAAAAAAGTTCGGTCGATCCACCAAAGTTGTGAGTTGTATGAATTTTGTATCGATCGGAACAAAGAATGTGAATTAAAAAACGGAAGCCCTGAAAGGGCAAAAAAAGCATGAGAACGAATAATAAAAACAGTGTACTATTCATCGTTTTAATTTTTGTTGCAGCCAACTTGTCCGCAACAAAGATATCGGCTGCATTGGTTCAGAAACAAGAATTATCTGAACAAGAGCAAAAAGCCACTGAATGGGTGCAGTCTTTGGAATTAAACGATAAGGCAAAGGAGGCAAGGCTTATAAAGGTGATCGCATCGCATCTTACTGATGTCCGTTCCTGGCACAACGAACACCCTTTTACAATGGTGCCGGCAGGAATTAATCCCCGAACCGGAGATCCCTTAAGTGAACTCGACCGCTCAATAATTGCCGATTCCGCCATCCCAAAATCCGTACACGAAAATCTAATGTCTGGTTTACGTGCCGAATTATCAGACGAAAAGGTGGAACTAATTCTCGATAAATATACCATTGGTAAAGTCGCTTTTACCATGAAAGCCTATCGTGAAATTGTTTCGGATATGACCCCGGAAGAGGATGCTGAACTCTTGGCGAATTTAAAAACTGCACGTGAAATGGCAGTTGACTATAAAAGTATGAAACAAATATCTGCCATTTTTGAGATTTATAAAACCAAAAACGAACAATACTTAAATAATAACGGGCGCAATTGGCGAGCACTTTACAAGGCATATGTGAAATCACTAAAGAAATAAATCCCAAAAAGACGAGATGTTTTAGTCCGGATGAAAGATTTTCAGTTGTGATTTGCCGTCAGATTCATTTGGCTTTATGACTTGCCGTCAGATTTATCTGACGGATCAAATGATGAATTTTTTATCGACCGTAATGAAATATTCAGAAAAATTGTAAAACAAATATCCCCTAAGGGGAGAAAGCAAAAAGATTTAGAAATGAAACAAATTAGCATCATTACAATTCTAATTAGTGCACTATTTATCGGCTGCAACCAACCTTTTGATTGGAAAAGAGGCATTGTGGAAGAGCAATTTCTTTATGATTCAGCTTCTTTCCCATCATGCCACGCAGGCACCTTGGCCGAAACACCCGAAGGATTGGTGGCTGCATTTTTTGGTGGAACCCATGAGCGCCATCCCGATGTATGTATTTATGTTTGTCGTTTAGTGGACGGAAAATGGAGTGCTCCCCTGGAAGTGGCCAACGGCATTCAAAGTGATAGTCTGCGTTTACCAACCTGGAATCCGGTACTTTTTCAGGTTCCTGATGGCGAATTATTGCTGTTTTACAAGGTGGGGCCAAGTCCTTCAAGTTGGTGGGGAATGTTAAAGCGTTCCACCGATAACGGTCAACACTGGAGCGATGCAGAGAAACTTCCCGATGGTTTCATTGGCCCTGTTAAAAATAAACCTGAATTACTTTCCAACGGCACTTTAATATGCCCCTCAAGTACCGAAGGACCGGGTTGGGAGGTGCATTTCGAAATGACCAACGACTGGGGCAAAACCTGGACGAAAACCGAAGCCATTAACTCCTATAAAGTTCACAACATTATTCAACCCAGTATTCTGAAACACCCTGACGGAGCTTTGCAAATTTTATGTCGAAGTAAAAATAGTGAACTGGTTACCGCCTGGTCGCACGACAATGGTGAAACCTGGTCCTTGACTCAGCCTTCCGGTTTACCAAATAACAACTCAGGTACCGATGCCGTGACCTTAAATGATGGTCGTCAGTTGGTGGTGTACAATCATGTGAAAACGCCCATTGGTGCCTCTAAAGGACATCGCACACCGTTGAATGTAGCTATTAGCAATGATGGTAAGCACTGGAATGCTTCACTTGTTTTGGAGGATTCTGAAATCAGTCAGTATTCCTACCCCGCAGTTATTCAGGCCGCCGATGGCATGGTACACATCATTTATACCTGGCGTCGCGAAAAAATGAAATATGTAAAGGTCGATCCGTCAAAATTAAATGAAGTAGAAATAGTAGATGAAAAATGGCCGGAAAATATTTAAAAATGGTTCTGTTTAAATTTTAAGGGAATTGGTGCTAGAACAGTTAAAAGTAATTATTATAAGTAGATGCTCTCAAATTAATTGGACACAATGAGAGAATGACAAAAATGCCCTGAAAGGGCAATAGATAATAGCCCAGGGCAAACGAGGGACGAGTGTCGCCCTGGGTTTGAATTGCAAAAGTAAAATCGTCCGCGGTATAAATTTGATAGAGGGATTCATCTTCTTTCGGACGAAATCCTGGTAAATCAACAAAACAGATATAATGCACATTTACAATCAAACACGTAAATCGGTCATAGGTTGGAGGAATGATGATGAAGAAATCTGCTAAATTATCAGGTAGAGGATGGAATCTCTATGGAATTATTCACAAAATGGTAAGATAAATCAGATGAGACAGCTTCTAATATTAGTATTTCTTCTTTCTTCTTTCCTACTTCAGGGAAAAGCTCAAACTTCCGATACTCAGTTTCAGCAGCCTTTGCACGAAGTACTGAAGGAAATTGAACAGCAGTATCACGTGAAACTTCGCATTTCGGCCTCCGATGTGGACGGCAAAATGCTCGACTATGCGCAATGGCGTTTTCGTCCCGACTTTGATAAAACCTTGACCAATGTGTTGGCTCCCTTCGATTTAACGTATTTTCCAGATGGCGCTCCTGACAAATTCAAGATTGAAGCATACCGCTACCACCGGAGAACTCTTGCCGATGCCAAAGAGACCCTTGATGCCCTGGCTGGCTTATACAGCAATAAGGAGGAATGGGAAGCCCGTCGCAATGAAATGAAACCTTGCATACAGAAAGCCATCCGTTTGTCTCCGCTTCCTGGACGTCCGGCAAGCAAGGCCATACTGGTCAATGAACGAAAATACAAGGACTATACGGTTGAAAACATTGCCCTGGAAGTTCTACCCGGAGTGTATGCTACCGGATCGATTTACAAACCCACAAAAATTAAGGGAAAAATCCCTGTCGTGTTGTGTCCGAATGGCCATTTCGCCAACGGTCGATACAACGAAAACATACAGGCCCGATGTGCCGGTCTGGCGCGTATGGGGGCCGTGGCTGTGAGTTACGATTTGTTTGCCTGGGGCGAGTCGGCTTTACAATTTAAACCCAAATACCATCGCCATAGTTTGGCCAATACCATGCAGGCTTTAAACAGTTTTCGTTTGCTCGATTATTTATTGGAACAGGACTATGCCGATCCAGATCGGGTTGGAATCACAGGCGGTTCAGGTGGTGGAAGTCATGCCATGTTAATGGCCGCTATCGACGAACGAATTGATGTGAGTGTTCCTACCGTCATGCTTTCGGCCATTCATTATGGCGGATGTCCCTGCGAAAGTGGAAATCCCATTCATTTTTGCGGAGGCGGAACCAACAATGTGGAGTTGGCTGCCATGTTCGCCCCAAAACCACAACTCATTATTTCAGATGGGGGAGACTGGACAGCAAATGTTCCGGAACTGGAATTTCCCCATTTAAAACGAATCTATGACTTTTACGGAAACGATATAACAATTGAGAATGCGCACTTCCCCGAAGAGGTGCACGATTATGGTCCATCGAAAAGGGAAGCCATGTATCGGTTTATGGCGAAAGAACTGAAACTTGATTTGTCCAAAGTCATCGACAAAAATAACCGCCTGGATGAATCACAAGTTACCATCGAACAAGAAGATGAACTGAAGGTGCTTGGACGAAATGGTGAAAATCTGCCAGAAAATGCACTTCGGAATTTTGCCGATTTAGAAGCAATGTTCGGTTTGGAACATCGCTACGATACCTCGAAATACAAAATTGGAGTTTGCGACTGGATGATCCTGAAACGCCAAAAACTGGGTGTTTTCAAACGTACTTCCGAAATAGGTGCCGATGGTATCTTACTTGATATGGGTGGACTTGGAAGTCGACCTACTTTCGATAGTAAACTTTACAATCCAATCGATCGTCGTAATTTTTTCGATGAGTTGGAGAAGTACCATCTGGAAATTGCCGGAATGGCCATGTCGGGATTTTATGCGCAGAATTTTGCAGAACGGAATATTCAACCCATGATTACGGATTGTATCAATACCATGGTGATGATGGGAACAAAAGTCGCCTTCCTTCCGCTGGGCGTTGAGGGCGATTTGATTCAACATCCCGAACGGAGGGATTCCATTGTTGCTAAGTTGCATTGGGCTGGTGAATTGGCCCATGCGGCTGGAGTAGTGATTGGAATTGAAACTTCGCTGGATGCTAAGGGTGAATTGGAATTGTTGAAGGAAATCAATTCTCCCGGAATTAAAATTTACTTCAACTTTGCCAATGCACTGCAAAATGGAAGGGACCTTATTTCGGAATTAAAAACATTGGGAACTGAAAACATCTGCCAAATAATGTGTACCGATGAAGATGGGGTTTGGTTGCAGAACAATACCCGCATTGATATGGAAGAAGTGAAACGTACACTCGATAAAATGAAGTATACCGGATGGTTAATCATTGAACGCTCGCGTGATGCCTCGAACCCGAAAGATGTAATTGGTAATTTTGGCGCAAATACGAGATATATGAAATCCATTTTTCAATGAATAAACAAATAACCACAATAGACACATAGAACACATAGAAAAACTACTACTGTGTCCTATTGTGACTACTGTGGTGAAAAAAATTAAAGACGATATGAAACAACTCAAGCGAAAAACACTACTGGTAGCGCTTCTGATAATCAGTATGCAGCTGCCCATTTTTGCCTTGGATATATGGGTTTCACCCAATGGGAACGATCAAAATCAGGGTACGCAAGAACAACCCTTACAGTCCATTGCCATGGCCCAACGAATAATTCGTAACCTCCGGAGATTAAATGATCCCAGCCTTGATCAAGGTGTGAAAATTATAGTTGAAAACGGCAGGTACCAATTACTTGAACCGCTGAATTTCAGGCCCGAAGATGCAGGCACAGAAAGCAGTCCAACGATTATTGAAGCAGCGCCAAATGCCTTACCATCCATTAGTGGAGGTGTTGTTGTTCAAAACTGGTCAAAAGCCGGAAAAATAAAAGGCATTGCGAAAAATGCACAAGGTAAAATTTGGGTCGCTGAAATTCCCCGTATGGGAGGACATCGGATAGGATTTCGCCAACTGTGGGTAAACAATGCCAAAGCCATTCGGGCCAGTAACCTGAACGATGGAGCGCTGGATCGGATCCTTTCGGTCAACAAACAAAAAGAGTCGTTTTGGATCCCAAAACCTGAAACGACCTTCGATGAAACAGACCAATTGGAACTGGTAATCCACCAATGGTGGGCCATTGCCATTCTTCGTGTAAAGGATATTCAGGTAGCGGGCGATAGCGCTTTAATCACTTTTCATCAACCCGAAAGTCGTATTGAGTTTGAACATCCATGGCCTGCTCCGTTTATCGACGAGAAAAAAGAGTTAAACGGAAATTCTGCCTTTTATTTTGTCAATCACAAAGCTTTATTGAATCAACCCGGCGAATGGTATGCCGATGAAGATGCCGGTAAGCTCTACTATTGGCCTAGGGAAAATGAAAACATGTCCACCGCCGAAGTCGTTGTTCCGTACCTGGAGACCCTGGTGAAAATTGCAGGAACAGCCGATCAGCCGGTTTCCAATATTCAGTTTAAAGGCATCACCTTTGAACACGCCGGATGGATGCGTCCATCATTGGCCGGACATGTTCCTTTGCAGGCTGGATTCTATTGTTTGGATGCCTATAAATTGCTGCAGCCCGGAACTGCAGATAAGGCCGGTTTGGAAAATCAGGCATGGATTGGACGGCAGTCGGCAGGCATTGAACTGAATTATGCCAGTGGAGTACATTTCGAAAACTGCACCATTCAGCACATGGCTGCAACCGGTATTGATTTTGTGGAAGGTACCAATAACAATCTTGTGCAGGGATGTACCATTCAGGATATAGGTGGAACAGGTTTGCAAATTGGTTTTTTTGGTACTGAGACCTATGAAGCTCATTTACCTTACAATCCGGTTGATGCAAGAGTGGTTTGTAACAATGAAACCATTATTAACAATTTAATTACCGATTGCACCAACGAGGATTGGGGCTGTGTTGGAATCAGTGTGGGGTATGCCCACGATATCACTATTGAGCACAACGAAGTGAGCTACCTGAATTACTCCGGTATTTGTGTTGGCTGGGGATGGACAAAAACCATCAATTGCATGAAAAACAACCGTGTTCATGCCAATTACATTCATCATTTTGCCAAAAATATGTACGATGTGGGGGGAGTTTATACCCTTTCGGCACAAACCAATAGCGAAATAAGTGAAAATCGCATTGAACATTTGTTGAAGGCGCCTTATGCGCACATTCCTGAACACTATCAATACATCTATTTGGATGAAGGTTCTTCTTTCATCAAAATCGAAAACAATTGGACAGAAAAGGATAAATTTTTCTCAAATACCCCTGGACCGGGCAATGAGTGGATCAATAATGGGCCGCAGGTTTCGGATAGTATTCGGAATGCAGCTGGTAGAATTAATTTACCACAATAAGCACATACAACACAGTAAAAAAAATCCTTGGTGTCCGTAAAAATCAAAATATGAATTGTAGCTCCTTCACTTTACTACGTTACGCACAGGATGATAATAGTTTGTTTGTGTTTTGGGGGGTAGCCAGAGAATTCAGCCAAATTAATTGGGCCCAATGTTTGAATGACATGAGCCTGAAGGGCTCAAATAATAATAGCCCAGGGCAAACGAGGAACGAGTGTCGCCCTGGGTTAGGATAGTAATAATATAATCGTCCGCGGAATAATTTAATCCTTGAACGAATCTTTCTTCGGACGACATTGTTGAAGTCAACAAAACATATATGATGCATATTTACAGCCTGACACATTAATCTTTTATTAGGACAACGAGGAATCTGATCAAATTAACCAAACAATAGAGAAGAAATAATAATACAAACGAATAATAAAGAATCAAAAACGCACAATTCTACCTATGTGTTCTATTGTGTCTATTGTGGTAAAATAAATAAAAATGGTAATAACAGAGAATATCAAAAATTTGAAGGGGATTGTTCCTCCACTCATCACACCATTGCTGAGTGCCGATGAATTGGATGTTGAGGGATTGCAGCGATTGATTGAACACATCCTTAAAGGTGGTGTTTCCGGTCTTTTTGTACTGGGAACTACAGGCGAATTTTCAAGTTTAAGTTATCGCTTAAGGCGGGAGATGGTTGAAAGAACTTGTAAACAGGTTGCCGGACGAGTCCCTGTTTTAGTGGGCATTACCGACACTTCGATTGTTGAAAGCATCGACCTGGCGAATTATGCCCGCGATTGTGGTGCCGATGCCTTGGTGGCAGCACCGCCTTATTATTACGGTGCAGCTCAGCCTGAATTAATCGAATATTTTGAAAGCCTGGCCCGAAAGGTTCCCTTGCCCTTGTACCTCTACAATATGCCCGTTCATACCAAAGTGATGATCGATCCGGCTACCGTGCGTAAAATTGCTGAAATACCTTCAGTTGTAGGGCTTAAAGACAGTTCTGCAAATATGGCCTATTTTCGCTTGTTGCAATTTGCCATGCGCGACTATCCTGAATTTCAACTCTTTGTTGGCCCTGAAGAAATGATGGCTGATGCGGTGGTTTTGGGTGCCGATGGTGGCGTGAATGGAGGAGCAAACATGTTTCCTAAATTGTATGTCGATTTGTACAATGCAGCTGCCGCCCGCGACTTTGATAAAATAAAAGAATTGCAGGGAAAGGTACTGGAAATTAGTACCTTAATTTATACGGTAGGTCGATATGGATCTTCTTATTTGAAAGGATTAAAATGTGCACTTTCGGTAATGGGAATTTGCGACGATTATTTGGTTGATCCTTTCCATCGGTTTCGAAAGGATGAACGCGAACGCATTGTTCAAAACATGGAAAAACTCGATTGGCGAAATTTGAAATAAACAGGACACTTCAGTGCCTAAAGTTTAAAGTACTTAAAGTAACAAAAGCAAAGGATGCACTTTAAGTGTATTTAAATGAATTTTAAATGATGATGCAACTACCACTAACTGATTTGATTGTTTTTCTGGCTTACATGTTGGGAATAGTAATTTTTGGCAGTCTCTTCTTTTTTAAAAACAGGGACGCCAACCAGTTTACATCTGGTGGTGGAAATCTTCCGGCCTGGGTAGTCGGTATGTCAATTTTCGCCACTTTTGTGAGTAGCATCAGTTTTCTGGCATTACCCGGCAAAGCCTACCAATCGGATTGGAATGCCTTTGTATTCAGTTTAAGTATTCCCATTGCTTCGGTGCTGGCTGTTCTGTTTTTTGTGCCCTTGTATCGAAATGAAAATAGCATTTCGGCCTATGCCTATCTTGAAAAACGTTTTGGCCCATGGGCGCGTACTTATGCGTCAATCTGTTATGTGCTCACCCAGCTAATGCGCACGGGCACCATTCTTTATTTGATGGCGTTGCCCTTACATTCCTTATTCGGATGGGATATTACTACAATTATTATAATTACAGGAATAGCAGTAATTATTTATTCCATGCTGGGAGGTATAAAAGCGGTGATCTGGACCGATGCCATTCAGGGAATAATTCTCATTGGAGGAGCGCTCACTTGTGCGATTATTATTATGGTGAAAATGCCTGAAGGTCCTTCTCAAATTATTGAAATTGCAAAAACAAACCATAAAATGAGTTTGGGCGATTTTAGTTTAAGTATTTCCAAATCTACTTTTTGGATGATGCTGGTTTATGGCCTGTTTATAAACCTCCAGAATTACGGAATTGACCAAAACTATGTTCAGCGATATATGACTACCAGCACCATGCGTGAAGCCAAACGCTCAGCACTGTTTGGATCATTGCTTTATGTTCCGGTTTCTTTGCTGTTTTTCTTCATAGGTACAGCATTGTTTGCCTACTATAAATCTTCGCCAGGTATGCTGCCCGCCGAATTGTTGTCGTTGGATGCGGCAGATAAGGTTTTTCCTTATTTTATTGTGAACGAATTGCCAAAAGGATTGACCGGACTTCTAATTGCCTCGGTTTTTGCTGCAGGTATGAGTACCATATCAACCAGTGTAAACGGTTCAGCCACCATTGCCCTGACCGATTATTACCAACGCTACTTCAATCCTTCCGCAAGCAATAAACAATCAATGAGGGTGCTTTACCTGTCATCACTTATTTTTGGTGTTTTGGGCATATTGATAGCAATTGCCATGATTGGAGCAAAAAGTGCCCTGGACACATGGTGGAAACTTGCATCTATTTTCAGTGGCGGCATGCTGGGCTTATTTTTGTTAGGATTTATGGCACGAAAAGCACGAAACATCAATGCGGCGATTGGCGTGGTGGTCGGTGTATTGGTCATTCTTTGGATGAGCCTTTCTCCCATTTATTTTAATGCAGGTCGCTGGATTTCTTTCAAGAGTCCATTCCACGCCAATTTGACCATTGTTATCGGTACAAGTGTTATTTTCCTTGTTGGTTTCCTGCTTTCGCTGAAAAAACACAAGGAGAAGCCTTAAAACTGCTTATTGCATCAACAATAATTTTTCTGTTTTCTGATAACCTTTAAATTCAATACGGGTAAAGTAAACTCCGTTGGTTAAGCCCTTTGGCGTCCATTGAACATGATGCGTTCCTTCTGATTGTTCTCCACTGTAAAGCATTTCAAGCAATTGTCCATCAACGGAATAAATTGCAACGTTTGTTGCTCCTTTTTGAGGCAAGTAGTAGCTGATGGTGGTGTGTGTGTTTACAGGATTGGGAGAACAATTCGCACTAATTTGAGCAAGTTCCACATAAGGAGAGCTCACCTGGCCGTTGTCGTCGCCTTTGAACGAAGCCTCACTTAAAGCTGACCATTTGGTGCTTGTTTTAACCCGTGCCTTGATACTAATTTTGCCGCTAATGGTTAAATTTCCTGTATACAATTGTGCCGTAGCCGAGATCTCATCGTTGGTATTTCTTGGATCGCTATCATCGCTGGTATAATAAATGTCGCCGGTGGTATTTGGATTTTCCATTGAAAAATCAAGGTCCTCTGTAATTTTGCCGCTGTACTGACTAAAAAGTGGAGCATTCACGCTGGGATACAAACCGATGGCTTTTAGTTGTTTGAAGACAATATCGGTGCGCTTGGGCAGGTAATTGGCTAATTGGTTTTCGACCTCAGGCAACCAATGGTCATTTCGGGTGTATAGTTGTGCCCCGTCTCCAATATTATCTACGTCACGCCGATAGTCTCCCCATCGGGCCGATTCCCCAATGATGGCAAGGTCAATCTCATTGGCAAGTGCCCGATACCTTTCTGCTGTTGCTTCCGGGCTTAAGGCTCCTCCATTAAAAAAATGTTTGTGGATTCGATCAGCGACCAAAAGCCTGAAATTTTCGTTTTCTTTCAGTCGGTTAAAAATTTTAGTGGGCTCACCATCATCCATGCTGACAATATTTTCATTGAGATTGATCATCGATGTTTCAGCATCCCACACAAACATTCTGAAACCATGTTTGGTTGTTACTTTGTTGCGGGCAGCCAACCAGTTGTTGCCATCCCAGTCCTTGTTACCGATGTAAAAATTGAGTAACATGTAATCGATGAAATTTTTGACATCCAAATAGTTGATGTAACTTACGTTGGGCGAACCATCAGGATTGTTGCCCTGGAACTTCTGATAAGCCTCGTTTGACGCCATGTTGGATGCTGATTTTGATACCATGGTATTCCATATATTTCTGGTACCATCTACCGTTCCGCTATGATCATTGACAACATCCCATTCGTCTTCATTTCCATTCATGTAGTTCGACATGAAGTCGTCGGTTATTTTTTCCGATAAATTGTAAACACCCCAATATAAATTGTTGATGTACAGGTGAACAAAGCGGTTGTGTGCGGAGGGCTGCCCCATGTCGAGTTGTGAATTTTTCGTAAAGGGATCCCTGATGAAATCGGCCTTCACATTTTGAGCCTTGCTGTTTTTAGTCCAGGAGTAATTGTATCCCGCCCGCAAAACCAGGGTGTTAAATTCATTGGATGGATTTCTTTGATCGTCAAAAATATCAAAGTGGAGTTTTGACGCGCCGTATTCGTTTCTGAAAATGAGCCTGAAGGAGTGCTTCTGGCTATTGTCAGGCACACGACTGTTTCCACCGTGTAATTTAACGCCACAATTTGTTTGAAAATTTTTACCTGTTTGTGGATCAATGAATTCTATGGATGTTGGTCGTTCCCAGTTCAAACCCATACTTCCATCGCCCGATTTACCGGTGTAAATATAGATGCCTCCGGTATCGTCATTGGATACAAGTGAAAAAATATGGTCTTTGTTGGTAATGATACATATCGAAGGGATGGCCATTAATGTTGCTTCCATTAAATCTTTGTAGGCTTCATCTTTTGTGATGGCAGGATCCATTTCATAATCGGCGGGCAATCGAGACTTTGAATACATTGATGTGCTCCAAACTTCGGGATATCCTTCAGGTTGATTGGATTGATTGCGAATGTCTTCGGTGAAAAGATAGCTATGAGTAACTACTTTACTTGTACTGTCTTTGCTGTTCACGGCAATAACACTTAAAGGTGTTGTTGTTGTTATTGCGATGGGAGTGGTGTAAAGCGTGCCTTCTTTTATTGTGGGGGCAGTACCATTGGTAGTGTAATAAAAGCGAATATTATCCTGAGCTGAACTTAGTGCAACTTCAAATGGTTCATGGTAAAATCCCCGTTCAAAACTGAAATTGGGAGCAAGTACTTCACCTGCAGTGGAATTGGCCTGGCCGGGTGTTGGTACTTCAAAATAAACATTGATATCGTTGAGCAGTCCGTAGGAGACATCTTTATTTTGTGCCGGAAAGAACTCACCATAATTGAAAGCCAATGAACGGTCGGATGCATACAAGCCTAAATATTCACCCGATCCCGATAATTTAAAATTGGTATGCAGTTCGCTTGATGCAGCAATACGGTCCTTGTTCGATGCAAATACAAGCAAATAGGCTCCTGCATTCAACTTCACGGATGGAAAATACCATTTTGCAGGTTTGTCAGGATCATCAGAAAGTGACCATCCCAATAAATCAACAGCTTGCTGGCCTGGATTATAAATTTCAATCCAATCTGAATAATCACCATCACTATCTTGTAAGGTATTTTCGTTAATGGCCATTATTTCTGAAATAACAAGATGATGAGATCCCTCGGCAAAAAGTAGTTCTGTTGTGCATAATAGGACTGCAAATGCCATGGCTGCCTTTAAACTTGCCGAAATTAATCCCTTGCTGTTCATTCTATTGAGTTTTGGTCGTTTTATTAAGTTGTTGTTCATTGATGAGTTTTAAATTTGTTATCGGTTAAATGGCAACCAAACACTCATGTCAGCTTTGCCTCGATTGCCCCAGGCATAATAGGGGATGAGTCGAATCGGAACTTTCTTCGACTCGTTTTTTACTTCACGGTACAGTTGCTTATTCCACGAGGCATTATTCGCCAAATCGGCTTTCCCTGTCAGTGCTATGATATGGCTTTCACCAATCATCATGGCTTCAGGTTTTAATTTAATGTTGGATGGAATGGAAATATCGAAAAGTGATTGCACTTTTGGAACATCAATTCCATCGAGGCAATAGACCACCGGACCATACATAATAGCCACCTGATTGCGGTTTTCTTCCACCAGTGGATTCGATTCAATGAGTCTGGCTTTCATCGGGAATAATATTTCGATTTGGTCATTTGTTTGCCAAATCCTTTTTATCTCAACATAAGTACCGCTCTTAATTTCAGCTGAAATAGCAACTCCATTTACTTTGACGCTTGCCACATTTGTCCATGCCGGAATTCGAATAAAAAGTGAAAACGCTGTTTTGTCAGTCTTTTCTATTTCAATGCTCACCTTACCATCCCAGGGATATGCTGATTTTTGCTCCAATTGCACTGATGTACCTTTCTCAAGGATTGTGTTCAATTTGCTGCTTCCATATAAATTCACCCAGATGCCTTCTTCTGAAACCGAATAGGCGTATTCCTGCATTTCTGCAATCGTTCGTATGGTGTTTGGTGGACAGCAATTACAATAACTTATGTAAGGCTCACGTTCCCGCGACCAGCGCAGGGAATCGCTAATTCCGGAATGCACAACACACAAGGGATTGGTATAGAAATAACCTTTCCCATCGAGACTTACTCCGGCCAATAAACTGTTGTAGGCAACCTGTTCCAGCACGTCGACGTATTTTGCCTCGCCGGTAATGAGAAACATGCGCCAGTTCCATAGCAGGTTACCTATGTTGGCGCAACTTTCGTTATGTGCAGTCACATTGGGAAGTTGATAATCCTCGCCATAAGCCTGATGAACTTGTTGAATAGCGGGAGGAGAGTAAGTTGTTCCGTTTGGTGAAACGCCATCATATAGCGCACCACAAGCACCAGTGATGTACATTTTGCGGTAAACCACGTCTTCCCATATTTTTTCCAGAGTGCTTAATAGGGAGTCATCACCGGTTTCTGTATAAACGTCGGCAACTCCGGCATAAAGGTAGTTGGCCCTAACCGCATGACCCACAGCTTTGGTCTGCTGGGTAAAGGGAATCCGATCCTGGTTATGATCACTGCCACTTTCTACCATACTTCTGATTTCGATCAAACTTTTAGATAACTCCAGGTATTTGGGATCACCAGTAGTTCGGTACATTTCTGTCACTCCCATGTAGTGCGATGGACATATGGCATTTCGTGCCAATTCAGCGCTTGCCGTTTTATAAAAATTATACAGAAAATCGGTCGCTTTTATGGCAATGTTGAGTAATTTTTTTTCACCTGTAATACGGTAATGTATGCATGCAGCGGTCATTAAATGCCCCATGTTATAGGTTTCGAAATCGAGCCGTTCGTTGAATTCGTGTTTTTGCTCAGGATGTTGTGAGGCTTTTATCGATGTTGGGGTGTGGATATAACCATCGGAACGTTGCGCCTTGGCAATAATCGAAATGATGGTGTCAATTTCTTCCTTGAGTTTTAGATCTTTCGTAACGCCATAGACTGAAATTTCGGCTTCAAGCATTTTGTAAAAATCGCCATCGTGGAAAGGAGGGCCAACATGTTCACCATTTTTTAAGCCTGCCGCAATTTCAAAATTCAGAAAGGCATGGCTTACAGTATCGTTGAGGTAACATCCCATCATGTGAGGGACCATGGCCTCTTTACATACCTGAAAACGTTCTGCCCAAAATCCATTGGTCCATGCTACATCACCCATATTCACTGATGTCATTTTTGCAAATGGGCTATTGTTGGTGTTAACCAAAGCATTCGATTGCGCATTAGAAACAGATGTGAATGAGATGAATAGAATACAAATTATTGTGCTAAGTCCTTTTGTCTTCATTGATAGTCGTTATAAATTCTTCAATTCAAATTGATACTTACCCGATCCCAGTTCTTTGGATGCTGTTGCGTTTTCATATCCTTTTGGAAAAACAATTTTTGCTTTTGTGTTGGCCGGTACCTTAATATTTATGGTTAATCCCTTGTTCGATTTTTCCCAGAAAACAGAAATTTCGCCGTACATACTATTTAGCTTTGCTTTTGCATAGGTGAGTTGCTCGGGAATGAGGGGATGTACGGTGAATGATTTGTATCCGGGTTCTTCAATTTTCAATCCGGTAATGCGGGTATACATCCAATTTCCAACAGCACCGTAGGCATAATGATTAAACGAATTCATCCCGGCGGTTTGAAAACTGCCATCGGGTTTTAAACCGTCCCAACGTTCCCATATTGTAGTTGCTCCTTTGGTAATTGGGTAAAGCCACGAAGGATATCGTTGATTGAATAAAAGTTTAAAGGCTTCTTCGTCATATGCATTGTCGCTTAAGGCGTCCAACAACAAAGGAGTTCCAAGGAAACCGGTGGTTAAATGTTCAAAATGATTGACGTCTTTTGCCAAACGTTCGGCTCCGGTTTTATGGAGTTCTTTCGTGTAAAGCCCAAAGACCAGCGCCATGGTATATGCGGTTTGTGAATTGGACGTTAACCTCCCGTTTGGGGTCATAAATTCCTGAAGAAAGGCCTTTTTAATTTTTGGTCTGATCGCTGCATAACGTTCGGCGTCGGCTTCTTTTCCCAGAAGGTTTGCAATTTGTTGCATCAAGCCGGTGCTATAGTAAAAATAGGCTGTGGCAATCAATTCCTTCTCGGTGTAGGCTCCTGCATATCCATAATCAGGAGCATTGTAATTGTAGCTCATGTATTCGGCAAACGAAAGCCAGTCGCCAAAGTGAAAGCCATAATCGAAAATATACCGATCGCCGGAGTGCAGGATCATAAATTCAGCCCAGCCTTTCATCGATTCGTACTGTTCTTCGAGAATGCGTACATCACCATAAGCCCGATAAACTTCCCATGGAATAATGATGGCTGCATCGCTCCAGCCGGTAGCGCCAAAACCGTCGCTCCAACCTGTGCCTCCGCCATCGGGAACTACATTGGGAACCACCCATGGAATGTTGCCATCGGGCTTTTGTTCAATGATGAAGTCCTTCATCCATTTGGAATAGAATCGGGCCGTATTCATGTTAAACGAGGCGGTTGGTGCAAACACCTGAGCATCGCCGGTCCAGCCCAAACGTTCATCACGCTGAGGACAGTCGGTGGGTATGTCCAGAAAGTTGCCTCGCAAACCCCATTCAATGTTGTGTTGTAATTGATTGATCAGTGGATCGGAACATTCAAATTCTCCAATGGTTTCCATGTCGGAATGTATCACCTGAGCAACTAAGTTCTCCGAATTGACTTCGTGTTCAAAATTAGAAATACGGACATAACGAAAGCCATGAAAGGTAAAGCGTGGTGACCATTCAACTGCCTGTTCATTCGCAAAAATGTAGGTGTCTTCTGCTTTGGCTTCGCGAATATTGTCGAGGTAAAAATTACCTTCCTGATCCAAAACTTCAGCATGATGTATGGTGATTTTTTCTCCTGGTTGGCCTTTCAATTTAAATTTGACCCATCCAACCAGATTTTGTCCAAAATCGAAAACCAGCTCACCTTTTGGAGTAATGATTTTCTGAATGGCTTGAATATTTTTAGTAATTCGAACCGATTCACCGTCGGAACTCACCAATTCGGAGACGGGGAAATTAGTGGTATAAACACCCTTCCAATTCGACTCATCGAAGGCAGCTTGATTCCATCCGTTCATTTCCAAACGGGCATCGTAAGTTTCGCCGTTGTAAATGTCCGATTGAAGGATTGGGCCTGTGGTGCATTTCCAATTTTCATCGGTATTCACTATTAAAATCGAACCATCAGTGAATTCAATATGAAGCTGAGCTATTAGGGCCGTTTTTTCGCCATAGGTGTTTTTTTTGCCTTGCCATACCAGGTAGCCACGGTACCAGCCATCTGCAACAATTGCACCCAGTGCGTTTTCGCCTTCGTTCAGGATTTTTGTTACGTCGTAGGTTTGATATTGCGTACGTTTCTGATAGCTGGTCCAACCCGGATTAAAAATATCTTCGGTGATGTTTTGACCGTTGATGCTTATTTCGTATAAGCCTTTTGCCGAAGCATAAAGAGTGGCTCGTTTTATTTTTTTACCTGTATTGAATTTTTTTCTGAAATAGGAAGCAGGAGTAGAAACTTCCGGGTTTTCGGAAATCGAAGAAGTGATCCATCTGGCATGCCAATCGCTAGCATCAAGCAATCCCATTTCCCAGCTGGCCACGTCGCTCCAGTCCGATTCTTCTTTTTTATTGTTCCATATTTTGACCTTCCAAAAAATGATTTCTGCTGATTTGAGCTCGACGCCTTGATATTCAATATGAACCGATTGTTCGGAATTCATTTTGCCGCTATCCCATTTGAGTTCGCGTTTTTCCTCAAGATCTTCAATTTTCGACGCACAGATTATCCGATAAGCTGTCTGTAAAACATCTTTTTGGTCACATTCAAGCATCCAGCTTAATCTTGGGGCTGTTGTACTAATACCGACAGGATTTTCCTTGTATTCTGTTTTTAAATGTGAGCAGTTCAACGCCATTTTGTTTTCAATCTTCAACTTCATCCAGACTTTTATTTTTCATCCAGAAGGGGGCAGAAACAAACCAAACAACCATCCCAATGGCCATGAGTAAAAAATTCGTCTGCAGTTCCATTTTTCCGGCCAATACGAGGAAGGAAGGTACAATGGTTAAAGCCAAACCTGCAATAGAGAGTATTGTAAGTAGTATTTTCATGACCAACCTCCTTCTTTAATGGTGGCTAAATTTTGTTTTTTCTTTTGCTGCATATAACTAAATATCAAGTAGAGTAAGGCTGCAAGCAACCATTCCGGTCCAACTAAAAATGTTAAATCCATTTTTATGGATGCCATCCAATCCGGTTGATTTTCAAATAAGCCCTGAATGAGTGGTATGTGATCTTTCCCATAGATGACTACCGACAAAAGAAATGGTCCGAACCAGGCAATAGCCGATGGCCAGCTAAATGTTTTACCTGCTTTTTCGGTAAAATTACTGATGAGTCCAATCTTTGGGAAAATCCAAAAATCCATTATAACAAAGGCTCCCAGAGGGATGAAGAATAATCCGTTGTAGCTAACAATGCGATCGAGGTTGGCGTTTACGGCAGGAATACAAGCTGTGATAATCATAAACAAACCTGCGGCGAAGGTGACTTTCCAGCGTTTCCAGTTGGGCGTGGCCACCTGAATCGCTAATCCAGCCCGGTATAAGGTTGGGTTTGCGGTGGTCCATCCGGCAATTACCACACTAACAGCGCCTGCAATGCCTGCTCCGTATAAGGCGATTGTTCCCGGTTGTGGATTGACAAAACCTTCAGAAAGATAAGCGGCGCATAAAATACCTGAAGCAACCCATGCTCCAAAGTGTCCGATAAACATTCCAAAGGCGGAAGCAAATCCCTGAGTCCATTTTTTTGCATAACGAAAAATGGTCACATCCGACATACCAAGATGCTGTACTCCATTACAAAGCCACGCAAAACCGGCTACATGCCAGAAGGTGTATTTCGAATTGTCGCCAATTGGAACCCCCGTAAATATTTTTGTACTCAGTACCTCCCATAAACCTCCTTCAGTCACTGCAAACATTTTAGCCATGATGGCAACTGCTGCAGCAAAGAATACCAGAATCATCCAGGGGGCGCATATTTTGGAAAAATGAGCAATTTTTTCAAAACCAAGCACAGCCAATGCGGAAATAACCACACCAACAATAAGCGCAATCATCATCCACGAAAAGGAAGGAATCACATCACCTGCAACAAAATCGGGATTTGGTATGCCAAAAGGAATGGAAATGGCGGTTACCGCCACATTAACCATTGCGCCGGCCAGCAAACAGAGAACGATGGCATAAAATATACTGTATGCGATGGTTAAATAAGGCCCGATTATTTTTTTCAGTTGCCAGTATATGGTGAGCCTTACCTTAACAGCGACAGGCGCTGTTAAAAGGGCCCAGCTTAAAACAGCCAGAATGTTGCCAACCAGCAGCCCCAGTAGAAAATCTTTAGCCGACACACCATGCATGACCATTAATGGTCCCAGTACAAATTCAGTTCCGGCAACGTGCTCGCCGGCAAACATGGCTATAAAAGTTTTCCATCCATGAAGTTTTTTACTCGAAACCGGTTCTCTGTCAAACTCATACAACGCATCGAGCCGCTCGATCATTGTTGCTTTACTGTTAGTGGTCTGGTTCATTCTGATAAGGCTATGCTAGATTAGATGTATGATCGTGAAAACGTTTACATTTTTAATGCGCTTCTTGTCGCTATTTTATTGGTTTGATGCATGTTTATTTGTCTTTTATGTGCTGGTTTTTCTTTTTAATACAGGTGTTTGTTGCTATGCTTTTAGGCATGCCCCAATCGGTTGATTTGCAAATCTAGCGGTTATAATTTACATTTGCAAAAAAACGTTTGCAAAAAGCATGAGTCAATGATTTTGTAAATACTTTGTAAATAGAGAAATGAGAAATGTAAACGTTAACATTATTTGTTTATTTTTGAAGATAGAATTCCACAATTAAGCTAGAAGTGAGGACGGATATTCTTCCTCGTTAATGAACAGTTATTTAGAGAAATCGAAAGCGTTTTAGTCATGAATATTTTAGCACGTATTTTTAGCCGGAAGAACTTTTTGTTGGTACCGCTCGTTTTTCTATTCGCAGCCTGTACTTCGGATGAAATTATTATTTATAGTCCGGAATCCAATCAGCGAATTGAGTTTGCAGTGAATGAACTGAAAACAACCCTGGAAAACTTTGGGTTTTCTGTTGAAGTCGTGAATGCTTTGTCCGTCGAAAATGCAGATGGTTTTACCATTGAGCTTGCACAAAAGGCGAATCCCGAAGGTGAAGAGACGTTTGCTATTTTGCGCACGAATAATACGATTGCAATTACAGGGGGTGGAGCTTCAGGTCTTTTATATGGATGTTTGGAACTCAGTAAGCGTATTTCCAAAGCAGGTCATATTCCAAAGCAGCTTGATGTTGTTGATGCTCCGGAAATGGTGCTGCGAGGTACCTGTGTGGGCTTACAGAAAACGACCTATCTTCCCGGTCGTCAGGTGTATGAATATCCGTATACTCCCGAAAATTTCCCTTGGTTTTACGACAAGGATTTATGGATACGCTATCTCGATATGATGGTGGAAAACCGTTATAATTCCTTGTATCTGTGGAACGGTCACCCTTTTGCATCTTTGGTGAAATTACCTGATTATCCTTTTGCCGTTGAAGTAGATGATGATACTTTTCAATTGAATGAAGAGATGTTTGCATTTTTAACGGAAGAAGCCAATAAACGGGGGATTTGGGTGATCCAAATGTTTTACAATATTATTGTTTCAAAACCTTTTGCCGAACATTACGGAATAAAAACTCAGGAGCGAAGCAGAGCTATTCTTCCGGAGATTTCAGATTATACCAGAAAGTCAATAGCCGAATTTGTAAGGAAATATCCCAACGTTGGCCTGATGGTTTGTCTGGGTGAAGCCATGCATACCATCGACGACGATGTGGAGTGGTTTACCAAAACAATAATTCCGGGGGTGCAGGATGGTATGAAAATGCTGGACATCGACCACGAACCTCCCATTGTGCTGCGGGGACACGATACCGATGCAGAACGCGTCATGAAAGCTGCTCTTCCCATTTATAAAAACCTTTATACCACCTACAAATACAACGGCGAATCATTATCGACCTATGAACCAAGAGGGCAGTGGGCATCTATTCCAAAAGCTTTAAGTGAATTGGGATCGGTACACATTTCGAATGTACATATTATGGCTAATCTTGAGCCATTTCGCTACGGTTCGCCCGACTTTATTCAGAAAAGTGTAAAGGCCATGCATGAATTGCAAGGAGCGAATGGCTTGCATTTGTACCCCCAGGCTTCCTACTGGGATTGGCCATATACGGCCGATAAAACAGAACCTCGAACCTTGGAAATCGAACGCGATAAAATTTGGTATCAAGCTTGGGCACGCTATGCCTGGAAAGTCAACCGCGATGAAGCGGAAGAAGATGAGTATTGGTCCGATGTATTGGCCAATTATTACGGTTGTGATCAAAAGTCCGGAGCTCAAATTCAAAAGTCCTACGAGGAATTTGGAGAAATTGCCCCTAAGTTGCTACGCACCTTTGGAATTTCCGATGGAAACCGGCAAACCTTGTTGTTGGGTAATTTTATGAGTCAATTGGTTAATCCACGAAAATGGACCCTTTACGATAGTTTTGTTGAAGCCAACGGGCCTGAAGGGGAATTGCTGATTGATTATGTGAAAAAAGAGTTCAATGGCGAAAAGCATGTGGGGGAAACTCCTCCTCAAATAATTGAAGAAGTGGTTCGGCATGGAGCCAATGCACTGGAGTCCATTGAAAAAGCAGCACCAAAAGTGAAATTGAATAAAGAAGAATTTGATCGACTTCTGAATGATGTGAAATGCTACAATCAATTGGCCCTTTTTTATCACGAAAAAGTAAAAGCGGCTGAATTGGTGCTTCAATACAAATACAGTAGCGATCTTACCGATTTAGAAAAAGCAGTTCCATTTCTTGAAAATAGCGTGGAGCATTATCGTCAACTAACCACCCTAACCATCGATGCCTATTGGTATGCCAACAGCATGCAAACCCAACAACGTCGGGTTCCCATTGCCGGAACCTATGGCACAAACAAACACTGGAGTGAATTATTGCCGCAGTACGAAGCCGAACTGGAGAATTTCAAAAGAAACATTGACCAATTGAAAGCCAACGGAGGCGATCGAAATCAGGACGAGTTTCCTGCTTATGCACCCATTTCTGTGAAAATATGGAATGAAAATGTGAAACGCTATCCGCTAAAAACAGGATCGAAAGTAAATACCGACCGCGAATATAAAATTGAAGCACTTGCGCCCGAATTGGGAAAACTGATGGGAGTGAGCTTTGCTGAAGATGAACAACGCGGAGAAGGCACCACTTTAAAATTTGAGTGTCAACAAGCAGTAAAGGTTTTGGTGGGCTACTTCAATGGGAACAGCCTTACTATTTTACCTCCTCCCACTTTGGAGACGAATGCTTTAGCCAATGAACGCGGGCAAGCCGATATCCGCATTGCCAATGCCATGACCATTGATGGACTGTATCCGGTAAATGTTTATACCTATTTATTTGAACCGGGTAGGCACGAGTTGAAATTGAACAAAGGACGAGTATTGATTTTAGGTTTTATAGATGGAACAATTAACATAGAAACCCACGATGCCGGTATCTCAACGTCAAAAGAAGGTGTACCGATCGACTGGCTTTTTTACTAAGATTTATGGAAAAGTTCATGAAAAAGCGACTAATAATATCGATAATATTTATTACAGAAATACTGACCTTATCGGTGATTTCCAGTCTGCTTTTTGTGGCTTGTCATAACGATGTTGAATTTTCACGAGTGAACTATCCTTTGAACGAAAATTGGTTGACCATTGCCAACGACTCCAACAAATTTGCTTACGAGGGATTTGAACAATTTCAATTCGAAACCACCAATTGGCTACCTACTGATGTTCCGCACAATTGGGACGATTATGGCGGATACCGTCGATTGCGACATGGCAACCTCCATGGATATGCCTGGTATCGGAAAACGTTTAAGCTGGAAGATCAGGATTCAACAAAACGCTATTTTCTTTATTTTGAAGGCGTGGGCTCCTATGCTACCGTTTGGTTAAATGGCGATTCAGTGGGGTATCATGCAGGAGGACGTACCACATTTACCCTTGATGTTACTCCTTTTATCAAGTGGAATGAAGAAAATATGTTGGCTGTTCGTGCCGATCATCCGGCCGATATACGCGACCTGCCCTGGGTGTGTGGTGGATGCAGTCCTGAATGGGGTTTTTGCGAAGGGAGTCAACCTCTGGGGATTTTTCGTCCCGTCCATTTGATGGTAACTGATCCTGTTAGGGTAGAACCTTTTGGTGTGCATCTTTGGAATGATAACAGCATCACCGAAAAGGAAGCGACTGTGAATTTTTCCATTGAACTGAAAAATTATGGAAGTATAAACGAAGAGTTGCTTAAAGTAGAATGTTTATTGTTGGATAAAAAGGGTAAAACAGTTGCTGAAACAAATGAATACTTGGTACTTCATTCAGGTGAAACCAAGGTTTTTAAATCTGCAATTCAAATCGAAAACCCTCATTTGTGGTCACCCGAAAATCCATATCTGTATGCTTTACAAACCAAGGTGTATCGTGCCGGTCAATTGATCGATGCCGAAACAACCAACTACGGAATCCGTTGGATCAACTGGGACATACAAGGAGAACAGGCCGCAAAGCGTTTCTACATTAATGGCCAACCTCTTTTTATTAATGGAACGGCTGAATATGAACATCTGATGGGTAAGGGGCATGCCTTTGCCGACGAGATGGTAGAATCGCGCATTGCACAGTTCAAAGCCATGGGCTTTAACTCTTTTCGTGATGGCCATCAACCACATAATTTAAGGTATCAACAAGCCTGGGATCGGGAGGGCATTTTGTGGTGGCCGCAAATGACCGCACACATCTGGTTCGATACTCCTGAATTCAGAACAAACTTTAAACAGCTATTGACCGACTGGGTTAAGGAGCGCCGCAATAGTCCTTCAGTAATTCTTTGGGGATTGGAGAACGAAAGTACTTTGCCTGAAGATTTTGCCCGTGAATGTACCGAATTGATTAGAGAACTGGATCCAACAGCTTCTTCACAACGCCTGGTTACAACCTGTAACGGAGGTTCCGGGACCGATTGGAACGTGGTTCAAAATTGGTCGGGGACATATGGCGGAGACCCTGATAATTATACGAATGAATTATCGGAGCAAGTGCTCAATGGTGAATATGGTGCATGGCGAAGCATCGATCTGCATAGCGAAGGGGAATTTGATCAAAATGGAATTTACAGTGAAGACCGTTTTAATTTGCTCATGGAATCAAAAATCCGTTTAGGAGAAGCTGCTTCTGATAGTGCATGTGGCCAATACCACTGGTTAATGGCATCGCACGACAATCCCGGCCGTACACAAAGCGGCGAAGGTTTGCGCGATATCGACAGGGTAGGGCCCGTAAACTACAAAGGAGCCATGACCATTTGGGGAGAGCCGCTCGATTTGTTCTACCTGTTTCGTTCCAACTATGTTTCCAAAGACACTGAACCGATGGTGTACATCGTTTCGCATACCTGGCCCGATAGGTGGACAAGCCCTGGCATAAAAGATGGCATACGGATTTTTACCAACTGCGACGAAGTTGAACTTTTTAATGGTCTGGAAGGCTTAAGCCTGGGACGAAAAAAACGTGGACCAATCGGCACCCACATCATTTTTAATCAGGTCGATATTCAATACAATACCTTAAAGGCGGTTGCTTATGTCGATGGAATAAGAGTAGCGGAAGATGTGGTCCTCTTGCATTACTTACCGGAAGATCCCGAGCTTGAAAAGTTGAGAATAAAAAATAAAGCCATCGCCACAAATAAAACAAATTATGTGTACAGGGTAAATTGCGGTGGGCCCGATTATATCGATAAAAAAGGACATAAGTGGTTAGCCGATAGGCATCAATCGTCTCCACAATCCTGGGGGTCTCTTTCCTGGACCGATGAGTATGAAGGACTTCCGGCATTTTACGGTAGTCAGCGACAAACGTACGATCTTATTGAAGGAACAAGCGATTGGCCCTTGCTTCAAACCTTCAGATACGGCCAACATCCCTTGAAATATAATTTTCCAGTTTCCAATGGCGACTATACTGTGGAACTCTTTTTTGTTGAACCATGGTACGGTACAGGAGGAAGTTTGAACTGTAGAAACTGGCGGGTTTTCGATGTAGCCATCAATAGTGAGCTTGTTGAAAATGACCTGGACATTTGGGCTGAAGTTGGACATGATCATCTGCTTGTCAAAAGTTATAACATTGAAGTGACGAATGGGAGCATCGAAATTTCATTTCCAGAAGTTAAATCAGGGCAGGCGCTGATCTCAGCCATTGCCATTTCAACCTTCGACGGTGATGTACTTCCTGCACCCAAATCGGAAGGGATCATTGCTGAATACAAGGATACCATTGCATCTTGGAAATTAAAAACATGGATGAACACAGGACTTGATCAGTATAGCAATGTTCAGGGGCAATTTTGTCAATTGGCACCTGAGTTGTACGCGGCAGAGTGGATTCAAACACCCGAAAAAGTATTGGAAGGAGATACCATTCCTTATTTCAAATTGAATGAACTTGCTGAAATATATATCGGTATCGATACCACACTTTTTGAACTCCCTGATTGGTTAAGCAACTGGCAAAAGCTGAATAAATACATCAGGTCAACCTACCACGATGGAACAGTATATCAATTGTACAAAAAGCAGTTTGATGCCCAAAGCATCGTTCAGTTTAATGCATTAAACAAGGGAGAAATGTATCCCATTGCGGTATTGCCAATAAGCAGTTTGGATGATCCGATTGATTTACGCAAGGCAAGTACCTGGCAGGCCGAAGATGGAAGGGTTTCGGGGAATGCACAGAATGTGAGCTATTTGGATAAACATTGTATCAAAGTTGAAAACAATGCAGGGAAAGTCGGACTGAAATTTCAGGTGGGTTTGGCTTCAAAGTATGGATTGGAATTCCGTTACATTAACCTGTCCGGTGACGAATTGGTTGTCGATGTGCGCATTGTGGCTGCTGATGACAGAGTCATGTGGAGCGGTGAATGGATTTTTCCTGCTACTCCAAACAAATGGAAAAGCTTTAGAACCGATACACAAACCACGATTAATGCCGGAACTTATTACATCGAAATAAAACCAAAAACAACAGGACCATTCTATATCGATTGGGTGAAAGTACAATGAAAAATCACCCCCTGCCCCCTAAAGGGGGGGCTAACAACAACTTAATTTGAGTATTTGCTTTGTGGAATAAAGTTGTAATTTATAGAATGTAGCAAGAATAAATGTTTACAAAGTGATAATGTAAAAATTAGCTAGAAACTAAAGTCCCCTTTAGGTGGTCCTTGAGCTTGCCGAAAGGGATTTAGGGGTAAAAAAGAAAAATGAAAACAAATTTAATTCTATTCTCAGTAATCGCATTGTTGTTAGCATCCTGTGCCGGGGATTTACCTGAAACAGTGTCGCCTGAAAAAATGCACCAAATTTACGAAGAGGTGAAAACCCCCTTCAAATACGGACTGGTAATGGTTCCCGACAGCAATCAATATAAATTTGACTGTCCAACTATCTTTTATCAAGACGATAAATGGGTGATGACCTACATTGTTTTCGATGGACGAGGATATGAAACCTACTTAGCTGAAAGTGAAAATCTACTCGATTGGAAAAGCAAAGGGAAAATTATGGAATTTACCGATACCACTGAATGGGATGCGAATCAAAAGGCAGGTTATCCTTCACTCATTGCATACAATTGGGGCAAAAAACCGGTTATCAATTCATACCACGGGAAATATTGGCTGAGTTATTTTGGTGGCAATACTCAGGGCTACGAAAAGGGTTTATTGTCCATTAGTATGGCCTATACCGAAAGTGATCCTGCCCTGGTTCACACCTGGAAGGGCATTGGGCATCCGGTATTGTCATCACACGATGCAGATGCCCGTTGGTACGATAACAGTACCATGTACAAATCTTTTGTGATCGAAGACGTTGAAAAGTTAACAGGTCATTCCTTTGTCATGTATTACAATGCCCGTGGCGACAGCATCAATCCTGCCCGTGGGGCCGAGCGCATCAGTATGGCTGTCTCGGATGATATGGTGAATTGGAAACGTTTTGGTACCGAGCCATTGGTGAACCATCACAAAGGAATATCGGGCGATGCCGTGATTCAAAAAATTGACGATGTGTACGTGATGTTCTTTTTCAGGGCCAATTGGCCCAAGGGGGAAACAGTGGTGTACAACAGTTTTTATTGCTCCTACGATTTAATGCATTGGACCGAATGGAATGGCCCACATCTCATTGAACCATCTGAATCGTATGATAATTTGTTTGCACACAAAGCTTATGTGATCAAGCACGACGGTGTGGTGTTTCATTTTTATAATGCAGTGGATCAATTGGGCAATCGGGGCATTGCACTGGCAACTTCGAAAGATTTAGGGAAAAGCAGCATCGAATTTAAATCGAAGGAGGAGTCAAAAATTAAATAGATAAATTATAAGCCCCAACGGGGCGCAAGCATTAGCCGGGGGCAAAGCCCTCGGGTTATTAGGATAAGTAAAAAATCGTTCGATCTAAAAAAATTGGTAAATGATCGAGTTTAATATCGAACGAAATAATATAATGGTGACTTTGATTCAATAGCTAAAAGAAAAAATAATGAATATCGAATATTCAATAACCAATGTATTATGAACAATGCTAGGAGCATGAAATTAAGATCCTTTAATGGACTTAGTGGTATAGAATAAAATGAAAGAAACAATGAAGAAAAAAAACCATTTTGTCATTTTGTTTGCTTTTGCAACACTTTTTTATGCTTGTGTTGAGCAGTCTGCAAGAACCATAGTCGACTTTACTGGTAATTGGAAATTTAATTTGGGCAACGATTCTCTGGCCTTTCAAGCAGAGTATAACGATGCTGAATGGCGTACACTGAATCTTCCTCACGATTGGAGCATTGAAGGTGAATTTGGTGAAGAAAATACAAGCGGACAGGATGGTGGTGGTCTGCCTGCCGGCATTGCCTGGTACCGCAAATCGTTTACACTGGCTACAAAGGACGAAAAGAAAACATTTTACATCGATTTCGATGGAGTTTACCGCAACAGCGAAGTGTGGATCAACGATCACTACCTGGGTAAACGGCCGTTTGGCTACATTGGATTTCGTTATGAATTAACGCCCTATCTCAATTTTGGAGAAACGGAAAATGTGCTTGCCGTAAAAGTTGATAATAGTCTTCAACCGAATTCCCGCTGGTATACAGGTTCCGGGATTTATCGGAATGTTTGGTTGGTAAGCACCGGGAAAGTGCATGTCGACCATTGGGGAACCTTTGTCACCACAAGTGATATTCAGCATCACGAAGCAAAAGTGAAGGTCGGATTTCAGGTGAAAAACAGCAGTCAATTGCCCGAAAAGGTGAAGATTAAGGTTTCCATCATCGATACCCGTGGTTACCTCGAAAAGGAAGAGGAACGGGAGGTGGAAATTGGTAAAGATCTTTATATCGACCAGGTTGACTTTTTGATTGCCTTCCCGCAGCTCTGGTCCTTCGAAACCCCAAGTTTGTATCAAACAAGGGTGGAGATTTATAACGAAAATGAGATGATTGATGTTTACGAAACTACATTTGGTATTCGCGATTTTTCATTCAGTGCTGATTCCGGATTTTTCCTCAATGGCGAAAACATTAAATTGAAAGGAGTAAACAATCATCACGATTTAGGGGCGCTCGGGGCTGCATTTAACACACGAGCTGCTGAACGGCATTTGGAAATTCTGAAAGAAATGGGCTGCAATGCCATCCGCATGTCGCACAATCCTCCTGCTCCTGAGTTGCTCGACTTGTGCGATAAAATGGGCTTTTTTGTAATGGACGAAGCTTTCGACTGTTGGGCGAAGAAGAAAATGAAACACGATTACCACGATGATTGGGAGGAATGGCATACCCGCGATTTACAGGATATGATCCTGCGCGATCGGAATCATCCTTCGGTAATGGTTTGGAGCATTGGTAACGAAATTCGTGAGCAATTCGATTCTGCCGGTTTAAGCATTACTCCTGAGTTGGTGAATACCATCAAAGTTTTGGATACAACGCGTTCGGTCACCTGTGCTTTAACTGAAAATATTCCGGATAAAAACTTCATCTATCAAAGCAAAGCACTCGATGTGTTGAGCTTCAACTACAAACATAGGGATTACGCTGATTTTCCCAATCGTTTTCCCGGAGAAGCCGTTATTGCCAGCGAAAACATGTCGGCATATGCCAGCCGTGGGTGCTATGATATGCCGTCGGATAGTGTGCGCATTTGGCCTGCAGCCTATAAAACCCCAATAATTGGTGCCAACGACGATTTGACTTGTTCGGCTTACGATAATGTTCATGCCTATTGGGGAGCAAGGCACGAGGATACCTGGAAAACAGTAAAACAACTTGATTTTATTTCAGGAATGTTTATTTGGTCGGGATTCGATTATATCGGAGAACCTACACCTTATCCATGGCCGGCCCGAAGTTCTTATTTTGGTGTGATCGATTTGGCGGGCTTTCCAAAGGATAGTTATTATTTTTATCAAAGCGAATGGTCAAACGAAACCATGTTGCACCTCTTTCCTCATTGGAACTGGAATGAAGGTCAAACTGTTGATGTTGTGGCTTATTACAACAATGCCGATGAGGTAGAACTTTTTGTAAACGGAGAATCAAAAGGTATTCGACATAAAACCGAAGATCAATTGCATGCCATGTGGCGGGTAAGCTACCAGCCAGGGAACATCAAAGCAATAACACGTAAGGATGGAGCTGTTGTACTTGAAAAACAAATCAATACTGCTGGAGAAGCTGCTAAAATCGAATTGATTGCCGATCGTAATTCAATTGCTGCAGATGGAAAAGACCTCTCATTTGTCACGGTTAAAGTACTCGATAAGGACGGAAATTTGCTTCCCAAGGCCAATGATTTGATCACCTTTAAAATTGACGGTGGCGGTTTTATTGCAGGAACTGATAATGGCTATCAGGCCAGTCTTGAATCATTCAAAGGCAAACAGCGTAAAGCATTCAACGGAATGTGTTTGGCCATTGTTCAATCAAATGGAAAAGAAGGAAACATCAAACTGGAAGCTTCAGCCAAGGGGCTCGAAACAGCCAGCATTGAAATAATCTCAAAACCAGTAACCAGTAACCAGTAACCAGTGCGATGAAACAAACGAATTACCAATTGATCGACTTTCTTGACTTCGACCCAAAATTAGACGGATCGGAACGCCTATGGAAAGTGGGTAAACCGAACGACCTAAAAATAGAAGGAACAGATGCGGTGTTATCCATTCCTTTTCGGCAACAGAAATGTTCCATCGACATAGCTCCCGATACGGAAGTTGTACCGAAGAATTTTCGTTTGATTATACGTGCCTATGGCGAAAAAATTCTTCGTATTGCCACTGCTTTCGAAGGTGAAGTTATGCCGGATTCGGAAATGCTGGAATTTGATCAAAGCCTCGAAATTCTTCAATTACACATTGAAGATAATAGCGATCAATGGTTGGTTAAGGATGAAAATGGAACGCTCCGTGCTACCTTTAACTGTAAAGCTGGTGAATTGGATTTTTGGAGTGACTTATTGCCTGCACCACAGGATTCGCTTGAAGCAACTTTTTACCCCGATGGCGAAAAGGTCATTGAGATCAGTGCTTACGACCAATTTTTCCCGGCACGTCACGATGCTTTTGCCATGGCTTATGTCGAGGGCGAAACTGGGATCAAACGATCAACCATTTCCTTCAAAGCCGATGCCAACGAATGTTTTGTGGGAACTGGTGAGCGCTTCACCAAAATGGACCTGAGTGGGCGTACGCTTCAATTAAAAAATCAGGACGGACAAGGTGTCAACAATCGACGTACCTATAAAAATATACCCTTTTACCTTTCGAGCCGATTGTATGGCGTTTTCATGCACACCTCGGCCTATGGCAAAATTTCACTGGCCGATCATTCTTCACGTTCAGTGCAACTGTTAATCGAAGAACCGGCCATCGATCTGTTTTTGTTTGGCGGAAATTCGGTCGAAGAAATATTGTATGGCTATCGTCAGGTGACCGGCTTTCCAAGTTTGCCGCCACTTTGGAGCTATGGAACATGGATGAGCCGTATGACCTATTTTTCAGCAGAAGAAGTCATTGGTATCTGTAATCGTTTGAGGGCTGAAGATTATCCTTGCGATGTCATTCACCTCGATACCGGTTGGTTTGTAACTGACTGGCTGTGTGAATGGAAATTTAATCCTGAACGTTTCCCCAATCCACAGCAATTTATTCAGGATTTAAGAAACGACGGTTTTAAAGTAAGCCTTTGGCAAATGCCCTATGTGGCCGAAAAGGCAGAACAATTAAAAGAAGCGAAAGCGAACAACTATATCGCTCCATTACGGAAATCGAAACAGCAGGGTGGTTCAAATTTTAGTGCTCTGGATTATGCAGGCACCATCGATTTTACCTACGACAAAGCAGTTGATTGGTACAAAGGTTTGTTAAAAGAATTGCTCGCGATAGGGGTGGTTTGTATTAAAACCGATTTTGGGGAAGAAATTCATCTGGAGGCCGACTATCATTCCATGGCTCCTGAAAAGCTGAATAACCTCTATGCTTTGTTGTACCAAAAGGCAGCCTTTGAAATTACCAAAGAAATAAGCGGCGATGGAATTGTTTGGGCGCGTGCAGGATGGGCCGGATGTCAGCGTTATCCTTTGCATTGGGGTGGTGATGCAGCCTGTACCTGGGATGGTATGGCCGGATCACTTAAAGGAGGCTTGCACCTGGGACTTTCAGGATTCGGATTTTGGAGCCACGATGTCCCCGGATTTCACAGTCTCCCCAACTTTATGAACTCGGTTGTGCCCGACGATTTGTACGTACGTTGGACCCAGTTTGGTGTTTTTTCATCGCATTTACGTTACCACGGAACCTCAAAACGAGAACCCTACGATTATCCTGAAATCTCAGGAATCGTGCGTAAATGGTTAAAGTTACGCTATGCTTTAATTCCTTATTTGATGGAACAAAGCAAAAAAATAAGCATGAGTGGATTCCCCATGATCAGGGCGCTGTTGATGCATCATCCCGAAGATCGTACCTGTTGGCATATCGACGATCAGTACTATTTTGGAGATCATATGCTGGTAGCTCCGGTGATGAATAGCGAAAACAAAAGGGACATCTATTTGCCCGAAGGAAAGTGGATCAATTTTTTCAATGGCGAGCAACAGGAAGGTGGAAAATGGTTGAAGGATGTTGAAGTTCCCCTGGACGAGATGCCGGTTTGGATTGAAGAAGGTGCTGTAATTCCGGTGTATCCTTATCCGGTTAAAAGTACCGATGATATGGACTGGGATAGAATAGAGACGATTACCTTCAATGAACATTTTGAAGGTATTGGTAACAGTATTTTAAAGGAATTGCTAAAATAAAAAACCACAATAGAAAAAAACTAATGTGTACTAATGTGCCTATTGTGGTGAAAAATATAAGAATGAAAACCTGGAAAACAAATTGGGAAGAATCTCAAAAGAATTACATCAACTGGTGGAACCAAAAAGGATTGGTCATCAGTATGTGGGAACATATGCAAAAAAATGGAACTCCCCATGCGCAAATTCAGGCTCCTGTAGCTGCTTTAAATCTCGATCAAAAGTGGTTCGATCCGGCCTGGCGTGCTGCCGACCTGAACAATCAATTGTCAAGAAGTTCGTTTATGGCCGACATTCCGCCCATTGCGAATACGCATCTTGGTCCTGGTTCATTGTCCGCAATTTTAGGAGCAGAATTGGAAGGTGGAGAGGATACCATCTGGATCCGGCACAATGAAAATCTTGACGATCAAATTATTTTCGATCGGAACAATAAATGGTGGAACCTGCATCGTGATTTATTGCTTAAAACCAAACAGGCCGCCCAGGGAAACTATTATGTTGGTATGCCCGACTTGATTGAAGGTCTCGACACTTTAGCCGGCTTATATGGTTCCGACAATGTTCTGCTGAAAATGTTAATGGATCCCGACGGCTTGAAGGAACAATTACAAAAAGTGAACAATATTTATTTTGAAGTTTTTGATGAACTTTATGAGATCATCAGAGAAGGCAACGAAATGGCCTTTTGCTACTTTTCACTGTGGGCACCGGGTAAGGTCTCTAAATTGCAAAGCGACATTTCAGTGATGATTTCAGAAGCTGATTTTAGGGAATTTGCACAGCCCTATTTACGCGAACAGGCGCAGAAAATTGATTACACCCTTTATCACCTCGACGGAGTAGATGCCATTCGACATTTGGATGCCATTTTGGAAATAAAAGAATTGAATGCCATTCAATGGACACCGGGTTACGGAGAACCTCAGGGGGGCGATCCAAAGTGGTACAATTTGTACAAAAAAATACTGGCCGGTGGAAAATCGGTAATGGCAAATTGGGTCACACTTGATGAGCTAAAACCTTTACTCGATCATGTGGGAAATCAGGGCTTGCACATCAATGTTGATTTCAAAACAGAAAAGGACATTGAACAAGCATTAAAAATAGTAGAAGAATATAGGTAAAGCCCTGAAAGGGCGAGATATTTTAGCCCGGGGCAAATGACCGAAGGGAATGTCGCCCCGGGATATTAAGGCAGATAACAATTCGGTCGATCCACGAAAGGATTTAATAGGTATATACTGTATCGACCGAAAATTAACGATGAATATCGAATTTGGATTATGTTAAGAATTGGAATATTAGGTTTAGGAGAAGGACGCAGCACCCTTTCGGCAGTATTGCACAGCGAAAAATGGGAACTGGTGAAGATGTGTGACCTGAACGAAGAACTTTGTAAACAAAGGGCAAAGGAATTCGATTTTTATGACTATACCACCCGTTATGAAGATCTGCTCAACGATCCTACCATTGACGCCATCGGCATTTATACGCCCGATCATTTGCACGCACAACATATTATAATGGCGTTTGAACATGGCAAACATGTTGTTTGTACCAAGCCTCTCATCGACGATCTGTCAGTGGCCAATGAATTGTTGGCCCTGGCCGAAAAAACCGGCCGGAAACTTTTGGTGGGGCAGAGTTCCCGTTTTTTCGAACCCATAAAAAAGCAACGTGCCGATTATGATGCCGGTTTAATTGGCGAATTAATCACCATCGAAACACACTACAATGCCGATCATCGCTGGTTTCTGGGCAAAGGATGGTCCTTGAGTGAGCGGTTCAGATGGCTGTTTGGCGGACTCAGTCACCCGGTGGACTTTATTCGTTGGTATTTGCCCGAAATAGAAGAGGTAATGGGCTATGGGATGTTAAGCCCGAATGGCAAAGCTGGAGGGCTAAAAAACTTCGATACCATGCATTTCATTTTTAAGGCAAAGGACGGACGCATTGCCCGGACCAGCGGAACCTACAGTTCACCCATTCAACCTGTCCAACGCGATAGTGAGATGACCTGCATTCTGCGTGGAACAGAAGGTGCCAGTCAGGCCGATTACATGGATTTGCGCTATGCAATAACTGATAAAACGGGCGAAGAACGCATCCTGACTTTCGAGCACAAACTGAAGCATTATTTCCGATTCGAAGGTAAATCGCATCATGCAGGCGAATACCAAAATTACCTCGATTATTTTGCCATTTGCCTCGAAAAGGACGAAGCAGTTCACCCGGGATTAAAAGAAGGACTGGGAACTGTGACCCTGTTGCACGCCATGGACCAATCCTTACAAACAGGACTTCCGGTGAAAATTGAAGAGATCAGGAACAAATACAGTTTGAAATAAGAAAAATTGCCAATGATGAATATTCAACATTGAATGTCGATATAAAATTTTAAAGGATTAAACAATGAATCGCCCCCGGATTTATCCGGGGGAAGAAATTAACAAGCATCAATTTAAACCTATGGAGAGTATTTACAGTCATTTAAAAACCATCGATTTTCTGATAGTTGGAGCCTACTTGCTGGTGCTGATTGGCATCGGATATTGGGTGAGTTTTGTCAAGAAAAAAGAGGAAAACGAAAACCTGTTCCTGGCCAATAAAACCTTAAAATGGCCCAGCATTGGATTAACCATGTGGGGTACCAATGTGGGGCCATCCATGCTCATTGCTTCGGCCAGTATTGGTTATACCTCGGGAGTTGTTGCCGGAAACTTTGCCTGGTATGCTTTTCCCTTCATCTTTTTACTCGCTGTTGTTTTTGCTCCACGTTATCTTAAAGCCAATGTGATGACACTTCCTGAGTTTATGGGCAAACGTTTTGGTGATTCCACCCGGAACATGCTGGCATGGTATTCTTTGGCAACCATTTTGATTTCCTGGTTAGCTTTAACCCTTTATGCAGGAGGAATATTGGTGGGGCAAATTTTAAATCTTCCACTTTGGATGGCTGTTGTGGTCTTGGTGCTTATTGCTGGTTTTTTCACCATTGCCGGTGGACTAAAAGCCATTGCCTACACAAATGTTTTTCAAATGATTCTGCTTATTGTAGTGTCAGGAATATTAACCATCGTTGGGATTCATAAAGCCGGTGGTATCATGAATATTTACGAAAATACGCCCAAAGACTATTGGAACCTATTGCGTCCCATGGACGATGCCAATTATCCCTGGTTAGCCATTGTTTTAGGTTATCCGGTCATGGGGGTTTGGTTTTGGTGTACCGATCAAAGTATGGTGCAATCGGTTTTAGGTGCTAAAAATCTGAAACAAGGTCAGCTGGGGGCAAACCTCACCGGTTGGTTGAAGATATTCGATGTCGCACTTTTTATTATTCCCGGAATAGTATGTTTTTTACTTTTCCCCGATTTGAAAAATCCCGATGAAGCATACATGACCATGGTGACCCGTTTGTTCCCCGCTGGTATGACCGGCTTGGTCATGGCCGTGTTGATTGCGGCATTGGTCAGCACCATCGATTCAGCGTTGAATTCCTTGAGTACGGTGTTCACCATGGATATTTATGTGAAAAAATACAGACCCAAGGCGACTCAAAAAGAGACCGTTAAAATTGGACGAATTGTTACTGTAGTTGGTGCTGTTATTGCAATTTTTATGACTTTGGCCATAGATTCTATAAAAGGTTTAAATCTGTTTGATGTTTTTCAGGCGGTACTTGGGTTCATTGCTCCTCCAATGTCAGTCGTTTTTTTGTTCGGAGTATTGTGGAAGAAAACCACTACAAAAGCAGCAAACCTTGCCATATCTCTGGGAACCTTTATCAGTATAGGAACCGGAATTCTTTATTTGTGGGTGTTCCCCTCAGCCGAATATACATTTTGGCCGCACTTCCTCTTGCTCTCGTTTTATCTGTTTGTGGCCATTGGTTTAATGACCTATTTTATTACCATTTGCGATCGTAAAAATGGAAATGTTGAAGTAAGTGAAATTGATATGAGCGATGTGTCCAAACCATCACGTGGCGTTTGGATGGCCTGGATCTTATTGATTATCTTTATGATCGGGATGTACATTCTATTCAACGGACACCACTAATGACCAATGACTTTTTACTAATGACTTATTGACGAATTACTAATGACTAGACTAATGAACCATAAAGAACGTTTTTTCGCTACCATTGCTAACGAACCTGTCGATAGACCTGCTTCCTGGTTAGGGCTACCGGTGCCTGCAGCTGAACCTGCCTTATTTAAACATTTTGGGGTGAAGAACATTAAGGAATTGAAACAAATTATCGACGATGATATTTATCCCATAGAGGTTCCATACAATTATCCACCTTCGAACCACATTGCCTGTGCCTTCGATTTTGCTAAAAACAAGCACCTTGATACACCTGACGAGCGAACCTTAACTGCTCCCGGTTTTTTTGAAGATTTTTCCGATCCAATTGATGTTGATAAATTTCCCTGGCCCGATCCTGAAAAATACCTCAATCGGGAAGAATCAGCGCGTCGGGTAAAGGCCATTGATCCCTCTTATGCCCGCATGGGGATTCTCTGGAGTGCCCATTTTCAGGATGCATGTTCAGCTTTCGGGATGGAAAATGCCCTCGTTACTATGTTGATGTATCCCGAAATGTTTCAAGCCGTAATTGATCGGATTACGGAATTTTACTTAAAGGCGAACGAACTGTTTTATGAAGCGACCAAAGGCCATTTGGATGCTGTATTAATTGGTAACGATTTTGGGAGTCAAACCGGTTTAATCATCGATCCCGATTCTATCCGTAACTACGTGTTCGATGGAACAAAAAAACTAATTGACCAGGCGAAAAGTTACGGTCTGAAAGTGGTACACCATTCATGCGGTTCCATTTTTCCGATTATCGATGATTTAATTGATTTGGGAGTAGATGTGATTCATCCCATACAAGCCTTGGCTTCCGACATGGATGCGCCAAAACTGAAAGCGCATTTTGGAGGCCGAACAGCCTTTTGTGGTGGCGTTGATGCCCAATATCTATTGGTGAAAGGTGAAGCTCAGAAAGTTGCAACGAAAGTGCATGAATTGAAAGAACTTTTTCCAACAGGTCTTATCATTTCACCGAGCCACGAAGCCGTATTACCCGACATTGCCCCTGCAAATATTGAAGCCCTGTTTAAAGCAGTACGTTCATAACCAGCAAACCAGCAACCAGTAACGAGCAACCAGAAAATGAAACGATTTGGACAAACCATACAACTAAAACCGGAAGGTGCTGAGGCATATAAAAAATATCATGCCCAAGCATGGCCGGGCGTGTTAAAGATGATCAGTGAGTGCAACATTCAAAACTATTCAATTTGGTGCAGTGGATTGACCTTGTTTGCCTACTTTGAATATGTAGGCAATAACTTTGAATCAGATATGGCCAGGATGGCCGCAGACAAGGAAACGCAACGATGGTGGGATACCGTGAAACCTTTAATGCAACCTTTTGATGACCTTAATCCAGGAGAGTTCTGGAGCGATATGGAAGAAATATTTTACTTTACCCCCAACCCCCTAAAGGGGGCTTAAATTAGCTCTATTTAGGTAAATGATATTTTGTATTCGATGAAATTTGAATCTAACGAATTTTGGATAATAATATAAATTATGTACTTCCCCATAACCCCCTTTAGGGGGCAGGGGGTATAATTTTAATGAACTATGATAACACCAAACCCAATAACAGGAACCGGATTTCATGCCCTGGGAGGCATTGCGGCCTCATCATGCTATACGCCTGAAAAGCAGGTGAAACAATGGTCGTGGGGCACCTTTTGGCTGGTGCAGGCACTTTTTGCATGGATCATAATGCCATTACTGGCAGGATATTTTACCGTACCAGGCTTCTTCGAAATTCTGAGAACCGCTCCTTCTTCGGTGGTATGGGGAGCTTTTGCCTTGGGTGCTGTATATGGATTTGGAGGGATGTCATTTGGATTGGCCATCAAACACATTGGTTATTCGCTCACTTACACCATTGCCATTGGTTTATCGGCAGTGATTGGAACCATTACTCCTTTGCTCATCAACGGAACACTGGTCGAATATTTTTCGCGTCAGGGAAGTGGAATTGTTATTATCGGTATGGTGCTTTCCATTCTGGGGGTGATCATTTGTGGATGGGCAGGCTTTAAAAAAGAAGGTGATTTAAAAGATCAGGGGAATACCTCCACTTCGTTTAACATGATGGCCGGTTTGCTGTTGGCTGTTGTCGGTGGTGTGTTATCGGCTGTGTTTAATATTTCATTGGAACATGGACAACCTTTGGCCGATATGGCGGCAAAAAACGGAGCTGGTCATTTTGAGCAAAATGCCAAAATGATCGTTTCTACTGCAGGTTGTTTTGTGGTGAACCTGATTTGGTTTATGGTTTTGGGGCTAAAAGAAAATACCTTGAAGGAGTTTACTGCAAAATCCGGAATTTCAGTTCAGCAACGCCTTAAAAATACAGCATGGTCAGCTTTGGCAGGGACGCTTTGGTTCGGACAATTTTTCTTTTACGGATTGGGCCATGTGCGCATGGGTAAATTTCAATTCATCAGTTGGGTGCTGCACATGTCGATGCTCATCTTCTTTAGTTATATGGTTGGTGTATTGATGAAAGAATGGAAGAATGTTAGCAGGAAAACCTATTTACTATTGATTGTTGGATTGATTATACTAGTCAGCTCTTTTGTCATCATTACCTGGGGCAGCGTTGTGGGAAATTTATAAACCCCCAGCCCCCTAAAGGGGGAGTTACGAATGACCAAACTTGAATGTGAATGTTTTGAAAAACAATATTAGAATGAACGATAGAAAAAATATGGTAGATGGCAAAAAGTCCCCTTTAGGGGGCTGGGGGGTGATTATTTTACTGTTTTTAACTCCTTTTTTTGCAATAGCACAAAGCCTTACCGGTGAACCATCGGGAATTCCACCTGCACCTCATATTTACACCACACCCCCTTGGGAAGATCCTCAGGTTACAAGCATTAATCGTGATCGGGCTCGTGCTACGGCATATTCCTATGCTTCAATTGCTGAGGCCCTGCAAAACAAACGGGAAAGATCGGGTCGTTTTATCAGTTTGAATGGGGAATGGGATTTCCGTTTTGCCATTAAACCTGACGATGCGCCAAACGATTTTTATCAGGCAAAAGTAAAAGGATGGAATAAAATTGAAGTGCCTTCGAATTGGGAAATGAAAGGCTACGACATCCCCATTTACAAAAGTGCAGTTTATCCTTTTCGTCCCTTAATGCCGCCATTTGTGCCCCGCGATTACAATGCGATGGGGTCTTATCAGCGAAGTTTCCAGGTGCCTGATTCCTGGCAGGATAAAAATATTACCCTTCATTTTGGAGGGGTAAGTTCGGCTTTCACAGTTTGGTTAAATGGAAAGTTGCTGGGTTATGGCGAGGACAGCTGTTTGCCTTCTGAATTTAATGCAACGCCCTATTTGAAAGCCGGAGAGAACATTCTTTCGGTACAGGTGATTCGTTGGAGCGACGCCTCCTATCTTGAAGATCAGGATCACTGGCGCATGAGTGGTATTCAGCGTGAGGTATTTCTGATGGCCGAACCCAAGGTTCGCATAGCTGATATTCATGTTCAAACAAGCCTTGACGACAATTATGAGGATGCCATATTCAGCATTCGCCCACGTTTGGAGAATTTCACAGGCGATACTGTTCGGGGCATTACCTTGAAGGCACAATTGTACGATGTAAATGGCCTTGCCGTATTTAATGCTGCATTGCAGAAAGATGCGAATGAAATCATTTATGAATGTTATCCACGGCTCGACAATGTAAAGTTTGGTTTATTGGAAACAACCGTCGTAAATCCTTTGAAATGGAACAATGAAGAGCCCAATTTTTATACTTTGGTACTTTCTCTTGTCGACGGTAATGGAAAGATTACTGAAGCCAAAAGTATCAAGGTAGGATTCCGCAAAATTGAATTTCGTGAAAGCGATAGCAAATTACTCATCAATGGAAAAGTGACCTACCTTTTTGGGGTGAACCGTCACGATCATCATCCGGTAAAGGGAAAGGCGCTTTCAAGAGAAGACATCCTGCAGGATGTAAAACAAATCAAACAGTTCAACATCAACTGCATTCGTACCAGTCACTATCCCAATGATCCGTACTTCTATGATCTCTGCGATTCGTTGGGAATTTTGGTAATTGATGAGGCCAATTACGAAACGCATGGAATTGGTGGAATACTTAGTAACGATCCACAATGGACACATGCTTTTATGGAACGCACTTCCCGTATGGTCGAACGCGATAAAAATCATCCTTCGGTAATTATCTGGAGTTTGGGCAACGAGGCAGGACGAGGTCCTAATAATGCTGCTCAGGCGGCATGGATTCACGATTTCGACATTACACGACCGGTACATTACGAACCTGCACAAGGCAATCAACACGCCAAGGGATATATTGCTTATGGTGAACCCGGCTATCCGAAGGATCATTCGCACCGCATTCAGGTTCCAACTGACGCCACCTACATCGACATGGTTAGCCGGATGTATCCGGCGCTTTATACGGCCGATTTGCTCATCAACCAGAAGACCGATATGCGACCCATTTTCTGGTGTGAATTTTCGCATTCTATGGGAAATTCCACAGGAAACTTAAAAGAATTTGTCGAACAGTTTCGCTCAAAACCCCGTTTGATTGGTGGCTGTATTTGGGACTTTAAAGATCAGGGAATTTTGAAGACTGATGCGCTGGGCAATGAATTTTATGCCTATGGTGGTGATTTTGGAAGCAAGGTTGGTGACGGCAATTTTTGCATCAATGGAATTGTGGCATCCGATGGAAGGGCAAAACCCGCGCTGTTTGAATGCAAACGCGTTTTTCAATCCCTTGAGTGTTCATGGGCCGATTCTGTCAAGCATTTGTTGAAGCTTGAAAATCGTCACAGCGTGAAAAACCTTGCTGATTTTAAGATTCGATTGGATGTTTTGGAAAATGGTGTGTATGTAAAATCGATTCAACTTCCTGAATTGAATCTGCCAGCAGGTGAACACACAACATTGGATATAGCGCAATACCTTCCAAAATTAAAATCAGGGAAGGAGTACTTGTTGAATATTTCGATTCAACTGAAAAATTCTACCTCCTGGGCCAATGCCGGGTTCGAAGTTGCAGCCAATCAACTGGCATTAACTCCCGTTATTGGATCTTTAAAATTGAATGCAGCGAAGGGATTAAAAACAACCGAAAATGAAAAAATTATTGAGATAAATGGGAATGATTTTTCAATTGTATTTAGCAAGAACAATGGTGCACTCTCATCTTATTTATTAAAAGGAAAAGAACAAATTTTTGCGCCGCTACTTCCTCATTTTACACGCCCGTTAACCGACAATGACGAGCGCGGATGGAAACCTCAACGCGAACTCAAACCATGGTATAAAGCTGAATTGCAAACAACAAATACTAAATTATTAAAACAGGACAACGGATTAATTAAGGTAACAACACATTATGAAGTGATTAAAGATTCAGCAAATGTGAAGGTAGAATATCTGGTGAATGACAAAGGAGAAATTAAAGTCGACTATTCGCTTACAATCACAGCATCATTGCCAAACATTCCTAAGGTGGGTATGCAATGTGGCATTGCAGATACCTATCGCAATATTCACTGGTATGGCCGTGGCCCCTTGGAAAACTATGTTGATCGATGTTTCGGTTTCGATGTAGGAATTTATAACATGGCCATTGAGCAGTTCCTGGAGCCTTATGTAATGCCTCAGGAGAATGGAAACCGATGCGACGTACGTTGGATGTTTCTGGGTAACGACAGGAATGAAGGCCTGATGGTGGTTGCCGATAGCTTGTTAAGCATGAGTGCATGGCCTTATACCGAAGAAAATATCAACGCAGCAAAACATACCAACGAACTGGAAGAAGCAGGTTTTATGACCCTGAATATCGACCTTAAACAGATGGGCGTTGGCGGTAACGATAGCTGGTCGTCGGTTGCAGCTCCATTGGAGAAGTATCAAATACCTGCAAAAAATTACAGTTACTCATTCATCTTAATACCAATGAAGGTAGAGCCTAAAGATTTGTCAGAAATGTTTGGCAAGCTTAAAAATTATGAACCACAATAGAACACATTAGACTTATGTGCCCTTTTGTGCCTAATGTGGTAAAAATTGAAAATAATACAAGTAATATAATGAAACATTTATTTCGATTAAATTTTGTTTTGGTTCTTGCCTTTTTGCTTGGCATCACCAATGCACGTGCCGGTCAGCAAACACAAATAGTATACCTTTCAGGGATCGGAAGTGACGCTACAGTTGATTGGGATTTTTTTTGTAGTTCAGGTCAAAATAGAGGTGAATGGACTAAAATTGCCGTCCCCTCATGTTGGGAACAGCAAGGCTTTGGTGCCTACACTTATGGAGTGAATTTTTATGGAAAGGCCACCAATCCCGGAATCTCATCAGAGAAGGGTACGTACAAACATTCGTTTAAGGCTCCTGCTGAATGGAAGGGCAAAACAATTCATCTGGTATTTGAAGGAGTAATGACTGACACACACGTAAGCATTAACGGAACAAAAGCCGGCGACGTGCACCAGGGTGGGTTCTACCGCTTTCAATACGATATCAGCAAGCTATTAAACTATGGTGCCGATAACTTATTGGAGGTTACGGTGAAAAAAGAGTCCGACAATGCCAGTGTAAATTTGGCCGAACGCCGCGCTGATTATTGGAACTTTGGAGGAATTTTCAGACCTGTCTTCCTCGAAGTTATGCCTTCGACGTATATCGATCGTGTCGCTATTGATGCCGATGCCGACGGAGCATTCCTTGCCGAGGTTTATTTGGGTCAAGCCTCGGAGAACGAATTGCTGGTTACTGCTCAATTAATCGATTCCAATGGAAAAAAAGTTGGGGATGCTATTAAAGCTGAATCCAAAACAGGAAGCAATAAAGTCCTACTTCGAAGTTTTTTTGACGAAGTTCAACAATGGACACCGGAAACACCAAACTTGTATCAAGTGCAATTTATGCTGAAAGCTAAGGGAAGAAAAATACACGAGGTAATCGAACGCATCGGATTCCGAACGATAGAAGTGAAAGAAGGAGACGGATTTTATGTCAACGAAGTGCGTGTAAACATGCGGGGTGTTAATCGTCACAGTTTCCGACCCGAAAGCGGAAGAACATTAAGCAAGGCGAAAAATTACGAGGATGTGCGTTTAATGAAAGATATGAACATGAATACGGTTCGTTTGTCGCATTATCCTGCCGATCCTGAATTTCTGGATGCCTGCGATGAGTTGGGACTGTATGTGCTGGATGAAGTGGCTGGCTGGCATGGCCGCTACGATACCGGAGTTGGCCGCAAGTTGGTAAAAGAAACGGTGATTCGTGACGTGAACCACCCATCGGTTGTTTTTTGGGACAACGGAAATGAGGGTGGCTGGAACGTTGAACTCGACGATGATTTCCATTTATACGATCCGCAAAAACGTCCGGTGCTGCATCCGCAACAGGATTTAAGTGGCGTAGAAACCATGCATTATCGTTCCTACGGCGAAACACAGGAATACCTGCGTGGCGAAATGGTTTTTTTTCCCACAGAATTCCTGCATGGCTTGTACGACGGTGGCCTTGGTGCCGGACTGTACGACTATTGGAACATGATGTATCCACATCCGCGTTGCGCTGGTGGCCTACTTTGGGTTTTGGCCGATGAAGGAATTGTTAGAACTGATTTAGACGGAAAGATCGATAACGATGGCAACCATGGTGCCGATGGCATTGTTGGACCTCACCACGAAAAAGAAGGAAGCTTCAACACCATCAAAGAAGTTTGGTCACCTGTTTACATCGATTTGCCGGATTTACCTGCTTTTTTCGACGGGAATATTCCGGTAGAAAATCGCTACGATTTCACCAATTTGAAAGATTGTACTTTCAGTTGGAAATTGATTCAATACGGAAATCCGGGAGACAAGCAGCTAAAAACTATCGTAAAAGAAGGGGATGCAAAAAGCCCTGATTTGCCTGCACATCATAAAGGAAATATTACAGTGCCAAGCGATTGGGGAGTGGCCAATGCCATTGAATTAACGGCCATTGATCCAAAGGGAAAAGAAATTTATACCTGGAGTTGGACAAAAAAACAGCAGCAAGCAATACTCAACCCGGTGAAAGCTGGTGATAAAGCGACTTGGGAATTCCGTGGCTATTTCCTGAAAGTCAATGTGGGCGATTTGGAATTGCGCTTTGACCGTGAATCCGGCTTGCTGATTCAGGTGTTGAATGCAGGTGACACCATTTCCTTGAAAAATGGGCCTCGGTTTGTAGCATTTCGTCGCGGCGATCGCTCTGTTGATGGTTGGGTGTCGGAAGAAAAGCTGGAAAAAGGAGTCGACAGGATGTATAATGACATTTCGGGCACCAGTAAACTCACTAATTTTCAAATACAAATGCATGGCGATAACGTAGAAATATTTTCAGAATATTTTGGCCCTTTAAAAAATACCACATGGACAATTACACCAAAAGGTGAAGTAAGATTAGATTACACCTATCAATATGATGGAGTGGTGGAGTTGATGGGAATCCAATTCGATTATCCGGAAGAAAAAATGGAATCCATCCATTGGTTGGGCGAAGGGCCTTATCGATCCTGGCAAAACCGGGTACAGGGAACCGAATTGGGGCTTTGGGAAAATACCTACAACGATCCAATTCCGGGAGAGACATTTGTTTATCCTGAATTTAAAGGCTTTTTTGGAAACTGGCACTGGGCATCATTTAAAACAAAAGAAGGAAAAATCAATATCGCGACGGAATCGTTTACTAATTATTTGGGTGTTTATACGCCTCGCGATGGAAGTGATGCTTTATTGTACACCTTCCCTAAAATGGGATTGTCGGTATTGGATGTGATTCCTGCTGTTCGAAATAAAGTCAATACCACCGATTTGATTGGACCACAGTCGCAGGCACAACACGTAAGCGGCGAACATAAAGGATGCATTTGGTTTAGTTTTGAAAAAGACTCACTACAATAGACACAATAGACACATTAGTCCTATTGTGAACTAATGTGTCTATTGTGGTAAAGAAATATTTAATGAAACATACTCTAGCTTTAATAATTGCATTTGTCTTTTTATTTGGCTGTCGACCACAACCAGACACTTCGCTTCGCGAGGATTTTCTACATTCGCCCGAAAGCGCTAAACCATGGGTATTCTGGTATTGGATGCGCGCCGCCGTTACCGAAGAAGGCATTACTCATGATTTGGAAGCCATGGCTGAAGAAGGAATTGGCGGGGCTTACCTGATGCCTATCAAAGGAGCAGATCAACCGCCCCTCATTGATGAGCCTGCAATTCAACTGACGCCGCAATGGTGGAAAATGGTGAGGCACGCATTTTCAGAAGCCGATCGGCTTGGGCTCAAATTGGCCATGCATGCCAGCGATGGTTTTGCCTTGGCAGGTGGCCCGTGGATTACACCTGAGCTTTCGATGCAAAAAGTGGTTTGGGCCGATACTACTGTTTCCGGAGGAGGAGCCTTAGATTGTACTTTACCGCAGCCAGTAATGCTGGAGAATTATTACAGGGATATTGCCGTGTATGCCTACCCAACACCTGAAGACGCGCAGTTTTCAACAAAATACATTCATCCCAAAATTACAAGCAGCACTGGCGAAAACGTCGATTATTTGATCGATGAAAACAGCCCCGAAAAATTTCGTAGTGATGATCCTTGCTGGATTCAATACGAATTTCAAGCTCCTTTTGTTTGTCGCTCCATAAAAGTGGATACCGGCGGAAATAATTTTCAGGCACAACGCATGAAACTGGAGGTGAGCAACGACGGTAAAACATTCACATCCATTGGCCGTTTGCAAACACCGCGTCATGGCTGGCAGGATACCGATGAAATCTACACTTATGCCATCCCAAGACAAGAGGCGCGTTTTTTTCGTTTTATATTCGATCCGCAAGGAACTGAGCCCGGTGCCGAAGATTTAGACGCCGCCAAATGGAAAGCCAATTTTAAAGTGGCTACTATTGCGTTGTCAGGGCAAGCACTAATTGGTGGGATTGAAGGGAAAAATGGAAGTGTGTGGCGTATTGCTGAGGAAACCTCCGATGAAGTAATATCACAAAACGATTGTATTAATCACGATCAATTGATCAATATTTCTGACTTTTTTGACGATGGACATTTAAATTGGACAGTTCCGGAAGGAAGATGGACGATTTTAAGAATGGGGCACACCTCAACTGGTCACACCAATTATACCGGTGGTGGTGGATTGGGTTTGGAGGTCGATAAATTCAATGCCGATGCGGTTAATTTTCAATACGAACAATGGTTTGGACAAATAATCGATTCCATGGGAACAGATTTAGCATCACGGGTGCTTGATGTTTTTCATGTTGACAGCTGGGAGTGTGGCAGCCAGAATTGGTCGCCCGTTTTTGCCCAGGAATTTGAAAAACGAAGGGGCTATTCGCTTCTCGAAAAGCTACCAATTCTAAGTGGTTTACCTGTGAAAAGTGTTGATGATTCCGAACAATTTTTGAAAGATATCAGAACAACCATTGTTGAATTGACCATCGATCATTTTTACAAGGTATTGGCAGACCGAGTCCATAACGACGGATGCTTATTCAGCGCCGAATGTGTTGCACCAACCATGACCAGCGATGGCTTATTGCACTATAAAAGTATTGATATACCTATGGGCGAATTTTGGCTGAGAAGTCCAACACACGACAAACCCAACGACGCTTTGGATGCTTTGTCAGGTGCGCACATATATGGAAAACCAATCATTCAGGCCGAAGCCTTTACCGAACTGCGCATGGCCTGGGATGAGCATCCAGCCCTGTTAAAAACATTGGGCGACCGAAATTTTGCCTTAGGTTTTAATAAACTGGTATTTCATGTCATGGCACACAATCCGTGGCCGGAACGGAAACCGGGAATGACACTCGATCCAATTGGTCTTTTCTTTCAAGCCAACCAAACCTGGTGGGAACCCGGAAAAGCATGGGTGGAATACATTCAACGTTGCCAGACTATGTTGCAAAAGGGATCACCGGTCGTCGATGTCGCTGTTTTTACAGGAGAAGAAATCCCTCGTCGTTCGGTTTTGCCCGATCGCCTGGTGCCTGTTTTACCAGGTATCTTTGGTCAGGAGGTCATTGACGCCGAGAAGATAAGACTGAACAATGAAGGTCAGCCCCGAACAGAAATGCCTCGTTCTGTTTTTGGTTCGTCTAATATCGCCAAGCCAGAAGATTGGGTCGATCCCTTAAACGGTTACGCCTACGATTCTTTTAATCCCGATGCCTTACTGAATTTGGCAAAGGTTAAAAATGGACGTATTGTATTGCCCGGTGGAGCATCGTACAAAGTTTTGATTGTACCTGGCCAACGCCGAATGGATCCCAATGGGAATCAGATGTCGACTGCAGTGGCGAATAAATTGCTCCAACTGGCCAACGATGGTGCAAATATTATCATAGCACAACAACCTCAGGGTTCGACGAAAGAAGCTTCCGAAGCGATATCATTGTTAACAGGTCAACATAAAAAAGGGAAAGTGATGTTGGGTGCTTATTCCGAATCCTCGTTCCGAAGTTTGGGAATTGATGAAGATTTTATGGCTTTCGATGGCAATAAGAACAGAATAAAAGGATTAGCCTGGAATCATCGTCATTCTGATAAATTTGATATTTATTTTATCGCCAATCAAAAAGACACGATTTTAGATTTGACCGCTTCTTTCAGAGTGGCTGGTAAGTTGCCCGAAATATATCATACACAGACTGGGAAGATCACCGATGCACGTGCATGGAAAGTGGAAAACAAGCGCACCGAAGTTCCGTTGAAATTGGAAGCGAACGAGTCGGTTTTTGTTATTTTTGAGAAAGCCACCAACGCAAAAGAAAGCAATTCCGGTTTAAACTGGACAGCGAAAAGAGTTGCGCAAAAATTGGATGAAAATTGGAAATTGCAGTTTGATCCTGAATATGGAGGTCCTAAAGAGGCGCTTAGAATAAATCAACTCAAAAGCTGGACTGAATTTGAAGAATTTGGTGTAAAACACTATTCTGGCACAGTTGCTTACCAAAAAACATTTCAGTGGAGCCCTAAAGATGCTCAGCAGGTTTGGATTGAATTAACGAAGGTGGCCAATATTGCATCGGTAATTGTAAATGGCGTAGAATGTGGGGTAGCCTGGACTGCTCCTTATCAGGTCGAAATGACAAACGCATTAAAGGAAGGTGAAAATAGTCTTGAAATCAAAGTGACCAACACCTGGGCAAACCGGCTCATTGGTGACCATGGTTTGGCAGAAGATAAACGTGTTGTCTGGACAACGGCGCCTTATATGCTCGAAGGAAAACCATTGTTGAAAGCTGGGATTTTGGGTGATGTGAATATATTAGTTGAAGTTAAATAACCACATTAGGCACATTAGATCTATTGTACCTAATGTGGTAAAAACATAAACAATGAAAAAAAGATTCTTAATAACAACAGTGCTTGCGATATTAATAATCGCTGCCAAAGCAGAAATCAAATTGCCTTCCATCTTTACCAGTAACATGGTAATGCAACAAGAATCTCAGCCTGCCATTTGGGGCTGGACCGATTCAAAATCAAACGTTAAGGTGACAACATCATGGAACAATAAAACTTACGAAATTAAAGCTGATCAGGATGGAAAATGGAAACAGAAGGTGGAAACCATTCAATATGGAGGTCCCTATGAAATGACCATTTCGGATGGATCTTCAATTGTCTTATTAAAAAACATTCTTTTGGGCGAAGTGTGGCTTTGCGGCGGCCAGTCGAACATGGAAATGCCCATGAAAGGTTTCACGGGCCAACCAGTCAAAGGATCAAATATGGACATTTTAAAAGCAAAAAATCCCAACATTCGTTTGATCACCGTACCCCGAAATTCAACACTCCAAACGGTGGATGATTTTGAAGGAAAATGGGAAGAAGCCAGCCCTTCAACGGTAGCTGAATTTAGTGCAGCCGGCTATTATTTCGGCCGATTGGTCAACGAATTAATTGATGTCCCCATTGGTTTGATCAGTGTGAATTATGGTGGTTCTTGTGTGCAGGCCTGGATGAGCAGGAAAACCGCTGTCCCATTTGGTGAAACCGGACTTCCTCAAAGCGATGCAGACATCAAAGTAAAAAACCGAACCCCAACCACCTTGTTCAACGGAATGTTAAATCCTGTGATTGGCTATGGAATACGTGGTGCCCTTTGGTATCAGGGGGAAACCAATTATGAGGAAGCCGATAAATATGTTGAATTGTTTCCCAAAATGGTTACTGAATGGCGTGAATTGTGGCAGGTGGGTGAATTTCCGTTTTATTACTGTCAAATTGCACCTTTCGATTATGCTGTTTTTCATCCTGCCGATTGGAAAGAAAAATACAATTCGGCCTATTTGCGTGAAGCGCAGCTAAAGTGTACCGATATTATACCGAATACAGGGATGGCTGTGCTGATGGATTGTGCCCACCCGACAAGTATTCACCCTTCAGAAAAAGATAAAGCCGGGGAAAGATTGGCCCTTTTGGCTTTGGCAAAAACCTATGGATTAAGCGGATTTGCATCCGAAAGTCCAACCTTTAAAGCGATGGAAATTGTGGGAAGTACGGCCACCATTTCGTTCAATAATGTTCCCAATGGTATTACCGGTTTTGATGAAGAAATTACGACCTTTGAAATTGCAGCTGCCAATAAAGTTTTTTATCCCGCTACGGTTTGGTTACGGAACAAATCGGTGGTTGTATCTTCGCCTAAAGTAAAAGAACCGGTGGCAGTTCGTTATGCCTTTAAGGATGCTGTTAAAGGACAACTTTTTAGCACCGAAGGTTTACCCGTTTCATCTTTCAGAACAGACGACTGGTGATTTTTCTTTTTCACCACAACAGACTTATGTAAATTATGGTTGATTAAAAACTCATGAACTCATGAACTTAGGAACTTAGGAACTCATGAACTCAGGAGCTCATGAACTCAGGAACTCAGGAGCTCAGGAACTTTGTTAATTGAAACTCACAGAATGAAACAAATACTTTTCCCTTTCCTCTTTATATTGCTGATTGCGTGCCAACAAAGGCCGTCGGACCACTACACGGTTAAATACAACCCGGTATGGACCACACCATCTGCCAATTCCTCCGAATCGATGCCGTGCGGTGGCCACGATATTGGCCTTAATGTTTGGCTTGAAAAAGGAGATCTGCTGTTTTACATGCAACAAAGCGGAGCCTTCGACGAAAACAATACTTTTTTAAAAGCAGGAAGAATTCGTTTGACCTTAGCACCCAATCCATTCACTACAGAGGAATTCAAACAGGAACTACAGCTCGAAAACGGATCAGTGGTGGTGAGCGGAATCAGTGGTACTAAAGTCACGCTTTGGGTGGATGTGTTTAAACCGGTTGTTCATGTCGAAATTGAAAGTGAAATTCCTGTTGACGTTGTTGCTACGTATGAAAGCTGGCGTTTTGCCGATCGGGAACTGGCCAAAAATGAAAGTTTCCAAAATAGCTACAAATGGGCTCCTCCTGCAGGTTTATTCATGAAAAAAGACTCCATTGCATGGATCGGCAATCAGTTATGGTTTTATCATCAGAATAAAGGAGAAACTGTTTTTGATGCTGCAGTTCAACAGCAAGGCCTCAAAGAAGTGAAAGAAGAATTGTTTAATCCACTTGATCAACTTTTTTCAGGAGGTTGCATGTTGGGCAAAAATTTCAGCCAGGGAGAGTTGAACTCTGGTAGTTATCAAAATACGGACTTTAAAGGCTGGCAAATTTGTTCCGAAAAACCTACGAATAAATATGAAATTCTGGTGATTCTGGAGAATGGAAAATTTGAAAACATCGATAAATGGAAAAGACAGGTAGAAAAAACCCTGCATGATATTTCAAAAGAGGATCAAGCAGCTACGGTTCAATGGTGGCATGACTACTGGAATCGCTCATTTATTCAAATTGATGTAGCCGCGGAGGATTCCTCCAAAGCGGAAGAAGTCGCGCGAAATTACCAGCTTTTCAGATACATGATGGGCTGTAATGCTTATGGAAGCTATCCAACTAAATTTAACGGCGGACTTTTTACGGTTGACCCTGTTTTTACTAACGAAAAACGTGCTTTTACTCCCGATTTCAGGAATTGGGGAGGAGGTACTTTTACGGCACAAAACCAACGACTGGTTTATTTCCCCTTGTTCAAAAGTGGCGATACCGATATGTTGAAACCTCAGTTGGATTTCTACCTGAACCTTTTAAAAACGGCCGAATTGCGCAGTCATTTTTATTGGGGACACAAGGGGGCCTGTTTCACCGAGCAAGTTGAGAACTTTGGTTTGCCCAATCCGAGTGAATATGGCTGGAAACGACCCGATGACTACGACAAGGGAATGCAGTACAATAAATGGCTCGAATATCAGTGGGACACTTCATTGGAGTTTTGTTACATGGCATTGCTTTGGCACAAATATACAGGTCAGGATATTTCAGAATACCTGCCAATGATTGAAAGTTGCCTCACCTTCTTCGACGAACATTATCAATTTCTGGCGCGTCAAAGAGGCGATGAATTTATAGGCGCCGATGGAAAGTTGCTGCTTTATCCCGGTTCATCTTGCGAAACGTATAAAATGGCGACCAATGCAACCAGCACCATTTCGGCACTTCGGGTCGTCACTGAAGAGTTGCTGCGTTTGCCCGATGGAATGCTGAATTCTGAAGCAAAAGCGCACTGGACTTCCTTTCAACAACGCATTCCTGAATTGGCTTTTCGAAGCATTGATGGCGAAACCACCATCGCCCCTGCAAAAATGTGGGAGCGCATCAACAATACCGAAGTCCCGCAGTTGTATCCAGTTTTTCCATGGGGAATCTATGGGGTGGGTAAACCCAATTTAGAAATTGCCATTAACACCTGGAAGTTCGATCCCGACGCACAAAAATTTCGCAGTGCTGTAGGCTGGAAACAGGATGCCATTTGGGCTGCCCGAATGGGTTTGGTCGATGAAGCTTCGACTTTTATTCAACAAAAGTTGGGCAATTCCGAAAATCGTTTCCCTGCGTTCTGGGGGCCGGGATTCGACTGGACTCCCGATCACAACTGGGGAGGTTCCGGTATGATTGCACTTCAGGAAATGCTCCTGCAAACCAATGGCGATTCAATTTTACTTTTCCCGGCTTGGCCAAAAGAATGGAACGTTCATTTTAAATTGCATGCACCCGGAAATACGACTGTTGAGGCTGAATTACGAAATGGAGAAGTCGTTACTTTAGACGTTGTTCCTGCTGAAAGGAAGAAAGATTTGGTAATACTAATTAATGAACCACAATAGATACATAGACCACAATAGAAAAAAATAATGTGTCCTATTGTGTCTAATGTGTTAAAACATATCGAAATGAAAAGAACAATCATACCAATACTATTTGGGTTAATCTTGGCAATATCATGTTCATCACCTAAAATAGAGGTAATAGCAACAAGCTGTGAAAATAGGATTTCCCCAGTGGGTATGCCCCGTAACGGTTTTCGTTTGGGATGGAAGATGGCATCCTCTCAAAGGGGAGTTACACAAACGGCATTTCAGATTTTGCTGGCCGATAATAAAAACATATTGAAAGAAGGCCAGGCCGTTTGGAATTCAGGTAAAATTACTTCCGACCAAAGTGTTTTGGTGACTTATACAGGTCCTGAATTGAAATCTGGAACCCGCTACTTTTGGAAAGTCAAAGTTTGGGATAATTATGGCAATGAATCGGCCTGGAGTGCTGTCGCCGGTTTTATCACTGAACTGGGTTCCCCTGAAGATTGGCAGGGGGCTCAATGGATTGCTTACGATCAGTTGGACTCTTCGAAACGTATTGTGCCTGGCATTCACCTTCCCGGTGGCAATAAGGATTGGAAAAAGGTGGAAAGTGGTTTTCATGTGTTGCCGCTGCTCCGTAGTAATTTTGAGGTGAAAAGGAAAGTGAAACAAGCTTTGGTTTTTGTTTGTGGATTGGGCCATTACGATCTTCACCTGAATGGCCAAAAAGTGGGCAACAGCATTCTTGCTCCCGGATGGACAGACTACGATGACTATGCATTCTACAATACTTACGATATTACTAAAGAATTGCAACCGGGGACCAATGCATTTGGCGTAATGCTGGGCAATGGTTTTTTCAATATTCCCAACAGCCGCTATCGTAAACTGATGACAGCCTACGGTAATCCTCAACTGATTTTGAAACTTCAGATGGTGTATGCCGATGGCACAGAAGAAACAATTGTGAGCGATAACAGTTGGAAAGTTGCTCCAGGTCCCATCACTTACAGCAGTATCTATGGAGGAGAAACGTACAATGCCTTGCTGGAACAAGCCGGCTGGGATGAGGTAGATTTCGACGATGCAAATTGGCAAAATGCACTTGAAGTAAAATCCTGTGTTCATGAATTAAGACCTGAACTGGATTACCCGGTTGAAATTACCCAAAAACTTAAAGTGAAAACAATAACTCCCATCGAAAGTGAAGATGGCTACTATTTATACGATTTTGGGCAAAATGCATCTGGGGTGATCACCGTTTCGGTGCAAGGCCAAAAAGGCGATACCATCTATTTTTATCCGGCAGAGTTGAAAACAGAAGAGAACCGTGCCGAACAAAGTGCCATGGGACGTCACTTTTATTTTACCTACATTCTGAAAGGAGATGAAGTTGAAACCTGGACACCACAATTCACCTATACCGGGTTTCGCTATGTTGAGGTACGCGGAGCTCATCCTGCCAGTGAACAAATCAATAGCAACTTACCTGAAATTATCGATTTAAAACTGGATCACCTGCACAATGTGGCCCCACGTTTGGGCCATTTCAAAACTTCCGACGAACTTTTTTGCCGTATCGACACACTAATCGATTGGGCCATTCGCAGTAATTACGTGAGCTTGTTAACCGATTGTCCACACCGTGAAAAGCTGGGCTGGTTGGAGCAGCTTTACCTGATGGGCGGAAGTGTTCATTACAACTACGACCTTTTTCAAACTTACAACAAGCAGATTGACGATATGATTGCAGCGCAAACTCCGGAAGGATTGGTACCCGATATTGCACCTGAATACGTCGAATTTTGGGAGTGGTTTCGCGATTCGCCGGAGTGGGGCAGTGCTTGTATTCAGGTTCCCTACCTGATGTATAAATGGTACGGTGACAAAAAAATAATAGAACGATCGTGGAACATGATGGGGCGATATGCTGAATACTTACGCGATACAACCGTGAATCAAATTGTTGATCATGGTTTGGGAGACTGGTACGATCTGGGTCCAGAACGGCCCGGAATTGCTCAGCTGACACCAAGATCTTTGACCGGTACTGCCATCTACTTTTCAGATGTGAAACTCCTATCGGAAATGGCCGAAATACTGGGGAAATCCGACGAACAGCAGAAGTATGCATTCTGGGCTGACGAAATCAAAGTGGCCTTCAATCAGCATTTTTTGAATCCGGAAACCAACATTTATTCTACCGGAAGCCAAACGGCCATCTCCATGCCCTTGGTGTTGGAAATTGTTGATGAAAAGGACAAAGCGGCCATATATCAAACCCTTGTGGAATCTATCGAAAAAGACAACAAGGCGCTCACTGCCGGTGACGTAGGTTTTCATTACCTGGTAAAAGCCTTGCAGGACAATGGCGGCGCCCAATTACTGTACGAAATGAATGCCCGTGACGACGTTCCCGGTTACGGCTATCAGTTAAAAAAAGGAGCAACAGCCTTAACTGAGTCGTGGGCGGCATTGCCCATTGTGTCGAACAATCACCTGATGTTAGGCCACTTGATGGAATGGTTTTACAGTGGTTTGGGGGGAATTGATCAAACCCCTAATTCCATTGCATTTAGTCAATTGAAAATTGCACCTCAAATGGTGGGTAATATCGATGCTGCTCAAACTAGTTTTGAATCGCCTTACGGCACAGTCGTGGTTAATTGGAAGAAATCTGCAAGTAGTGTTTTCGCAGAAGTTAGTGTTCCTTGTAATTCCGAGGCGCTTGTTACATTGCCATATCACGAAGGACAGGTAGTTCATGAAAATGGAGTTTCAATTGATCAGGTAGCTGGAATGACTCAAATAACTTATACCAACAATGAAGTAAATTTTATAATTGGTTCAGGGAATTATCAGTTTAAGGTGAAGTAAGGAAAGTATATTTGTTGCTTTTTTTACAAGAACGGGCCTAATTTAACCTTTGCAGATAAAGTATATATTCCTTATCATTGCTTTTCTCATTCTCTATTCCGTTGATTGGATTTGATTAAATGGGAAAAGAAAATTGGTAATTGTGGGTACAGCATAACTCAAAATACTCCATAAACAACTAACTATAAACGAACTTAATCTAACACTATGAACTCGAAAGTAAGCTTGCGGGAAAAAATTGGCTATGGTTTTGGCGATGCTGCATCGTCGATGTTTTGGAAGATATTTACCTTTTACCTGGCCATCTTTTACACCGATGTTTTTGGGATTTCTGCGGCTGCAGCGGGTACCATGTTTCTGATTACCCGGATATGGGATACGGCTAACGATCCTATCATGGGGGTTATTGCCGATCGTACGAACACGAAATGGGGAAAATTCAGACCGTACATGCTTTGGATTGCCGTTCCGTTTGGTATTATTGGCGTTGTTTTGTTTACCACACCCAATGTAGGGGAGTTGGGTAAACTTATTTATGCCTACATTACCTATACGCTCATGATGATGGTGTATACGGCCATTAACGTGCCTTATGCCAGTTTGCTTGGGGTGATGACAGCCAATGGAGACGAACGGACCAGTTTTGCTTCATTTCGCATGTTATTTGCATTCGGTGGAAGTATTTTAGTTGTGGCCATTTTTCAGCCGCTGGTTGACATCTTTAAACAAGGCTTTGCTGAAACTACGGCTTATCAATTGACCATGGTGATCATTGGATTAATTGCTATTGGTTTTTTTATGTTCACTTTTTTGTGGACACGTGAGCGCATTACTCCACCTAAATCGCAAAAAAATAATTTAAATAAAGACTTTCAGAATCTGTTGAAAAATACACCTTGGTTTATCTTGCTGGGTGCTGGTGTAATGACCTTAATCTTTAATTCTGTTCGCGACGGTGTTGCACTGTATTATTTCAAATATTACATTCTGGATGAAACTGCCGTGGCCATTTCAAAAATGACTTTTACCTTCAGTACTTTGTATTTGATTCTTGGTCAGGTTTTTAATTTACTGGGTGTGGCTTCGGCCAAATTTGTTTCCTCAAAATTGGGCAAACGAAAGACATTCATGTATGCTATGATCATTTCTGCCGTACTAAGTGTATTTTTTTATTTCTGCACCAAAGAGCAGGTTGTATTTGTTTACGTTTTGCAAGCATTAATTAGCTTCAGTGCTGGAATCGTCTTCCCTCTATTATGGTCGATGTACGCCGACTCGGCTGACTGGAGCGAATGGAAAACCGGGCGTCGTGCCACAGGTTTGGTTTTTTCGGCTTCGAGCATGACCCAAAAATTGGGTTGGACCTTGGGAGGATCGATTACTTTATGGTTGCTGGCCTTTTATGGCTTCGAAGCGAATGTTGATCAAAGCCCTGAAACCATTCAAGGCATAAAAGTGATGTTGGGAATTGTACCCGCTATCGGTGCATTACTTTCAGGTGCTTTTATGTTCTTTTATCAACTCGACGCCAAAACCATGGCCACCATTGAAATTGATCTGGAAGAAAGAAGGAAAGATGAACAAAACCAATAGAGAATAAGAAACTGTTTAAATTTTATTTCACTACAATCCTGTTAAATTAAAACAGATTCCTCACTACGTTCGGAATGACAAGCTTTTGTGAGTATTCTTTGTTGGGAGGGGTGGTCTGGCGTTATTGCCGCCAGACCACCCCTCCCAACAGCCTTTGCCAATCATAGTTCCTTGTCATTCTGAGCGTAATGCAATGAAGCGTAAGAATCTTTTCTCAAAGAGCGTAATTAACCTGACAACAGTGATTTTATTTAATTGTACCGTTAGGAACAAAATATGGATAGAAACTGAATGTTGTCGAATGACAATTTTGTCCCCTGCCCTACTTTTGCTGGTCAGGCGGGCGTACGGGTCAATACCAACAAAGGAAACTATCATTTTTATACCCACATACTTTACCTGCGGAAAATTTAAACAGTTGTAATTTACTGTCCATTATACTTTAAGCAGTGTTGCAAGGTCAAATTTTTTCATTTGCAAAAAGGCCAGAGTTACTTTACCTGATTTTTCCGGATTGCTCATTAATTCGGGTAGGATACTGGGAACAATTTGCCAGGATAATCCATATTTATCTTTTAACCAACCGCACATGCTTTCCTCACCGCCCTCGCAAAGTTTTTCCCAGTAGAAATCGATTTCCTCCTGATTGTCGCAAAATACTTGAAGTGAAATTGCCTCGTTGAAAATAAATTCAGGTGAGCCATTTAGTGCTGTATAGGGTTGACCATTAATTGTAAAACTAACGGTTAATACTGATCCCTCTGGTTTTCCATGAAATTCAAATCCTTCCTTTCCATATCGCGAAATGGATTCAATTTTTGAATTTGGAAATATAGAAGTATAAAACAATGCCGCATCCTCTGCATGATGATCGAACCAAAGGCAAGGTTGAATTGGTTTACTCAGTTGTTTCATTTTCAATCAATTTGATTCAACGTAATTTTTAAAATTGTTCAGGATGGATTGCCACCCTGTGCGTTGCATTTCAATGGGATTTTGTTCTTCAGCTTCAAATTCTTCAATAACTTTTGTTGAATGGCCTTCGGAAAAAAATGTGACTAGCATTTTACGTCCATCGCCCAAGGTGCTGGCAATCTTATTTTGCTTAACTATTTCGGTGTAAGTGCCCCAGAAATCGAAGGCAAAACTTTGGTCTTTAGCTGCCATTTCATAATGGAATTCGCCTCCAACCCTTAGGTCGTTGGTGGCTGCCGGGCAATGCCAATCGGGACTGGCAGCATTCCATTGCATAACGTGTGAAGCTTGTGTCCAATGCTCCCATACCTTTTCGATGGATGCTTCAATTTGGGCTTCAATCCGGATTGGTATTTTTTGTGCTTCAGTCATTTTTTTTTATTTTTTTTCGGAACAATTGAACATCCAATGAATGCCAAATTTATCGCAGCAACTTCCGTAATAGTCGCCCCAAAACATGTCCTGCAATTCCTGTTCAACCTGACCACCATCTGAAAGTGCCTTGAATAATTTTTGGGTTTCCGCTCTGGTGTCGGGTTCCAGGTTGATGTATACGTTGTTTCCTTTGTTCACCTTGAAGCCCATTTCGGTAGGCGCATCGGTTCCCATGAGCCGGTGACCGCCCAGAATGACCAATTCAATATGCATGACCAATTTTTTTAGTTCTTCAGAAAGTGGTGGCATTTCATCGCTTGGTGGTATATCGCCAAACCGCGAAATTCCACCTCGGCCAAATTCACCGCCAAAAACAGTTTGATAAAAAAGAAAAGCTTCTTCGGTGTTATTGGTAAAATTTAGATAGGTACTCACTTGTGCCATAGTTTTATTATTTTGAATGATTTCAAATAAAACAAATGAGTTTGCACTTGGTTGTGAGAAAAATCAATTCTTAGTCAGAATTTCAGATTTTTTATTGATCTGCATTAAAATCAAATAGGCATTAAAAATGCAAATAGTTCTCATTGATGATTGGTATGCTTATTTTGGGTTTTTGTAAAAATCATTCAAAGAATTCGTATAGTAGGAATAATTAATTTTACTGTATCGTTGAAAAACTTTAGGCTCTTTTTCTCCAACAGGCACAAGAGTTATTTTAGTCATTCCATTTATGGCTTTGTAATTTGGCTCATTTCCTATTCCTTGGTCAAATAATGTATCGAAGTAAAATAAATATTTTGCTACCCAATTGATATAATCACTTGTAATTTCAACACTAACATCACCTTGTGAATTCGTAAGTTTCAACTTTAAACGATTATTCATTATCGCGTTTTGAAATTCAATGGCATTTAATGGTGTTCCATTTAACATTGGAATTACATTAAACTGAGGATCAACGAAAATCCATTTTTTTAAATTTGTTGAATATGCTTCAGCTACAACATGCCCTGCTCCATGTCTCACTTTCTCAACGTCGCGTGTTTTTAATCCAAGAACTCTGGCAGGAATACCAATACTGTTTAAAGCTGATGATGCGACAATACCATATTCAACGCATCGGAATTTTTTACCGGTATCAGCTTCTTTAAGTATTGTTAAGGCATCAGGTTTAGATGGGTTATTACTTCCATTGTGTTCCCATTGCTGATTTGTCCATGCAACAATTGCCTTGATTTTTTCAAATTCAGTATCTAATTCTTCTGTTAACACATCTAGTTGATACTCCTGACGTAAATCCCTCAGATATTCATTCTTTAAGGTGTCGGAATAATAGAATTCATACACAGGATTTGATTCCGAGTTCGAGAAAGTAATATTTTTTAATCTGCTGGAAGGACTAGCATTGATTAGCTGATAAAAAGGTGTGCATCCACTAATTATTAGTAAACAAATAATGCCCAAAAATAGAAATCGTTTATTCATTTCTTAAATCGTTTAACATGGATCGTTGAAATATTTAATTGAACCCACTTAAATGTGTTTAGTATTGCCGTTGGAGGCAACTATAACGAGAACCAGTAATTCACCTTCAATAAAATGGTATTGTTTGGAAATACCTGGTTTAGTCCTTTGAAGGCATCGCTAATGGCTGCGGTTGGTTGCGATTGATATAGAGTCCGTTCGTTGGCCCAAACCAAATAAATTTTCGAACCGGGCAGGTATTCCCATCGGAACACCAGATTGGAACGGAATTGGGTAAAGGTGAAATTTGGATTGTTGAATCCATAAATTTGGTAAACGGTGTACCCCGATGACTGATCATCATTTAACTGATAATATCTTGCTTCTAAATTGTCGGCCATGGGATCCTTAATCAGTTTGAAATTTGAATAATCGCCTGTTGAGGCATAAGGACTTCCATAATATTGAATGGAAAGTTCAGGGGTGATGTTGTAGTCGACTCGAAAGGTAAGATTCAAGGTTTTTTGATCGATATTTCCTAAAAAGTAATCTGTTGATGGGAAGGAGGCTTTACCAACATATTGCAATTCATTTTGATTTAGGGTATAGTCGGCACTTAACGAAAGTTTTAATGCATTAATTGGTTGATAACTAATGCATGGGCTTAAGGTAAATGTTTCGGAACTTTCCTCACCACCTTTTTCATAGTAAGCAAATACTGAAAAACCTGCTTTTTTAGATTGGTTGGATGAAACACTAAGTGTTCCGTGTGTTTTGGTGGGAACAATCATGGCTGGTCCTCCTCTTAACAGACGGGAATCAATGGCGTCTGGAAAATAACAAACGTGAGAATTCACCGACCATTTGTTTAAAAACTGTGTGCTGAATGAGGCATTGTAATGGGCGCGTTGGTAATTCAGTGCGTAATCCCAGGTATTGTCCTGTCCGATACCAACATTGAGCGAACGAATTATCCCCTTTGGTTCATTGATGAAATAGGAAAGTGAATTTACGTTAGTGACCTGATCGGCCATTTGCATGTAGCCCATGTCGTTTAAATCTAAACCGGGTGATCTCCAGTTTAACGAGGTGGAATAGCGCCAGTGCCCCACACTGCCTTTACCAATTTTGATACTACCACCTTGACCCGAAAGTTGTGTCTGCATTGGATCGAAATCCAAATGTTCAGCATCGGGACGCTGATAAAAACGGGCCGATGACTGTTGCAATGCACTTATTGCGCTTGTATCACCCTGAATGGTGCTCATCACCAGTTTGGCATCAACGTAGAATTCTTTGTTGTGCCATTGATGCATAAAATCGAGACCGGTGGTGAGTGCATTGCTGTTCATGTAATTGAATTGCGAATAGCCATCGATGAACCGGTTGGTTGATGTTACAATACCACCCAGTACTGTGTTGCCTTCGTTAAAATCTTTGAGAATGCGGGCCATGGTGTAATTGGTCAAAGGTTCAACCAATTCGAGGCGTTCACGGTTTCCATCGCTAATGAGGGCTTTTTCGTTATTGGTAATACTTTGCAAAATTCCAACCGATAAACCATTGGAAGTTTTACCGCTAATTTTTGCAGCACCTAAAATGCTGGTGTTTGCAGGGTAGCGCATAAATTCTCCATTAACGAGTGATGGAGAATAATTGGGTGACTGACCAATTCGGCGTGAATAAAACAAATTATTTCCGTCGAAATCGAAGTTAAAAATGTTTTGACCTTCCAAAAAGAACGGTCGTTTCTCTTCATAAAAAGTTTCGAAAGCACTAAGGTTCATAACTGAAGGATCGGATTCAACCTGACCAAAATCGGGGTTGATGGTTACGTCGGCTGTAAAGTTGCTCGAAAGTCCAATTTTAGCATCAAGTCCAATGCTCCCGAACGGAAGGAATCCTTTTTTCGCATATGGGTTTGCCTCTTCCTTTTCAATGGAGGAAACTCTTCCAAGAAGGTAAGGCATAATTTCAATTCTTCGCGATTTTGGTAAATTGGATATGCCTTTTAAGGTTCCAAACTGATAGAGCATTCCTGGGCCCGTCAGTGATAAAGGCTCCCAGTCGCTTTCTTCCTGCTTGCGGTCGAGCCATCGCCAAACGTGCATTCCCCAAATTTGTTCTGTTTCGCTGCTATATCGCAGTTGGCTAAGAGGTATTTCATATTCTACCACCCAGGCACTGTCTTCCATACCTGTTTTTGCCGTCCAAACAGCATCCCAATTAAAATCGGCATTCGTTGGATTGGTCAGAAGTAAATCTACTTTTTGCCCGGCTGCCGATACATTAAATTCAAAACCGGTACGAAAATCATGGTAAGAATCAAAATTTATTCCAACCATATCGCCTGCAAATTCATCTCTTCGGCTGGCTTTGCGTATTATTTTTTCTGGCTCATAATCTACTGCACGAATCGCCACATAAATATTTTTGCTGTCGTACAAAATATTAATATAGGTTGGAAACGAAGGTAAGGCTCCTTCGTTGGGAATCCATTGGATAAAATCTCCCTGCCAATTGTTGTTTTGCCAGCAGGCATCGTTTAATACGCCGTCTATTATCGGTTTTTCTGTTGTAAGTCGTTGGGTCGTATAAACTTTTTTAATTTCTTGTTTGGTACTGTCAGCAGAATTTTGTGCTTGAAGTTGAAATCCCCACAGAATGATCAGGACAATGGTAAAATACGCGTGTTTCATGTTTATTCTGGTTTGTTTAGCTGTTTTTCGGGTGCAATTTAGCTGAAATGATTTGAATAGGCAGTGTTAAATGCATTGCTATAATAACTTAAATATTAAAATATTTGCTTTAAATGACACATTTATTCATGTTTTAGGGCACGAAAAGCTGCTGGAGACAGGCCTTCTTTAGTTTTAAAAATTCTGCTGAAATAAAACAGAGAGTCGAAACCCAGTTCAAAGGCAATTTGTTTGATGCTTTTTTTACTGTATCGAATAAGCTCCTTGGATTTTTGGATGCGCAATCCCAGATGGTACTGATTGGGTGACATGCCGGTATATTTTTTAAACATTCTTCTGAAATAGGAATAACTAACATGTAATGAGGCGGCAAGCTCTTCAATGTTCACATTTTTATTTAAGTTATCTCTTAAATAAAGACATGATTTTCGGATAATACGTTCAATATCTTTGTTGGCAAATTCACTGGTTTTTAAAATCGAAATCATTCTGCCAAATATGAAAATCAGTTTTCCCGCACATTGTTGTTGGAATCCGGGCTTCTCATCTTTTATAAGTTGAAAAATATCATTGAACTCTTTAATCAGACTATCTTGGAAGCCAACTTTGAGTACCGGGTTGGAATTGTTGAATTGTTCGTGTTGAAAAATAGTTTTGGTAAAAGCACCGGAAAAACCGATGTAATGTTCGGTCCAGCCTGAATTTACGTCGGGTTTGTAGCGATGCCAAACTCCGGGAAACAGCAAGAGTACAGTTCCCGGATTGATTCTGAATTTTCCTGCTTTGGTTTCAAATATCCCCGATCCACTGGTGATGTAATTCAGTTGATATTCATCCAATATCCGCCCTTCATCCCAATTGAAAAAATAATTTGAAGGATGTTTGGGATTGGGATAGCTACTGTTGGGGCTCACTTCTGAAATGCCGGCAACATTGAGGTATAAACCCCAATTAATATCTTCTTCGCTAACAGTTAGGTATTTAAAAAAATCGGCCATGTTTCAGGATCAAAAAGTGCAATAAATGTATAAAAAAAAAGGTTTTCCTTAGTGCCTATAATGACATTAAGGAAAACCCTATGAATGAATATAAACTAAATTATTTGTTACCAGCCATCGTATTGTTCAAGTTTTCCGTTACTTAAAGTTACTTCTCGCTCTGGCACTGGTTGGAATTCATGTTTGCCAACAATAAATTCTCGAGGATAACCATCGGTGGTAGGAGTACCATTTAGTAAATCTGCTGCAATTCCCCATCGAACTATATCGTAAAAGCGTTTGCCTTCACTGGAAAATTCAACACGGCGCTCATTAATAATATCGTCTAAGGAAACGCTGTTTAATGCAGCAGGAATGCCTGTTGTTCCGCACATCCGAGCTCTTTCGCGCACTTTATTGATATAGGTCAAAGCTTTGCTGTTATTACCTGCCATTAAAGCAGCTTCAGCAGCGTTCAAATAAACTTCAGAATAACGAATCATTCTCCAGTTTTGAGGTGCACCTTGCCATGTTGTTCCATAAGCCTTAAACTCTTCGTACGATGCTTCCCATTTCGTTCCATATATTTTTGTAAGACAATGTTCAAATGAATAAGGAACCCAAGCACCCAGTGTAGTTTGTATGGAGTCGTTACCACCTTCACGAACCATTGAACTTTTTAAGCGTGGATCGCCAGGTTCAAATGCATCATATAAAGCTTGGGTAGGAATTCCAAATCCCCACATTCCTGTGGTTACTGACGCACCGGTTTCATCCAAATAATAACGGGCGGCGGACCATTGGCATAAAGCGTTTCCTCTGGCATCGCCATATCCAAGACCTTCCTGGACACATTGGATTTCAAATACACCTTCTTTACAATTGTCACCGTCGGAAGTGAAGATGTAACGATAACCGTTGGTCTCACCTCTCCACGATTCATATTTTTCACCGTTAATACCAACCAGTTCAAATTCATTGGAATTAATTACGTCTTCGCTATATTTCAATGATTCAGCCCAACGTTCGGTCATACCATCAAATCGGCTATCTTTTCCTCCGTAATTTTTAGCATATGATGATTCAAACAGATAAACACGTGCCAGCAATGCCTGAGCTGCTCCTTTCGATGGACGTCCATATTCTGGAGCCCAACCACTTCGCGTAGGAAGAACATCAATGGCTTCTTTCAGGTCAGTTTCAATTAAATTATAGATTTCTTTAATATCAGCACGAGCTTGTTGATATTCATCAGCTCCTAAAACATGATCGACATATGGAACTCCACCATAAATCATGGTCAGATATGAATAACTTAGGGCACGCAAAAATTTTGCTTCGGCAACTCTTTTATCCAGCAAATTCGGATCAGCATCGGGATCAGTTTCTTTGATGCCCGGGATCTTTTCAATGGCAATATTGCTAAAATAGATGACACGATAGAGTGTTCCAAAAACGTCAGAAAGAACACCATCTGTCGTTAATGGAGTCAAATAACCATAAGCCTGCAACGAAGGTACGTCAGTAACGTCTTCACCTCCACCTTCAGCGTCATCGGAAGGAATATCTCCAAGTCTTTGAATGATGTCAACATCTATTGATACATTGTTGAATTGAGAATAAGCTGCTGTAAGTGCCTGATCGGCATGAGCTTGTGTTAAGTAGAATGCAGCGCTGTTTTCTGCTGCCTGGGGTTTAACATCCAGGAAATCCGGGCTGCATGCAAAGGATGCAATTCCGAGCAACAGAAATAACAAATATTTTAATATTTTTTTATCCATGATTTTAATATTTTTTCAATTAATAAACTTACCTGTCTTAGAAAACAATATTGGCTCCAAAATAAACCATCTTAGTAACAGGATATAAACCTATATCAACTCCCATGGTAAGTGCTTGGTTTGTTGCATCTCCATTAAGGCCGCCAACTTCAGGATTTAAACCGGAATATTTGGTTAGGGTAAACAGGTTTCTGCCACCTGCGTATAATCTCAATTTTTCAACACCAATTTTATTGGTTAAATTATTGGGAAGGGTATAACCTAAGGTAACGTTTCTTAAACGGATGAAGGACCCATCTTCAACAAAGAAGTCGGACATTTTTGTATAGGTGTCTGCACTTAGACGATATACATCGGTATTATGATTTTCATTTACAACCACCATTCCGTCTTTGACGATTTCATCACGGTAACGGTCAGCAAAGGCTTTGCTACGATTACCATAACCTACCGGATTATAAAGGTACTGTTTACTACCGTTCATCACTGAGTTTCCATAGGTTCCGTTAAAGAAAGCAGAAAAGTCAAATCCTTTGTATTGTAAATTTACCGAAAAACCGAAAGTCAATGTTGGTAGCGGGCTTCCCAATATCACTTTGTCATCGTTATCTATTTTACCATTGCCATTCACATCTTTAAAACGTGCATCACCGGGCCTGGCATTAGGTTGTGCGTAGGTTACCTTAGTACCATCATCACTAACCACTTTTGGTTGATTGGTAATAAATGTTCTGCTTCCAACTTGTTCGGTTGGGTCATCTTCGGAGAACATGCCATCAAGAATAAATCCATAGAATTGAGCAATGGGATAACCTTCAAGCGTCATGTTGGTGGGTTGAATATTGTGTACAGCACCTCTTTGCATTGAATCGGTGGCCAGGGATAAAACTTCGTTTTTTACTCCTGAAAAATTCAAGTCAATTGATCCGGTTAATTCACCATCGTTTTTACGGGCACCAATTGTAATTTCATAACCTTTGTTGCTAACGCTACCAAAGTTAGCTTCAGGGTTTTGTCCTTGATAGGTTCCTGCAATGGCACTAACCTCAATTGGCATGATCATGCCTTCGTTCACTTTATCAAAAATATCGGCAGTCAATGAAAGTCGGTTTTCAAAGAAGGTCATGTCCAATCCAAGGTTCGACATGTTGACTGATTCCCAGTGAATATCGGGATTGGATATTTGGTTTGGAGCAGTACCTACAGCAGTTGTGAGTCCATCAGCCGAATATCTGAAACCTGGTCTGGTTTCTACGGTTGATAGATATGGGAAACCAGTTCTGGCATTGGCTCCGGTTTGTCCGTAACCAAAACGAATTTTACCGGTGCTAATGTATGATACATCCTTCATGAATTCCTCTTCCATAAATTTCCAACCCACAGAGAATGAAGGGAAGGTACCCCAACGATAATTAGGTCCAAAACTACTTGAACCGTCACGACGAACGTTAACAGTTAATAGGTATTTACCCATAAAGTCGTAATTTAAACGGCCAAAATAGGCTTGAGTTGCCCCAATAGAAGCAGTACCTGTAACGTTTTGAATATCGGCATCACCATTTGTTGATTTTGATAAATAAAGCATATTCGGATTTGGACTGGCCATATCAATTCTGGTACCTGCAATATCGTACCACCACCATTTATTGGCTTCCATTCCCACCATTGCCGAAATGTTATGAACTTGTGCAATTGTAGTATTGTAGCTAACAAAGTTCTGGAAGTTATAGGACATGTTTTTTCTCATGCTCTGAATCAATTTGTCCTGAGTATTGTAAACGGTTGGGGATGCCCAATAAATTGGTACATATTCCTTTGCATCGTTTAATCCTAATTTTCCGGTAATACGACTCTGGAAATCAAGTCCTTTTATAAGATTGATTTTTACACCAAAATTACCTTCAAAGTTATTATCCTGGTTTAATTTGTCCTTAACGTCCAGAGGAACAATAGGGTTACCTACGTTAAACGCAGATTGTGTCCATACGCCATTTTCATCATAAGCAGAAACTGTTGGATCAGCAGATATTACACTAACAATCGGGTTATTGTAAAAATCATGCCAGGCCCATTGGTCAAGGCCCTCCGTTTGAGTATTGACATAAGTAATTTTTTCGTCGAAAGTAAGGTGTTTGTTTACTTTATGTTCAGAATTCATCCTTATCGTAAAGCGCTGATAGTCTGTATTCTTTACGATACCGTTCTGTTTGTCGAGGCTGGTACTAAACAAATACGTAGATACCTCGTTGCCTCCTGATATTGAAACATCATAGTTTTCAGAAACCACCTGATTAAAGATCATATCTTGCCAGTTATACGTTGCCAGTGTATCTGGTTGATAATTAGATGGCGTTTTTCCTTTAGCATTGAGTTCTTCCACCAATTCGAGATACTCCTGAGCATTCATCATCTCAACCTTATTTACCGCACTTTCAATACCACGGTAGGCATTGGCTCGTACTCTCATTTTTCCTGCAGTCCCCATCTTGGTACTCACCAATATTACACCGTTACCACCGGTAGCGCCATAAATGGCAGCAGAAGAAGCATCCTTTAAGATTTCAATGGAAGCAATGTCAGCTGGGTTAAGTTGTCCTAAAGATCCAGGAACACCATCGATAATCACCAAGGGTTTTGTTCCATTAATGGAACTCATACCACGAATTTGAATATCAGCCTCTTCACCCGGCTTACCGGATTTAGGAATAATATTCACTCCGGCTGCCATTCCCTGCAAAGCTTGTTCAACATTAGGGACGGGAATACTGTTCAATCTTTCAGAGGACACAGAGGACACAGCACCTGTTAAATCGCTTTTTTTCTGAACACCATAACCCATAACAACCACTTCGTCGATTCCGTACAGGTCTTCCTCAAGTATTACTTCAAGCATGGTGTTATCACCAACTTTTATTTCTTTTGACATGAATCCGATAAAACGGAAAACAAGTATGTCATTAGAATTTGCTTCGATGGTAAAATTACCATCGATGTCGGTAATTGTGCCAATTGTTGTACCTTTTATAAGTACAGTTACGCCGGGCAAAGGAAGGGAGTTTTTTGCTTCCGTTACAACACCCTTAATTGGCGAGCTATTGGGCATCGAATCACTTGCCAATACATTTAGCCCTCCTACTAAAGAAACAAAAACCAATGCCAACATCAGCCGTATTGATTTCTTTAGTGAAAAGAGGTTTGAAATCTGTTTTTTACACATTAACTTCATTTTTTTAGGTTTAGATATTTGACTATAGATTTATATATTGTAAAAACAATGCAGAGTATTACATATAAGGACAAGAAATTATTTCTTCTTAAACCATGCAAAGGTTGAATTATTTTTGCCAACGCAGGTAGAAATTTTAGTGAGTTTGTAGTAAAAAAAAAGCTTTTGTACCAGGAAATATGGTAATAGACAGCATTGCTTCGGTATTCCCTGTGGGGATACATTAAAATTAGAGCTTAGCTGTTGGTGAGATTTCTAATTTTAGATATTTAATTTCCAATATTAGATATATGGTGTACTATATTGGAGATTATTGCACTTTTTTTAGCCGTGGATGATTGATAATATTGGACCAGGTTTTTAAAGTGTATTTTGAGGTGCGCTCGGATTAATTGATTATTGATCTTCTGAAAAAGGATTAATGTTTTCCTTGTTCTGACCGTAATTTATTCCTGTTGAATATGGCGTCTTTATTGGATGGGTTAAGTTTTATCGTTTGATCGAAATAGGCTAAGGCCTTAGTATAATTTCCAATTTGGATGTAAGCAATGGCCTTGTTATTACAAAAGCCTTCTTCAAGGGGATATATAGATTCCAGCTGATCGTATATCGAAATCGCTTCACTCCAGTTTTGCCTGCTCAGTTTTATTTTTGCTTTCTCTTTCAGCGCTTCATAATTATTGGGAAAAGTACTCAAGATTAGATTGTATTGTATTTCAGCATTTTGATAGTCCTTTAAAGCCATGTGAATGGAGGCCATTTCGAAAAGCAATTCAATATCTTCTTTGTTTGAACGATGTAAATTTGTGAGCAATGCTAAGTTTTTTCTTTTCTGAAAAACATAAAGACTTTTATTCCCTTGATTTAAATGATATTGGGCCAATAATTCATTGTATTGAAAATTGGTGGAATCACTTGCAAGGAGCCTGTCTATATCTTTTTTGGCTTGTTCTGTTTTTTTCTGGTTCAACAGTATTTGTGCCCGGGTATTAATTAGTTCATCTTCATTAGGATAATCTTTAATGGTTTGACGAATTAGTTGCAATGCTTTTTCATTTTGATTGAGCTTTATCAATGCTCCTGCTGTCATATTATTTAGTTGGACCTTGTTTCTGGGATCAATTTTCTGCATTTTTTGATAACATTCAATCGCTTTCTCCATTTGATTCTCTTTTCGATAAATAGAACCCACCAGATCGTATAATTTATAACTATTAGGGTGTTTTTTTAACGCAAGGTTTGCCTCTTTTAAGGCTTCTTCCGTATTGCCCATATTAGAAAGCAGTGAAATCCGCGAGGAAAGATAAATTTCGTTATCAGGATTTTGGGCCAGGGAGTCGAGAACTAATGCCATCGCTTTTTTCTTATCAGCTCGATCTACTTTTGAATTGGACTGTCGAAGAAGGTTGTTTAGCATGATTCGGCTAATATAAGTTTCAAGGCAATTGCTATCAATTTCGATGGCTTTATTTAAATCATCCAAAGCACGTTTGTAGTACCTATTGCTTATTTTATCAACCGCCCCGCGGTTAAGGTAATCTGTAGTGTTCGAGAACCCATCTTTTATCGTCTTAAACTGATCGGCATCAAATGGATAAAATTCCGGAATATTGGCTGCTCTCTTATCAAAACGAAGGTTTTCCAGCAATACGGGAGGCGAATCCATGCCATTTTCATCGATGTGCGTTAAATAAAGTTGGGTGTACGGGCCCCTGTTTTTTGATGAAAACACCAGCCAACGACCATTTGGCGAAAAGGAATGCCAGGAATTCATTTCTGGCATATTGCAATTCATTAATCGCGGACTTCCTCCTTCGGCAGGCATAATAAATAAGCGGCTATCGGGTTGCAATAGCATAAAATTATCTGCCTGACAAAATACAATCCATTTTCCATCGGGCGAAAATTTCGGAAAGTAGTTGCTTTTTCCGTTATTCGAGGCACCTTTAAGAGGAGAAGCTAGCCCTCCTTTGCCATCATTAAAATCCATCGAATACAAATCATATTTGAACTGTTTGCCACCTGTGGTAAATTCAGTAATGTCATTCACGGTAAGCAAAGCCCTTCCTGCCTTTCGAGCTTTTTCATTGACATAGGCTTCCGTTTTGGCGAAAATAATTTTTTTATTATCGGGCGACCAAACAGGATTACTTTGAACGTATTTTTCGTCATTGGCACCGTTTAAGGCATCAAAAGCCTTGTTTTTTCGATCATAAATTCCAATAATTCCTTTAATTGGAAAAAACAGTTGGGAATAAGCCAGGTTATCATCTACAGCTACAAAAATGGACAAATCCTTTACCGTTGATAATACATAATTGCCATTAGGCGAAATTTGAGATAATAAGCCAAATGTTGGCTTGTCATCATCTCGCTTATAATCACTCCAGGTAATGATATTTTCAGGTGTTAAATGCGAGGTGCCCTCGGTTCCTGCAATCACGTATGAGCCTTTGTCGTTGGCATAATCCACATCCATTGCTAATAAAGGTTGATCGCTGGCGAAAGAATGGCAATTGCCACATACCGGAAGATGGTCAAGCATTTTTCGCGGTTTACTTCCATTAACACTTCCCAGATACCATTCGATGGTACCTACATTTTTTACGGCATAACTAAAGGGCAGAGGCACAGCTCTATAAAAAATATCAGCCCCAACGGAATCGCTTGAAACCGAAAATTGAATTCTGCATGAGGTGGAGTATGAATTTTTTCCTTTATCTGCAATGGCCGTGAAGTTACAATAACCTTCAGTCGCTATTTTTTTAATGTGATTCCATTCTATTGAGTCGGGTTTCCAACTATTTTTATAACATGTGTTGGAGAACAATACTTTGCCTTGTGTGTCGGAGATAAATACACTCCATTGTGAAGACTGAAAAGTGGTATCTTTCCATTCAAAATCAGGAGCCGGAAATTCAGGTGGGAAAATTGTGCCATTAAAAGGATAAATCATTTCAATTCCTTCAGGTACACTTTGGCCAGATTCTATTCGAATGAACTCTTTTTTAATTTGTGAATTTGAACAAGAAGCCAAAATTAAAACAGCACAAAACCCCATATTGGTTTGCAACCAGGTTTTTAATGAAAAATGAATTGCTTTCATAAGAATTGATTTATATGAGGCCCCGCTGTCAGGCAATTGATGCTGCAAAAAAAAAGTACCTTGTCGTTAACGGCTTTATGTTGTTTTTATTGAGCCTTAAATTTGAAAATAGATTAAGGCTGTTAATTTAAAAAAATAAATGTTGCTTGTTGAATCAATATTGATTTTTGTGTTGAAATAGAAGCTCTTTTTCATAAACTTCATTTTATTTAAGGATGACCTTGCTTCCTTTGAATTTTTAATATTATAGAAATGGAGGAATTGTATTGAAGGTCAGAAAGTGCAACTAATTAATCAAATTGTGTATTTGTAAACACTTATAATCAGTCTATTTTTGACATAAATACCTTATATTTATTTAATCATTAATAATAAACAGTTACAACCTAACTAACTTAACATTTATGAATGCATTATTAGGAATTCTTTATCATTCACTAGGCGGATTCGCTTCAGGAAGTTTTTACATGCCTTTCAATAAAGTGAAGAAATGGAAATGGGAAACATATTGGATTATCGGTGGATTATTTTCATGGTTGATTGTACCTCCAATTGCTGCATACCTGACAGCTCCTGGTTTTTTTGAGATCATTAAAAATACATCCAATGGGGTGTTTAATTTTACTTTCCTTATGGGACTTCTCTGGGGTATAGGCGGTTTAACCTATGGCTTAGGCGTACGTTATTTGGGAATGTCATTGGGTAATTCAGTCACTTTAGGATTTTGTGCTGCTTTTGGTGCAATTGTTCCACCCATATATTACAATATCAATCCAACAGCCGGAAAAATTTCATTTACCGATATGATGAGTACTCCGGGTGGGCAACTTGTTTTGGTTGGCGTTCTGGTTAGTATCATTGGTATTACCATTTTGGGCCGGGCTGGTATGTTGAAGGAAAGAGAAGTTGATAAGGAGCTGAGTAAGAAAAGTATTGCTGAGTTTAGCTTGGTCAAGGGTTTGATCATTGCAGTTATTTCTGGTATCTTAAGTTCTTTTATGAACTTTGGAATCGAATCGGGAAAACCAATGGCCGAAGCCGCATTGAACGCAGGCTACAATCCTTTATTCGTAAACAATGTTTCCTATGTGGTGATTATGTGGGGTGGTTTAACCACTAACCTCATCTGGACAACCATTTTAAGTATTAAAAATAAGAGCTATACCGATTACACCGATAAGTCGGCACCGAGATTAAAGAATATTATTTATTCCGGGTTGGCAGGAACAACCTGGTACTTGCAATTTTTCTTTTATGGAATGGGCGAGAGTAAGTTAGGCAACGGTGCAAGTTCCTGGATTCTACACATGTCCACTATAATTCTTACAGCTAACATGTGGGGAATTGTGCGAAAAGAATGGCAGGGTACTTCCAAGAAAACACAAACATCGTTCGTAGTTGGAATTGTAATCATGATTACTGCTGTATTTTTGGTGGGAATTGGTAATTCAATGTAGTTATGCAACGTTTAGCATTTAAAATGTACCTCAACGAGGGACAAAAACAGGAATATATAAAGAGACATAATGAAATTTGGCCTGAATTGCAGCAACTGTTGAAAGAGGCGGGAGTGAGCGAATACTCTATATTTTTGGACGAGGAAACCAACATTTTGTTTGCTTTCCAAAAAGTGAGTGGTGAAGGTGGTTCGCAAGATTTAGGACAAACGGATCTTGTACAGAAATGGTGGAAATTCATGGCGGATGTTATGAAAACAAATCCCGATAATTCACCGGTGACAATTCCTTTAGAGGAAGTTTTTTACATGGACTAAAACTAACCTAAATAATTTCAGTATGAAAAAAACAATAAAAGCTTCTCGCAAACCGACGCTTGTTTTGCTTTTCAGTTTCATTTCGATGCTGACCATTGCAAAAACACAAGTGGTCAATCCCGTTTGCGAATATCTTGAAAATCCAATTGGAATTGGAGTTTATCAACCTCGATTAAGCTGGAAAATAACTTCTGATGAAAATGGAGTAAAACAAACAGCCTATGAAATCCGTGTTGCTGAGTCGTTGAGTAAATTGACGAAGAAAAACGATTTGTTATGGACTACTGATAAAATTGAGAAGGAACAATCGGTTAATGTGGTTTATGGCGGACCTTTTTTACCTTCCATGAGTAGAGTTTACTGGCAGGTCAGGATATGGGATCAGAATAATGAAGCCACTGCCTGGAGTGAACCTGCTTTTTGGGAAACAGGAATTTTACTGCCGGAGGAATGGGGAGCATCGTGGATTACTACTCCTGAAGATTTCGACAGTAAAAAATCACCTTATTTCAGAACCGAATTTAATGTGATAAAAAAAGTCGCTTCAGCCAGAATTTATGTCACAGCACTTGGTTTATATGAGCTGCATTTGAATGGAAATAAAGTGAGCGATGACCTTTTTACACCGGGATGGACCAGCTACAATAAACGCATTCAATACCAAACCTATGATGTTACTTCGGCCATGCAAACCGAAAATGTTATTGGGGCAATTGTTGGTGAAGGATGGTATTCAGGAAATATTGGGTGGTCGGGCGACAAGGGCTATTATGGTCACCAGAAAGCTTTACTGCTTCAATTGAAAATTGACTATACCGACGGAACTAGCGAAACAATTCGAACCGACGAAAATTGGAAAGTTGCTTCAGGCGCAATTATTTCATCGAGTATATACGATGGAGAAACATACGATGCCCAATTGGAAGAAAAAGGATGGAACAGGTTTGGTTTTGATGCAAAAAATTGGATGTCCGTCCAGTTGTTGGATCATACCAAAACCACACTTGTGGCACCACAAGGTTTGCCGGTAAAAGCAAGCGGGGAAATTAAACCCATTGCTTTTTTTAAAACGCCCAAAGGCGAAATGGTATTCGACATGGGGCAAAACATGGTGGGATGGGTTCGCTTGAATGTGACTGGACCCGCCGGGACAAAGGTTACCCTGAAATTTGCTGAAGTGTTGGATAAGAACGGTAATTTTTATACCGACAACCTCCGGGCGGCCAAAGTTACCGACGAATATATTTTAAGCGGTAATGGAAACGAAAGCTATGAACCTCATTTCACCTTTCACGGATTTAGATATGTTCAGTTGATTGGTTTCCCCGGAAACGCAACGCTGGATAACATCACCGGAATTGTCATCCATTCTGCAATGGCTCAAACAGGAAGTTTTGCCTGTTCCGATTCTATGATCAATCAATTGCAGCACAATATTCAATGGGGGCAGAAGGGTAATTTTCTGGATGTTCCTACCGACTGTCCGCAACGCGATGAGCGTTTGGGTTGGACCGGCGATGCTCAGGTGTTTAGCCGAACTGCTGCCTTTAATTTCAATGTAGCTGCCTTTTACACCAAATGGATGAAGGATTTGGCAGCCGATCAGCTTGAAAATGGTTCAGTACCTCATGTGATTCCTGATGTATTGAATGGCGGTGGAGGTTCTACTGCATGGGCCGATGCAGCACTGCTTGTGCCTTGGACGGTTTATTTGGTTTATGGTGATCAACGTATATTGGAAGAACAATATGCCAGTATGAAAGCCTGGGTAGAATACATGAAAGGCAGGGCAGGGGACGATTTGCTGTGGACCGGCGATTTTCATTTTGGAGATTGGCTGGCCTTTGCTACAACCAATTCGGATTACCCCGGAGCAACAACTGAAAAAGATCTAATTGCAACAGCCTATTTCAAATATTCAACCCAATTATTGGGTAGAATAGCTCAAATTATTGGTAGAACTGACGACAGTTCAAAGTATATGCAATTGGCCGGCGACATCAAAAAAGCATTTGTTCATGAATTTGTTACTCCCGCCGGACGTTTGGTTTCACATACACAAACCGCTTATTCTTTGGCGCTTGCCTTTGATCTGTTACCAAAAGATTTGCAGAAAAATGCAGCGGCATATTTAGCCGGTGATGTGAAAAAAATGCAACACCTTACTACCGGATTTGTTGGAACACCTTTGCTGTGCAAGGCATTGTCGGATAATGGGTACGCCGATCTGGCTTTTATGTTGCTCAACCGCAAGGAATATCCTTCGTGGTTGTATCCGGTTACTCAGGGGGCCACAACCATTTGGGAACGTTGGGATGGGCAAAAACCTGATGGATCAATGCAAGATGTTGGCATGAATAGTTTTAATCATTATGCCTATGGAGCCATTGGCGAATGGATGTATCAATACATTACGGGTATTACGATCGATGAAAATCATCCGGGGTACAAGAATTTTATGCTGGAGCCTCATCCCGGCGGTGGTTTAACCTGGGCCACAGCGAATTTGGAAACAGCCTATGGTCAAATCAGTTCAGCCTGGAAAATGATGAATGATGAAATGAACTACACCATTGAAATTCCTGCAAATACAACAGCTACGATCACCTTGCCCAATGCGGCAAATGCTGAAATTATGGTGAATGGAATAAAATTGGAAAGTAGTAAAATTAAAAAAGAAGGAACAGCACTAAAATTAGAATTAGGTTCAGGGAAATACACGTTTTCGTATGAGACTGATGAATGAACTGAATGACCTTAATAAATTGAGTGAATTGAATGAACAGAATAAAATAAACGATTTATTGAATATTGGTGATCGTATTCTGATGAATCAAGAACAAACGTCCGGCATCAAGTATCCAGTATCTGGCATCGGGTATCAATTATCTAGAAGAATTAAATCGAAAATAAAAATATCATGAATAAAATCGAACAAGCCTATCAACTGGCAAAAGAACAGTATGCTGCACTTGGGGTAGATACAGATATCGCACTCCAGAAAATGAATGAAATAGTCATCTCGTTGCATTGTTGGCAAACCGACGATGTGGGTGGTTTCGAAACACCTGATTCCGTTCTTGGTGGCGGTGGAATTCAAGTGACGGGTAATTATCCCGGCAAAGCAACTTCCATCGAACAAATGCGCGATGATTTGGATAAAGTAATGGCATTGCTTCCCGGAAAACAACGACTGAATTTGCATGCTATTTATGGTGAATTTGGCGGAGAATTCGTCGATCGTGATCAAATTGAAGTGAAACATTTTCAAGGTTGGATCGATTGGGCGAAAGAGCGCGGCATAGGACTTGATTTCAATGCAACTTGTTTTTCCCATCCCAAAGCCGATGACGGTTTTACCCTTTCGAGTAAAAATGAAGAAAACCGTAAATTTTGGGTAGAGCACGTGGCACGTTGCCGTGCAATTGCTGCAGAAATGGGAAAACAGCTTGGAACACCCTGTGTGCACAATACATGGATTCCCGATGGTTCAAAAGATACACCGATCGATCGCAATGGTCACCGTGCCTTATTGAAAAAATCGTTGGATGAAGCTATGTCGGTTAAGTATCCTAAAGAACACATGAAAGATGCTGTAGAAAGTAAATTGTTTGGTATTGGTGCCGAAAGTATGACCGTTGGATCGCACGATTTTTATTTAGGATACGCTATCTCGAACAATATTCTTATTTGTCTGGATAATGGCCATTTCCATCCTACAGAACAAATCGGCGATAAAGTTTCATCATGTCTTCAGTTTGTCGATGAAGTGCTTTTACACGTAACGCGCCCTGTGCGTTGGGACTCCGACCATGTGGTTACCCTTAACGATGAAATCCAGTTAATCGCGTCCGAGATTGTACGCAATGATTTCCAGAAAAGAGTCAACATTGGTCTCGACTTTTTCGATGCTTCAATTAACCGCATTGGCGCCTATGTTGTGGGAACAAGAGCTACTCAACTGGCCTTCCTGATTGCCTTACTTGAGCCAACAGCTAGGTTGAAAAAATTGGAAGAAGCAGGTCAGAATTTTGAACGTTTAGCATATTTGGAAGCCTTGAAAGGAAAACCATTTGGTGCCGTTTGGGATTATTACTGCCAAAAAAATAACGTTCCTGTAGCTGAAGCTTACATCGAAACTATTCAGGAATACGAAAAAAATGTCTTGTTAAAAAGATAAGTAGGTTTTAGGTTTTAAGTAGTGATTAAATCCCGGATTAACTAAAAAATGATCCGGGATATTTTACTTTTATAGCCGTTTAATACAGAAGAATATGAATGTAATAGCAGTATTTGATATCGGGAAAACGAACAAGAAAATTTTGTTGTTCAATGAATCGTTTGAATTGCTTGAACAAAATGAAGAAAAATTTCCAACCATAACCGATGATGAAGGTTTTGAATGCGATGATATTGAGCGGATTGAAAATTGGATTATTGCCTCATTAAAAGCGCTTATTGGTCAACCGAACTATCACTTGAAGGCGGTTAATTTTTCAACCTACGGTGCAACATTAGTTTTCCTTGATGCAAAGGGCCAACGTTTAACACCTTTGTACAATTACCTGAAACCGGTTTCCGATGAAATTCAAAACCGCTTGTTTGATCAATATGGAGGTCAACAGGAATTTTGCCGAAAAACAGCCAGTCCTGCATTAGGCTTGTTGTTGAATACAGGAATACAGATGCTTTGGTTAAAATACCAGCAGGCTGAGGTATTTGGCAAAGTGGCCACGATTCTGAATTTCCCTCAATATTTGTCCTATCTACTCACTAAAAAAGTAGTAGCAGAACCCACTTATTTGGGATGTCACACCTTCTTGTGGGATTTCGATCAAAACGGCTACCACGAATGGGTATCAAAAGAAGGCTTTCAACTCGATGTACCCGTTGATAGCGATACCGCTTACGAAGTGGAATTGGCTGGTCACAAATTTATGGCAGGAGTCGGTATTCACGACAGTTCTGCATCATTGGCACCTTATCTTCTTGGAGTTCAGGAAAAATTTGTACTGGTCTCCACCGGAACCTGGTGTGTATCCATGAATCCATTTAACGAAGATCCTTTAACCGACGATGAACTGGCCAACAATTGCCTGAAATACCTGAGCATTTATCAAAAGCCGGTGAAATCAACCATGTATTTTATGGGACACATTCATGATGTCAATGTTGAACGTATACAAGGTCACTTCAATGTGGATTCCAAAGCCTATCATAAAGTTGCTTTGGATCGGGCACTTACCGATCGTATATTTGAAAAAGAGAAAGTGTTTTTCAAAAACGGAACACCTGAAGGTCATGTTGATGAGCAGGTGGACTTGAGTCAGTTTGAATCATTTGAGATGGCTTATCATCAGTTCATGTACGATTTAACATTGGAATGTGCACATTATTTGAAAATTACCTTGCCGAAAAACGACGATGGGAAAAGTCTTATCGTGACCGGTGGTTTTGCGCGAAATTCATTGTATATTGAAAATTTAGTTCGATTGTTTCCAACAAAACAGGTTTTTACCAGCGAAATGGACAATGCCTCGGCGTTGGGAGCAGCCATGGTTTGCGTAGCTAAATCGCAAGGACAAATAAAGCCTGCCATCAATCTAGGGCTAAAACTGTGGAGCTAGATTTGAAATGCCGTAGATTTGGAATGCGGTTGGTTTTGAATTGCCGTTGGTTTTAACCAACGGAACAAAAAATCTAATAGCTAAGTGGTCGATCATAAAATGTTCAAAAAGGGATATCATTATTATCGACCAAAATGTGAAATATTCCATAATTGTATTTAATATGAAAAAGTCGGTCTTAACAGGAATCAATAAAATTGAATTGATTGAAGTTCCCAAACCAATACTGGTTCATCCCAACGATGTACTCATCCGCATGTCAGTGGTTGGTGTTTGTGGTTCCGATATTCATTATTATAAAACCGGACGCATTGGTTCACAAGTGGTGGAATATCCTTTTACTGTTGGGCACGAAGGTGCCGGAATAGTTGAATCTGTGGGTATCGATGTTACGATGGTTAAACCCGGCGATAAAGTTGCGGTTGAACCTTCAATTGCCTGCGGGCATTGTGATCAGTGCAAGGCGGGTCGCGAAAATACCTGCAGAAATAACCTCTTCCTGGGCTGCCCGGGCCAAATCGAAGGCAACCTGGTTGAATACCTGATTTTTCCTGAAAAACAATGCTTGAAACTGGCTGAACATCAAAGCATCGACGATGGTGCCACATCGGAACCATTGGCCATTGGCCGTTATGCTGTTAATCAGGCCGCTTTGAAAAGCACAGATACCATTGGCATTTTAGGATTCGGGCCTATTGGAATGAGCGTTTTGCAAATGGCTGTTGCCGATGGAATTCAACAGATTTTCGTTTCCGAAAAATTTGACGCTCGCGGAGAAGTAGCCTTAAAAAACGGAGCCAAATGGTTAACCAATCCGTTCAAGGAAAATGTAGAAACAAGAATCGAATCAGAGGTCCCGGAATTGCTCGATGTGGTGTTTGAATGCTGTGGTCATCAGGAAACCATGGACAATGCCATTGAAATATTGAAGCCGGGAGGTAAATTGATTTTAATTGGTATTCCTGAATTCGACCGTTGGACTTTTAAGGCAGACCTGGCACGGCGCAAGGAGTTGACCATTATTCATACCCGACGTCAAAACAATTGCACACATCGTACCCTCGATATGTTGGCCTCTGGGAAAGTGGATGGTAGGGCTATGATTACTCATCGTTTCCCATTTTCAAAAGTGGCAGAGGCCTTCGATATGGTGGCCAATTATAAAGATGGCGTGATGAAAGCGATGATTGATTTCGACTAAATATCTTCTATTAATTTATTGATAAACCTTAAGGTTTAATGTTTATTACACGGTAAAAATCTAATTTCTTACTGGATTATTTTATTTTTGTACTCCTTTAATAAATAATGAAGAAGGAATTCTGAAAATTGCAAACAAATTAATAGTAATGAATATGTTGCCTAAAATAAATCCTACTACAACAGCTGCCTGGAAAGCGTTAGAAGAGCATTATGCATCTTTTAAAGATGTTCAAATCAAAGACCTGTTTGATAAAAACCCTTCGCGTTTCGAAAAGTATTCCTTAAAATTTGAAGATATTCTTTTAGACTTTTCTAAAAACCGTTTAGACGAAAAGGCTTTATCGCTTTTACTGCAACTGGCTCAGGAATGTGGTTTGAAAGAGGCCATTGCCAGTGAATTTGCAGGCGATAAAATCAATGTTACCGAAGGTCGATCGGTACTGCACATTGCCTTGCGTAACCGCAGCAATACACCAATCATGGTGGATGGTTGTGATGTTATGCCTGAGATCAACGAAGTGTTGGAGCAAATGAAAGCTTTCTCTGAAAGTATCATTTCAGGTGAGTGGAAAGGATTTACAGGTAAGGCCATTACTGATATCGTAAACATCGGCATTGGTGGATCGGACCTTGGACCGTTGATGGTGACCGAGGCTTTAAAACCATATAAAACAAAGGTGAATCTGCATTTTGTTTCCAACGTTGATGGAACTCACATTGCAGAAACCTTAAAACGAGTCAATCAGGAAACAACTTTGTTTATTATTGCTTCCAAAACATTTACCACTCAGGAAACAATGACCAACGCCATGAGCGCAAAAACATGGTTTCTTGAGGCGGCTAAAGACGAAGCTTTTGTGGCCAATCATTTTGCAGCACTTTCGACGAATGCTGCATCGGTTGCAGCCTTCGGTATCGACGTGAAAAACATGTTCCGGTTTTGGGACTGGGTTGGTGGTCGTTATTCGGTATGGTCAGCAATTGGCTTGTCTGTTGCTTGTTCTATAGGATACGATAATTTCATTGAATTCCTTGAAGGTGCACACGCCATGGATCAGCATTTCAAAACTGCTGATTTTGATCAGAACCTACCGGTAATTTTAGCCTTGATTGGCATTTGGTACAATAACTTTTATGGCGCCGAAACAGAAGCCATTTTACCTTACGACCAATACATGCATCGTTTTTCGGCCTACTTCCAACAAGGAAATATGGAAAGTAATGGTAAATACGTCGATCGCAATGGCGATGCTGTTGACTATCAAACTGGCCCTATTCTTTGGGGAGAACCCGGCACAAATGGTCAGCACGCTTTTTATCAATTGATCCATCAGGGGACTAAATTGATCCCATGTGATTTTCTGGCTCCTGCTATCAGTCAAAATCCACTTAGCGATCATCATCCAAAATTATTGGCCAATTTCTTTGCACAAACCGAAGCGATGATGGTTGGTAAAACCGAAGCTCAAGTGGTTGCAGAATTTAAAAAAGCCGGAAAATCTGACGAAGAAATTGAGAACCTAAAAGCTTTCAAAGTATTTAAAGGCAATATTCCTACTAACTCTATTTTATTCAAAAAATTAACGCCGCATACCCTTGGTGCTTTGGTGGCCATGTATGAACATAAAATATTTGTTCAGGGCATCATCTGGAACATTTATAGTTTTGACCAATGGGGTGTTGAATTAGGAAAACAATTGGCCAATCAAATTCTTCCTGAATTGATCAATGAGGATGTAGTGTCTGCACACGATGCTTCGACCAACGGTTTAATCAATGCCTACAAAGCAATGAGGTAATTGGGCTAAAAAAATAGATTGAAATCGTGGTACTTGACTTTTAAAGACATGTACCACGATTTTTTTTAGAAAGTTCCATAAAGCGAATACTCCTGTGCATTACAAAATACCTGACTGTAAAAATAGAAGTCGGCCTTATTGGTATTGATCTTGCGGTCGAGTTGGATGATTGGAGCAGTCGATTTTAATTCAAAGTGTTTTTGTAGTGTTTTGTTGGCATTAACGGCCATAATTTTCTGTTCGCCGCCTTTTATATCAATACCGTATTGTTCCCGAAGCATGCCAAAAAGAGAATTGATTTCCTGGTTTCGGGTGATAAAACGAGGCAGGTTGATGTTAGGAATCATCGTAATATCGAAGAAAACAGGTTTGTCTTTTACAAAACGAAGTCGTTCAAAATAAATACAACCCACTTCTTTTTCCAATTCTGAAATTTCAAATGAAAAAGCCTTGGTCCAGGCTCTGATTTCAGGTTTCACCAGCGTTTTGGTAATGAGGTTTTCGCTGCCCATGGCCGAAGTGGTACTGGTAATCGAAAGTATACCAACTCCCTTCGGAACAACCTTTACGATGCTTCCTTTGCCTTGCTGACGTTGAATGAATCCTTCCGTATCTAAGCGATCCAGCGCTTTTCTAATGGTTGGACGCGTTGCGTTGTGCAAGCTACACAATTCATTTTCCGAAGGCAACAAATCACCTTCAGCATAAACACCTGCTGAAATGTGTTTACGAAGCTGTTCGTAGATTTTTTTATGTAAGGGAAGTTCTGTCAATTATATGCATTTAAATTAATATTTTCAAAAGTAGAATATTTTTTTTAAAGATATTGAATTTGTAATGACAAATTAGTTTAACATGTGTTTACAAGCGGCAATTAAATATTTTGTTTTAGTTTCTAATCATTATGTAATTAGTTGTTTGCATTGATTTTTATTCAGATTGATTATTTTTTCAAATACTAACTTGTATATACAAGTTAGTATTTGTACTTTTGCTGAAAATCTAAATAGAAACTATGGCAAGTGCTATAATAATGCCTAAGCAAGGGCAGTCCGTTGAGAGTTGTATAATCACCGAATTTTACAAGAAAAAGGGAGATCAGATCGCTAAAGGTGATATCCTGTTCGCCTACGAAACCGATAAAGCTTCGTTTGAAGAAGAAGCTCAGTTGGATGGAACTATCCTGGACGTTTTTTTTGAAGAAGGCGATGAAGTTCCGGTTTTAACCAATGTATTGGTGGTTGGTAATGCCGGAGAAAATACAGATGAATTTAAGCCCGATGGAGTGGAAACTGCTGTTGAGGAAACTACAGTTGAGGAGCCTGTTGTAATTGAGAATGTAAAAGCGGAAGCAGTAGCAAGCTCAAAACCAACCGCTTCTTCAGGACAAGCCATTGGCGTTTCGCCTAGAGCTAAAAAATTAGCAGACGAAAAAGGCATCGATGCCTTAATGCTTAGCGGATCAGGTCCGAAAGGACGAGTGATTGAACGCGATGTTTTAGCTGCCGCTGAATCAGCTCCAAAATTGACTCCGCTTGCAAAGAAGATTGCGCAAGAAGATTCGGAAATGCAAGCTGCAGCCGGGACAGGTTTGGCACAAACGGTTAAAGGTGCTGATATAACGAGCAAAAATCCAATTTATGGAACTGATTTCGAAATGAAACCAATTTCGAATATGCGGAAACTGATTGCCAAAGCGATGCACGCTTCATTGCAAAATTCAGCACAGCTCACCCACCATTTGGGAGCTGATGCCCGTAGGATAAATCAATTGCGTTCAAAAGTGAAAGCTGCCGTAGCCAATGGATATCCTACCAACATTACGCTTAACGACATGATTTGTTTTGCAACGATTAAAGCATTAAAGAAATTTCCTCAGGTGAATGCGCATTTAATGGGCGATAGCATGAAGACTTTTTCAAAAGTACATTTTGGATTAGCCGTTGATACCGAGCGTGGTTTAATGGTTCCGGTAGTTAAAAATGCCGATGACCTGACCATTCAAGGTTTGTCGAATCAATTTAAGGCACTTGCAGAAGCTTGTCGTAAAGGCTCAGTTGATCCTGACTTACTGGCTCCATCTGCGGCCTCGTTTACCGTTTCTAATTTGGGTAGTTATGGTGTAGAAATATTTACCCCTGTTATCAATCTGCCACAGGTGGCTATTTTGGGTGTAAACACCATTGTTCTCCGTCCGAAAGATATGGGTGATGGTGTTTTTGGTTTTGTTCCTTATTTGGGACTCAGCCTAACCTACGATCATCGTGCACTTGATGGTGGCGAGGCTACACGCTTTGTGAAACAAGTGGCCATTGAAATTGAAAATTTGGAAGACCCCCTGCCCCCTGAAGGGGGTTCATAAATACCCCTATATCCCCTGAAGGGGACTTGAGTAACTACCAGATTTGGAATTTTGAGCGATAAATGAAGAAGAAAATGAGCAATACTAGGAATCATGCAGAAACTGAAAAGTCCCCTTTAGGGGATTTAGGGGTTAACATGTTCTATGGGGCTCCACAAATTCTTTTTGATTTTGCAAAACAACTGAGGGATAAACCAACCGAAGCAGAAGAATTCCTTTGGAAACAACTTTCGAATAAGAAAATTCAAAATATTAGATTCAAACATCAACATCCAATTTTGTATTTTATTGCTGATTTTTATTGCCATAAGGCAAAATTGATCATCGAGGTGGATGGAGGTTATCATCAATTACCATCTCAATATGAGTACGATTGTAATAGGGATTTAGAACTGGAAATACTTGGCTTAAAAGTTCTTCGGTTTACAAATGAGCAAGTTCTTATAGATATTGATAATACACTTCAAGAAATTGAGGATGTAGTAAAACATAGATTACCCCCTGCCCCCTAAAATGGGTTCTGGGAGCTACTCAATTTAGAGTTTAGAACATGTACGGTTTTGAATATTAATTGAACGAAAACAACAATAAAACATATCAGCAAAAGTCCCCTTTAGGGGATTTAGGGGTGGACCTAGCCATCATTGGCGCCGGCCCCGCAGGCTATGTTGCCGCTGAGCGTGCCGGTTCCAAAGGCCTCAAAGTGGTGCTTTTCGAAAAGGAAAACCTTGGAGGCGTGTGCCTGAACGAAGGTTGTATCCCAACCAAAACTTTGCTCTACAGTGCGAAGTTGTACGACAATGCAGTTGGTGGCGATAAATATGGAATTACAACTACTGGAGTGAGTTTCGATTTCGCAAAAATGATGGCCCGCAAAAACAAGGTGGTGAAAAAACTCGTAAGTGGTGTAGGTTCTAAAATGAAAGCGCATCATGTTGAAGTGATAAAGGGTGAAGCGATCATCCAAAGCCGTAGCGCTGAAGGAATAAAAATTACAGTGGCAGACCAACAAATCGAAGCAAAAAATCTTTTGATTTGCACCGGTTCCGAAGCATTTATTCCGCCAATTCCTGGATTGGATATTACAAGCGACATTATTTTAACCAACCGTGAAATCCTTCAATTGGCTACAAAGCCAGATTCATTGGTGATCATTGGTGGTGGTGTTATTGGGATGGAGTTCGCCAGTTTCTTTAATTCATTGGGGACGAAAGTGACCGTGATTGAGATGCTTCCTGAAATTCTTACCGGTATGGATGTTGAAATGAGCGCCATGCTTCGCGATATGTATGCCAAAAAAGGAATTGAGTTCAACCTGCTATCCAAAGTGACTGAAATCAAAGGAAACGAAGTGGTGTTCGAAAAAGACGGTCAGAAGCTTTCGGTTTCGGGCGATAAAATTTTGGTCAGTGTTGGCCGTCGTCCTGTAACCAAAGGTTTTGGTTTGGAGAATATTGGAGTGGAATTGTTCAAAGGCGGCATCAAAACCGATGAGAAAATGCGCACCAACATCCCTAACGTTTTTGCTGCAGGCGATGTGACCGGCTTTTCTTTGTTGGCGCACACAGCCAGTCGCGAAGGTGAAGTGGTGGTGAATAACCTTACCGGCCGTGAGGACCGGATGCGTTACAATGCCATTCCTGGTGTGGTGTATACCAATCCTGAATTTTCGGGTGTTGGCTTAACCGAGGAAGCAGCTAAAGCAAAAAATATCGACTATAGAATATCAACATTACCCATGGCTTATGCTGGACGTTTTATAGCAGAAAACGAAGGTGGAAGCGGTTTGTGTAAAGTGTTGGTGGGAGCAAAATACGGCGAGGTACTTGGCGTACACATGCTCGGTAATCCTTCCAGCGAAATGATTTATGGCGCCTGTATGGCCATCGAAGCCGAAATGACTTTAAAGGAACTGGAAGAAGTGGTTTTTCCACATCCAACGGTGAGTGAGATATTTAAAGAAACAATCTTTTCTTTTTAACACCCCCCAGCCCCCTAAAGGGGGAGCCGGGAACTACCTAATATTAAGTATTGTTTTTCAGATAGATAAATGGATAATAATGAAAAATAGTACGACCGTGAAAGTCCCCTTTAGGGGATTTAGGGGTAAAAGCCCCAAAGGGGTGCAAGCATCCGCATAGGGCAACGCCCTATGAAATTGAATGAATAAAACAAAAGCCCTGAAAGGGCGTAAGAAAATAGTCAATAAAAGAAAAAAAATAATAATAACGTAGACCGCAAAAGTCCCCTTTAGGTGCTCCTTGAGCTTGCCGAAAGGGATTTAGGGGTGATTAAATCATAACAATATGCCAAAAATTCAGTTTATCGATCCTTTCGAAGTGCGCAAAGCTTCAGAGATCACTTTTAAAAATATTCCGGTTAACCAGTATCAGAAGAGTGTTGCTGATGAGCGTGCTAATTTTACCGACCAAGAGTTGATCGGCATTTATCACGACATGGTGGTCATCCGTGAGTTTGAAACCATGCTCAACCAGATCAAAATTGCCAACGAATACAGCGGCGTTTCATACAACCATCCTGGTCCTGCCCACTTGTCTATCGGACAGGAATCAGCAGCTGTGGGTATGGCTTACACTCTTTCTGTTGATGATTTCATCTTCGGATCGCACCGTAGCCATGGTGAAATTTTGGCCAAAGGTTTAAGTGCCATTTCCAAATTGAGCGATGAAAAGTTGACCAAAATAATGGATACTTTCTTCAACGGGGAAACTGCCCAGGTGGTGAAAAAAGGATTTAACGGTTCGGTAAAAGAATTGGGCCGTCGATTTTTAATTTACGGTACATTGGCCGAAATATTTGCCCGCGAAACCGGATTTAACAAAGGTTTAGGCGGTTCAATGCACGCATTTTTTACTCCGTTTGGGGTATATCCAAATAACGCTATCGTTGGTGGTAGCGGAGACATTGCAGTAGGAGCTGCCTTATTCAAAAAAGTAAACCGTAAGCCGGGTTTGGTGGTTGCCAACATTGGCGATGCCTCTATGGCCTGTGGTCCGGTATGGGAAGGTATTACCTTTGCTGCCATGGATCAGTTCAAAGAATTGTGGGAAGGCGACATGAAAGGCGGACTGCCTGTCATTTTTAACATCATGAACAATCAATACGGCATGGGTGGACAAACCTGTGGCGAAACCATGGGTTACAAAGTGGCTGCCCGTATTGGTGCCGGCGTAAACGAAGCCCAAATGCACGCTGAACGGGTTGATGGCTATAATCCATTGGCTGTTATTGATGCCTACAAACGCAAACGCAAAGTAATTGAAGACAAGCAGGGACCTGTTTTGTTGGATGTGTTGACTTACCGTTTTTCAGGTCACTCTCCATCCGATGCTTCATCGTATCGTTCAAAAGAAGAGGTTGAAGCATGGCAGGCACAAGATTGCATTTTCGGATATGCCAAACAATTGGTTGATGCCGGTGTTGCAAGTCAGGAAAAATTGGATACCATTTGGGCTGATATCAAAGAGGTGTTGGTGGATATGTTGAAACTTTCAATCAACGATGAAATCTCTCCTCGTATGGACATGGCGAAACATCCCGAATTGATTGGTGAAATGATGTTCTCAGGAAAATCAGTTGATGCCATGCAGAAAGCAACTCCAGACGTTAACCACGCGATGGACGAAAACTTCAGGGTTCAGCAAATTGCCAAAAAAGAACGTTTTGCCACCGACAAGGATGGTAAACCATTCTCTAAAATGAAACAATATCAATTGCGTGATGGAATTTTTGAAGCCATTGTTGATCGTTTTTATAAAGACTCATCACTCATCGCTTATGGTGAAGAGAATCGCGACTGGGGCGGCGCATTTGCCGTGTATCGTGGTTTAACCGAAGCTTTACCTTACCATCGTTTGTTTAACTCACCAATTTCAGAGGCTTCTATCGTGGGAACTGCCATTGGTTACGCCATGTGTGGCGGCCGTGTAATTCCTGAGATCATGTATTGTGACTTTTTAGGACGCTGTGGCGATGAAGTATTTAACCAACTTCCAAAATGGCAGGCCATGAGTGGAAATGTATTGACCATGCCTGTGGTAATGCGCGTTTCTGTAGGTTCGAAATACGGTGCTCAGCACTCACAAGACTGGACTTCCTTGGTGGCACACATTCCCGGATTGAAAGTATGTTTCCCGGTAACTCCATACGATGCCAAAGGTTTAATGAATTCAGCATTACAAGGAACCGATCCTGTAATCTATTTCGAAAGCCAACGCATTTACGAAATTGGCGAACAGTTCCACGATGGAGGTGTACCCGAAGGATACTACGAAATTCCTTTTGGCGAACCTGATGTGAAAAAAGTTGGTTCCGACGTCACCATTCTTACCATAGGCGCAACCTTATACCGTGCACTTGATGCAGCAAAAATATTGGAAGATAAATACGGCATGAGTGTCGAAGTGATCGATGCCCGTTCATTGGTTCCTTTTAACTATGAGCAGGTCATTGAGTCAGTGAAAAAAACCGGAAGAATCATCATTTCAGGAGATGCCAATAGTCGTGGTTCATTCTTAAATGAATTTGCCCGTAACATTGGTGAACTGGCCTTCGACTATTTGGATGCTCCACCGGTGGTAGTAGGTTCACGCAACTGGATAACTCCGGCATACGAGTTGGAAGATTCTTTCTTCCCTCAGGTAAGCTGGTTCCTTGATGCAATTCACGAAAAAATAGTTCCCTTGAAAGATTATATTCCAACATCGAACTTTACCGATTTGGAACAAATCAGAAGAGCAAAATTGGGAGTGTAACCCCCCGACCCCCTAAAGAGGGAGTAAACCCCTAAATCCCTTTCGGCAAGCTCAAGGAGCACCTAAAGGGGACTTTTAGGAGCTACTTATTGGGGAATGGTATTCTTTGAATATTGGTTGAATTCAATATCATGTAATTGAAGACCCTGAAAGGGGCAAATATAAATAGCCCCGGGTTTCAACCCGGGGTTTGGTAGATTCAAATTGTTTTCGGTCGATCCACAAATTTTGATAAAGGATTCAAAATCGTATCGACCGAAATTAAAGAGTTTTGTAAAAAGAATTTATTCAAACAAAATTAAATGAACGAAAATAACAATAATACACCTCCGCAAAAGTCCCCTTTAGGGGATTTAGGGGTGAATTGGGGTGGGGTCTTGGTCAACGCCCACATGCACTCACCATATTCATTTTCTGCATTTGAAAGTATACCGCAGGCTTTGGACATGGCTGTAGCTGAAAATGTGAAAGTGGTTGGCATCAACGATTTTTATGCCACCGAAGGCTATGCCGAATGGGCTGAAGAATGCGCAAAAAGAAACCTTTATCCCTTGTTCAACATTGAATTCATCAGTTTGAACAAAGAGGATCAGGCCAAAGGAATTCGGGTCAATGACCCCAGCAATCCCGGTCGTACTTATTTAAGCGGAAAGGGATTGGCATTTCCTTCTATTTTAAAAGATCCATACCTGAAACAACTCAATGATGTAAAGGCCGAATCGAACCACCATGTGGAAAAGATGTGTGCAAAATTGAATGAAATTCTGACCTTCATTGAAGCACCTTTTTCTATCTCCTTTGAAGAAGTCGAAAAAGATTTGACAAAAGGCAGCATACGTGAACGTCATTTGGCAACTGCTTTGCGCATGAAAATTAACTCTACATTCAAAACTGATGCTGAACAACTGGCTTTCTACGAACGGGTTTTCGGCGGAAAAGCCTTAAAAAGTTCAGTGAACGATATTGCTGCTGTTGAAAATGAAATTCGCGGAAACCTGCTAAAAGCGGGTGGTGGTGCTTTTGTACCCGAAAGTCCTGAAGCTTTCCTCGATATGGACGATGTGTGTAAAATCATTATCAATGCAGGTGGAATTCCTACCTATCCTTTCCTGGCCGATTTTGGTGACAAACAATTCACCGACTTTGAAGGGAATAAGGAAAAAGCATTGGACATTTTAAAACAAAGGGGTTTTACTTCCATTGAATTAATTCCAACCCGAAATACCGTTGAAGTATTGGAAGAATACACCAATTTTTTCTGGGACAATGGTTTTATGGTCAGTTTTGGAACAGAGCACAATACTCCGGCCATGGAACCCATTGAGGTTCATGTTCAGAAAAACCAAAACTTGTCTCCCGGAATGTTGGAAATCAATTACAAGGGGGCTTGCGTTATTGCAGCGCACCAACATAAGATCGCCCAAGGCTTGGATGGTTACAGTGATCCATCAAAACGTGATGAGTTTATTCAACTTGGTGATCAACTGATTCAAACCCTTATAACTAAATAGTTCAACAACTAAATCATTGATGCAGATGAGAACAATTTTTAAAAATGGAATACCGCAATTTAGCCTGTTTCTATTGCTTGTGTTTGTCCTTTCGGGCTGTCAAAACAAACCATCAGGCAACCTTGATTCTGCTGCGCAAAAACCAAATATTGTGTTTATTTTGGCCGATGATTTAGGCTATGGCGATTTGAGCTGTTATGGACAGGAAAAATTTCAGACGCCGAATATCGACAGACTGGCCAATGAAGGACTGCTGTTTGCGCAGCATTATGCCGGTTCAACGGTTTGCTCACCATCGCGTTCATCATTGCTGACCGGACAACATACCGGTCATACCTTTATTCGCGGCAACGTTGGTGTTAAACCTGAGGGGCAATATCCGCTTGAAGACAAAGCCGTGACCGTTGCCGAATTGCTGAAAAGTGCAGGATATGTGACCGGTGCTTTTGGTAAATGGGGTTTGGGACCCACCGGTTCAGAAGGGGCTCCCAACAAGCAGGGCTTCGATGAATTTTATGGTTATGCTTGCCAAACGCTTGCTCATAACTATTATCCGCACCATTTGTGGCACAATGAAATCAAAATTGAATTATCGGAAAATGATTCATCAAAATTGGGTGTTTATGCTCCTGATTTGATTCATCAACAGGCCTTGTCGTTTATTGATCAGCATAAGGATACTTCGTTTTTTCTTTTTTATCCAACCACAATTCCTCATGCCGAACTGGCTGCCCCGGCAACTTACATGCAAAAATTCAGTGGCAAATTGCTCCCTGAAATAAGTTATGAAGGTGCTGACGAAGGTGCACCCCGATATAAAACAGGAGGGTATGGATCACAGCCGGAAGTGCATGCCGCTTTTGCTGCAATGCTTACACTACTTGACGATCAGGTGGGGGAGATTGAAGCCAAATTGAAAGAATTGGGCATCGCCGATAATACCATCATCATTTTTACATCCGACAATGGTCCGCACGTTGAAGGTGGTGCCGATCCCGATTATTTCAACAGCAACGGCCCATTAACCGGATACAAACGCGATTTGACCGAAGGTGGAATTCGTGAACCCATGTTGGTGGTGTGGCCCGCCAAAATTAAACCCGGAACTCAATCTGATCATGTATCGGCATTCTGGGATTTTCTCCCAACGGTTTGTGATTTGCTGAATATTGATCAACCTGATTATAGTGATGGAATTTCCTTTCTACCCACTTTGTTAGGCGAAAACCAGCCTGAACATGATTTCCTGTATTGGGAATTTCATGAACAAGGCGGTAAACAAGCAGTTCGTTTAGGCAATTGGAAAGGAATTCGCTTAAATATGGATGAAAATCCAACTGCACCCGTTGCGCTTTACAACTTGGAAGCCGATTTGGCCGAGCAGCACAATATCGCCGCTGAACATCCTGATATCGTTAAAAAAATCAGCGAAATTATGCAAAAAGAACATACCCGTTCCGAAGTTTTTAGTTTCGGATATGAATCGAATGAGAAAAAATTTACAACTACAAATAATGAACGACAACTACAAATACGCTGAATCTGAAAAGTCCCCTTTAGGGGATATAGGGGTTGATATTGCTGCTTTAATTTCAATTTCCCAATTCTACGGAAAGAATAAAGCCATGGTCATTGCAGGAGGTGGAAACACTTCGTACAAAACCGACGATAAATTATGGGTAAAAGCAAGTGGCTTTGCCTTATCAACAATTACAGAAGAGGGCTTTGCGGTAATGGATCGTAAAAAACTCGCTAAAATTTCAGAAAACGAATACAGTGCCGATTCGTTTGAACGTGAACGTCAGATTAAAGACGATTTGGCTGATGCCACCATTACAAAAGACAAACGCCCATCGGTTGAAACTTCATTTCACGATTGTATCAATTACAAGTTTGTTATTCACCTGCATCCCACCTTGGTGAATGGAATTATGTGCAGCAACAAGGCTGAAGAATTAATGATTCCGGTATTTGGCGAAGAAGCCATTTATATTCCTTACATCGACCCGGGTTACATTTTATTCAAAGCCGTCGATACCAAAGTAAAGGAGTTTAGAGCCCAAAAAGGCTACGATCCGCAAGTGATTTTACTTCAAAACCACGGTATTTTTGTAAGTGGCGATACTACTCAGGAGGTAATTGCTATTTACAATGGTATTATGGAGAGCATTAAAAAAGCCATTCAAACTCCGGTTGATCATACCTTATTGCCTGTTGATGAGAAGGTCATAGAAATAGTTCCTGCCATTCGTGCTATTGTTTCAAAGGAAGGTTTAAAAACAATCAAAGTAAGCAATTCGGCATTGGTTGAAAAATTCAATTGCAGTTCCGAATCATTTCAAAAAATAAGCTTGCCTTTTAATCCTGATAGCATTGTTTATTGCAAGTCGAAGTACATTTACATTGATGAGGTGTCGTCACCTGAAGCAAGCATTGCAGCATTCATCGCAAAATACGAAAGCTTTATAAACGATAATGGCTATGCGCCTAAGGTGGTTCTCATTAAAGGTATTGGAATGCTTTCTATTGGTGACAATGCGAATCAAGCCAATATCATAAAAGAAGTATTTGAAGATGCCATGCAGATTTCGTGGTTAAGCGAATCCTTTGGTGGACAGCACTACATGACGCCGGCTCAAATCAACTTTATCGATACCTGGGAAGTTGAAAATTACCGACGTAAAATTTCTGCAGGAGCCGCACAAGGGCGTATGGAAAACAAAATATCCATCGTTACAGGCGCGGCACAGGGTTTTGGCGAAGGCATTGCCCGAATCATGAAAGAAAACGGCTCCAACATTGTGGTAGCCGACCTGAACGAGCAAGTTGGAAGTGCAACTTCCGAATCATTTAATACGATCAAAAATAGCAGCAAAGCCATTTTTGTGAAAACCAATGTGGCGGATATGGATTCGTTGAACAAGCTGATATATCAAACAGTTTGTGAGTTTGGTGGATTGGATGTGTTTGTAAGCAATGCAGGAATTCTTCGTGCAGGAGGTTTGGAAGAGATGACTCCCGAAAACTTTGATCTGGTGACCAAAATCAATTACAACGCCTATTTCTATTGTGTAAAGGCAGCAACGCCTGTGATGAAGCTGCAAAACAAATACAACGTAAACTTATATGCCGATGTAATTCAAATCAACTCCAAATCAGGACTGGCAGGTAGCAAAAAGAATTTTGCGTACGCCGGTGGGAAGTTTGGCGGAATTGGTTTAACCCAGTCCTTTGCGTTGGAATTAGCACCCGATCGTATAAAAGTAAATTCCATCTGTCCCGGCAATTTTTACGATGGCCCACTATGGAGTGATCCGGTCAACGGATTGTTCGTTCAATATTTAAACACAGGAAAAGTTCCCGGAGCCAAAACCGTCGACGATGTGAAAGCATTCTATTTAGCACAGGTTCCGCTGGGCAAAGGTTGTTCACCTGCCGATGTGTGTAAGGCCGTTTTTTATGCCATTGATCAGGAAAACGAAACGGGACAGGCGATTCCTGTGAGTGGCGGGCAAATTATGCTGAATTAAAACACCCCTCCCTAACCCTCCCCTAAAGAGGGAGGGAATGGAGCAGTGCAGACTTGGAGGTTAAGCAACAAACAGAATAAATAGATGAACGAAAATAACAATAACGCAGAATCCAATAAGTCCCCTTTAGGGGATTTAGGGGTTTATGCTTTAGGGGGCTGGAGGGGAATACGGTTTTTATTCCTGTTCTTTTTGCTTTTAAATACCTCACTGGCTTGGGGTAAGGTGTTTTATGTGGCACCCGATGGTACCGATTCAAACTTGCAAGGAACCATTGAAAATCCATTTGAATCGATTAAGAAAGCGCAAATTTATGCCAACGCCGGCGATACGGTTTACATTCGTGGAGGAAACTACCAAATGCGGATGGACCAAATTGCTCAATACAACGACATTTGGGCCTATGTAACAGTTCTGGATAAAAGCGGAAGCGAAGGAAAGATGATCAACTATTGGGCCTATCCTGAAGAAACTCCCGTTTTTGATTATTCAGCGATTAAACCTGCAGAGAAGCGAATTTTTGCCTTCTATCTCACGGGTTCTTATATTCACATTAAGGGAATTGAAGTTGTTGGGGTACAGGTAACTATAACAGGGCATACCCAATCGGAATGTTTCGAAATCAAAGGAAGCAACAATATATTAGAACAAATCAGCATGCACGATGGCATGGCCATTGGCGTATATATTTTGCGAGGATCCAATAATCTTATCCTGAATTGTGATGCCTATCGTAATTATGATTCGGTATCAGAAAACGGTGTTGGTGGCAATACGGATGGTTTTGGATGTCATGCACCTACAGGACACAAAAACAATATTTTCAGAGGTTGTCGTGCCTGGTTAAACAGCGACGATGGTTACGACTGTATCAGTTCGGGCGAACCTGTTTTGTTCGATCATTGCTGGGCATTTTACAATGGTTATTCAGGCAATTTTATCAGCCGTGGCGATGGAAATGGATTTAAGGCCGGTGGATATGGCAGTACTGCCCTCGATCGTTTGCCTAATCCGATTCCTTCGAATACCGTACAATTTTGTCTTTCGGTAAGGAACAAACAAAGTGGATTTTACTCCAATCACCACTTGACCGGCAGTAAATGGTACAACAATACGGCCTATTTGAATAAGCGAAATTTCAATATGCTGAATCGCGAAGGACCAACTGCTAATGGTTATTTGAAAGATGTTCCGGGTTGGGGACATACCTTAAAGAACAACCTTGGATTAGGAGCGACTTATCAGGAATTGACTGACATTGATACTGCTGCTTGTGATTTAACCGCTAACTATTTCGATCTCGATGTGGTGGTAACAAAGGATGATTTCCTTAGTTTGGATCAAAGTTTACTCACTGCCCCGAGAGAAGCCGATGGGAGTTTACCTGTGAATGATTTTATGCGTTTAGCCCCAAACAGTGATTTAATCAATCGAGGAATAAATATTGGATTTCAATTTAAAGGTTTGTTTCCCGATCTGGGCTGTTTCGAATCTGACGATAATACTGCGGTGGATGAACCTCGAAATCGGTATATTTCATTAAACGTATTTCCAAATCCTTTTAATGCAAAAACAGAAATTGTTTTCAATATGAGTCAGCAAGGTCATGGCAACCTAAGCTTGTATAACCTTTCAGGCAAACAAGTTAAAATGATTGTCGATCAGGATTTTGAAAGTGGCACTCATACCTTTAGTTTAAATCGAACGGGTTTAAACACCGGTATGTATTTTTTGGTTGCCCGTTTGGGAAACACCCTTCAAACTCAAAAACTAGTTGTTAATTAAACTGGTTATGAAATTAAAGTTAACGCAATGAAAGATATATCCTATCAGATCGAAACTCAAAAGTCCCCTTTAGGGGATAGAGGGGTTTTGGGGCTAATCAAAGCCATCATATTCGATTTGGACGGTACCTTACTCGATTCTATTGCGGATATTGCCCTGGCCAACAACAAGGTATTAGCCGGGAATAATTTGCCGGTTCATTCGGTTGAAAACTACATTGAATATATTGGGAATGGTGCGCGTAAATTGGTGCAACTTGCTTTACCCGCTGATTTGGCTGCAGATGAATCTCAAGTCAATTTATTTCTTGCCGCATATAAAAAAGAATATTTACAGCATATTGTGGTTGAAAGCAAACTTTATGATGGAATTCCTGAATTGCTCAACTTTTTGAATGAGCAGGAAATTCCTTTCGCCATTAATACCAACAAACCACACGATCAGACCATGCTCATTGCCAATCACCTGCTTAAAGATTTTAAGGTTAAGTCTATTCTGGGACAAAAGGACAATAACCCGAAAAAACCAGATCCGTTTGGAGCCTTAAAAATAGCGGAAGAGCTAAACCATACTCCTTCCGATATCTTGTTTGTTGGTGATTCCGATGTGGATATCAAAACGGCCCTTGCAGCGGGCATGTCTGCAGTAGGTGTAACCTGGGGTTATGGCAAACAAAGTGAAATGGCCGAGGCTGGTTGCAAGGTATTTGTAAAAGATGCATTTGAGCTAAAAACATTAATTGAAAAGAGAAGGGTTTTAAACCTGTCTAAGTAGATAAATTAAAAAGAAAGAAACGAATGGATACAACACAAAATAATGCCGGTACCCAAACTCCCCCTTCAGGGGGCCGGGGGGTTAAAACAAAAGCAGTAAGATTATACGGTAAAAAAGACCTTCGTTTGGAGGAGTTCGAATTGCCGGCTATTAAAGATGACGAAATACTGGCCAAAGTAATTTGCGACAGCATTTGCATGTCGAGTTACAAGGCAGCCACGCAAGCCACCGATCACAAACGGATTCCCAACGATATCGATGTGAATCCAATCATCATTGGACATGAATTTGCTGGTGAAATTGTGGAAGTAGGAGCGAAGTGGCAACATAAATTCAAGCCTGGACAGAAATATTCCATTCAGCCCGCCATTTATTATGAAGATGGTCCTGTAGGAGTTTTGAGTGCACCTGGTTATTCCTACCAATACATTGGGGGTGATGCCACTTATGTGATTATTCCCAAGGATGTATTGGAACAGGATTGTTTACTTTCCTATGAAGGCGCAGGATTTTATCCGGCATCACTGGCTGAACCACTGAGTTGTGTAATTGGAGCCATGCATGCCAACTATCATACCACGCCGGGTTCATATGTTCACAAAATGGAAATTGTGGAAGGTGGCAAAATGGCCATTCTTGCCGGAGTTGGTCCTATGGGACTGGCAGCCATCAATTATGTGATCAATCGTTCCGACCGCAAACCATCCATTTGTGTGGTCACCGACATTGATCAAACACGTTTGGATCGTGCTGCTGAAATTTATTCGGTGAGTGTGGCTAAAGAAAAAGGGATCGAGCTGATTTACCTGAATACCGGAAATGTGGAAGATCCGATTAAAGCATTACAGGAATTGGTTGGAGGTAATGGCTACGACGATGTTTTTGTATTTGCACCGGTAGGTCCTGTTATTGAACAAGGCGATTCCATCCTGGCATTTGACGGCTGTCTGAACTTTTTTGCAGGACCATCCAATCCGAACCTGAAAGCTCAGTTAAATTTTTACAACGTTCACTATGCCTATACCCATATTGTTGGAACTTCGGGTGGAAATACCGACGACATGAAAGAAGCATTGAAAATTATGAAAGCGGGACTTGATCCTGCCGGATTGGTGACGCACATTGGTGGTTTGAATGCTGTGGCTGAAACAACACTTCACCTACCTGAAATTCCAGGCGGAAAGAAGTTGATTTATACACACGTTGAAATGCCGTTGACTCCTTTAACCGACTTTGCTAAAAAAGGGAAAACGAACCCTGTTTATGCAAAACTGGCTGAATTGGTGGATGGTAACAAAGGACTTTGGAGTGTTGAAGCGGAAGCGTATTTGATGGCGAATGCCGAGCGCTTAAACGAATAGAACATCTTTTTGAATCTTCATCGCGAGCCGGAGGAACGAAGGCGTGGCGATCTGTTATTTGCTTGAAAACGAATGAAAATAGGAATTATGAACGAACTGGATATACATTTAATGCATCCGCGCGATCAGATCGTGCTGATCATTACCCGGATTTACAATCGTGGTTTAACCACTACATCAGGAGGTAACATCTCTATTATGGATGACAATGGCGACATGTGGGTGACCCCATCGGCAATTGATAAGGGAACGCTGCGTGCCAGTGATATTATTCTGGTGAAAAAGGATGGAACCATCGAAGGGAAGCACACCCCTTCGTCGGAATATCCTTTCCATAAAGCCATTTTCGAAGCACGGCCCGACATTAGAGCCATTGTGCATGCGCATCCACCGGCATTGGTTTCGTTCAGTATTGTTCGTGAAATACCCGATGCCAATGTGATTCCGCAGGCCAAAACGGTTTGTGGTCCCATCGGATATGCAAAATATGCTTTACCCGGAAGTGATGAATTGGGCGAGGTGATTGCGGATGAATTTAAAAAAGGCTTCAATGGCGTGATCATGGAAAACCATGGAACTGTTGTTGGTGGAACCGATTTGAGCGATGCCTTTCAGCGTTTCGAAACCCTGGAATTTGGAGCACGAACCATCATTAACGGGAAAACCATTGGAACGGTGAATTCGTTAAGCGATACACAAATCGATGATTTTGAAGCACAAATTCCGCATTTAATTCCGGAGATGGAAAAGGTGGAACACCCTTCTGATGAACGGGCCAAACGCGAAGAGATGGTTCGCATTGTTCGACGTGCCTGTGAACAGGGTTTGATGATCAGTTCATACGGAACGGTTTCAATGCGCTGGCGTGACAATGATTTTTTGATTACGCCTCGTAATGTTTCCCGCTGGGACATTACCCGAAACGACATTGTTCAAATTAAAGAAGGGCATCGGGAACCGGGTAAAATTCCCAGTCGATCCACTTGGCTGCACCAGGAATTGTACAAACGTAATCCGCACATCAATTCCATCATTCTTACGCAATCGCCGTATCTGATGGCTTTTGGTGTAACGGGGAATAAATTTGATGTGCGAACTATTCCTGAGAGTTGGATTTTCCTTCAGGATGTTCCTAATGTACCTTTCGGATCACATTTTCAGAATGATGAAACAATTCTGAATTTAATTTCAGAAAAGGTGCCGGCTGCGATCATCGAAAATGATTCGGTAATTGTTACAGGCGATAAATTACTGGGCACTTTCGACCGCCTGGAAGTGGCTGAATTTAGTGCAAAATCTATCGTAATGGCTGCATCATTAGGCAGTATGGTTCCCATCAATAATGAACAGGTTGAAGCCTTACGTAAGAAATTTTTAGAATAGTTAAATTAGATTAGGTAAATAGGTTTACATAGTTGCCTTCCTTCGTTTTCTTCGGAATTCGGAGGAAGGTTTTTTTGTAGGTCGGGCATTCCTGCCCGACTTTCTCACATCACCTTATTTCTCTTCGTACAACCATACAGCCTGCTTTTCGTATTTTTGATCCGTAAACTGTTTTAGCATAAATGAAGCAACACTTGCTCTGGAGATACTTGGATTTCCTTTTAATTTAATTTTTTCACTGCCATGTTTGAGGTTTGCAGACAAGGCTCCATCGGTCAAACCACCCGGTCTTACAATGGTGTAGGTTAATCCGCTTTGCTGAATGGCGGTTTCATTTTTTCCATGATCGGCAAGTGGCACTCTCAGCATTAAATCAACAATTAGAAAGCGGATGGGTTGGGCCATGAAATAACGACTTTCGCCAACTCCAACACTCGATAGGTAAATCAACCGGCTTACTTTTTCTTCTTTCATGATTTTGGTAATGAGTTGAATCCCATTGGTGAATTCTGTTGATGGTTTTCGAAGCGAAGTTCCTCCCAATGTGGAAATACAGACATTGGAAGCACTGATTGCTTCACGAAGTTTTGTTTCATCGTTCAGTTGTCCCACAATCAGTTTTAAATGAGTGTTTTGAATGTCGATGGCGTTTTCTCTCCGAACAAATGCTCTAACTTCATAGCCCAAATCAAGAGCTTGTTGAATTAATTGCCGGCCGGTACGACCGCTGGCTCCAAATAGGGTAATTTTCATCTGTTTATTTTATTAATTTTTGCGTTAAATGAGAAACAGCTATCGGCTAAATTAGTTGCGTTTTAATCGTTCTAAATTTTGCTGTAATTGCAACATCACCTGTTCATTGTTCGCATTTGCCTTGAGCGCTTTTTCGTATACTGCCAGAGCCTGCTTCTTTTTACCAGTTTTTTCATAAATATTAGCTAGCAAAAATGCTGATGAAACATATGTAGGATGCAAATTTATTAATCGTGTTAATACCACTTGTGCTTCACCTGTTTTGCCGCTTTGATTCAAAAAGAAAGCATAGGTGTAGCCATATTTCGGCTGATCAGGAGCGGCCTCCATGGCATTTTTGCTGAACTGAATGGCTTCATCCGGATTTTTTGCCGAAACAATTATGGCCAGATTGTATGCCGCTGCAGCATTTTTATTGTTCACTTGTAAAACCTTCCGAAGGGCTTTATCAGCGGCATCCATATTTTTGACTTCAGCCATAAGCAAACCATAATTGAAGTTGGCTGCTTCGTTCATGGGGTCTTCCAATAAAGCTTTTTCCAATTTCAATTGGGCTTGTTCCTGATTACCGTTAACCGAAAGTAGATAGCTGCTGTTCACTAAAGGTAAAATAGCGTCGGGAGCCAGTTTTGTGGCCGTTTCGTATGAAATTAAAGCTTTTTCAGTTTGCCCTGTGTTCTGATAGTAATTCCCCAAATTATAGTAGGCACTCCAATCATCGGGACGTGTGATAAGTGATTGGGTGTATTCATTACTAACCTTTTGGATAATTGTTTGTTCGTCTGGAGTAAAAGCCATCTGATCGAAAATAGTCAGGGGTAGGGCTGCTGCCAGTCGAACCAGTAAAATTTCATCCTGAGCTGCCTTGAGCAAGTTTTTGCCTGTTTCTAAATCGGTAAAACCATACAGTGCACTCGCCGCTGCACTTCTGATTAAGGGGGAATCGAATTTTAGCGCCGCAAATGCCGCTTCCTTCTTTTGCGGATTATCCAATGTGACCATCAGTCGTAAGAAGGATGTGGTATAAACTTCACCATATTTATTGGTTTTTATGGCCTCCATAATTTCATTGGAATGTTCCCATTTTTCGGTACGGGCATCGACAAGCAAGCGGCCTGCAGCCATGGTTTTGTCCTGGTATCCATTGTCTTTTTTCCATTTAAACAGTTGTTGCTGGGCCCATTTTGCATCTTGATTGCTGTGGCAAAGATTGCACGCATTAGGGGATTGAAATTCCAGACTGGCCATTGGCATGGGTGGACGGAACGAGTGATCACTACGGTCCATGTGTCCAAAAGTGGTTTTAGGCATGTGGCAATCGATGCATTTTGGCGAAATGCTTGAAATGGCGTGATGCGTATGTTGTTCGTAATGTTCTTCTTTTTCTGAATGGCAACTTGTACAGGCTTTGTTGGCTGTGGTAAGATCATTGCTTTTAAAGCGATATCGCCCCGATGAAGTATGGCAGGTCACACAATGCAATTCACCTGCTTTAGCACAGGCATTCATGTGCCAGCCGGTCATGGTATAGTTTTCGCCCAGGTCGCGCCCATCGGGATAGAAATCAGTGCTTTCAAGGGTAATCAAATCATAATTGTCGAAGTACTTATCGCCAGGTGTGTATGATGGGGTGATGGCCCGCATCTTGGCATGGCATGGCGCGCAACTGGCATTGTGTTGCTCGGGAGTAAATGTTTTGGTCACTATCAGTTTCAAATCGTCAAGTGGAACGCCTTTTTTCTCAGCTAAACGAGCGGCATTTACATGCTCCGATGCCGGTCCGTGGCAGGTTTCACAATTGATGCCGGACTCTTTCCAATTGGTTTGGTAGGTATTGGATGCCAAATCGAAATTATTGCTCAGTTGACTCACGTGGCAACTGTAGCACGAGGTATTGAAGGTGTACTGGCGGTGTTTCCATGGTAAGGCTTCGTCGTTTGTGTTATGGCCGCCCATTTGTGGAAAATGTCTGATGGCCGAGGCCGGATTGTTGTACCAAAGTTTGGTGTTGAGGTTGTAAGCCAGGGGCAAGGTTTGCAGGCGCCCTCCATCGAGGGCGGTGAGAAAGTAATAGACATTTTTGCCACCCAATGCCCAGATGACTTCGTAGTTGGTGATCTGCTCGTTTTTTACCTCCTGAATAATTAGGCTTGTATCCTTCACAATGGCTGTGTAATAGCCTTTTTCCATGAGAATGGCTTCCTGATTGGTCTGGATTTCGTTGGCAATAAATTTTGAAGTGATAGGCTGCATAGCCAATCCATGATGTGAGCCCGACCATAATTCGTAAAATTTGGCGTGGCATTCTATGCAGGTGGACGATCCGGTGAATTCTTCCGATGATTTGTGTGAGGTACACGACTGAAAAAAGACTGAGAAAAGTGTCAAAATTGGCAGTGTTAATAGCCTGAATTGTTGATTTGATTTCATGTTATAAAAGTACAATTCAATTTTAAAACTGAATAGTGGTTTTAAAATTAGTTGTGAATCTTGATTGTAAAAAATCTGTATTAATTAATTATTGAGTTTTAATGTGGTTGACATTTTTGATATAATTACGTATTCGCTGGATTCCAAATCGGGCAGGGTGGAGGTGGAAAGCCGGCCAATGTTTTTAGTTTGCCGGAGCTGCCAAAAAGTAGCGATTAAAATGAGCTCAGTTTTGGGCATGGCGAAAGCGACTAAAAACGAGGACGCTTGAAACCGTATCCCGTAAGCCCGCCAATTTATTTTATTTTGTTGTGAACAAAAGGGTAACATTGGCGCTTTTATAGTTGTAAGTTTTGCCAGTTTGGATATTTTTTTAGAACATTACATTACTTTTTAGAACACATGAAGAATTATAGAAAACATATTGTTTTAGCTTCTTTCAGCACCTGTTGCTGTTGTATGTGTTGTTGTTGCCGTTAATTGGCTACTTTTCAATTTCTTCTCTTGTTTTTTTTTCGAAACCATTTTTGTAATTATAACTAGTTTATTATGAGTAAAGTGAATAACATTTCGCAATTAATTGGTAAAACACCACTTGTAAAATTGCAACGTTTAGCCGAGGGGATCGATGCCAACGTTTATGTAAAATTGGAAAGCATGAACCCCGGAGGATCAGTGAAAGACCGATTGGCCACTGCCATGATTAGTGCTGCTGAAGCAGAAGGAAAAATAAATGCTGAAACGGTGATTATTGAACCAACCAGTGGCAATACAGGAATTGGATTGGCGATGATTTGTGCTGTAAAAGGCTATCGCTTAATTTTAATTATGCCTGAAAGTATGTCGCCTGAAAGACGGACAATATTAAGGGCATATGGTGCTGAATTGCATTTAACTCCTGCTTCTGGAGGGATGAAAGCAGCCATTGCCATGGCTGGTGAATTGGCTGCACAACACGAAAATTCGTTTATTCCTATGCAGTTTGAAAATATGGCGAATGTGGATTACCATAGAAAAACCACTGCTCCCGAAATTTGGGACGATACGGAAGGTGAAGTAGATATATTTGTAGCCGGAGCCGGAACAGGTGGTACCATTACGGGTGTAAGCGAAGGTTTGAAAGAACGTAAGCCCTCGGTCAGCTCTGTTGTTGTTGAACCCAAAGATTCAGCTGTAATTAGTGGTGGTCAGCCAGGGCCACATAAAATTCAAGGAATTGGTGCAGGTTTTATTCCAAAGATTTTGAATGTTAAAATTATTGATGAAATTTACACCGTGGAAAATGAAGTTGCTTTTGAATTTGCGCGACGTTTAGCCAAAGAAGAGGGAATTTTGTCCGGAATGTCATCGGGTGCCAATGTTTATGCAGCTTTGGAAATTGCAAAACGCCCCGAAAATAAAGGTAAGACCATCGTAACTATTGTGTGCGATACCGGCGAACGATATTTAAGTACTCCATTATACAACACCGATGTCAATAAATAATGATTCAACCATTGCGGAAACCCTGCGAGTAGCGGTAGAAGGATTGTCGAATAAGGATTCCTATGGCAGTGTTTGCCATGAACATCGAATGGGGGAGCCTTCGATTTCTACCGTAAAAATGGGTGTAATTGTCAATAAAGTCAGAGAAATACTTTTTCCTGGTTATTATGGAAACACTACGCTTGATCCCATTGCGATCAAATATTACATGGGGGTTTATGCCGATGAAGTATTTGAATTATTAAGCGATCAGATTTTAGCTGGCTTGTGTTTCTCTTGCAGTGAACGGGAGGAGAAAGAGGTGGATGTGTTGGGTAAAATGCAATGTGCCCGTAGCATCGCTGCAGGTTTTATTTCCACTTTACCTGAATTGCGACGAAAACTGGCTACAGATGTTGAGGCGGCTTTTTTAGGTGATCCTGCCGCTCATGGTCGGGGTGAAGTTATTTTTTGCTATCCAGCGATTCGTGCCATTTCAAGTTATCGTATTGCTCACGAACTTTTAAAATTGGAGGTGCCTTTAATTCCACGTATTATTTCGGAAATGGCCCATTCCGAAACCGGGATTGATATTCATCCAAGGGCGGCGATTGGAGATTCATTCACCATTGATCATGGAACGGGAACGGTGATTGGTGCGACCTGTATTATTGGAAACAATGTGAAATTATACCAGGGTGTAACCTTAGGCGCTAAAAGTTTTCCTCTCGATGATGATGGCAATCCTATAAAAGGGATTGATCGACACCCCATTATTGAAGATGACGTAATTATATATGCTCAGGCAACAATTTTGGGTAGAATTACAATTGGCAGAGGATCGGTAATTGGCGGAAACGTATGGGTTACCAACGATTTACCTCCGAATTCAAAAGTGGTTCAGTTTAAACCAAAAGGAATGAAATTTAAGGACGGAGCAGGTATTTAAATTTAGTTCTGTTTGATGGAATTAGCCGAAGTGATTAGCTATATGCTGCTCACTTCGGCTAATTTTTTTATGCATACTGTTCTTAACTTTTTTTGATGTGAACGACAGAAGTAGTTAAACACACTATTTTTTATTCACAACCACAATCTTAACCTAGGCAACCTTTATACAAATTGCTGATTTTTCTTAAAAATCAGCAATTTGTATTTTTGAACCTCTCTAAATTGGTAATTTTATAGGTTATAAAGCAGAACTTTCAATATTTCCTTACAACAATAGAAATATTTATAGATATTTGGGCAGTGAAAGAAGGATATAAAAAGATTGAATGAGTTCTGAGATGTATCAAATGATGGCCAAAACTTTCGACGGTTTAGAGGAAGTTTTAAAAATTGAATTGGAAGAAATTGGCGCCACTATCGTGGAAGTTGTTCCAAGAGGTGTAAAATTTAGCGGTTCAAAAGAAATGATGTACCGTGCCAACTTCAGTTGCCGTACTGCTCTGCGTATTTTACGTATCATAGGCGATTTTGAAGTGAAAAATGCCAACGATCTATATCATAATGTTCATAAAATGGAGTGGGAAAACTACTTCGATGTGAGCCAGACGTTTAACATTATCAGTACCGTCGAATCGGAAGCTTTTAATAACGCTACTTTTGTGAGTTTGAAAACAAAAGATGCTATACTCGATCGGTTTAAAAGTAAGTTGGATAAACGTCCTTTTTTAAATACCGATAATCCGGATTTCAAAATTAACATTCATGCATCGGCCGATGCGGTGATCATATCTTTGGATAGTTCAGGTGAATCTTTACATAAAAGGGGCTATCGGGTTGGACAGAATGAAGCCTCAATAAGTGAAGTACTGGCCGCAGGTATTTTAAAGATTGCCGGATGGAAAGGTCAGACTGACTTTTACGATACGATGTGTGGATCCGGTACCATAGCTATTGAAGCCGCTTTAATTGCCCGAAATATTCCTCCCGGCATTTTCCGTTCCGGTTTTGCATTTGAAACATGGAAGGACTTTGATGAAGATCTTTTTGAAGCTGTTTACAACGACGATTACGAAAGGCCATTTGAACATACCATTTATGCATCCGACATTTCTGCAGTTAGTGTAAAAGTTGCTGAGAAAAATGCGAAAAGTGCCGGAGTATTAAAATCGATCAAATTTTCAGAACAAGATTTTGCTCAGTTTCAACCGGAATCGAATGAAGGTTTGCTGGTGATTAATCCACCTTTTGGTGATCGTAAAAATGAACGAATGGCTGAGCAAATTTTTAATATGATTGGAACTCAGTTGCGACGTAAATTTAGTGGATTTAAGACCTGGGTTTACAGTGGCTCTGAAGATGGTTTCAGAAGTATAGGCTTAAAACCAACTGAAAGAATTCCTCTTGTAAATGGGAATTTAGAATATAGTTTTCGGCTTTTTGAGGTGTATGATGGAGCCCGGAGAGGAAGCGAACAGGATTCAAATGCTGATGCCCGTCGTTCGTTCAGTAACGATCGTCCAAAACGTGACTTCCAGCCAAGAGAAAGGGACGAAGGATCGCGTGATCGTAATTCTTCTGGTGATAGACGCTCAGAAGGGCGTTCCGGGGAAGGCCGGGACCGATTTAGTTCAGATCAAAAACGCGAAGGTTTTAGTGGAGGCCCGCGAAGGGAAGGTGCAGGATCGGATCGTAAAGGCGGAGATTTTAAGTCAGGAGATCGCAAAGGATTTAAATCTGATCGACGGAAGGATGATTCAGGACCGGGTAAACGCGATGGATTTGGTTCCGATAGTCGCCGTGATTTCAAACCCAAGGATAGAGTCGAAATTCAAACTTCGGAACCGAAGCCAAAAAAAGAATATAAACCTCGTGAAGATAGAGTTCCTAAAATTGAAAAGGGATTACCAATTCGAACAAAACGACCAAGAATTAAATAGGGATCGATGCGTTAAATCAGATTAGTTGGTGAAAAAAGTGAATGAAAAGTTAAAGAACAATTCCATAAAATATAGAAAAACGGGTGAACAAGGTAGTTCACCCGTTTTTTTATGTCGTTCATCGATAAAAAGTTAAAGAAGTGTTAAAGCTTGTAACATCAGCGCTTTAAAAACGACTTATAGAGTGTAATACAAATTGAAAGCCATTTAAACACTAAAAAATTTAAGTTATGAAACGCACAATTTTAATTTTAGCCGTAGTTCTTTTCACTACATTCTCAGTTCAATCTTTTGCTGCTGCCAATACCCTTAAGGGGAGTACACTTTCCGAGTTTGGAAATTATTCACTTGTTCCATCAGATCAATTGGTGGTTATTAATAATGTAGCCTATAAAACATGGGATTTAACGTATAGCGGAACAGACCAAAAATACCAGGTGTTTTATGCTCCCGGTAATAATGGTGAATGTTGCTTTACTGTACGTAGCAATAATTTCGAAATTCAGTATGCAAAACAGCTGAATGGATTTGGTGTTCGCGTTGTGGATCCTGCAAAACGTACCATGAAGAAAAAGGACATTATGAAACAAATTGAGTACAATCAATTCGTTTCTCAGTTGGTTTTAACCCCAAACGAAAAAACTCAAGAAGAATATTTGGGTATTGTGGCTTGTTTTATGCCACTTCTTTTTGGATAAGTATTCGCAAATTTTCTCATAAGAATTGGTGTCATTCGGTCAATCGATTTTAGCTAATATCGATGGTTGCAGGTGGAATGATTAACAAAAAAATATCCAATCATCCAATTGAAATGAAACCATAAAGAAAAGGGAGCTCCTCGCAAGGCTCCCTTTTTTCTTGTGGCAATAATGCGCCTACTTTAATTTCATCCATAAAAAAAGGAGCACTTTTACAGGGCTCCCTCCTGTTTTCGACACTTTTCGCAACGATCTATTTAAACTGCATAAATTCAGCGATATATGATTTGATTTGTGCTCATTTGGGGTGTCCCGCAATAATTACAAAATTTTTTTAATTTTTTTTTGACTTCTTCTATTAATTACTTTGTCTTCAAGCCAGACAGGCTGTTACTTTTAGCTAAGGCTGATCTTCGATTCCTTGATGAAAAGTAACCAAAAATCAAGAACAAATTAAACTGGCCAACGCGTATCCTCCACGTTATTTATGCTGTGTACTTTTTCCTCAAGATGCAAAAAGATAATCGCATTAAGTTGACAATACAATACAAACGTGTCGTCTCGCATGGCGCTTCTCCGCCCGGATGACCTGGTCGGACGGGCCGCAATTTGTTCGGCCCACGCGCCCGCTAAATTGATTAATGCCAGTAAACACTTTCAGCGTTTTTTAAATTTACTTGGGATAATAATAATCATTTGATCCTGGAGCTTTGCAATTTTTCTCCTACCTGCCATTTTGATTATGGCATTTTTTCATAAAGAAACAGTTATTATGTGTCCGTTTTGGTTCTATTCAAATATATAATCGTAGAATGCAATAGTGCGGTGGCCTTCAGAAATGGCGGGCCGGCGAAGGGGTGAATTGGGATTCCTTAGAAAAACCCAAAAGAGGCATGTCCTTTTGCTTTTGTGGTTTTTCTTAGGAATTTCAAGAGCGGGGGGAAGCATCATTTCTGATTGATTCTTTTGTTTACTTTTCTCATCGACAGGAGAAAAGTAAAAGCCTTCCGGCTTGAGGAAAAACGAAAATGGAATGGAAATAGAGAGTCGTAAAACTTGCTTTCGTTTCTAACCCAGACGTTTCAAAGTGATCAAAAATTAGGTTTAAGTAAAGGGTGTCCCAGCGACGAAAACAGGAAAAAAAGGAGCACTTTTACAGGGCTCCTTTACTTCGTTCAATAGAAATTGCAAATTATACTAGTCGAACGGATGTTCTTTATCGTATTCAAAACTTTTATTGTATTGTTGCATGGCTTGCAAACTCATACCCATATTGGAGAATCCTCCGTCGTGGAAAAGGTTTTGCATGGTTACTTTGCGTGTGAAATCCGAAAATAGTGTCAAACAATAGTCGGCACATTCATCGGCGCTTGCATTGCCAAGAGGTGACATTCTTTCTGAAAAATCCATTAGATAGTCAAAGCCTTTTACACCTTGGCCGGCAGTAGTTGGCGTAGGTGATTGTGATATGGTATTGATGCGAACGTTGTGTTCACGACCATAAATGTATCCAAAACTACGTGCAATGGATTCGAGCAGTGATTTTGCATCGGCCATATCGTTGTAGCCATAAAAGGTACGTTGCGCTGCCACATAACTTAAGGCCAGTATTGATCCCCATTGTTTGATGGCATTGTTTTTACGTGCTGTTTGAATCACTTTGTGAAACGACACCGCAGATACATCAAGAGTTTTGTCCAGGTAGTTGTAATCGAGATCGCTATAATGTCTTCCTTTTCGGACGTTTGGAGACATTCCAATGGAATGTAAAATAAAATCAAACGGACCACCAAAATGCGTTATAGTTTCCTTCATCAGCTTATCCAAATCTTCAACACTAGTGGCATCAGCAGGTATAAGGATGGTATTTAGTTTATCGGCTAATTTTTGGGTTTCGCCCATACGAAGGGCCATCGGAGTGTTGGTTAAAACTATTTCAGCTCCTTCTTCAACAGCTCTTTCAGCCACTTTCCAGGCAATCGATAATTCGTTCAAGGCTCCAAAAATGATACCTTTCTTGCCTTCCAGTAATTTACTCATGTAATATATTTTAAATTCTTACTAGGGTTAAACAATCCCTTTTTGATTGAGGTTTTGTTTTAAAAGAACCCGAAAATAGAACCAAGGTTTGATCTCTTGGTAAATTTCATTTAAAAAGTGCAATCAAATTTGATGCTTATTTGGGAAATATTGATGTAAGATATTGTTATAATGGTTGTTGTGCGAATGTCGCATTTATGTTTTATAGCATCGATTGTTCAACTTTACAATCCGTAAGTTCGAAAAAAAAGAGCAATTTGACTTGAAAAAGAAAATTAAAAGACTTTTGGGGCCGATTTGTATTTTTCTATTTATTGATATTGTCTGTGTCGAACTTGTTTTCACAAAAAGAGGAGCTGAAGATGAAATTAGAAGCCATTTATAGTTGTTCGGAGTTGAACTAATTTCCAGAGTAAGCTTTCCATTTTGTCTAATTTCAACATGTTTGCACCGTCTGATTTTGCCAACGAAGGATCTTGATGGGTTTCCACAAAGATACCGTCTACGCCAATTGAAATTCCCGCGCGGGCAATGGTCTCAATCAGTTGAGGCTGTCCGCCTGTAACTCCGCTGGCTTGGTTCGGTTGTTGAAGTGAATGGGTAATGTCTAAAATTACCGGACAATTATTTTTCTGCATTACTGGGATGCCACGGTAATCCACAATCAAATCCTGGTAACCAAAGCTATTTCCTCGTTCGGTTAACATCACCTTATTGTTTCCATTTTCCCTGATTTTTTGAACGGCATGTTGCATCGATTCTGCCGAAAGAAACTGGCCTTTTTTTATGTTTACCGTTTTGCCTGTTTTCGCAGCAGCTTCCAACAGATCGGTTTGGCGGCATAGGAAGGCCGGAATTTGAAGTACATCAACAAATTCGGCAGCCAATTCAGCTTCTGAAGCTGTGTGGATATCGGTAACAACAGGAATTGAAAATGTAGTTGCTACTTTTCGTAGTATTTTTAAGGCCTTTTCATCACCAATTCCGGTAAAAGAATCGAGGCGTGAACGATTGGCTTTTCGGTACGATCCTTTAAAAATATACGGTATTTTAAATTTTTCTGACAGCGAAACAAGTTTCTCTGCTATTTCAAGTGCCATGGTTTCGCCTTCAATGACACAAGGTCCGGCCAGCATTAAAAATTGCCCTGAATTGATGTGTTGAAGGTTTTTGATTGTTGGTAGCATGTTTGTATTTTAAATTCAAATGTAGCAGAAGAATGCTAAGGGTACAAGATTATTTGCGGTAAACTTCACGACCGAAAGGGCTGAGTGCTAATGCAGCCAGTTTAAAGTGCTGCTTCCCAAATGGAATTCCGATGATTGTGATGGATAAAATAACCCCCAACACAAGGTGAGTAAGGAAAATCCAGAATCCACCTACAACAATCCAGATGAGGTTCATAACTAAGCCCAAGCAACCTGTAGAGAATGAATTGGAACGGGTGTCGCGTCCAAATGGCCACAAAGCCAGATCAGCCAACTTTAAGGTTTGCAGTCCGAAAGGAATACCAACAATGGTAATCATCAGAAAGATACTTGAAATTACATATTCGATGGCGATGATGAAGCCGCCAAAAATGATCCATAATAGATTGCCTAAAGTGCTCATACTTTTTTTAATTACAAGTTTAAGTGTTGGTGTCTGTTTGCAAAAAAGTTAATCGGTAAAACTCGCGATTTCGAAGGTGAAAATCTATTCGAAGCGTTTTCCCCACCATTTCAATAAACGCTCTTTCATGGAAAGTTCCTGTTGACTTGTGCCAACTTTCCAAATGCGATTTGTTTTTATTTCATCGGGAAGGTATTGTTGATCAACGAAATTGTCTTTATAGGCATGGGAATATTTATACCCTTTTCCGTATCCCAGGTCTTTCATCAGTTTTGTTGGTGCATTTCTCAAGTGAAGTGGAATAGGCAGGTTTCCTGTGCTTTTTACTAACTGCAGAGCATCATCAATGGCATTGTATGCGGTATTGCTCTTTTGTGAACTAGCTAAATAGATGGTCACTTCGGCTAAAACGATTCGTCCTTCGGGCCATCCTATTTTGCTGATGGTATCAAAACCTGCATTGGCAAGAAGCAGGGCGTTGGGATTCGCTAAACCAACATCTTCGGCTGCCGAAATGACCAAACGGCGCGCAATAAATTTAGGATCTTCGCCACCCTCAACCATTCGGGCCAGCCAATAAATGGCAGCATCGGGATCACTCCCTCTGATGCTTTTGATAAACGCTGAAATAACATCATAATGCATTTCTCCATTTTTATCGTAAGCCGAAGGGTTTTGTTGAAGAGAGTTGGTAATTAGATCGTTGCTGATGGTTACTTTTCCATTTACCGCATGGGAACTCACCAGTTCAATAATGTTCAATAATTTGCGGGCATCGCCTCCTGAAAAACGAAAAAGTGCTTCGTTCTCCTTTAATTTGAATTTTATTTTCTTCAATTCAAGGTCAGTAGTAATGGCCAGATCGTAAAGCTTCTGCAGGTCCTCTTTTTCCAACGATTTTAAGACATAAACCTGACAACGCGAAAGCAAAGGCGTAATGACCTCAAAGGAGGGGTTTTCGGTTGTTGCCCCTATTAAAGTAACAATACCTTGTTCAACAGCCCCCAGCAATGAGTCCTGTTGTGACTTGCTGAAACGGTGAATTTCATCGATAAACAGGATCGGATTTGGACGATTGAAAAATTGTTGCTTCGACGCTTTTTCAATGGCGTCGCGCACATCCTTCACTCCGGAACTCACCGCACTTAAAGTATAAAACGGGCGATCGAGCGTTGTGGCGATAATTCGTGCGAGCGTAGTTTTGCCAACTCCGGGAGGCCCCCATAGCAGGATTGAACTAATGGTGTTGGTCTCAATCATCTTACGAAGTATCGCATTTTCACCTACTAAATGTTCCTGACCAATATAGGTGTCGAGAGTTTTGGGCCGCAGCCGTTCTGCCAGTGGTTGATTTGCCATAATACAAAAATAGAAGAAAAAATGAGTAAGGAATGAACAAACCTTACGTCAATTCCATTACTATTGCCTAATATAACCTAGTAAAAAGCTAGGATATGTTTGCTAATTGTTAAGTATTGCGGGTAAAGAGCTGCTAAAGGTTTTTTCAATCGATAAAGTTGATTCGCTCGCTTATTTTTGGACGTATATTATTTAAGGAGGAAAAATTATGCAGAATGTTTGCCCAATAACGGATAAGAGAATTGATGAAAAGGTATCACGCTTGAATGCCTTTTTTACGGTAATATTTGTAGCCCTTTTTGTTGCTTTTGATTTTTGGGGTGGTTTGGTTTTCCTTATGGTTGACTTTATGATTCGTGGCTTCATTGATAGCAAATACAGCCCCATTTGTCAATTGAATAAATGGTTGGGGAAGTATTTTAATTTACCTAAGAAATTGATCAATGCCGGTCCAAAAATATTTGCAGCCCAGGTTGGATTGGTACTTACCATCGTTTCCTTGATTGCCTACGCATTTGGTTGTGGTGTCTTTTGCATCATAATTGCTGGAATGTTAGGTGTATTTTCCTTTCTTGAAAGTGCTTTCGGCTATTGTGTCGCATGTAAATTATATCCATTTATTCGACGGAATTAATAGTTTATTGTTTTGTTTTTAAAAACAAATGTTTTGCCGAAGTAGCCTTAGTTGCAATAGCGTTTGATCACGTTGTAACTTTCTTCAATGCCTAATTCCCCTGCACGGCTCAGGTCTTTAGCGCCTCCTTCAATGTCGTTGAGTAAGATTTTTACCAGACCTCTATTGTATAAAGCTTCTGCAAATTCAGGATCAATGGCGATTGCTTTATCGTATTCATCCATGGCGGCAAGGTACTTTTCATTTTTACAATAGATATTACCTCGATTGAAATAGCCAAAATAAAAGTTAGGGTTCATGTACAACACCACTGAATAGTCTGTAAATATTTCATCGAGCGCTCCGTTAATTTCTTCTAATTCTTTTTTGGTTTTTGGATATTCTTTAATCTTATCCTGGCTTGCGGTAATCATTTCGTTTTGATCGGCAATTTTTTCTATGGCTTCAATCATTTTTGCTTCAGCATTTGCTCGCATAAAATAGGCCAATAAGTTTCTTTCGTCCAGTTTGATGGCTTTGTTGAAATCGTCAATTGCGTTGGAGAAGTCCATGATGAGCGATTTGAATATACCTCTGTAAAGGTAATTGTTGCTGATGTCATTGTTCTGTTTGATGCGCTCATCGAAGGCTAATATTTGATTCCGGTAGTCGCTGGTTTTAGCGAGTGCTGTTGGAGGTAAATTGGTGATGGTTAGATAAGGTTGGTAGTTGTTTTTAGCATTTAAATTTTCAATTACCATATTGAAATAGCCTACGGTTTCATTATCAGCATCGTTTTTATTAATTACAGCCACTTCAAACATGGGTTGTAAGCGAATACTGATGGTTTTATTCTGGATTTTACCCGATTCTTCTTCTTCTCCCGGGATTTCCCGTGTATCTTCTGCAACCAAATTTGCTTTCATTTTTCGAATTCGAAGTTCATCAAGATCTATTTTGAGTGTTTTTTCGTCTTCTTCTTTTGTCTCCTTCTTTAAAACAAGAGTACTGTCCTTTGCTCCAACTGACGATGGTTGACCTTGGTTTTGCCAGGCCTGCATTTGTTGTTTTTGGCTATTTTCGCGTTCTTCCGGAGTTTGCCACGGACGTTTTGCAAAGCGAGGATCAAGTAGGGAAGCCATATCGTAATCTTTCTGGTAATCCGACTTTCCGGTCATTTCCTTGGCAATTCCTCTGTTAAAATAGGCACTGGCCATTTTATTGTCAATACTGATGGCCACATTGTAATCCATAATGGCGGCTTCAAAGCTTTCGAGTTGCTGTTTTACCAATCCACGGTTCTGATAAGCAAAGGCATTCTGTGGATCTAAATAGATGGCCATGTCAAAATCACGTAATGCACCGGCAAAATCTTCTTTTTCAATCTTGATTAGTCCACGACTCATGTAACCCATTGGTGAGTTCGGTCTAATTCGTATGAGTTCATTACAATCGTCAATGGCTTTGTTCCATTCTTTTTGAATTTGGTAAGCGATGCTTCTGTTTAAATAACCATTAAAATTTTTTGGTTTCAGGTCGATTGATTTGGTATAATCGGCAATGGCACCATCAAAATCACGCATGGCTGCTTTGCAAATGCCTCGATTATTATAAATATCAGCGTTTTCGCCGTCCATGGTCATGGCTTCAGAATAATCGTTCATGGCTGAATCGAATTCTTTGAGGTTGTAATTCACCATTCCACGATACATAATGGCTTCAGGGTAATAGGGTTTAATTTCAATGGCTTTATCCAAATCGCGTTTGGCTCCACGGTAATCTTCCAGATTTAATTTAGCCACCCCCCGGTAAAAATAGGGCTCAGGTAAATAGGGTTTGATCTTAATTACCATGTTAAAGTTCTCAATAGCACCAGTATAATTTCCAAAATATAAACGGCTTCTTCCGCCATGAATAGCATTGGTTGTATTCAACTGTGCCCAGCCTATAGTGGGAATTAGGAATAAAATATATAAAACGATTTTTTTCATCTTTGTCAGTGATTAAGAGTTCAAAAATAACATTTTTAGAAAAGGGATTTTGATTTTAAGCTTTTTTAGGAGATTCTATTGATTTCTTCAAAAATATACTCGTAAATTTGCTGTACTTTAAATATATTTACACCAATGAAGCAACCTTTTATTGGTGATATTAATCATATACTTGAGCACATACTAGAATGAATTATTTATAGTTATATTTTATATGTGCTTTTAATGTTTTTTTTTATTAACCAAAACTAACCAATCATGCATTATTTAATTGAAGCTTATAAGCAAGCCTTTTACTTTGAAGGTCGATCACGAAGAGAAGAATTTTGGACATTTGCCATTGCTCACGGAATTGTGCTTTTTCTTCTTACTTTTTTCTATTATTTTTTCAGCAACGATAATTCAGAAATATTTTATGAAATAGGTAATACTGTATACGGACTTTTTGTTGTAGTACCTGTGATTGCATTAGTTGTTCGACGTTTACACGATACCGGAAGGAGCGCATGGTGGGGGATGGTCATTCTTGTTCCCATCATAGGTCAACTTGCATTTCTGATATTTATGCTCGAAGATAGCCAAATTGGATACAACGAATATGGGGAGTATCCTAAATTTTGTCCAAATCTTTAATCTTAATTTTTCTGTTTACTGGCGTACAGGTTACATTTAGTTAATGTAGTCCCTAGTTTAGTTTCATTCAAAATAAGGGATTGAGGATTAAATTGTTCTTTTTAAAAGGCAATAAATCTGTATGTTGTGTTTGTTTGAACAAGTTCAATTTCAGTCACAAAGCATTCCTTTTGGTCCAATTTTTAAAATTTTCGAAAAAAATCTTCGAAATGACTTTTTTCACTTAACTCAAAAAACTAAAAAGCTTACTTTTGTAAGATAATTTAGTTAGAAAGAGGTAGAAATGGAATTGATTGATCAAATAAAGAAAAAGGCTTCTTTGTTGAATAAAAGAATTGTCCTTCCTGAGGGTTCAGAAGAAAGAACCTTAAAAGCAGCAGAAATTATACTTCGTGAAAATATTGCTCAACTCATCTTGTTGGGTGATGAAGCAGAAATTAAAGCAAAAGCCGAAGTTTTGGGTGTTAACATTGAAAAAGCAAAAATTGTTAATCCGAAAACGGATGCGAAGCGTGCTCCTTATGCTGATATGATGGTCCAGATAAGAAAAAGTAAAGGATTGACTAAGCAAGATGCATTAAAGCTCTTGGAAGATCCCCTCTATTTTGGACCGGTAATGATTAAAGCTGGTGATGCTGATGGAGAATTGGCTGGGGCTATAAATGCAACAGGCGATGTACTTCGGCCTGCATTCCAATACGTTAAAACGTTACCTGGAAGTAGTGTGGTTTCCGGAGCATTTTTAATGTTTGTAGATAAGAAATTTGGGCACGATGGGGTGTTGGTTTTTGCCGACTGCGCAGTGATGCCTGACCCTGATGAAAAGCAATTGGCTGAAATTGCCGTTACATCGGCACGAACAGCACAGGCTATAGTGGGAATGGTTCCTAAAGTAGCACTCTTGAGTTTTTCAACTCATGGAAGTGCACAGCATGCTATGGTCGACAAAGTGGTTGCCGCAACAGCACTGGCAAAAGTAATGGCGCCAGATTTATTGATCGACGGTGAATTACAACTCGATGCAGCTATTGTTGAGTCTGTTGGTCAATTGAAAGCGCCAGGCAGTAAAGTGGCAGGTAAGGCCAATGTGTTGGTATTTCCAACACTCGAAGCCGGTAATATCGGCTACAAACTGGTTCAACGTTTTGCAGGTGCTGAAGCTATTGGTCCTATTTTACAGGGAATGGCAGCTCCAATTAACGATTTGTCCCGTGGTTGTTCGGTAAGCGATATTGTCAACATGGTGGCCATAACTGCTAACCAGGCAGGAAGTAATAATTAACCCTGAAATTGAGAAATTATGGCTCAGCCAATTATAGAAACAATTGAAGAATTCGGATTAAGCAGAAAAACCAAATCAACCAAATTATTTTCAAAAGTTGGAATTGTAGGTTGTGGTAACGATGGGCAATACATTGCCCGTGTTTGCAGTTCGTATGGAATGGATGTAATTTTCAGAGAAACATCCGAAGAAAAAATAGAAAATTCGATCCTTAAAATTGGCGACATTCTTGATCGTCGCATAAAAAACTGGGGATCAACCGAGTCGGAAAAAAAAGCGGTGATGTCGCGCATTAAAGGCACACTGAATTTGGATGACTTTAAGGATTGTGATTTGGTGATTGAAACAGTTCCTACAACGGGAAAAGGACGCAGTTTCGAAGCAAGGAAACAAATTTTTGAAGATCTTGAAAAAATAGTAGATTCAACTTGTATACTTGCCACAAATTCGACCACTGTTATTATTTCTGATCTTTCGGAAAATCTAATCCATAAAGGACGTTGCATTAGCATTCACTTTATGATCAATTCGGTGGAATCAACCGTCGTTGAAATAACCAAAGGTTTGTTCACTGCAAACTGGGCTTATGCGAAAGTATTGCAGTTTATTCAAATGATTAAGCGGAAAGCCATTCCTGTTGAGGAGTCGGTTGGATTGGTTAGCGTTCGTATGTTTACGGTGATATTAAATGAAGCCTGCGAAATGGTTATGGAAGGAATAAGTAACCGTGACGATATTGAACAACTTATGGTGGTTGGGTATGGATTGAGACTTGGACCTTTTTCCATTGCTGATATTATAGGACTAGATAGGGTAACACGTTGGATGGAAAACCTTTTTAATGAATTTGGTGATGCCCGGTTCAAACCCAATCCCTTAATCAAAAAACTCATTCGTCAGCAACATTATGGATTGCATTCAGGAAAAGGTTTTTTTGAATACGATGAGGCAGGAGATAAGGTAGTTAATCATACATCAGAAGATACCGAAAAATGAAAATATTAGTATTGAATTGTGGTAGTTCATCCATAAAATTCCAATTTTTTAACATGACCAATCGTACTGTATTGGCAAAAGGTTTGGTTGAAAAAATTGGCTTAAATGGTTCACAACTTAAGCTGACCAAAGAATCAGGTGAAAAAGTGGTCTTTAACGGAGAAATCTTGGATCATAAATTAGGCATAGAATATGTTTTAGGGGTTTTGACCAGTAAAAAACACGGTTGTATTAATGATTTAAAGGAAATTTCTGCAGTTGGACATCGTGTTGTTCATGGTGGTGAGTCATTTAGTGCAAGTGTTCTTATTGATGACATGGTGATTGATGAGATGGAAAAGTGCATCGAATTGGCACCCCTTCATAACCCGCCCAACCTGAAAGGAATTGAAGCCATTAATGATTTAATTCCCGGACTAAATCAAGTTGCAGTTTTCGATACGGCCTTTCATCAAACAATGCCGAAAGAAGCGTATATGTATGGTATTCCATACAGTTTATATAAAAAATATGGTGTTCGTCGATATGGCTTTCATGGTACCAGTCACCGATATGTTAGTCAACGGGCCTGCGAAATTTTAGGACTTGACTATAACACTCAAAAAATAATTACTTGCCATTTAGGAAATGGGGCTTCTATTGCAGCCATAAAAAATGGTCAGTCGGTTGATACAAGTATGGGTTTTACTCCTATCGAAGGTCTTTTGATGGGTACCCGCGCCGGCGATTTAGATATTGGTGCCGTTCTTTTCCTGATGGAGAAAGAAAATATTGGCGTGGAATCTGCTTCTGCTTTGTTCAATAAACACAGTGGCATGTTGGGGATTACCAATATTTCATCCGATGCACGCGACATCGAAGATGCAGCCATTAAGGACAAAAATGAATTGGCTATTTTAGCCATGAAGATGTACGATTACAGGATCAAAAAATACATCGGCTCCTATACCGCAGCAATGAACGGTTGTGATATTCTTATTTTCACTGGAGGAATTGGAGAGAATGCTGATATTACACGCAAAGGTGTTTGTGATGAACTGAACTGGCTAGGTTTTGAGATTGATGATACATTAAACAACGGTTCACGCGGTAAAGAAATTGTTATTAGTAAACCGGGTTCCAAAGTTAAAATCATGATTGTTCCTACCGATGAGGAATTAATGATTGCTCTTGATACCAAAAAAATAATAGAAGGATAAAGCGCTATTTTACAACCAAAAACCAAAACCAATGAAAGTACTTATTCTAAACTGTGGCAGTTCATCAATAAAATATCAGTTGCTGAAAATTGAAGAGGAATATTCTGTTTTAGCAAAAGGTCAAATCGATCGAATTGGAACAACCAAAAGTAGTATTGTTCAGAAAGTTGAAGGTAAAGAGACCATTGAAGTTGTCAGCTTTATTGAAGATCATACATCAGGTATCGATTTAATTTTAAAATTGTTAACTGATAAACGACAATCGGTGTTGGCTTCATTGCAGGAGATCGATGCTGTAGGGCATCGCATTGTTCATGGTGGTGAGTATTTTTCTGATAGCGTACTCATTGATCAGGATGTTATTAACAAGGTTACAGAATTGTTTGATTTGGCGCCTTTGCACAATCCTGCAAATGTGCATGGAATTGAAGCCATGCAGCGTTTATTGCCCGGCAAGCCACAAGTAGGAGTATTCGATACGGCTTTCCATCAAACCATGCCCGAAAAGGCCTATTTGTATGGGATTCCTTACAGTTTATATAAAAAATATCACATTCGTCGGTATGGTTTTCACGGAACCAGTCATAAATATGTAGCTGAAAAAGCGTGCGAGATACTGGGATGGGATATTACTAAAAAGAAGATTATCACTTGCCATTTGGGAAATGGTGCTTCAGTTACAGCAATTGATAAAGGAAAATCGATTGAAACCTCGATGGGCTTTACTCCAAACTATGGTTTGGTAATGGGTACCCGCAGCGGAGTGGTCGATCCCGGAATCATTGAGTTTTTGATGGAACAGGAAAAACTGCCCTTAAACGAGGTGGTGGAATTGCTGAACAAAAAGAGTGGTATGCTTGGATTATCCGATGGTCTTTCTTCCGATATGCGCGATTTAGCCGATGCAATGATGGCCGGGAATAAGGAGGCAGCTCGTGCTTTAAATGCTTATGCTCACCGCGTGAAACACTACATTGGAGCTTATGCCGCTGAGTTAAATGGTTGCGATTTGGTTATCATGACAGGTGGTATTGGTGAAAACAATTGGTTGGTTCGTGAACTCTGCCTGAGCAATATGGAATACATTGGTATTACCTTGAATAAGGAAATGAATAAAGGATTACGCGGACGTGATTCTAAGATATGCACCGATTGCTCAAAAGTGCAGGTTATGATTGTTCAAACCAACGAAGAATTGGTGATTGCTAAGGAAACTGTACGCTTGGTTTCCAACGAGCATTTCATTTCAAAATAGCCTGTTGATTAATGTGCGCTTTTTGCTGCATGGGCGGCCATGATGGCTCGCTTTATAGCATTGTGAAGGACTTCCAAATTTTGATGGTCGTTGGTGAAATCGGATGAATGAGCCATTATCAACTTCAATTGTTGTCGCATTGCGCTACGTTCGTCCCTGCGATCCGACAAGGCCCGAAATAGCCGGGTTATTCTGATCAGTGAAAGCAGGTACATTTCTTCGGGCAGAGGTTGTTCCTTACGAAGCAGAATGTCACGAAGGCGTCGAATGATACTCATGCGTTGTTCGCGATCGTTGGGGTAATAACGGTTATAAGGAATAAACAGAAATTTCTTGCGCACTTTAATCAGCAATTTTTCTTGAATGAGCTGCTCAGCCAATTCCTGTTTGTACCTGTTGGCCCTGAAGCCCATTCGCGATATCAATGAACCTATTCGCATGGATCTCTTTTGTTGTAAAAGTTCCAATACCCGATCAAAATACCTGGCATTGGCAGGACTGGCATCCACAATAGTGACCACTCTGTTTGCGAGCGAAATTCGATTGGCTTTGTATAAATCCATGAGGATAGCACCCAATAGTCCATAGCTGAATTCTGTCCCCATATTATAATAATACCCTTTTTGGGGATTCAAGGAAAGCAGGAAATAGTTTTGCGTAATTTTTGAATCCATATCTATCATCATTTCTAAATACTCAATAGGTATCCTTATCCTCCCGAACGTTTCACTTTATAGCCTTCTTTTTTTAAAATCTCTAAAACTTTATCTCTGAAATCGCCCTGGACGAGGATTTCCCCATCTTTTGCTGAGCCTCCAACACCACATTTGGTTTTTAGAAGTTTTCCTAAAGCTTTTAGATCATCAGAGGAACCAACAAAGCCCGTAACAAGTGTTACTTTTTTTCCGCCTCTTTGTTTTTTGTCCAATGTAACCCGCAAATCTTGTTGCTGAGCGGGTAAGGTATCTTCTTCATTTTCTTGGTCGTAATTGAATTGATGTTCGGGATTGGTCGAAAATACCACTCCTAAGCGTTCTTTCCAGTCGTTACTCATATTTCCATATTTTTTACAAAAGTCATTATTTGAACCGAATTATAAAATGAAAACCCATGTTTTTTGAAAAATAGTACGGCTAAATGCTTGCATTTTTCTATATTTGGGTCACAATTCAGTTTATGAAACTTAATTTTTCTCTATCGGTCTAAGCCGGGCTTACGGCTTTTAATCTGTTTAAGCGGCAAATTCTTTTGCGGCCCGGCTATTCGTAAATTTATTTTTCTCGATTTTTCATTTAAAATTTACAATCATGAAACAATGGTATGAGGAATTATTCTCAAATTATGCTAAAAATTACGATAACGAACCATATACAAAAGGAACACTTCAAGAAGTTGATTTTCTGGAAACAGAAGTGGACTTCAACAAGCACATTAATATTCTGGACATTGGCTGCGGTACAGGCCGGCATTCGATCGAACTGGCAAAGCGTGGATATCAGGTTACCGGTATCGACTTATCGGCAAATATGTTGAACCGCGCGAAAGAAAAGGCGAGGGAAGCTAAAGTTGACGTTCAATTTTTTCAGTCCGATGCCCGGAACTTTCATTTTGATGAAAAGTTCGAAATGGTACTAATGCTTTGCGAAGGAGGTTTTTCTTTGATGGAAACCGACGAAATGAATTTTGCCATCCTTAAAAATGCAGCATCATGCGTTGCACCCGGAGGGAAACTGGTATTTAATTGTCTGAATGCATTGTTTCCACTTTTTCATTCTGTTAAGGAATTCATGAATTCAGAAAATCCCACCTATTACGATGGGGCCTTCGATTTGATGCAGTTTAGAGATTTTTCAATCAATCAAATCGAAGACGATGATGGAAAGCAAATGGAACTGAAATGTAATGAAAGGTACTACGTTCCATCAGAAATTCAGTTCATGTTAAAACTACTTGATTTTAATTCGATTGATATTTTTGGATGCAAAATTGGCGATTTTCAACGAAACAGGAGGTTGAATACTGACGACTTCCAAATGCTTGTTATTGCTCAAAAATAATTGATACATCGCCTCTGTTTGTCTTTAAACAGAGGCTTTTTTGTGTGTCGGGCATGGTAACGTGCTGTCAAGATGAAAGTTCTTGAGTTCGCCAAG
>JBGUEP010000015.1:0-149355 GCA_041821245.1 Prolixibacteraceae bacterium
AAACAACTATATACCAGATTAATATGGTTGTACGATACCTTTTTAGAGTGGACTCATTGAACAAAAAAATAAATGCAATTTGAACCCAATTTTTATAATTTACGCTTTCTAAATTTGATTTAAATGCCACATTTATTACAAATCTGCTACATATGCTAACTATTAAACCTGATTTTATGAAAAAACTAATTTTCTTCGCTCTTGTTTTGCTGTTGCAATTCAGAGCGAATGCACAAACCTATCCTTTTCAACAAGCCCATTTATCGGATGAGAGTCGGCTCGATAATTTAATATCCCTGATGACCATCGATGAAAAAATCACGTGTCTTTCCACCCGACCGGAAATACCACGATTGGGAATCAAACGACATCGAATTGTAGAAGGTTTGCACGGACTAGCCTTAAGCGGACCGGCCAACTGGGCGGTCAAAGGCAAAGGCGAAGCACCAACAACAACTTTTCCGCAAGCCTATGGACTGGCTGAAACCTGGGATCCTGAGTTAATTAAAAAAGCAGCGTCGCTCGAAGCAGAAGAGTGCCGATACCTCACACAAAGTCCTAAATATGCCAGTGGTGGTTTAATTGTGTTGGCACCAAATGCCGATCTAGGTCGTGATATCCGCTGGGGACGAACCGAAGAATGTTATGGTGAAGATGCCTTTTTAGCTTCAAAAATGACCGTCGCCTTCGTAAAAGGCTTGCAGGGCAATGACCCGAAGTATTGGAAAACGGCCTCCTTGATGAAACACTTTCTAGCCAACAGCAACGAAAATAACCGCTCGTATAACTCATCCAACTTCGACGACCGTTTGTTCCGCGAATATTATGCCTATGCATTTTACAAAGGCATCACAGAAGGCGGTTCCAGAGCTTACATGTGTGCTTATAACAAGTACAACGGCATCCCTTGTGCCGTGCACCCCATGAACCTTGAAATAGCCAAAGCCGAATGGGGACAAAATGGTATTATTGCCACCGATGGTGGGGCTTATCGACAATTGCTTACAACCCATCAGTATTATCCCGATTTGGAAACGGCTGCCGTTGCCTGTATCAAAACAGGCATCACCATGTTCCTCGATGATTATAAAGAACCACTAAAATCAGCCTTTGATAAGGGCATGGTCACGGAACAAGAAATTGACGAAGTTTTGCGTGGATCGCTACGTGTTTTATTGAAGTTGGGTTTGTTCGACAATTCATCAGAGAATCCCTATGCTCAAATTGGAATTACCGATACGCTTGAACCCTGGTTCAAACCAGAAAATCAGCAGTTGGTGCGCGAAATCACCGCAAAATCAGTTGTTTTATTAAAGAATGAAAAGCAACTACTGCCACTTAATGCGAATAAAATCAAAACCATTGCGGTGATTGGACCACGCGCCGACGAAGTGATTTCCGACTGGTATTCAGGAACACCACCTTACCGGGTTTCCATTCTGCAAGGCATTAAAAATGCAGTAGGGAATGACGTGGAAGTCCTTTTTGCAGCCAGCAACAAAGCCGATTCAGCAATTATTGCCGCATCAAAAGCCGATATCGCTCTTGTATGCGTGGGAAATCATCCCCTATCGTATGGACTGAAATGGGGCCAAAACTATGTGCCCAGTGATGGAAGAGAGGAAATTGATCGTGAAGCCATCTCCCTGGAACAAGAAGATTTGGTAAAATTGGTCTACAAAGCCAATCCCAATACAGTACTTGCCTTGGTGTCGAGTTTTCCGTATGCCATCAACTGGTCCAATGAGCATCTGCCTGCCATCATCCACCTTACCCAATCGAGCCAGGAACTTGGCAATGGATTAGCCGATGTACTATTCGGGAAAATAAGCCCGGCCGGTAGGTTGGTCCAAACATGGAGCTCAAGCATCGATCAATTACTACCCATTTTGGAGTACGACATTACCAAAGGTCGCACCTATATGTACGATACCCAAACCCCTTTGTACCCATTTGGATATGGATTAAGCTACACCAGCTTTAAATACTCCAATTTGAAAAGCGACTCAAAAACTTTAAAAAATGGAGAAAAAGTAGAGCTCACTTTCGATCTACAAAATACAGGAAAGTACGACAGTGACGAAGTTCCGCAATTGTATGTGAGCTTTCCTGATTCAAAAATTAAACGTGCAAAAATTGCCCTTAAAGGATTTGAACGGGTATTTGTGCCCAAAGGAACAAGCAAACAGGTGGCGATTCAGCTTGATTCAGAAGATTTAAAATACTGGAATAGTAATGAACACAGCTTTATTCTTGAGAAAGGGACACTGAAATTTTTTGTGGGAACATCGAGTGCTGATCAGCAACTGAAAGGCGAATTGAAAATAGAATAAAATTGAGAGTAGAAATGAAAAATGCCGCTGAAATCCAGCGGCATTCTACTAACTAAATCTGATTCTTTCAAATCATACTACCTAAACCTATTTTTATACTATTATTAAAAAACTGTTGAATCAAATTATTGAATTTTACCAACTTTTGTACTTTTGACTACGCCATTGCTAAACTTAGCCATCTTAATGTAAACACCCGGTTTTAAATCCTGGAATCTGCCGGCCACTTTTATTCCGGTTATGCTGTAAAAATCTTCGCTTATCACTTCACCATTATCATCTAATCCAAGCTGATTTACAGCAGTAGCACTTGAAAAATTGGGGGTAAATTTGATGTTTTTCAGGTAACTGAATTGGGCATCCCAATACGTACCGTCAGGTCGGGTATTATCGCTCCACCATGAGCCGGCACCAATGGCAAACGTTTCGGCATTTTGCAAAAATGCAATTAACTTACCATAATCGGTAAGGTCACCGGCAATGGTAACATTGGTACTACTTTGATCGAATGCAAGCGTACCGTCAACATACATGGCATATCCGGTAGCAGTAAACTGCAATTTGATACTTTTCCAGGTATTTCCACCAATAAAATCAGTTCCAACAGCATAACTAATCAAGTTGGCATCGAAAAATTGTCCATCATTGTAGCCCAAATAAGAACCATTAGTGAAATATAAACGGCCTAATGCAGGGTCAAAAATTGACATTAAGGCTCCCAGCACTTTGATTGAATCAACCCCATGGTAATTATTAACATCAAAGGAAATTTCAGCTTCAGTAAAGCTTACGCCTTTGAAGGGGTTCGCAAAGCCCAACTTTGGGGCAGCGATAGTAGAAGAAGCTGTCGCAACATCAATAACTAACACATCATCGACTGTTTTGGTATATGCTGCATCCAAAGCACTAATATCAATGGTGGTTTGTGCATTCACTACCATAGTAAAAATGCATGCCATCATTATAAAGGAAAAAAATTTCATATTGTATCATTTAAGTTATAAAATATTTTTGTGTCATTCTGAATCCGTTCTGGATTTACAAGACCTAAAAAGTCGGTCATTCCGTTACGTTTTCTTTCAAAACAAATCTATAAAGCCTGCACAAGGACGACGTGGATGGATGAATATACGGGGTGGACAAAAAGATAAATCGGCACCACGACATATTAACACCTAACCTCATGGCAGTTAACAACTGCCACATTACTTCCCAATGAGTATTTTCTGTTGCGTATTGCCCTTAGAGTTCCTAACTGTGACCAAATACATTCCTGATGGCAAGTCAAGTTGAATCGGTTCCTATGCATCCTGAATTATTTGTTGATATACATTTTCACCCAAGGCATTGTAAATGTGAAGCAGCGAAGTTTCATTTACCACTCCATCGCATCGATCCACCTCTTTATCAATGAATTTTTTACACCAGAAACACTCTCCCCTGCTATCAATCCCGGTATAGAGCATGGTTCTGCAATCGTCTTCCCAATCATAGCCCCGGAAAACAATAGAATAATTTCATGGGCTTCAAAACTTATAAAAGATGAATTTTTCAAAGATAAAGTTAAGCCAAAGTATACGGGTCTAATATTGGTTGCAGTATGGAGACAAATCAATATGGAAAGCATTTTATCTAAAATAAAAAAAGGAGAACCTAAGCCCTCCTTTCTAATATCTGTATGTTTGCCAAATTTATTTTAACACTGAAAATTTGTAGATACAAACGTGTTTGTATTTTTCATCGGGACGAAGTACGGTGGATGGAAATTCAGGCTGATTTGGTGAATCAGGATAATGCTGTGTTTCCAGACACAATGCACTTCTAAATGGATATGGCTTTCCCGATTTTCCAATTTCCAATCCGGTCATAAAATTACCTCCGTAAAATTGAATTCCCGGTTGATCGCTTAAAACATCCATGTTAATTTTGGTAACGGGTGAATAAATGGAAGCAATCAATTCAACTCCGTCTTCTTTTTTATTGATCACCCAATTGTGATCGTAACCCATACCATATTTTAATTGAATATCATCTTCCTCGATACGATCACCAATTACTGTTGGCGCATTAAAATCGAAGGCTGTACCTGCCACATCCATCATTTCTCCGGTTGGAATTAATGTTGAATCCACAGGTGTGATGTAATTCGACTTGATCATTAACACATGATCGTTGATGGTTGGCGCACCTTCACCTGACAAGTTAAAGTAAGAGTGATTCGTTAAATTAACAATTGTTGCTTTATCGGTAGTCGCGGTATATTCAATACGAATGGCGTTCTCTGAAGTCAATTCGTAAGTCATTGAAATTTCCAAATTGCCAGGATAACCTGCTTCGCCATCACTTGAAGTGTAGGTAAACAAAATTTTATTTTGATCGACCAAAGTGGCCTCCCAAACCCTGTCGTGAAAACCTCTTGGGCCACCGTGCAAACTGTTTACACCATTGTTTTGAGGAAGCTGATATTCGACACTATCCAGTGTGAATTTTCCCATAGCAATTCGATTACCATAACGACCAATGGCCGCTCCCAAATAGGCTTCGCGTAATGATTTATAATCATCAAGATTGTCGTAACCTGCTACTACATCAACAGGATTTCCATTCGCATCGGGTACACAAATAGCTACAATACGTGCACCGTAATTGGTCACTTTAACGCATATTCCATTTTCACCAACAAGGGTGTATAAATCAACCGGTTTTTCGTCCAGTGTTTTTTGAAAAGCTTTTGCATCAATGGCATTAACAGCATCGGTAAAAACCGAGGGTTGTTTTTCGGCACAACTAAACAAAGCGAATGCCAGCATTGTCCACACAAAACCTTTCAATGATAATTTCCTATTCATACTATTTTGTTTGTTAGATTATTGAAGTTGTATCAAAACTACTGAATGCGCAGGTATTTCTACCTTTAAACTTCCCTTTTTAGGCTTTTCCACTTTAAAATCAGCAATGCCTACCTTTTCTGGTTGGCCAAAGTCGTTGTAAGCAGTGATTTTATCACCATTTACAATTTTACCAGAAATGGTTTTATACTGTTGATCGCCTAAATTACATTCGACCAACTCTGATTTGTTAGGATTGGCATTTGAAAAAGTAATGCTGACCACGCCATCTTTGATTGAAGCAGAAGAAGTGAGGGCCGGAATTTTTTCGCCGTTAAACTCATAATCTTCAGTGGTCAATACCGAAGGAATAAGGGTTGCATCCTGATGTACATTGTACATTTTGAACACATAGTAGGTAGGCGTTTTAACCATTAGCGGGCCTTTGGTTAGAATCATAGCTTGCAATACATTGACGACCTGTGCAATATTCGCCATACTGATTCTATCGGCATGGTTGTTGAAAATATTCAGGTTAACACCGGCAACAACTGCATCGCGAACGGTATTTTGCTGTTGCAGGAAACCATCTTTTGTACCTTCTAATTTATCGTACCATGTTCCCCACTCGTCAACAATCAATTTTACGCGGCCTCTGGGATCATATTTATCCATAACAGCCAAATGATCATTGATGTACTTCTCGATAACCAGGGTGCTTTTGATGGTTTTGAACCACATCTCTTCACCAAAATCGGTTGACGAGCCTTTGCTCCCACTCCAACTTCCGGTAGGCAAGGTATAATGGTGCATCGACATGCCCTGAGTCATGTGCATCTTACCCTTCATTCCTTCCATAATTTTTTCCGTCCAGTGCGTATCGTCCGATGAAGGACCACAAATTATTTTCTGGAACCCGTCGCCACGAACATAACCTGCATAGTGACGATAAATGTTGGCATAGTATTCAGGAGTCATATCTCCACCACATCCCCAGGTTTCGTTTCCGATACCCCAGAATTTTACATCCCATGGATCTTCTCTACCGTTTTTCTTACGCAGATCAGTCATTGGACTTTCGTTGGACGAGGTCACATATTCTACCCATTCGGCAGCTTCACGCACAGTACCTGATCCAACATTAATACTCAGGTAGGGTTGGATTCCGGTTAACTCACAAAAATCTAAAAATTCATGTGTACCAAAACTATTGTCTTCGGTAACACCTCCCCAAAATACATTGACAATGGATGGGCGATCTTCTTTTGGCCCAATACCATCCTTCCAATGGTAAGTATCGGCAAAACAACCACCAGGCCAGCGTAAAACAGGAACTTTTAATTCTTTAAATGCTTCTACAACATCAGTACGATAGCCATGAATGTTAGGAATATCAGAATCCTCGCCAACATAAATTCCCTCATAAATACACGTTCCAAGATGCTCGGAAAACTGTCCGTAAATGTTCTTATTGATTATAGTTTTCGCCTGATCAACTTGCAGGGTCAAGGTATTTTGCGCATTCAACTGAAAGAATGTCATCAAAATAACGAATGTTGAAAAAATAGTTGTTTTCATAGTTTATGGTTTATTTTAGTTATAAGTCAACAGTCATTAGTCAACAGGAAAATAAGTATGACCTCCTGACTAATGACTAGTGACAAGTGACTAATGACTTTTACCTATTTCAATGTATTTCTTATAAATTTCAGCATAAGCTTTAACATTTTCAGCAATTGGGTGGTATTCTTTTTCGAAACCTTGTCCCATCGCTTTTTGCGCTTCTTCTGTAGTGGCATAAACACCCGCTGCAACAGCAGCAAACATGGCTGCTCCCAGGGCCACACATTGATCGGCACTGGCTACTTTAATGGGCATGTTCATCACATCGGCCATGGTTTGCATCACGAATGGTGATTTTTTGGCTACACCACCAATGGCAACAACAGAATTAATGTTCACTCCATTTTCTACAAAACGGTCGGCAATGGCTTTAGATCCAAAGGCGGTAGCCTCCACCAAAGCACGGAAAATACGCGGTGCTGACGATCCCAAGTTTAAGCCGGTTATGGTTCCTTTAACATTTTGATCGGCATCGGGAGTACGACGACCGTTCAGCCAGTCGGTAGCCACAATGGTCGATTCTTCAATCGGAATTTTCATCGCTTCCTCAGACAAGGCCGGAATGATTTTATCTTCGATTAATCGCGCTTGTTCCTGATCATCGAGGAATTGCAAGGGCCAGCTCAGCACATTTTTGAACCAGGCGTATACATCTCCAAAGGCGGACTGACCAGCTTCGAGGCCAACCATTCCGGGAATAACCGAACCATCGACCTGACCACAAATTCCGGCAATCAGCTTGTTTTCTATTTCTTCTTTCGGCGAAACAATGATGTCGCAAGTTGAAGTTCCCATGATCCGCACCAGCGTATTGGGTTCAATTTCGGCACCAACAGCCCCCATGTGCGCGTCAAAGGCACCAACACCAACCACTACAGTGGCAGGCAAGCCTAGTTTAGTTGCCCATTCGGCTGTTAATGTACCAACAGACTGATCACTGGTATACGTTTCATCAAATAGATTTTTACGAAGTCCGGCCAATTCAGGTCCCAACTCCACTAAAAATTCTTCAGGAGGAAGACCATTCCAATCGGTATGCCATAAAGCTTTATGTCCCGCTGCACATCGGCTTCGCTTTAAACTTTTCAAAGCCGTATTTCCGGTTAAAACAGCCGGCAACCAATCACAGTATTCCACCCACGACACCGCTTTATTTTTTAAAGAAGAATCGATGCGAAGCATGTGCAGTACTTTAGCCCATACCCATTCCGACGAATAAATACCACCTTCGTATTTAGTAAAGTCGACGTCCCATTTACGGGCCAGTTCATTTATTTCATCGGCTTCTTTAACGGCAGTATGATCTTTCCAAAGAATAAACATCGCATTTGGATTTTCAGCATAACTGTCCAGCATAGCCAAGGGGGTTCCGTTGGCATCGGTTAATGCAGGTGTGCTTCCTGTAGTATCGAATGAAATTCCTACCACATTTTTAGCAACCGAAGGATCACATTTCGACAAGGCTTCAACAATGGAAGCTTCCATCACCTCAAGGTAATCCTTCGGATGCTGACGGTATTGATTTTTGGCCGGATCGCAATATTTTCCTTCGGTCCAACGTGGATAATATTTTACTGATGTAGCCATTTCCTGACCGTTCGATGCATCAACAATTAATGCACGGGCCGAATCGCTACCATAGTCGAGTCCTATAACGTATTTTTTCATCTTAATCAGTATTGAGTAATGAGATATGAGTCGTGAGATTTCTTTAAAATAAAATTTAGTCTCAATACTAATATCTCTAAATCTAAAAATCTATTTCTGCCCGTAATAGGCATTCTTTCCGTGCTTGCGTTCGTAATGTTTTTTAATCATGTGTTCATTCATTTCCAAATCGGGATTCACTGCAAATGAGATGAAAGCCATTTTTGCCACCTGCTCCATGACAACAGCATTGTGCACTGCATCGTGTACATTTTTTCCCCAGGAGAAGGGGCCGTGATTGTGCACCAAAACACCTGGAATCTCATTGGGATTGCGCTCCTCAAATTCTTCCACGATTACTTTACCCGTATCTTTTTCGTAAGCACCAAAAACTTCTTCTTCCGTCATTTGGCGGGTACAAGGTATGTCATCGGCAAAATAATCGGCATGGGTTGTTCCGATGATTGGGATAGGCGAACCTGCCTGAGCCCAGGCAGTGGCATTTGTTGAATGGGTATGCACCACACCACCAATATCTTTAAAATTCTGATACAAATAGAGGTGAGTAGGCATATCAGAGGAAGGTTTTAAGGTTCCTTCCACCACATTACCGTTCATGTCGCACACCACCATATCGGAGGGCTTCATCACGTCGTAGTCAACTCCACTGGGTTTAATCACAAATAAACCTTTCTCCCGATCGATACCACTTGCATTTCCCCAGGTAAAAATCACCAATCCGTGTTTTACCAAATCGAGATTGGCTTTATAAACTTCTTCTTTTAATTTTTCTAACATAAATCGACTTGAAAAAAATTCAAAAACCACAGAGTACACTAAAAAATACTCTGTGGTTCATATTTAAATTTTACTACCAGAAATAAGCATATAGCGACACAATGATCAAAACAACACCTAATGCACCAAACAAGAAGTTATTGTCAGTTTCGAACAACTCAGGTTCAAAGGCGTACGATTTCGCATCCTTTTTAGGAGAACTTGCATTGGTAAACATTATAACGGATAAAAATCCCATTAAAAAGACCAGCAAGAAAATGGAATCGAAGCCTAAATTAAGTAAGCCTACTCCAAACAAATCAGTTCCCCAAATCAAACCGGCAATTAAAAAGACTCCTGCCAGAGCAGCAAATAATTTACCTGACCGAAGTTGCACCTTGCGATTTTTATCTGTCAAAACATCGGCTTGCACCTGATGTTTATCGGATAAAGTAAGTGTTACAGCCAAAGTAATCAAGATCATACACACATAACCCATTCGAATAATGAATGGCAGTTCCGGCAACATTACCTTCATCGCAATACCCAAAGGCAAAGTAGCAATGGTGGTCCATAAAGCGGCACGATTGGTGGCACGTTTCCAAATAATTCCCATACCAAATACTACAACAACACCGGGATAAATAAAGCCGGTATATTCCTGTATGTATTGAAAGGCCTGATCTAAACCACCCAACAAAGGCTTGGCTGCAAACATTGCAATGACCAAAGCGGCTGCAGCAGAGATACGTCCGGTTTTAACCAATTGTTTCTCAGTAGCTTTTTTATTGAACAGTTGTTTATAAATATCGAGGGTGAAAATGGTTGACGTAGAATTCAACATCGAAGCCAATGAAGAAACCACCGCGGCAACCAATGCGGCAAATGCCAATCCACGAATTCCTACAGGTGCAAAATTACGCAGCAACCAAGGATAAGCCTGATCGGCTACATCAATTGTTCCTGATAAACCACTCAACATGTGCCTTAAATCAGGGTGATTAAATAGCACGTAGGCAGTAATTCCGGGAATTACAACAATAAGCGGAATTAAAATTTTCAGATAGGCTCCAAAGATTAAACCTTTTTTGGCTTCATTTAAGTTTTTAGCAGCCAAACCTTTTTGGATGATGTACTGGTTGAAACCCCAATAGCCAATGTTGGTTAACCACATGGCACCAAAAATAACCGCCAATCCCGGAAGATCTTTAAAAATGGTGGCATCCAGGTTTTTATCGATGATCATATTAAAGTGAAGGTCCGAAGGTACTTCCCGTACTTTTGACAGTACAATTTTGAAACCTTCAATTGCTCCACCAGCTTCGCCACCAACAGCAGCTAATGCAAACCATGCGGTGATTAATCCACCACCAACAAGGAAAACAACTTGCAACACATCGGTCCAGGCCACTGCTTTCATACCACCATAAATGGAATAAACACCTGCAAAAAGCAACAATCCGGGAACACCATACATCATGGGCACTCCTAAAATCTGCTCCATCGCGATGGCACCCAGCCAGGCCACTGAAGTTAAATTAACAAAGATGTACACCAACAACCAGAAGAAAGAAAAGAAAAAGCTAACACCTTGTCCGTAACGCTCTTTCGCCAATTGAGGCATGGTAAAGATCTTTTTGTCGATCATTTGTGGCAAAAGATATTTGGCCACAAGAATTAAAGCAATAGCGCCAATCCATTCGTAAGCTGCAATACCTAAGCCAATGCGAAAACCTGAACCTGACATTCCGATAAAGTGTTCTGCGGAAATGTTTGCGGCAATCAATGAGGCACCAATGGCCCACCACGAGAGCGTTCCACCAGCAAGAAAATAATCTTTAGAGTCTTTCTCAGTACCTTTTTTAGTACGTGAAAGCCATAATCCTAAACTTACAATCATAATCGCATAAGCGATAAAAATGATGTAATCTAAGGTTGTAAATCCTGCATTCATAAGTTTATATGATTTAGTTTATTTCAAACTTTTATTGAGTAGGTAGTATATTTCGTTCCACTTCAATTCTTTTTTGAAGGTAGAAAGATCGGTTTTTTTATCAATAACTACATATTCCACATCGGCAATTTCTGCAAATGTTTCGATGAAATCAGGAGTTAATGCCAAAGAAAAGACAGAATGGTGGGTTCCACCGGCATAAATCCATGCTGCTGCCCCTACCGCTAAATTGGGATGAGTTTTCCAGAATGCTGAAGCCACCGGCAATTTTGGTAAATCAGCCAAAGGCTCAATGACGTCCAACGTGTTTACAATAAAACGGAAACGGTTACCCATGTCAATTAGGGTCACATTCATGGCATTGCCTGTTGCGCTTTCGAATACTAGACGGGCAGGTGCATCTTTACCACCAATTCCTAAGGGATGAACTTCCAAACGAGGTTTTTTAGCAGCAATTGTGGGACTAACTTCCAACATGTGCGAACCCAATACACCTTCGTTGGCCGGATCGAGGTGGTAAGTATAATCTTCCATAAAAGAGTTTCCGCCTTTTAAACCTTCCGACATTCTATTCAAAATATGTAGTAAAGCAGCTTGTTTCCAGTCACCTTCGGCACCAAAACCGTATCCTGCAGCCATTAAACGCTGAGAGGCTAAACCGGGTAATTGGGCAAGACCTGTAAGGTTTTCGAAGTTGGTAGTAAAGGCACCAAATCCACCATCAACCATAAATCGTTTCATGGCAATTTCATAACGAGCCTGAACTCTAACGTTTTCGTGATATTTTTGCCCAGGCTTACAGTCGTTAGCCACAGCATAGCTTGATTCATATTCCTTGTACAAGGCATCAACTTCGGCATCAGTCACTTTATCAATATAGGCCACCAAATCGCCAACACCAAATGCATGAATTTCCCAACCGAAAACAATTTGAGCCTCCACCTTATCGCCTTCTGTAACTGCAACATTACGCATGTTATCGCCAAAACGGGCCACTTTCAGGCTTTTCGAAACACTCCAACCAATGGCGGTACGACACCAATCGGCCATCTGAGCCTGTACTTTTTCATCTTGCCAATGGCCAACAACCACCTTGCGGTTTTTACGTAAACGTGCATTAATGAAACCAAATTCACGACCTCCATGAGCACTTTGGTGCAAGTTCATGTAATCCATGTCAATTTCACTCCATGGCAAATCACGGTTAAATTGGGTATGCAAATGCATATATGGCTTTTGAATGGCTTGCAATCCGGCGATCCACATTTTTGACGGCGAAAAGGTATGCATCCAGGTAATGATACCGATACAACTTTTATCAGAATTGGCTTCAATACAAATGTCCAGAATTTCTTCAGGTGATTTTACCACTGGTTTAAAAATTACCTCAACAGGTAATTTCCCTACTGCGTTCAATCCGGCCACAATAGTTGCTGAATCCTCGTCTACCTGCTTTAATGTTTTTGCTCCATACAAGTGTTGGCTACCTGTGATAAACCAAACTACTTTATTCTCATTCTTACTCATTTTTTTATTTTTTGATTTTGTTTCTACTTTACTTTAAAATGTTATTTTGACTTTTATTAAATGCCTGACAGATCAAAGGAAAATCCGTTCGAAGAGAGGTGTTCATATTTTTCTTTATTGAATGCATAAAGGAAAGAACCTTTGCGAGAGTTGTTCATGTCCTTTATTGGGAGTCGGTCCAACAAATCCATCGACATAAATTTCCTTCTGAAATTTGCCGGATCCAAAGGACGTTGGTAAATAGCTTCATATAAATTACGCAACATGGTGATGGTGAAATTAGCTGGCAGCAACTCAAATCCAATGGGTTGTGTTTTTGATTTTCGTTTCAAGCGGCGCAATCCCTTTTCAACAATTTCACTATGATCAAAGATTAATTCTGGTAATTCATCAAATGAGAACCATTCGGAGCCATGCTGTTTCAATAAATTTTGATCGTAATCGTTAATATTAATCAATGAGAAATAGCCCACACTAATTACCCGCGATGCCGGATCCCTGTCTATTTTCGAAAAAGCGGAAAGCTGTTCCATAAAAATATTTCTCAACCCTGTAATTCTGGCCAATACCCGATAGGCCGCATCATCCAGTGTTTCACCCTTTTTAAGAAAACCGCCCAACAATGACCAGTTTCCTTTTTCCGGTTCAAAATCTCTTTTATACAAAAGAAGTTTAAGTTGATCCTCGGCAAAACCGAAAATCACACAATCAACTGCTAAATGAAAACTATCTTTGGAATCGTAGGTCATAAATTCTATTTCAACGAACACAAAAGTCATTTTTACTTTTATTATTTCCAAGCAATAATATATGTTGTAGAAAATACTCCACCAAATTCTCTAAAAATCCACTTAATGAATACCCAATTTGCAGCTTGAATGTAAGCGAATAGGAATCAGCATTCCCAGCTTAAAGCAAGGTTTCAGCATTTTGCTTCCATTAATTGAAAGAAATATTAGAGATTGAATTAATTTTAAAGCTTTGCTTTGCAGAATATCGCTGCATGTTGAATTATATCTCTTATTTTAGGGAATTCATTCACTTAAACGGTTTATAATAAAAAGACCTAATCAACAGTTCATGAAAAAGTCAATTCAATATAGTATATCAATCATAAGCCTTGCGGTATTCGTATTTCTATTTGTAGCCGAGCAGCAGCATACAACTCCCAAAAAGCTTGATAAAAGTTTCAAAACTCCGTCAGAAATGAAAGCGGAAACCATTTCGATGAAATTGGAACGCAGGACAAAAGGATGGGCAAAACCTGACCAACCATCGGAATTTATCAACTTTTACAATAGAATTCGAACCAAGGCTGGCCAATCTCACCCTGGCTATCGGGCCAATTACAAAATGCTTGCACTTGAAAAAGCAAAACTTAAAAAAGGAAACTTAAAATCGCAGGAAGCTAATTTAAATTGGGTTGAACGGGGACCGGGAAATGTTAGCGGCCGTACACGTGCCTTAATCATTGATAAAGATGATCCAACACGCAATACCTGGCTGGCTGGTTCGGTTGGTGGCGGAATCTGGAAAACAACCGACGCCGGTAAATCATGGTTGAACCTAAGTCCCGATTTCCCTACGCTCGCCACCGTCTGTCTGGCTCAGTCAGCATCGAATACACAAGTCATCTATGCAGGTACAGGCGAAGGCTTTTACAACAGCGATGCCATTGTTGGCGATGGAATATTTAAAAGCACCAATAAGGGAAAAACCTGGACGCAATTACCTGCAACTGCTTCGAATGAAGATTTCAATTACGTCAATCGAATTATTGTTGATCCATTAAACGAAAATATTTTGCTGGCCGTAACGAATACCTCCATTCAAAAATCAACAAACGGAGGAACAAGCTGGACCAATGTTCATGACGACTTCAGACGCATTCAACACATCGTGGCTCATCCAACTAACTTCAACATTCAATTCGCGAGTGCTTTTCAAAAAGGAGTGTTAAAATCAACCGATGCCGGAAACCATTGGAAATATATATTGGATGACAATTCCGGAAGAATTGAATTGGCTATTGCTCCATCAAATCCTTCGATCATTTATGCCCTAAACGAAAACTCACAACTTTTTGTATCCAATGATACAGGAGAAAATTGGGCACCGGCAAAAATCACTTCAGGCACCAAGGATCTGTTTTTGAGTGCACAAGGCTGGTACAACAATTCACTAGCAGTACATCCCGACAATCCTAATTTGCTAATTATTGGCGGAGTTAACATCTACAAAGTGGAAATCACCGGAACTTCAACAACTACATCAACCTCGGTTAAAGTAAGTACCGAAAATATTGATGGATTTATGACATTTATCAACCATGGTGGTGATTACCTTGACGGAGGAATGGAGGTGAATACGGCAAAAACAAATTACACTAAAATTGAAGTTCAGTTTGGACCGGGGAAGTCTCAAAAGGCACATCGATTTCGCGTACCCGATGGCGCAACGGCGGGTGTAGCATCCAAGGATTACACCTACCTCGATTATGTTGATGTCCCGTTTGAGGTTTGGGATGTTGGCAATAAACGACAACTTATGGTCTCTTTCCGTGATCAGGATCTCAGTAAAACCTTTAATTTAACTCCACTGGATGACATTGCACTTATTGGAAGAGAATATATCTGGATCAATGATGTGAATTATGTAAGCTCTCCTTCCAGCTTAATTGCGAAATCGGGGGGCCACGTATATGGCGAAATCGCATTTTGGTGGCCTGTATTAAGCGCTGGTGCCAATTGGGAACCATCCAAACTCCCTGATTCCAAAATAATAATCTCCCGATCGGAAATATTCACCACGAATTTAAAATCAAGTAAAATTGCTGACTGGTCGGGCTCAGGCGCCCCATATGTGCATGCCGACAACCATCAGGTTCAATTCACCATAACCAATAGTGGTACAACCAGGATAATTGTTGCCAACGACGGCGGCGTTGGATATTCCGACAACATTGGGGTAAGCTGGACAAATCCAAGCAATGGATACAATACTACCCAATTTTATGGAGTAGACAAGCACCCCCTCCTCAACCAATACATTGGAGGAATGCAAGACAATGGAAGTTGGCTCTCTTCAGTTAACCCCAACTATCTTTCAAACTGGGAAGAAAGCACGGGTGGCGATGGATTTGATGCCGTTTGGCATGCGACCAACCCCAACAAACTCATCACCAGCACCTATTTCAACACTCTCTATCAATCCTACGATCAAGGGAAAACATGGGGCTCAATATCCGGTGGAATTTCAGACGAAGGATCGGGCAAAGCTCCATTTATTACCCAAATAGGCTATTCTCCCATCGACCCGGACAAACTTTATATTGTTGGAAAATCAGGAGTTACCATAAGTGAAGACTTTGGCCAAACCTGGAACATTAGCCCTATTCCTGATTCGGATTGGGGATGGGCAGGCGATGCCTATTGTGAACCATCACATGCTAATCCATTGGTAGTTTGGGCGGCCTCGCAAATGTCTACTCAAGGACATGTTATGGTATCGGTGGATGGTGGAAAAACCTACTCTGCAACAAAGGATTATTTTGAAGAAATGGGTGTACTTTCAGGCCTGGCCACTCATCCATTTAACGATAGTATTGCCTATGCCCTATTTAGTTATGCCGGATATCCCAAAATTTTAAGAACACTGAACATGGGCCAGACGTGGGAAGATTTAAGTGGGTTTGAAACAGATGAAAGTACCAATGGATTCCCCGATGTAGCCGTATATTCATTGTTAGTAATGCCCCACAATCCCAAAGAAATATGGGTCGGAACTGAGATTGGATTGTTCATTTCAACTGATAATGGCGAAAATTGGACTTTGGCCAACAATGGTTTGCCGGCTGTTTCAATTTGGGAAATTAAAATCAGAGGCACCCAGGTTCTGCTGGCGACTCATGGACGTGGAGTTTGGACCGTTGACCTACCTGAAATTGCCGATGCCCTGAAAGCACCTGTGCTATTAACAGTGGGCACTACACCCCTGAACGAACAGCGAATGAATGTGCAATGGGGCTCCGGATACGACTCTGTCTCGGTGCTCATTGACGGTACGTTTGCCTTCAACATCAACGGGAATAACATTGTCGGCGGTGAATTTTCATATCCATTAAATATGACACTGAACGAAGGAATACACCGACTGAAATTGACTGCCTTTAAAAATGAATATCGTTTAAATTCAATTGAAAAATCTTTTCTTGTAATTGCCTACGATATGGCCGTTTCGGAATACGCGAATGACTTTAGCCAGGCCAGTGCTGATTTTATTGGTGAAGGTTTTTCCGTTACAGAATCGGGCAGTATTGGAAGGAGCATTCAAACTGCACACCCCTATCCCGACAATAAAAACTTATCGTATTATTTAAAAATGCCAATTGTTGTGGGCCTGGCCGGCGAAAACTTGGCATCCACTTTAACATACAGGGATATCCCCTGCGTTGAAGAGGGTGAGAGTGGTTCGGTATACGGTTCATCCAATTTTTACGATTATGTTATTGTTGAAGGATCGAACAATGGTTTGGAGTGGATTCCTTTGTTGGATGGATACGATTATAAAACAATCAAATTGAAAGCAACGACAATGGGAAAAACCATTGACAGTTACCCTTCGGCATCCATGTTTGTAGAACATGTGATCAACTTAAATGAAAAATTCGCTTTTGGAGATACTATCGTTCTTCGATTTCGCTTATTCTCTGATGCCAATACCAATGGATGGGGATGGCTAATCGATGACATTGCAATTCAGCCCAACCAGAAAACAGAAGTTTCAGAAAAATTAGCAACAGTTAACTCCATTTATCCTGTTCCTTGCAGCACTGAATTGAATGTACTATTACGAGGAGAATTTGAGCATCAGTCAGAGATCACTGTATTCAATTTGCAGGGAAAATCAGTGATGCACACCAGCCTTCAGCATCAAACAAAATTTCAGCTAAATACATCTGATCTTCCACCCGCGTGGTATCTCTTGGAAATAAAATCGGGTAGACAGGTGGAGAGGCGAAAATTTCAGGTGATAAAATAAAAGAAGTAACTATAAAACGCAAGAAGGATTTTCAGCAACGAAAATCCTTCTTGTGTTTCATTCCAATTGTGAATTTAAACCAACACTTCAATTTCGCCTTTTAACATTTTTACCGTCACAGGAGTGCATCCAATGATTTCACCATCGATGTTGAGCGGATGATTTTCGATGGGTTCAATAGTAAATTGTTTCACCTGGTGATATACTACGGCGGGATTACCAATGTGTCGTCCTTTAAAAAGTTTGGTAAACAAGTAGAGTAATTTCATTCGCCCTGCTTTTCGAACAACAATTAAATCAATTAATCCATCGTCGAAACGCGCCAAAGGGGCCATTTTCATAGCTGTACCGGTATGTATGGTATTGCATCCTAAAATAAAACCATAGTCACCTGCTATGTTTTGTTTGTCAATTTTCACTCGTGCAAGACGAGGTTTATTGCGCAGCACCTCAATTATTGAAGCCACATTATAACATTGACTACCCAGCCATTTCAATTTTGCTGCTGTTTCAGTAATATCGGTGGGCAATCCCCAACCAACAATATTGAAGCCATACAAAATTTCACCATTTGAATCGACATGAGCAATGTCAACCGATCTGCGACGTCCCGTTAATATGCGCTTCACTGCCACTTCAGGATCTAAAGCATCAACATCATGCATGAATGAATTACCTGTTCCGCCAGGGATTAAGCCAATTGGAATTTTAGCTCCGTCGGTTCGTTTAAGCATGCCGTTAACAATTTCGTGCATCGTCCCATCTCCACCAATCACACAAAGTCCATCGAAGCCATCAAAAGGTAAAGAATTCGCCAATTCACGTGCATGACCTGCATATTGAGTTTCAAAAATTACCGTTTCAATATTACCTTTTTCGAAAATAGGCTTAATTCGTTCTAATATGATCGTTCCTTTTTTGTTTCCACTAAATGGATTATAAATCAGATAAACTTTTTGCATGAACCCAATATTTCGTTAGCAATCAAAATGCTTTTCTTTATTAATAAGCTTTTAAATTTAATCTTTTTTGAACGAATTACTAATATTCGGTGTTTTTCAAAAACAATACAATAGAAGAACAATTAAATACCCTATCTGTTTTGTAGTATATTTGAACTCATTAAAAAGCATTAATTTTCTAAACACACAAATTATGAGAGCTTTTATCATTGCAATCCTACTGTTTGTTTTGTTCAGCGCAAAAGTTCCAATCCATGCAATTGCACAAGATGAGACAACCCACAATTGGGTAATGGTAGTCAAGGATAACGGAATCAAATTTATCGGAGAAATTTTAACGCAAGATGCCCGTGAAATTCTATTAAAAACAGAAGACCTTGGTGAAATTTATATTCCAAGATACGTCATTAAAGAAATCAAACCATTGTTAAGTAACGATAAAAAACACGCTATTAGCGAGGACATTTTTGCTACACGTTATTTTATCACAACCAATGGACTCCCCATCAAAAAAGGTGAAAACTACATTCAATGGAATATTTACGGTCCTGATTTTCAGTTTGGAATAGCTGACAATTTTGGTATTGGCGTTATGACTTCCTGGGCAGCGATCCCTATAATTGCCAATGCCAAATACAGCATTGATTTAGGAAAAAATAAAAGTATGGCTCTCGGCTTGCTTGCAGGTACCGGTTCATGGGCATTACCAAAGTTTGGCGTGCTTCTTCCCTTTGTTTCTTTTACCATGGGAGATCGTGTCAATAACCTTACTTTTTCAGGCGGCTATGGTTCCCTATTCTATGGGGCCAATGAAGATCGATTAATGGGTGATTCATATGAGACCTTTCAGCAACAAAAACATGAAGGTCGCGTATTACTTTCAGTGGCAGGAATGGCGAAAATCAGTGAAAAATTCAGCCTTGTTTTCGATACATTTATTTCACCATGGGGGCCTGAGCAAACTCATACTGAATATGAATATTACAATGAAATAACCGGCGAATACTATGAACAAGGAAAATTAGTAACGACTACATCACCAAGCCCTAATTTGGCCTTAATTATTCCGGGAATACGCTGGCAATTGGATGCTGACAGAGTTTTTCAATTTGGATTTACCGGCATGTATTTCGATGGTCAATTTCAAGAATTTGCCATCCCAATGATTCAATTGTATCGAAGACTTTAAACCACAATAACAAACTAAAAAACGGATCACCTTTTATGAATGGTGATCCGTTTTTTAGTTTTATATATTCCAGTTAATAGGCCCGTCCTTCTGTTCCTTCGTAATAATGCAGGAAGGAAGTATTTACCACTTTGTTTCCTCCCGGTGTTGGGTAATCGCCGGTAAAATACCAGTCGCCGGTATGATCTGGTGCGGCCCTGTGTAAATTTTCGATGGTTTGATACACCACATCAACTTCAGCTTCACAATCATCGGGCTTCAACATTTGAGCAATTTTAGCTGAAATTTCCTCGGGCTTAAACGGACGGTAAATTTCTTTTACATAATTTACAATCTCCTCTTTGGGTAAATTCCGCTGTTCACTGCACTTTTGATAAACTTGCTCAATAATATTTTCCTGACCCGTTTCACGCAATAATTCAATGGCGGCGTTAAAAGCTGCAAATTTGTCGATTTGCGCCATATCAATTCCGTAACAATCGGGATACCTGATTTGAGGTGCCGACGATACAATGATAATTTTCTTGGGATGCAAACGATCGAGAATACGAAGAATACTTTGTTTGAGCGTCGTTCCGCGAACAATGGAATCATCGATAATAACCAATGTATCCTTATAGTTTTTAACTACGCCATAGGTCACATCGTACACGTGCGCCACCAGATCGTCCCGTCCGTTATCGGTTGAGATAAAAGTCCGCAGTTTCACATCTTTGATGGCAATTTTTTCCATGCGTGGTTCCACTGCGATGATATCGGCTATCTTTTCTTCGGTTAATCCCCCGTTGAGTGCCTTGATTTGTTTTTTCTTCCAATCGAGCAAATGTTCTCTCACCCCTTCCATCATTCCGTAGAACGAAGTTTCGGCTGTATTTGGAATATATGAAAAAACAGTATCGGCAAAATTGTAGTTGACCTTCTCCAAGATAATGGGAGTAAGATATCGTCCTAAGTTTTTACGTTCGATGTAAATGTCCTTATCACTTCCACGAGAGAAGTAAATCCGTTCAAAGGAACAAGCCTTCCGTTTATGTGGCACTCGAATGATCTCGCTTGAGATGCGTCCATCCTTTTTAACAATAACTGCTTCACCTGGATTCACCTCTTTAACATCAGAAATCTTAACATTCATAACCGTTTGGATAACCGGGCGTTCCGATGCAACCACCACAATTTCATCGTCGTGATAATAAAACGCAGGTCGAATGCCCCAGGGATCGCGTGTAATAAAAATGTCGCCATGACCAATCATCCCGGCAATGGCATAACCACCGTCGAAATCGCGGGTTGCATTTTCCAGTACCTTTTGAATGTCCAGGCCTTGTTCTAATTTTGGAGAAATATCTCGATTTGAAATGCCTTCATTTTTGTATTGTCGGAATTTCATCTCATTCTCCATATCCAGAAAATGGCCTACTTTTTCTAAAACGGTAACCGTATCGGTGTAAGCACTGGGATGTTGTCCCAACTCAACCAGACGGTCGAAAAGTTCATCGGTATTGGTGAGATTAAAATTTCCGGCTAAAACCAGGTTTCTCGATCGCCAGTTATTTTGGCGCATCACCGGATGCACAAATTCAATGGAATTTTGACCAAAGGTACCGTAGCGTAGATGCCCTAAATAGGCTTCGGCTGCAAAAGGTAGATTTCCCTTCGCCCAATTGGCATCTTTAAACTTTTCAGGTTTTTTATTTTCAGCCTTTCGATAAATTTTAAAAGCCTGATCAAAAACATCTTTAATGGGATTCGCTTTAATGGAACGCAAACGATCAAGGTATTCTTCTCCAGGTGTATTGTCTATTTTTAAGGAGACAATACCGGCACCATCCTGTCCCCGATTGTGTTGTTTTTCCATTAACAAGTACAGTTTGTTCAAACCATACATCCAGGTGCCATATTTTTCTTTGTAATATTCAAGCGGTTTAAGCAAACGAATCATTGCGATTCCGCATTCGTGTTGTAGTTGATCACTCATAATTCACCCTTCAAGTCACTTTCCTTTTTTAAAGCAGGAAAATTGATAACATCCTCTACGATTAATGGATTTGGAAAATCTTTTTCAATTAAATATTGTAAATGAATGGCTTCACTCCGTTCCCGGAAATCACCAATTCGCACTTTGAAATCGGGGGTTTGAAAAATTTCATAAACCACCTGATCCGGATATTTCGATAAAAATTTAGAATAGATAAGGTCAGCTTTATCTTTTGGTCCCTGAAAAATTTGAAGTCGAAATCCATCCATACCAGGTTTACCATCGAAGCCTCTTTTTCGCAGATTCTCTTCCTTACGAATGGATAATAATTTATTGATTCTTGAATCTGAATAAATTGTTAAATGATTCCATGGGGCAGCAATGGTATCCTTCACGCCTTTTGCAAGACTTAAATTATTGGATTTGTTGGATTGATTTTGAGGTGCATTCCCCATAGGGTATTGTCCATTTGCATGAAATAACACCAGCAGTAAAAAGTATGAAACAACAACTATAATCTTCATTATTAAGCTATAACGTCAATCTTTGAATTTGCCTTAGCCCTACAAAGATAACTGAATTATTAAGGAAACGAAGTTTGAGGAAAACTAGTATGTGCATGATTTATTAACAGGTGTTTAATAAATTAATGGCAGTCAATCAACTGAGCAATCTAATGGTTCTAAAGAAAATTAGTTTTATTTTTAAGCTTAAATGAAGTTCAGTCCTAAAATGAATTTTCGTAGATAATTCCATGCCTGAACTTTAAATGAGTAAGCATGTTTTACTACACATTGTGATTTATTTCAACCTTAAAGATTTAAGTGAATGGAAAAGCCCAAAATACCAGCCAATGAAAAGGAACGCCTGGATGCCTTACAGGATTATCATATTTTGGATACCCTTCCTGAAGACGTTTTAGACAACATTGCTAAATTAGCCTCCTACATTTGCAATACTCCTATCGCGCTGGTCAGTTTGATCGACAGAGACCGCCAATGGTTCAAATCGCACATTGGATTAGCTGCTACTGAAACACCACGGGAGTTGGCCTTTTGTGCACATGCCATTAATTATCCCGGCCAGCTTTTTATTGTTCCTGATTCCCGGTTAGATTCCCGCTTTGCAGACAACCCCTTGGTCACCGGAGCACCTAATGTTGTTTTTTATGCCGGCGTACCGTTGGTCAATCCGGACGGATTTTCATTAGGGACACTATGCATCATTGATAACCAGCCAAAAAACCTTAACAATGAACAGAAGGAAGCGCTGAGCGTACTGGCCCAACAGGTGATTAACGTTTTTGAACTTCGAAAAATAAATCGGGAATATGCTCTCGCTAAAAAAATACTTGAAGAAAGAAATAGTGATTTGGAAAAATTCGCATCAGTTGTCAGTCACGACATAAAATCGCCATTATCCAACATCATTTCCTTTGTCGATTTATTTAAAATGCGCTATGTAAATCTGGTGGATGAAAAAGGGGTAAAGATGCTCAATTTGATCAGCAGGGTTTCGTACAATCTGAAGGACCTCGTTGATGGCATCCTTTCTTATTACCGAAGCGATCCAATCACACTCCTTCAATCGGAAACCATTGAGTTGAATGGATTTTTCACCTCAATGTTTGAACTGATCAAAGTCCCTGAAAATGCTGAGATTATATTTCCGCAACAGCAAAGTATTTATTCGAAACGCAATGTATTAAAACAAATTTTCATCAATTTAATTACCAACAGCATTCGCTACAACGATAAAGAAAAGCTTTTGATTTCAATTGGGCTTACTGAAGATGAAAACTTCTATTATTTTTCGCTAAGCGACAATGGAATTGGCATTAATGAGACGGACAGTGAGAAAATATTCGAACTTTTTTCTACCCTCAATAAAACAGATCAACAGGGAGCCTATTCAACCGGAATAGGTTTGGCCACCGTAAAAAAACTAATTACCAATCTCCATGGTGAAATCAATGTCAGTTCAATTAAAGGAATAGAAACCACCTTTCGTTTCTCTATAAAAAAATTGCCTGATCATTCTTAAGCTACAACTCCAAACAAATCGAACATATCCGATGAAGTAATTTTTATATCATAGAATTGACCAATTTCCAATTCAGATGCTGTAATTAAAACTTCACCATCTACCTCGGGAGAATCAAATTCAGTTCGGCCAACGTAAAATTCACCTTCCAACCTATCAACAAGCACTTTAAAAGTAAGCCCTATTTTTGCGGCAGCTATTTCTTCCGAAATTTGTTGTTGAATTTCCATCACCTTTTCAGCTCTGTATTCTTTAACTTCCTGCGGAATATCATCGGTAAAGGTTCTAAAACCAAAGGTGTCATCCTCATGAGAGTATGGAAAAACACCCAGGCGATCAAATTTTACTTCCTGAATAAACTCAAGCAATTTTTCAAAATCCTCCTCAGTTTCACCCGGATGTCCAACCAACATGGTGGTACGCAGGGCCAAACCAGGCAATTCAGTTCGAATTTTTTTCACCAGGTCGCGCGTTTGATTTTCACTGATGTTGCGCCGCATATTTTTAAGCACAGAGCTGGAAATGTGTTGCAATGGCATATCGAGGTAATTGCAAACTTTGGGATTATTTTTGATCACATCGAGCAATTCGTAGGGGAAATTGGTAGGATAAGCGTAATGCAGCCTTATCCATTCTATACCCTTCACCTTCGAGAGCCGTTCAATGAGTTCGGGAAGTTTCCTTTCTTTGTATAAATCGATGCCATAATAGGTCAATTCCTGCGCAATCAGTAACAATTCCTTCACACCTTTGCGAGCTAACAATTCAGCTTCGACCACCAGATTTTCCATGGGCACCGACTTGTGTTTTCCGGTAAATTGAGGAATAGCACAAAAGGCACAGGTACGATCGCAGCCTTCAGAAATTTTCAGGTAGGCAAAATGAGAGGGCGTGGTCAATAAACGGTCGAATAGTAAATCTTTTCTTTTCTGAATCCCCAATTCTGTGATAATGGCATCAAAATCGAATTTACCGAAAAAGCGATCTACTTCTGGAATTTCTTTCTCCAGTTCGTCACGATACCGAGCTGACAAACAGCCCATCACATAAAGCTTTTTTATATCGCCCCGCTTTTTAGCAGCAACATAATCCATCACCATGCTAATGGATTCTTCCTTGGCATCGAGAATGAAACCACAGGTATTCACAATTACAATATCGGCTAAATCGTTATCGTCGTGCAATACTTCGAACCCGTTGGCGGCAAACTGCGTCATCAGATGTTCAGAATCAACCAGATTCTTAGAACAACCTAATGTTATAATGTTGACTGTTTTAAATGACATATTGTCTATTTATTGAAGAAAGATTCCACAAACTCCTTGCGACGGAATATTTGCAAATCCTCCATTTTTTCACCAATACCGATGTATTTTACGGGAATTTTAAATTGATCGGAGATACCAATTACCACTCCACCTTTGGCAGTTCCATCCAACTTAGTAAGGGCCAGAGCAGTCACTTCGGTAGCCAGGGTAAATTGTTTGGCCTGTTCAAAGGCATTTTGACCTGTTGAACCATCCAAAACGAGGAGTACTTCTTGTGGTGCCGTAGGATATATTTTTTGCATGACCCGTTTAATTTTGGTCAGCTCATTCATTAAATTGACTTTGTTGTGCAAACGACCTGCAGTGTCAATAATGACCACATCGGCACCGGTTGCTTTTGCTGATGCAACAGTATCGTAAGCCACTGATGCAGGGTCGGAACCCATGCTTTGTTTAATAAGCGGCACATCAACTCTTTTTGTCCATACTTCAAGTTGATCGATGGCTGCAGCACGAAAGGTATCAGCAGCACCAATCACCACTTTTTTACCAGCCTGCTTAAACTGATAAGCCAACTTCCCAATTGTGGTGGTTTTACCCACACCGTTTACTCCAACCACCATGATTACATATGGTTCTCCGGTATCGGGCAAATCAAAATTATCTAAATCGTTGCTATTATTTTCTTCAAGCAGAGAGGCAATTTCTTCTTTCAAAATGAGCTCAAGTTCAGCAACGCCAAGATATTTATCTTTTGCAACACGCTCTTCGATTCGGCCAATAATTTTAAGAGTAGTTTCCACGCCAACATCGGAAGTAATTAATACTTCTTCCAATTTATCCAGAACATCGTCGTCAACTTTTGATTTACCAACAACAGCACGCGAAAGTTTTCCAAAAAAACTCTCCTTCGTTTTGGTCAATCCCTGGTCAAGACTCTCCTTCTTCTTTGATGTAAAACTGCCGAATATACCCATTTTATGTTGTACTAATTGAAACAATTAAAGATGCAAATATAATGCTGAAACCCGAAACGCACTCATCCAAAGCAAAATGAATTGCAAGTAAATAAAAAGAGCCTTCACCACAGGGTAAAAGCTCTCCATATATATCGCTCTGGTGAATTTACTTTTTAAAGAATTCCTGAACATCATCATTGATGATAATACTTTCTTCAAAAGTATATGCACCAGTTTTTTCAGACTTTACCATTTTAATCACTTTAGCGTGACCTTTACCGGCACCTTTTTGAAGCGATGCAACTGCTTTCTTAGCCATATCCTTTTATTTAATTTCTTTGTGAACAGTGACTTTTCTCAAAATCGGATTGTACTTTTTTAATTCCATACGATCCGGAGTGTTTTTACGGTTTTTTGTTGTGATGTAACGTGATGTTCCAGGCATACCGCTTTCTTTGTGCTCAGTGCACTCTAAGATTACCTGAATTCTATTACCTTTTGCTTTTTTAGCCATTGCTTAATTTCATTTTAGATGTTAGCAACTAAACCCTTTTCCTGCGCAGCTTTCAACGCATTAATGATACCAAGTTTATTGATGGTACGTATTCCTGCAGCTGAAACATTTAACGTTACCCAACGGTCTTCGCCAGGAACAAAAAACTTTTTCTTAAACAAGTTGGGATAAAACCTACGCTTGGTTCTACGTTTTGAGTGAGAAACATTATTTCCCACCATTACTTTCTTCCCGGTTATTTGACAAATTTGTGACATGTCTTTATATTTTTCTCAGAACACTTTTTTCAAACAGTTTGCAAAATAAATACTTTTCTATCGAACTAACAAATAAATGATTTATTATTTTTATTTTAATTTCCGTTTAGTTATCAACAATGTGATTTAATAAAATGATTGATTTTTTAAATTTGGAATCGATTGGACTCATCATTTCCCATTTAAATTTGTTGTTGTTTCTGAAAAGACATTCTTTCAATTCAAATAAATAGCCTATTTTAGTCGTATGCAAGGTGCAAAAATAAAATATTATCCAACAACCATCGAGGCCATACATTTATTGGTTTTATATGTGTTTTTACAATCGATGGTTGATTTTCCGCTTGCCATGTATGATTATCATTACGATACCAATTGGCTATCGAATGCCTGGATCAGTTTTATTTCGAGCATCACCATTACCGGTTTCATTTTTTTCTATGGATTCCGAAAAGCCAATAGTACAGTAAAACAGGTATTCGCCATTAAACTTTTCAACCCCTTGGTATTAATCCCCGTTTTGATTTTACTTCCCGCCATGCAATATTTGGTTGGCCTGCTGAACGAACAGGTTGACAAAATATTACCTCCTCCACCATGGTTTTGGGAGTTGTTTGAACGCATTTTCGATAATCATTTTGGCTTCTGGGGAGTTGCCCTAAAAGTAGTTGTGATTGCACCAATCATCGAAGAAATTTTGTTCCGGGGGATTATTATGCATGGATTAATGCGCAATTACCGAAGTTGGTATGCCGTTCTGTTATCGGGCCTACTCTTCTCCATCTTTCACTTAAATCCATGGCAAATGACCTATACGTTCTTTTTAGGTTTGCTGCTGGGATGGCTTATGGTTAGGACCCGTTCGCTTCCGTTAACCATTTTGGTACATGCTATCAACAATCTGTTGGTTTTGTTATCCATTACCTTTCAAGAACAACTGCAAAATTATTACCTGTACCATTTGCCGCGTGAACAAAATACTTACATTTCATCACTTGCTTTGGCCTTGGGCATTCTATTAATTTTTCTCATCACCTTTAAGAAATTAAAAACAAAAAAAGTGCTTCAACAATAATCTCAAAGTCCCTGGATTTGAAGATGCTCAAATTCTGCTACTTTTGCTAATAACTAAGCCTATTGCGATGAACATAATCTACCTTTTTCTATTCTACTTTCTGACTCCTCTGCTTATCTTGTATTTATGCCATATTTCAAAAACCATAAAAAAAATTGGTGCGGTTGTATTGGCCTATCTAATGGGGATATTAATTGCTAATATTGGAATTTTCCCGGACGCTTCGCCGGCTTTTTCGAATTTATTAGGAGGAAAAACATTTCTACCCAACACTGACGCTTTGAATTATCTACAAGACGGAATGATCATGCATAGTGATTTTTGGTTAAATCAAATCCATTCTACCCAAGATTTAATCATGACCATTGTAATTCCTTTATCCATTCCACTATTACTTTTTTCACTGGATATAAAAAACTCCGTCAAGACCATTAAAACAGGGTTATTTTCAATGATTATTGCCATAAGCTCTTTGCTCATTTGCATTTTCATCGGTCACTTTCTTTTCAAAAGCAGCATCATGGAATCGTGGAAAATATCAGGCATCATGGTGGGCTTATATACGGGTGGAACTCCTAATTTAGCAGCCCTTTCTGCGGCGCTTGATGTAGACCCCAGTCTTTTTATATTGACCCATACCTACGACCTAATTATTGGGGTAATGCTGCTGTTTTTCTTTATCACCGGAGCACAAAAAACATTAAATTTAGTGTTACCGCATTTTAAAACAAATAAGGAACCTAAGAAAACACCAAAAGAACTATTCAATGAAGCGGAGGCACCCACCAATCTTATGGATTATTTCAGCAAGAAAACGGCACTCCCCCTACTTCTAGCCTTTGGAATAGCAGTATTAATTTTTGCTGTTGGAGGAGGGCTAAGTTTTTTAGTGCCTGCTGAATTCCAAATGGTGACGGTTATTCTCACCATAACCACTCTGGGATTAGCAATTGGCTTAATTCCAGCCATTAATCGTATCGAAAAAACCTTCGAACTGGGAATGTATTTTATACTGGTATTTAGTGTTGTTGTAGCTTCAATGGCTGATTTGACCATCATATTCCAGATAGAATTCCTGAACCTCTTTTTGTATGTTTTACTGGCTACTTTCGGCTCAGTACTTATTCATGTAATTCTATCAATTATTTTCAAAATCGACACCGACACTACCATCATTACAATTACGGCATTGTCCATGTCGCCTCCTTTTGTACCGGTGGTTGCAGGCGCCTTAAAAAATAAAAACCTGATTATTATGGGCATCACCATCGGCGTGATTGGTTATGCCATAGGAAACTACCTTGGAGTATTTATAGCGTATTTATTGAAGGGACTGTAAACTATTTAATTTCCTCATATTCAGCATCCACAATACTTGGCTCCGAGACAGGTTGACTTTTCTGGTACTTTCGAACTTTAAATGACCAAACCACTTCGCCAAAACCATAAAGAGCTATAATCACCCCAAAAATAATCAATATCGTTTCGGCACTCTCGAAAGGCTTTGTAATCAACACAATTCCGGCAATAAATGAAATGGCTGAGATCAAGAGCATGATCCATGATGTGCCAAGAATACTTCGTCCCCTGATTTGAGCTGCAAATTGTGAAAATCCGGCAATCAACAAAATAAAACCAATGATGAATACAAATGCGTTCACCATTACCGTGGGGAAAATCAGCAATACGGCACCAAATATAAAATTAGACATCCCACGTGGAATCAATTGAACACCGGAATTTGTCTTCTTTTTAGAAAAATAAACAATGAGTTGAGTTAACACTCCATCGATTAACATTAATGCCCCCACAATTTTAATGACACTAACCAGTGTCAAATCTGGAACTAAAACAATGGTGATGCCGGCCAGGATGGAAACAACACCTCTTATTAACAAACGATTCGGATTGGCTGATTTAAAAGAAAACATAATTTAGTCGTTTTATTCACTCAAAGATAAGATCAATCTGTTACATTTAATGCAATTCATCCTCTCCTTTAAAAAATTAATACTGGCTTAACAGCAACAAAACACAACTAAATCACATTATTTAGTTGTTTATCAATATTATATAAAACACTGTTTTTTGAACAAGCAGGCGCATTTACTGTTTGGAAGAATAAAAAGCAGAAACGAACATGCCCTTCAGCATATTTCCTAATTTTGCACACCAAATAAGAAAATATTGAAATTTACATTTATTGATAAAAAAGGAGGATCCATCAAAGATGATATCCTATCCGGGCTAACCGTAGCACTTGCGCTTGTGCCAGAGGCTGTTGCGTTCTCATTCGTTGCAGGTATATCTCCAATTATAGGACTTTACGGCGCCTTTATGATGGGACTGGTAACCGCACTAATTGGTGGTCGACCAGGAATGATTTCAGGGGCAACAGGCGCATTAGCGGTTGTGATGGTTCACCTGATAAAAGAAGGAAACGCAATGGGAGACCCGTCTTTAAACATGGGGCTTCAATATCTTTTTGCCACACTTCTTCTGGCTGGTGGGATTCAAATGGCCTTCGGTTTTTTAAAGTTGGGAAAGTTCATCCGCATGGTCCCACATTCCGTAATGATGGGTTTCGTAAATGGTTTAGCCATGGTTATTTTCTTATCCCAACTGAACATGTTTAAGGCTGATGGTGACTGGCTAACAGGCTCCTCCTTGTACATCATGTTTGGATTAGTGGGGCTCACCATGGCCATAATGATTTTCTTGCCGAAATTGAGTAAAAAAATTCCGGCGGCCCTGGTGGGTATTATTGTTGTTTCGGCCATCGTTATTTTTGGAGGAATAGAAACGGCTACGGTAAAATCATTCATCATATCGGGCGGCGGAAGCGGCATTAAAGCAGGACTCCCTTCATTCCATATCCCCATGATTCCTATCAGTCTGGAAACCTTAAAATTCATAGTGCCCTACGCCTTTATTCTGGCTATGATTGGTTTAATCGAATCGCTCATGACGCTGCAATTAATTGACGAACTCACCGAAAGCAGAGGAAGTGGCAACCGCGAATGTGTTGCACAGGGAGCAGCCAATATTGTGAACGGTTTCTTTGGAGGAATGGGTGGTTGTGCCATGATTGGTCAAAGCATTATCAACATAAAATCGGGAGGACGAGGACGGCTTTCAGGAATAGTTGCGGCTCTGGCGCTGCTCTTTTTTATTCTTTTCGGTTCTGAATACATTGAAATGATTCCAATTGCCGCTCTTGTAGGTGTAATGTTTATGGTGGTGATCGGCACATTTGCATGGAGTACCTTTAAGGTGATTGGCAAAGTTCCCAGCTCCGATTTATTTGTGATACTGCTTGTTACCGCCCTTACTGTTTTCTTCGATCTGGCCATTGCAGTCATCGCCGGCGTAGTGATATCGGCACTGGTTTTTGCCTGGGAAAACGCCATGCGGATTAGAGCACGTAAAACCATCGATGAATATGGAGTCAAACACTACGAAATATATGGTCCCCTCTTCTTTGGATCAACAACTTTATTCAATTCAAAATTCGATCTGCAAAACGACCCGGATGAAGTGATTATCGATTTCAAAGAATCAAGAATAATGGACCAATCGGCCATTGAAGCCGTCAATAAATTGACCGAAAATTACCTGAAATTGGGAAAAGCAATTCACCTTCGACATCTATCAAAAGATTGTATAGCAATGATTAACAGAGCACAGGACATTTGCGAAGTAAATATCCTGGAAGACCCTGATTATTTTGTGGCCATTGACAATTACCGAAAAAAATTAATAAAAAAGGGTGCAGTTTAAGATAAAGGTACCGCATTACGTTAACTGAAAAGCAGGCTGGGGAGCCTGCTTTTTTTATGCACTGCCTGCAGCACTGTCTGATGGTGTATTATTTTAAATAATCTTTTCTTGTCCTTCGTTTGTTATACTTTCTTGATTGCGGAAAAATAATGAAAAATAAGCGAAGAAACTTTATAAAAATAATAGTCCCAGCCGTTTCGGGTGCCGTGAAGGCGACTAAAACAGGCTGGTCAATGTATAAATCCAATGCAATGATAACAGACGATGTTAGAAATATTGAACCATTAGGTTTTCAATGGAAAGCCAGAGATCCTTTTTTGTTTTGTGTGCATCACGACGATAAATTCCCAAAAGGAAAGGAAAATTTGGGCCCCGATCCAATGGAGCTAAAAGGTCGGCAAATTGGTCAGGACTTCGTTGTGAAAAACGGATGGAGAATGTATCACGGAAAAACGATACCGGGATTCCCCAGCCATCCGCACCGGGGATTCGAAACCATTACGGTTGTTCGAAAAGGATTCGTGGATCATACCGATTCAATGAAAGCAGCCGGGCGTTATGGCAATGGCGATGTCCAATGGATGACAGCGGGAAAAGGAATTCAGCATGCCGAAATGTTTCCTCTGGTCAATCAAAACGAACCAAACCCTATGGAGCTGTTTCAAATTTGGCTGAATTTACCGAAAAGGAGTAAAATGGTCGCCCCCTATTTCAGCATGTTCTGGGCCGACTCTATTCCCAACTATACCCATAACGATGAAACAGGCCTTAAAACAGCCGTAGAAGTCATTGCAGGGGCCATTGAGAAGCATGAGGCACCCACTCCACCACCAGACTCATGGGCCAAGCCCAATGAAAATGAAGTGGCCATTTGGAACATTCAAATGGAAGAAGGTGCTACATGGAAATTACCGGGTGCAACTTCGGGCACAAACAGAACACTTTATTTTTATGAAGGGGGGCAACTCACCGTTGGAAATGTAACGATAGACGGGTACCACATGGCAGAACTCACTCCTGAAACAGAGCTAATGCTTCGTGCAGAAAAAGGAAATTGTAAAATTTTACTGCTCCAAGGAAAACCAATTGGTGAACCGGTTGTCCAATATGGTCCGTTTGTAATGAATACCAAGCAGGAGATCCGGGAAACGTACGAAGAATTTCAACGTACTCAGTTTGGTGGATGGCCATGGCCCGTTTCCGATCCTGTCCATAGCAATAAAGGAAGATTTGCCCAGCATGCCGATGGACGAATGGAATCCAAAGAATAACCGCCCCAGCAAATAAAGGACGCATAAGTCAATGTGCTGATAGGCGACTTGATGCCAGTGAACGGACCTCCCCTAACCCCTCCAAAGGAGGGGAATAACAGTTTAGCAATTACAATAATTTTGATGAATGCGTAGAATCAAGCTCCCTATCCTGTAGTGAGGGCTGGGGTGAGGTCAGATATCTACAAACTATCCAACTTCTGTTTAATTTTCATTGCGACAGCTTGTGGATTTGCAAAAACTTCCTCATTGGTGAATCGGATAACTTCATAGCCTTTCTGATTTAATTTGAATGTTCGCAATTCGTCATATTCCTTATATTTCAAATGAATTTTACCGTCAATTTCAATAACCAATTTCTTATTTAAGCATACGAAATCAGTTATAAAATTATCAATAATATGCTGTCTCCTAATCTTATACCCAATTTTCTTATTCCGAAGAAACTCCCACAATACCTTTTCGGCTTGAGTTGGATTATCTTTTAACCTATCACGGAAAGTCCTGATTAGCTCATAAGTGATGGCATTAGCTGTAATATATCCCGGGACGGATATTGCATCTACTTCCTCAGTTTTCATTTCAGGGATCATTGATTGATTAGATTTTCGGTCCGAATTTATTTCTGCCATGGGTTCAATTACTTATCATCAAAATTAACAAAACGAATTGAGTGATACAGGAAACGTACGAAGAATTCCAGCGCACGCAATTTGGCGGATGGACCGGACCTCCCCTAACCCATTAAGAACAGATATCTTAATGTGCCGATGCGCAACTTGATTCCGGAGAACGGACCTCCCCTAACCCCTCCAAAGGAGGGGAATAACAGTTCTGCAATTAAAATAATTTTGATGAATACGTAGAATCAAGCTCCCTTTCCTTTGGAGAGGGCTGGGGTGTGGTCAAATGACCGCAAATTATTCAATTTCCATTGCCGATGCATTCAGATTTTTTAATATTTTTTCATTTGGTTGTTTCTGTTTTGGAGCAAAAGGAATGAAAAACAAATCTGTCCATGGCAATAAAGGACGCTTTGCCCAGCATGCCGATGGACGAATGGAAACCAAAGAATAGACCTCCCGCCCATAAAGGACGCATAATTTAATGTACTGATGCGCAACTTGATGCCAGTGAACGGACCTCCCCTAACCCCTCCAAAGGAGGGGAATAACAGTTTAGCAATTACAATAATTTTGATGAATGCGTAGAATCAAGCTCCCTATCCTGTAGTGAGGGCTGGGGTGAGGTCAGATATCTACAAACTATCCAACTTCTGTTTAATTTTCATTGCGACAGCTTGTGGATTTGCAAAAACTTCCTCATTGGTGAATCGGATAACTTCATAGCCTTTCTGATTTAATTTGAATGTTCGCAATTCGTCATATTCCTTATATTTCAAATGAATTTTACCGTCAATTTCAATAACCAATTTCTTATTTAAGCATACGAAATCAGTTATAAAATTATCAATAATATGCTGTCTCCTAATCTTATACCCAATTTTCTTATTCCGAAGAAACTCCCACAATACCTTTTCGGCTTGAGTTGGATTATCTTTTAACCTATCACGGAAAGTCCTGATTAGCTCATAAGTGATGGCATTAGCTGTAATATATCCCGGGACGGATATTGCATCTACTTCCTCAGTTTTCATTTCAGGGATCATTGATTGATTAGATTTTCGGTCCGAATTTATTTCTGCCATGGGTTCAATTACTTATCATCAAAATTAACAAAACGAATTGAGTGATACAGGAAACGTACGAAGAATTCCAGCGCACGCAATTTGGCGGATGGACCGGACCTCCCCTAACCCATAAAGAACAGATATCTTAATGTGCTGATACGCGACTTGATGCCAGTGAACGGACCTCCCCTAACCCCTCCAAAGGAGGGGAATATTAGTTCGACAATTATTATGGTTTTGATCAATGCGCCGACTCAAACTCCCTTTCCTTTGGAGAGCGCTGGGGTGTGGTCAAATGACCTACGATATAAAAAAGATGGAACATCGAAGCGCCTTCAAACCCTTCGATATTCCATTTTTTCTTACCTATAAATGCGTTGATCAAGCCATAAACTTGGCAATATCGGCATCCACATTTCCTTTCACATTAATGCCAAATTCTTTCACCAGAAAATCGGCAACAGCCGGCGATAAAAATGCAGGCAGCGTAGGTCCCAAATGAATGTCTTTTACACCTAAGAAAAGCAAGGCCAACAAAACAATTACCGCTTTTTGTTCGTACCAGGCAATGTTGTAAACTATGGGCAATTCGTTGATATCGTTCAATTCAAAAACCTCTTTTAATTTTAACGCTATAACTACCAACGAATAAGAATCGTTACACTGCCCGGCATCCAGTACACGTGGAATTCCACCAATGTCACCCAAGGGTAATTTATTGTATCTGAATTTGGCACAACCGGCTGTTAAAATTACAGTCTCTTTGGGTAATTTTTCGGCAAATTCAGTATAATAGTCACGCGACTTCATACGACCATCGCAACCAGCCATCACGAAGAATTTTTTTATTGCTCCTGATTTAACTGCATCCACTACTTTATCGGCCAATTGCATCACCTGATTGTGCGCAAAACCACCTACAATTTTACCTTCTTCAATTTGAACCGGAGCTGCACAATGTTTGGCATGTTCAATTAATGCGCTAAAATCTTTTGGTTTTCCATTTTTACGATCGGCAATATGTGTAATACCGGTAAAACCTGACGAACCTGTAGTATAAACGCGTTTTTTATAACTATCACTTGGTGGAACCAAACAGTTGGTCGTAAACAGAATTGGACCATTAAATGATTCAAACTCTTCCTTTTGTTTCCACCAGGCATTACCGTAGTTTCCCACAAAATGTTCGTATTTTTTGAATTTCGGATAGTAATTGGCAGGCAACATTTCGCTGTGCGTATACACGTCAACACCGGTTCCATCGGTTTGCGCCAGCAACTCTTCCATGTCCTTTAAATCATGACCACTGATTAAAATGGCAGGTTTATTACGGGTTCCGATATTAACTTCTGTGATTTCGGGATGACCATAACTTTCGGTATTAGCCTTATCAAGCAATGCCATAACATCAACACCGTATTTGCCAGTCTCCAGAACCAACGCGACCAATTCAGTCATCTCAATATCGGTACGCGTTGTATCGGCCAAAGCCTTACTGATAAACGCGTTCACGCCTGCATCGTTAAAACCTAAATTTAATGCATGTTCGGCATAAGCAGCCATTCCTTTTAAACCGTAAATCACCAATTCTTTTAATGAACGAATGTTTTCATCGGCTTCGGCCTTAACACCTACCAATTTGGCTTTACGTTCCAATTCTTTCAAATCGTTGCTTTCCCATGCGGTAGAACTGTGCAGCTTGGTGGGCAATACTATTCCTGCAACAGCCATTTGCTGTGTTAAAGATCTGCGAACAGAAAAACCCTCTTCAATTTTAGCAACAATTTTCCCCTCGTCGAAGTTGGCATTGGTAATGGTAGTAAACAATGCTTCCAACAGGTATTTGTCTGCACTGTCGGTATTCAAATTATTCTGACGTGCAATTTGGTTTAATATTGCCACCCCTTTAGCAACAAATACCAATAAATCCTGCAAATTGGATACTTCATCGGTTTTCCCACAAACTCCAACAATGGTGCATCCTGACCCCTTCGCGGCTTCCTGACATTGAAAACAAAACATATCGTCAACAGCCACTTCTTTCTCAATTACTACTTGCTCATTCATTTTTATTTCGCTTTTTATTATAATTATTCCTATTTGAATAGGCCTCAAAAGTAGACTGGTAAAAAAGTTCAAGTTGTCACATAGGTTACAAGCTGAGAAAAATATTTTGGGTGGCAGCCGGGCTTTCCGCTTTATCTTTTGCTCGTAAACTCGCAAAAGGATATCGCTGCAATCCCTGCCACAGCAATCATCAAAAAGAATTGTTATCTTGCTAATCCTACTAACACTCATCCAAATCGCTATGAAAAAAGCAATATCCACATTGATCATTATGTTATTGACCAACACCTTAAGTTCCGTTATTGCACAAAACACGGGTCAGGGCGTTGTTCTGGGCGAAAAACATCATGTTGTATCAACAATCAATGGTAAAACCTACGAGCTCATCATCCAACTCCCCTATTCTTACCAAACTGATACTACAAAGCATTATCCGGTAGTTTATTTCTGCGATGGCTATTACGATTTCCCCTTATTCACCTCCATTTATGGCAATTTAATTTACGATCAGCGCATCACCGAATGTTTTCTGGTAGGCTTTTCGTATGTTGGTGAAAATGTGGATTATGGGCCTTTGCGTTTTTACGATTATTTACCCACCTATTCTGACAAACAAAAATTTGGTGGAGGCGCAGCGGAATACCTGAAAATTGTTGAGCAAGATTTTATCCCTTACATTGAAACCAATTTCAGGATTGATTCCGGCTGGCGAGCATTGGGAGGTTCTTCGGCAGGCGGAATGTTCTGCTTGTATTCACTATTTACCAAACCCGACCTGTTTAATGCGTATATGGCAATTAGTCCGGCTGCTGAATGGGACAATCATTGGCTGTTCAAATACGAAGAAACCTTTTCGAAGTCGAATTCAACCTTACCCGTTTCCTTATACATGACTGCTGCCGAAAAAGAATTCCCGGAAAATCCGGGCTATGTGAATAGCATCAAAGAATTTAATCAGGTTTTAAGCACTCGGAAATACACGAATCTCCATTACAAATTCCGTGTTTTAGATAACGCAACACATGCCGGATCAAAGCCGGAGGGCTACACCAGAGGAATGCAATTCATTTTTGAACCCATGATCGAGCATTAGTCCTCAAATAGAAACATTTGCCAGCAAATGCCTAAAACAAAAAAATCACCTTACCATTCGGTAAAGTGATTAAAGTCTTTATATCAAGTATTGAATTAATTCAAAGCAAGTTCCTCTACGTTGACAAACTTTCGCAAAGAGGTAAAGCCAATATTCTCATTCTTCGAATTTTTTGTAGGCAAGATCATTTGAACATATCTGACATTGTAATCAACCACAAATAAAATGGTATCACTAACATTGGTTTTATCAGTATAGTAAAAGGTTTCCAGACTTACAACACCTTCTTCATACTCTGCCGTATGGTTAACCTTTGTCAACTCTTTTTTTGCTACGGAAGCACCATTATCATAAAACATATCCAAGTTTGCACCATCAAACCGAACGTTAACGGGACGGCTATAATAATAGTTTAGAAAAAAGATGTCTTCAACTAAACTCATTGGGGTAGACATTGATTGTTTCTCAACCCTATATTCAACAGGAAATTTAATTTGAGCAATTCCGTTGATCCCAAATAAGATGGTAAATAAAATGATGAGTGTAAATAATCGCATTTGTTTGGCTTAGTTCTAAAATTTGTTCAACAGTAAATTTAAATTGTTGAACAAATCAAATCAAAATATCTCATGTAACATAAGAGTATTTGATGAGTGCTCATTTCATTATGATGAAATGAAGTATTTATACTGTTTCATACTTTTATTGGGGGCATTAGATTACATTCAGTTTGTAATTACACCTATTTCGGCATATCCTGCAACATCATCGCCAAACGTATTTTTTAATGCACGCAACATAATATATCTGGCCTTTACCGGCGAAAAAATTCTGACTTGCATTACCGGATTATTCTTGATGTTGGAGAATTCGCCTTGATCGACCAGCTGCCATGCTTTATTGTCTTTCGACACAAAAAACTGGTAGTTAGTGATAATGCCGGAACTCCACTTGTTCTGATCGGGCAGGTATTTAAAGCCACTAAGGTCTTGTACGCTTCCCATATCAATCAACAAATCAACAGGCATTTTTTTATCTCTTTGATGCCATACGCTTGATGAATTCCCGTCGAAAATGGCGCTGGCTTTTTCATCATTTATTTCGACAATTTTCCAATCCTTTTTGGAGATGTCGAATGCCTCTTTGCCTATAGAGCTGCTTTTTCCTGAAGCGGGATCATAAGCAATTGCTTTTACTTCAACTTTATCATATGTTACAAACGGACCTGTAAAAGGTATCGATCCTTTAGTTGGGTCAGTACCATTGACTGTGTAGTAGAAAATAGGACCAATGTCATTGGTGGTAATATTTACTTCTCCCGATTGGTTTCTTGTAATTGTAGGTGCATTTAAAAATACGGGAGCATTATAAATACCAATATTCGAAATAAGCGGGCAACTTTTGGCGTTCGTAATTTTGAAACGAACTTTTGTAGCCTCGACACTTGGAAAACGAATGATGCGTTTATAACCAATGGTTGTTGCATTTGCCACTTCTTTCCAATTGCCTTTAACTAGGGCTTCAACAGTAAAAGCTTTTACGCGTTGTCCTAAACGAATGTATTCCTGAACCATAAAACGGTTGATTAAAGTTGGCTTGCCAAAATCGATGGTTAAAGTTGCAGTAAAAATGCTGTCGTCGCTTGCCCAATAAGTATTGTTATCATGATCAATTGCCTTGTCTGCACCATATTCTTTTGCATTTCCACGCACATTCGATGCTTCAGCTTTTGAATTTTCTGCAAGGTTTACAGCAAATGATTCTTTTACTGCTTTGCCAAATTCGATAGCCATTTTTTCGTCTGTTGGATGTATCAACCCATTGGGCATTATTGGAAAGTTGAGCAATAATGTGCCATTGTGCCCGATTGAGTTGTAATAGGTTTCCATCAATTGGGGCACGGTTTTAACTTTGCTGTCTTCGTTGGGGTGGTAAAACCATTCCGGCCTGATTGAAGTATTGACTTCGGCAGGTACCCATGCATTTCCATCTTCAACTCCATAATGCAACATTCCCCAGGGCACATCACCGGTGGCATTTAACAAACTCCAGTTGGTTTCACCTACATAACCTTCTTCTGTCCCAACCCAACGCAGGTCACCGCGGTCGCCTCCATCGTTCCAAATCACAATATTTGGCTGCAACTTGCGGATCATGGCATATGTGTTTTTCCAATCGTAATAGGTGGTACGGTCAATTTTGCGGGTTTCGTTGGTCCCACCATAATAGCCATCGCCACCATTAGCCCCGTCGAACCAAATTTCGAAGATATCACCATAGTTCGTCAGTACTTCTTCAATTTGCTTTCTAAATATTGCAATGTAAGCTGGATTTCCATATTCGGGGTTATTACGGTCCCATGGCGACACATAAATACCAAGCTTTAAACCGTATTCTTTACAGGCATCGGCCATTTCCTTAATCACATCACCTTTGCCGTCTTTCCAGGGCGCATTTTTAACTGAATACTCAGTTGTTTCTGTTGGCCACAAGCAAAACCCACAATGGTGCTTTGCAGTGATTATAATCCCTTTCATGCCGGCCTCTTTGCATATTCTAGCCCATTGACGAGTATCCAAATTCTCCGGATCAAATAGGTTAACATCCTCATTGCCAAAACCCCAAGATTGATCGGTATAGGTGTTTAACGAAAAATGGATAAACGCGTAATATTCCATTTCCTGCCATCGCATTTGGTTTTCTGATGGAATCGGACCGTAAGGAGCCGGGGCTTCTGTTTGCATGCAACTGTTAATGATTAGACCCAGACAAAAAACAATTGAATAAAAAATGTATCCATTTACTTTATTCCCAATTAGGCTGATTCTATTTTCTTTCCATTTCATCTATAGTCGATTTTGATGGTCCAGTATATTCAGAATTCTATAACTTGTTCGGACCATGTAGGACCTTCAATATAAAATCGACCATTTCTATAATAAATAGGTTCGTAACCCATTTGAGGGCTCAATTCCCAGGGTTCAAATGTTTGGCTGTATGGATGAGGCCTTTTTTCGTCCATCAGGTAATGACAGGAACTCCAAATCTTACCATCCGGCCCTTCAAACAAGGCATTGTGTCCAGTTTCGCAGTAGGGGTCTTCCGTGTCCTTAAAGTTTAAATGATTGTATCCTCCGCCAATTGCAAGCTCAGGACGATAGCCCTTTTTCCGTGTCCCAAAAATTGGTTCATCTGATACCAGTTGCCAGGGTCCAAGCGGATTCTTGGATTTTAACAAGCCAACTTCATAGCCACGAGTCCAGGTTGAAAAAAACATAAAATACGTTCCATCTCTTTTTATTACAAATGGGCCTTCGATACCACCAACCATCCATTCGGGCCATCCCGATTGTTTTTTATCCAGAAATTTTTCAATAGGTGTGCTTAGTTTTCCTGTATGTAAATCGATTTTCGCCTGAAATAATCCACCTCCACTACAATAAAAATAAACTTGCCCGTCCTCGTCTTCAAAAAGGGTAGCATCATTATTGTATTGCGAAGTAAGAGGACCATTAACCAGATGGTAAGGCCCGGTTACTTTATCCGATGAAAACAACCATACACTGTGGGTACTCATTCCTTTTGGGTCTTCGCTGCTTACTTTTCCACTGTTTATGATAAGCCAGTATTTACCCTGAATGAAATGAATTTCAGGTGCCCAGAACCTTCCATTGTAAGGACAATCTTCGGGCAATTTTCCGGCATCAATTAACCAGGAATGCTGTTTCCAGTGAACCAGATCATCAGAAACCAAAAGTCGCACGCCAGGGTTTGGCCCTGTCCATACCGGGTTTGATGTGCCTGTACAATACCATTTTTCACCAACTTTAATGATACAATGGTCGCGCATTGAGATGGACGTATCCCTGGTTATGGGATTAGTATATTTAAAAACGTGAGTTTGTGCATCGGTAATTTGCAAAGAAATATTTTGCTGGGCGAAACAAGCTGTTGCTACTCCGATTGTCATTATAAACAATATCCATCCATTTTTTTTCATTGCCGATTTTTTCATTTAATCTCTATAAACTCCGGTTCGTATGGTGCAATGGTAAAATTGCCTGAGTAATCCTTTTCGAAAAGAATGCTCTTCGATTTGCCACTCATTTTTATTTCTTTGGGTTCGCCACTTACATTGAGGTACAGAAAGTGCTTGTCGTCTATTTGTCGAGCCATAATGCCTGAAGGAACTTCGGGACCTTTTTTAATGCCAAGTTCCTTAATCAAATCATCTACAATACCTCCCAATACATTTCCATCGGCTGGTAATCCTACGTAAATGGCTTTACCTTTTCCGAATTGATTGATGGTCATTATTGGATAGTCTTGATCTAAACTGGTAAGCGTACCAATCACTTCGGCACCTTTGGGATGAATGATGTCGAACCTTGCCGATTCGGCATCAATTGCTTTCCCTTTATAGTTGAATTCTATCTTTTTACCTTTGTAACCTAAGCGCGAAATCTCGTTCATGGGTTCCGTTTCTTCAAAACTCGCAACACGAATGCCAAATACATCGCTCAACATGCCAGGAAGCGTGCTCCTAAACACCTGCCCGCTTGTATCCACCATGGCCGAGTTTGCGGTCATAATTACCGTGCCTCCATTATTCACATAGTCGCGTATTTTTTGGGCAGACATCTTATCCATCACAGCAACTCCGGGTACAAACAAGAGCTTGTAATTAAGTGTGCTTTGTGTAATTTCCAACATTTTGCAATCCATGTTGCGCCAGTAGAACATGTCCCAACAGGCTTGTACCTGATTTTCGTGTTGAACAGGAAAAGCAGCACTTGCAATTTGGCTTGGAAACGAGAAGGCTAAACCAACTTCAGCCTTTGATTGATAAGGAAAATATTTCTCGATTTTTTTAAATTCGGCGACTATCTTTTTGTATTCATCATACTTACGGTTGGGTAGGCCGTCCCAGTCGAGCATGCCCTCAAGGTACTGCTCTTCACCGGCCCACATGCTTTGCCAGGTCCAGCCGCAAACCATTTGATTGCCGTACATCAAGGTGGCATAAGCCGATTTGCGAATTGAATTGGGCACCGAAGTCATGGTATTGAACTCGTTGCACCAAAATGGGTTATTGCTTTCGAACTGTATCCGTTGTATTCCAAATGACGCATTCATTACGCCCCAATTGGTGATTAATGAACTACCCGGATAGAAACCACAACCTTGGCGGGTCATTTTACCTGAATAGGCAATTTTTGAATAGTCGAAATATTTTAATGAGCTGTAATACCATGCATTGGTATTGGTCAAGGCATTGGGGGCGTTTGTATTGACCACGTCAAGAACCTTGAACAAGATTCCATTCACTTCATCGGAAACAAAACGTCGGAAATCAAGAATTTTCTCAGGAGCTCCGTTTTTTTGCCCTGCTGAAGGTAAGCCAACTTCGTCGAAACTGTTCAACCTGCGCGACCACCGTTGTGTTGCCCATGCATTGTTCAAATTATCAAGCTTGTCGTACCTGTTTTTCAACCAAACAATAAAGCGTTGACGAACGGTTTCGGAATAGGAAATAGGCCCGTCGCCCGATTCGTTGTCAATTCCGAAAGCCAATAATGCCGGATGCTTGGCATACTGTTTAGTCATCACATCAGTAAAGCGTAAAGCATATTTTTGGTAATTGGGGTCGCCCACATCGTCCATGTAACGGTGGTTTGGATATTGAGTGTCTCCATTGGCATCAACCACATCGATGGACGGGAATTTTTTGTGCAGCCAGATGGGTGCTGGGCGAATGGCAATATCGAGAATCACTTTAATATCTGCCTTGTTTAACTCGTCCATTACCACGTCGAACCAATCAAAGTCAAACTGTCCTTCTGCAGGCTCATAGCTGTCCCAGGCGAGGTGACCTAAACGAACTACATTAAATCCGGCATCTTTCATCAGTTTGATATCGGATTTTATTTTTTCAATGTTTTTATCATCGTGAGGATGATAATTTGCACCGACGTACAATTGTTGTGCATGTGCACTTAATACCGATAGGAATAGCATTCCTAATGATAATGCTAAAAGTTTCAAACTCGGTTTCATATTTTTCATATTTTTATGCATTAACTGACCAACTGTATGGGATTTCTGGATTAACTTCAAAATCAAACCAATCGAAATCTGCCGGGTTTGCATTTTCAGTTCCATTTCCTGAAGCATACATTCCGATAAAGGCACCAATAAAACCACCTATTTTTTCATTAGAAATTTCTTTTGTTTCCGCTGTGCCAATAAGTGTAGCGGGTTCATTTTCGACTTGAGACCAAAACTTATACTCCAGCTCGGTAGCACTTATTCTTAAAATTATTTCACCCTCGGGTAGCTCCAGGTATTTAACATCAAGCACCTTATCCTGAAACTGTTTTTGGAACATTACGACACGTTTACCTTCATGCATTGTAATTAGTAAATCGAAATGATTGGTATCGTTTCCTCGGACAATTAAACCAGCTTCTTCATTTGGTGCCATTGGTATAAATTTAATTTTTGTGGAAGCAACAATTTTAAAAGCCTTTTGACGACGGCCAATGAAGGCAGGTGAATTGTTATTGCCCATACTAACAGCAGATCCATTCAACCTTAAATGGCCCGGGTTTTCTGTTAATGACCAATCAGTTTCGTTTGGATTTCGTAGAAAGTTCCATTGCAAACCGAGATTTGAACTGCTGAAATCATCGCGAAGGGGTTCTTTTTCCCAAAAATGTTGCGGAAGATTTGGAGAAGAGAATTCTTCCAACATCACTCCATCTTTTCCTGCAATCGGCCAACCATCTTCAGTCCAGGTAACAGGAGCAAGAAAAGTTTCACGACCCAGGTGTTGATATTTACCTCCCTTTGGACGCATTCCCAAACAGACCAAGAACCAGCTTTCATCGGGCAGCTGAACCAAATCGGCATGGCCGATAGCATGGAAGGGACTTTCAGGATTGTTCCTATTTGAAATAACCGGATTATAGGGGCTTGGCTCAAATGGACCATAAGGTGATCGGCTTCGCTGAATCACTTCACGGTGTTCATAACCAGTACCTCCTTCGGCAGACATGAGGTAGTAATAGTCGTTAATTTTGTACATGTGTGGCCCTTCAGGTGATGAACCACCAAGTCCTGAAGCAACTAACTGCAAGGGTTTGATGAATTTCTTCTGAACAGGATCGAAAGTCCCTACCATAAAACTCCCGTTGTTATCGGGGCTAACCCAATACATACTGTCGTTGGCAAATAGTATGGAAGGGTCAACATTCCAATTGCCTACCCAAACAGGATCGGACCATGGGCCGGCCGGGTTTGTTGCTGTTACGTAAAATGCACCCTGAGATCCTTTGCCCCCATAATTGGTACAGGTAACATAAAAAGTACCATTATTATAGCGAAATGCCGGCGCATAATTTCCTCCTGATGAACCCGCACCTTCAAGTGGGCAATTTGTTTTACTGTCCAATGCATGGCCAATTTGTTTCCAATTTACCAGGTCTTTGCTATGATAAACGGGTAATCCCGGGAAAAATTCAAAAGTAGAGGTAACGAGGTAAAAATCATCACCCACCCTGCAAATACTTGGGTCGGGATTCATACCTGTCAGAATTGGGTTTTTAAATGTTGTATCACCTTTTGTGGCACATCCTTGTAAACCGATTAAAAAAGTCAATAGCGTTATAATTTTTAATGCCATAAATTTTATTTTTTATTTTTCAGCAAAATATTTTTGTCAAAATGCTTAATGTTCTTCCTAATTTATTTGATGACCGTAAATCCTCTCGTTGAAACACCTTGTTTATTTTTTACAGATAAGAAATAGAATCCTTCGGCAAGAGATGAAATATCCATATTGATTGGCGAAACTCCATCATAATAATTTGATGAGGTTTTAATTTTTCTCCCCATGTGATCCAAAATGGATATTTGTATTGCTTCTGAAAGGTTTGAATATTGTTCGATAAATAATCTATCGGAAGCAGGACTTGGATATATTTTCAGCTCATTAACATTCGTTCGATATTCCTTCACTCCAACGGTTCCCTGCGATGGAATTAAAATGGCCGTTGTTGAAAGTTTAGGTACGGTAATGGTCAACGAATTAGAACTGAGGCTAACGCTCTTTTCTTTTAATGCATTCGTTGTATGTGATTTAAAGCTCTCACTTTTAGGCAGATCTGATAATTGAAGTGACTTATACAACCCATCCTCTAAAGAAAAATCGTTAAGATTAACTGTGACCTTATGTTCCTTTGTAAGGTCTTTGTTTACAATGACAACTGTAATCGAATCGGATGTTTCGTTAACTGTTGTATAGGCTGACACTGTATTTTCGAGTGATGAAGTACTTGAAACACTGAAGTGATGAGCATATCGGCTAAACAAGTGTAAGGTTTCCCACATTCCTGTAAACCAATTCCAAGGTGTAAAGTATTCAACACCGTTGTTGGCAAAAGTACCCAGGTGAGATGCATAGATGACAGATGCTAAATTTGGTTCATCTGGTCCGGGGCTCCATTCGCTGAGTCCAATAGTAATTCCATTGTTCTCACCATAATATTTGACCAACCAATCGTCGATCCGTTGGAAAATGTATTCTTTTGTTTGTGAATTGTCCCATCCTCCATTTATTGTTTTTATCCCATTGGCTCCTGGATAGCTGTAAGTTTTATCGTAATACATCCGGTGATTTTGAAGAGCATCGGCATTGGTTGGAGCATAAGGATAATTATGTAGATCAAATACATCGAGCACCCTGACACCTGATGCTTTCTCTTCATCGGCGCACCTTTTTATAAAGTACTCGAGCCAGCAATAATATTTTCCATCTATTTTAATACTTTCGTCAGCCCATTTAAACCATTGCCATTCGCTGGTAGTAACGGGTCCACAAATTTTTATTTCAGGGAAAAAGCTTCGTGCTTTTTTAGCCACAACAATAAAATTATCCATAAATTCCATGGCCGGTAGTTGACCATCGGTCATCACGTCATCGTGGGTGCCATTCCAAATATCTGCCTCGTTATCCATGTTCCAGTATAGGAATTTATTTTTATCGAGTCCAATCCCGTTTGCTCCAAACCAGTGATTCAGAATTTCAACGGTTGAGTCGGCCGGCCATTCTTCGGTATAAAGATCTATATCGCCTTCAACCAAAGCTTTGCCTCCAGGATTAGCTTCATTCGGTTCACCGCCACCCGCCAGGTTCTGGCCAACGCCTTGCCACCAACTGGAATTATTGTAGCCCCAGTCGTTGAAATTGTGTGCTGTGCTCGAAGCCACCCTGCCGAGCAACTGAAATGCCCACATCACCTGCATATTAGGATGATTGGCAGACACATCTTTTGATGTTTTATCCCAGTCGTTTGCATATACATTGTTATACCAGTCGGGATGGCTCGAAATTTTTTTTCTCCAGTTGTATTTTGTTGCATTATTACCACCGCACATACGCGCCATGCGCAAACCGGCATCGGTATAGAATTGAGCTGGTTTGTCAAATGAGTTGTTACGTCCGTATATATATGGTGAAACTGCTCGTTTGCCTTGATTGGCATTTACCGTTATGGTGACATCCTGTGCAAGTGACACACCTATTATTGCAGTAAACAGTGTTGTGATTAGTATATTTCTAAACATCGTTTTTTTTCTTTAATTATTCTTCAAAATCTAATTTCAGATGGAGCGAGGGTTAATACAAAATCCTTCGTTTTTATTTATTAAAGTTTAACAAGACTCAAAAAGAAAACATCGTTTTCACGCATATCCAATTCTTTTATAAACGTTTTTACTGAATTGACTTTCACTATTTCGGTGGCTACAGGTGAACCATCGTTCATCGTTTTAAGTTTTTCAACCTGAAGTTTTGTGAGCTGATTGGGCCGGCCTAAATCGTAATAGTTGGTATAAACATCGTTGCAACGGTATCCCACTTTGTAAATCTCCAATGCATAGTTTCCTTCCGGCACATCCCCAATAGAAATTTTCAGTTTACCTTTCGATTTTGAAGGCAAATCTCGTATGTAGTATACCTGATTGTTCACCGAGTCTCCAGGGTGGGTGTGGGTAAAATCGTAGGCCAACACCTGGATATTGCCTTTTTCATCCTTACTTGCCCATGACATTTTATCATCATTGATTAATTCAGTTTGTCCTAAACGGTTTAAAAACTGATAGGCATAAAAAACGGGTTTGTTGATTCCTTGTGTATTTAACATTCCAAAACCACCATGGAAAGGCGTAAAACGTGGAGCAGACTCTTCGAATATATCGGTAAATACCCAATACGACATGGATTGAACAGCATTGCCAACCTGCTTTAATTTTTGCAACACATACGCTGCTTCATGATAACTGTCGTGGATAGGATCCGATGGAGTATAGGAAGCACTCCACTCGGTATAATGCAACTCTAGTCCGGGCTTTGCCGATGCTTCAATTTCCTTGCGCGATTGAAGCACATCGCCACTAACTGCAAATTCCTGTGGCGCTAAAACCGTACCCGAATTACCGTACTCGTCAAGATAACCTTGATTTACACCATAAGAATGTGCACTTACAAAATCGATGGGAACATTGTTTTTTTCACAAAACTCAATCATTTCGGATTCCCACGCTGCTCCGGCTGTACCTGGCCCACCAATGCGATAGGCAGCGTTGACACTTTTTACTGCTTTCGCACTGTATTTGTACAATTTAAAATAATCCTCCTGCGTACCGGTCCAGAAACCAGGTGTAAGGTTAGGTTCGTTCCAAACTTCGAAATACCATTTTTTTACTTTTTCTTCGCCATAACGATCGGTAAAGTGCTGCACCAGGTTTTGTATTAAGGCACTCCATTTGTCGTAATCTTTTGGTGGAGTTACATTGCCCCGCCACCAAAAAATGGTTTCTTTTCCACTTGCCAGTGCATTGGGCATAAAACCCAATTCAACAAAAGGAATCATATCAATACTTTGTAAAAAGTCGAATAAGGCATCGATATACATGTAATTGTACTGCGGATTTCCATCACGATCTTCTTTGTAAACACCCATGTCATCGCTTAGCAGGCCGTGAAAACGAATGTACCTGAAACCACACTCCTTTTTCACATATGCTAATTGTTGTTGCCAGTCGGCTCGAAGACCTTCGTTTGCACGTCCGGCTCCGACACATTCATTGAACATGGTGTTCAAGGCACCTTTTTCTTTGCTAAAATCAATAGTGATTGTACGTTCAGGAAGTTTTGTTTTTGAAGTTTGTGCAAAGGTTGAACCAACCATAGTACACAAAATGAACAAGAAGGTAATGCGGTTTAATTTCATACTTAGTTAGATTATAATTATTGTCCGAGCACATTGTAATAGATTCCTCGCTTCACTCGGAATGACAAGTGATAAGAGGCTTCGTAAAGTCCTATCATTCTGAGCGGAATAAAATGGAGCGAAGAATCTGTTCATATTTTAAAATTTTATGGACACCAGTGTAAGATTATAATATTCAATGATCCAAAACTAGTATGATATGTACTCTTTCTTCTTAAAAAAAATCTCTAAAATCTTTAAAAAACTATCATTACACGAGTTATTGACATAAGATACATCTATTAGACAAATTAGCGGGTTGCCATCTGTTAAGTTTGTTATTTTTGTGACACACATTCATAATATGCGGTTTTCCAGATTCTTTAAAAAGCGAATGGTATTAGTTGTCCTGCTCATTCAAAGTCTGATTTGTCTTTCCTCGAATCAGGAGAGATACCTACATTTCACCGAAGTAGATGGTCTTCCGCGAAACATCACTACTTGTCTGGCTCAAGATCAATATGGTTACATTTGGATAGGCACCAATAATGGTGTTGCCCGATATGACGGAAAGGATTTTTATGGCTATGACGAATTATCAGGAATTGGTGTAACTCATCTTCTTTACGATTCCAAAAACACGCTGTGGGCCTGTTCCGAAAGAGGATTGTATAAATACAACCGGATCACCAACTTCTTTGATCCCATTATTGAAGGTTATATATCAAAAATTGAAGAAGACCATGGGAAAATCTATTTTCTAATGATGTCGAACATTTTCAGGCTTGATGGCAACGAAATGGTTAACGTTTTTCAAGGAAATGAGATCTCAGATTTTTGCTTTTCGAAAGAAGGCTTGTGGGTGAGTACAAGTAACAATGGAGTGTCTTTGTTTAATCGAAAAACTGCGTTTAAGGATGTTGTTGCTACGTACTTGGAGGGTAAAGCAGTTTCAGTAATCAGTAAGGTTGACAACGAACTTTTTATTGGCTTATTTAATGGGCAATTGTATGCGATTCCTGACCAAGGGCAAATCCTAAAAATTGATCTTGACAACCATTACTTTTTCAAACGGGTAATAAAAGTTGGACGCGAAATATGGCTGGCAACCGATGGCAATGGAATTATAATTCTTGACACTGATCTTCGGTTTTTAAGAATATTAGACAAGAATATGAACACCAGTGCTTCAATTAACAGCAACAGTATTTATGATATTCTTCCGGGCAAGAACCAAGAAATATGGCTGGCATCGTTTGGTGCAGGACTCACATGTATTTTGCCCGACAACCAGTTGTTCCAAAACATTCTGCCTGAAAAAGGAAATAAAAATTCATTGGTTGCCAACGAGGCAGTCTCGGTAAAAGTGAAAGAACCGTACATTTATTTTGGTACCAATTACGGTTTATCGGAATGGAACAAAAATTCGGGACATTTTGTGAACTTGCCAAGTTCCAGCTTAAGAAAAGACTTAAATGGAACAAAAGTAACAGCCATAAATATTGATCAGGAAAATAATATTTGGGTGGGAACCTACGATGGACTTTTGGGAAAATATTCTTCCGGCTATCAACTACTAAAAACGTTTCATCCATGTGGTTCAGATCCGGACGAAATACAACAAATTGTTGATTTAATAGAAGTTGACAAAAGCCACCTATTACTATTAACTCAATATCATACTCGTATTTTAATCAACTTCGACATTGAAAAAGAAACCACCAGCGTATTTGAAATGTATTCAAAGGGGAGTAACAACACGTATTGTTTGTTAAATTCTTTAAGGAAAAATCATCAAGGTGAATTATTGGCAGTCATCTCAAATCTTGGACTTTTTCATGTGAATTGGACCGACAATGTTCTTGAAAATAGAATGTCGGAAATGAACGCAAAAATTGATTGTTACATTACCGACTTTTATCAGGATATGAAAGGCGATTACTGGCTCGCTTCGTCAACCGATGGGTTATTAAAAGTTTCGCAAGATGGAAAATTGTTTAAAAAATGGTCGGTAAAAGAAGGACTGCCTTCAAACACATTGATGCGAATTGAGTCAAGCGACGATCGTTTTCTCTGGATCAGTACAATTTCAGGCATTTGCCGGTTCGACACAAAAACTGAAGAGGTGCTTAATTTCAACCATAGGGACGGACTTCCTGCCAATGAATTTAAAGAAAGGGTTTCCGATGTCGTATCCGACGGTCGAATTATATTTGGTTCGCTGGCCGGATTTACGATCATCGATCCTACAAAAGTCAATCCGGATACAAGCAAAACCGAAGTGGTCATCTCCGACATTACTTTTCAAAATCAAAGTATACGAAGCCCAAAAGGAGAACAATTTCTAAGCGATGCACTGGAAGAAACGAAGGAAATTACGCTCCCATACAACAAAAATTCGTTTTCAATTCATTTTTTCACGAAGAATAAAAGTTTTTCGAAATATCATAATTATGAATACCGGTTGATTGGATTGGAAGAAAACTGGACCTACCAGGGCGAAACCAACTTTACCACTTACACCAATTTATCTTCAGGCAGTTACACTTTTGAAATTAAAGGTGCCGATAAAACGCTCACGGATATTACAACCCGATTAATCATCAACATTAAGGCTCCATGGTACTTAAGTCGGTATGCCTACATTATTTATATCATCTTGTTTTTCACCATCTTATATTTATCGATTTATGCAGTTTTGAAAAAATTCGAATTAGTTAAAGAGAAAGAAATATCAGAATATAAAATTCAAAAGGAACATGAATTGACTGAAAAGAAACTGGCCTTTTTTACCTCAATATCTCACGATTTAAAAACACCATTAACCCTTATTGATGCACCGGTCAATGATTTATTAAATAATGAAAACCTAAGCCCGGAACAAACAAACAAATTGCAGATCATTAAAAGAAATTCCAAACGACTTTATCAATTAATCACCGATTTGCTGGATTTTAGAAAAATCACGCAAAATCAATATAAATTGGAAGTTAAAGAGACTTCTGTCTCTGAAATCATTAAAAATGCTTACGAGGCTTTTAAAGAAGAATGCGCCAAAAAATCAGTTGATTTGAACCTTGATTTAGTTGATCGTGTGGATGGATTTATTGATGCCTCTAAAATGGAGAAAATACTTTGGAATCTATTGTCTAATGCAATAAAATTCACCAATAAAGGAGGGGCAATATCCATTGGATTGGAAGTTGTAAAACTTGGTGAAAGTAGAAATATCCACCTCATTGTAGGCGATAATGGCATAGGAATTCCAGCAACTGAAACGAGCAAAATCTTCGATCGTTTTTATAAGGTTCAGGATTCAACGAAAGCAAACCAGGAGGGTACGGGTATTGGCCTATCCATTGTGAAAGAGCTGGTAGAAATACACCATGGAACTATTCAGGTTAATTCAGAACCTGGAAGTGGAACAACTTTTATGGTGACTATACCAATAGACATAGCAGCTTATACCGAAAGTGAAATGGCTGTAAATGATCAAAATTCTGAAACAAGCGAATTGGAGGAAACCCAAAATCACCAACACAATGCCACCAAAAAACGCTATAATTTACAAGTAATTTTAGTGGTTGAAGATCATTCAGAATTACGTGATTTTTTGGCGGAACATTTTGAAAAAAGCTTCAAAGTATATTCCGCGTCAGATGGTTTTGAAGGTTTAAAATTAGCGAAAGAAATAAACCCAGATGTTATTTTAACCGATGTACAAATGCCAAATATGAATGGCTATGAGTTTTGCAAAGAAATACGACTAAATTTTGATACTTCTCACATACCGGTGCTTATGCTTACGGCAAATGCAACAATAGAACAGCACCTTGAAGGACTGTCGACCGGTGCTGACAGTTATTTAACAAAACCATTTGACATTCGTTTGCTCGATGCGCAAATCAACGCATTACTCGAAAACAGAAAAAAACTGCGTAACAAATTTCATGGTATTGATACAACCGAAAATCTGGCAAAGGCATTGCCACAAAAAGACATCGATTTCATTCTTGAATTGAAAAGTTTTATCGAGTTGAATATCATGAACACTGAATTGAATGTTGAACTACTTTCGGAACATTTTACGGTTAGCATAGCTCAGCTACATCGTAAAATAAAAGCATTGACCGATTCAACTCCCAACACCTTAATCAAATCCATTCGACTAAAAAAGGCGTACAAGCTTATTAAAGAGGAGGGATTCAGGGTTTCTGAGGCAGCTTACCAAACTGGTTTTAGTGATCCCAATTATTTTACCACCTGCTTCAAAAAAGAATTTGGCGAAAATCCTTCAAAGGTTTAATAAAAATGACACAGTAAAGTTATAACTCAACTGCGTCATTTTAATTATTGTGTTTCTCCCTTTTCGATTCGGGCTATAACTTAACAGCTGTTTTTTGACCCACATAAGCGATTTCCTTCACCAAGGATTGAGGCATATCCATGCCACTATGTTGATCAGGCGAAACAAAAACGATGTTGAAATTACGTTTGGTCAGCATTCCCGGGAACGAACCTTTTGCTTCACCAATGGTCAGGATTTTCTTTGCATTATCCCAATTGAAAGTGATGGTGGAATAGGTTCCGTTTTCATAATTGTAATTGTCGCCTTCATCTTCATATAAAGTAAACTCACCATTTGCTCCTTCATAGATTCGGATTTCCAGATCGTCCCATTTTTGTTCTGCTGTGTATTGCACTTTTGGACCTATCGGAAGGATTGATCCGGCCTTTACAAACAAAGGTATTTTATCCAAAGAAGCTTCGGCCATGATGGTTTGCCCACCATCAAATACTTTACCGGACCACAGGTCGTACCACTTATTCGCATTCGGTAAATAAACATTCCATTCGTTGATTCCTGCTTCAGTAATGGGTGCAACCAAAATCGATTTTCCAAAAAGATATTGATAAGCTTGCCCCACTGCTTTTGAATCTTCAACAAAATCCATTACCATAGGGCGCATCATGGTTGAACCGTTTTCAGTAACCTGCCATGCTTCGGAATAAATATAAGGCAACAATTGGTATCTAAGGTCAAGCATTTTTCGCATATTTCCTTCAACCGTTTCTCCAAATTTCCAGGGTTCAGTTTCCGACATGTATCCATGAACGCGGAAAATGGGATTGAATGTTCCCCATTGAAACCAGCGGGTTAACAATTCACGGTAATTTTCATCGGTATATTGCGAACGGCCCGGACGGAAGAATCCGCCAATATCGGTGGTCCAATAAGGTAACCCGGTAATGGTGAAATTTAAACCTGCAACGATCTGCCGTTTATAGGTGTCCCAGTTGCCACCAATATCACCCGACCAATTAATTACACCATACCTTTGCTGACCTAAAAATGCAGAACGGGTGAGAATACAAACCCTCTTTTCGGAAGTAGCTTCACGTTGACCTTCGTAAACAGCTTTACTCACCATTAAAGGATAAGTCAAACGATAAAAATCGCCTAAACCCAAAAAGGTTTGTTCTCCCTTGAGTGCATCGTTTTCAGGTTCCACAGCGTCCATCCACCACGAATCCACTCCATTGTCAAACATATTTATTTTTAGCGTATTCCAATATTCTTTTCTGGTTTCAGGATTAAAATAATCGAGCCATTTGGTGCCAGGAATAAAGCGTTGATTTTCAACGTATGCTTTACCAATTTCTGAATTTTTATCTGGATTCGACCAAATGGAGATGTTAAAATGTGCATTTAAATCATGAAGTTCTTGAATAAAACCGGCAGGGTTTGGATAGTTGGTTTCGTCGAATTGTGGCACGCCCCAACCCCTGTTCCCCCAGTATTGCCAGTCCTGAACAATTACATCCATGGGTAGCTTACGTTTGCGGAATTCCTTTACCGTTTCAACCAACTGTTTGCCCGATGCATAACGTTCGCGGCATTGCCAAAAACCATAGGCCCATTGGGGAAATAGAGGAACATTACCCGAAAGATTACGATAAGTGGCAATCACTTTGTCAGCAGACGGACCATATAACACCACGTAATCGAGCATTTTTGTTACCGGCGACCGAAAGGTTGTTGCATTGTCTTTTAGTCTCCATGAAAGTTCCGGAGTATTGTCTGACTTACAAATCAATTGTACCTGATGCTCACCGGCTTTTAATTTAACCAATGTACCTGCAGTTGGTGGCAACCACATGTTGTTCTGATCAAGAACAGCTTGACCATCAATGGTCACAAAATGACGGTTACCCATTCCACCTAAATTGAGAAACAGGGAGTATTCACCATTCTCCGGAACTGAAAAAGAACCATTGTAAAGCGATTGGTTTCGGGCAACTTTTTGTGTACCTGAGGTTGTAGTAACTTCAACCGTTTCTTCATCTCCTGCTTGTTGTTCTTGTTGTGCTAAGGTGATATAGTTATCAGTCGGGTTAAAATCAGTCAAGCCATACTGGTGCCATAATACCCCATACCCTTTGCTGGAATAGATAAAAGGCAAGGCTATTTGTGAGTTTTCTTGTGTCAACCTTCGGCTAATTCCTTTCAGGTTATAGTTTCCATCCTGGAATTGGCCTAAGCCAAAGATGCTTTCATCCGCAGGTGAATCGAAACCTTGTTCAGCAATGTAACAAGGCTCACCGTGAATGGTATCACCAATCAACTTTCGAGAATAAGCCTTCTCTGCAAGGAAAATAGTACCTGTTGAATCGGTGTAAGTTAATTTCCCTGTTTTTTTATCCACCAGGACCTGTAAATTTTTAGTTTTTACAGTAAGCACCGATGAAGCATCTACAACCTGAAAATCCGGAACGTCCTGAGCTGAGGTCAAAATTAACTCAGGTAGTCTTTCCAGGGTATCTTTATAAAACTTGATTCTTACGGCATTATTTGCGACAGGAAAAATTCCAAGGGTTCCGTTTACAGTAGTAAGAATTACCCCTTCTTTTGTCTTTTCATAACTTTTAACTTCTTTCCCCTTACAACAAGTAAGGAAAAAACATAAAGGCAATAGATAGATTAGTTTCATTTTAATTTCGTATTACAATATCAATTAATGGCCTCCAAAAAGGCGTAAGTTCCTACTGTAAATATTTACAGAAGTTTATAAACTCCAATTACTACATAGGGTTGTTCTCCTGGTTTTAATTGAGGCATGGTTAACGTTCCAATAAAAATTGCATGATTTAAATAGCTGTATTTACTTTCAACCGGTGCTTCAATATCAACAATCGATTTGACGTAAAAGCCGCCTTCTTCTCCGGCTACAGGCATATGCATTAAGGCACGGTTAATGATCTGAAATATGACTCCATCATCTGTTTGAAGCAAATAGCGGGCATATAATTCGGTATCTCCATCAGGTCGCACAAGTTGCCAGTCTTCACCACCGGGCAGTATCACACCTTGTATAGCGGGCCCCTTAAAAGTGCCTCCTGTAATGGGTATTATTCGCCGCGTACCCCGTTTGCTTTCACCAACGTTAATCATGCTGCCAATATTCACCTTAGCATCCCACATGAATTCTGTTTTAAAATCTTTGAATTGCCGCACTGTTTTTATCGAATCAACTTCCTGGGCCTGCACATTTAACGACATAAAAAACACCAACATCAGAAAAGCAATTATGATATATGTTTTTTGTATAAATGCATTCGTATTCTCAAATTTTTTCACTGGATAAGGGTTAGGTTCCTAATTTGATGAACTAAAAGTGTCTGATCAATAATACAGTTATTTAACAGGACTTATCCTAAGCAGTCTGGCTCCATGCTGTGGAATTTCCTGACTGAATTCTTTATTAAATGTCCCCAGGTCTTTGTGGCTCCAAAGGTCCCGTACTTTGGCTTTGCCTTTAATTCCAATCGTTTCGAAATCGACTTTTACATCGCTTGCGTCAGTGAATTCCATAATACCATTGTCGACAAGTACTCCAAATACCACCGAACCTGTTTCTTTTAGAACAACTCCTTTTGCTGTAAACGATTCGTACCCCTCAGGTAATTCATAAATAATTACAGATTTTGCATGAGCACCAATACCTGTTACCGTTTTACCATCAACGATTAACGGACGGTTTTCACAGGTACGATCAATTTTAACATCACCATAGCCCGAAGTGGCATTTATCCATTTCAATTCGGTCAGCTTTAAATCGCCTTTAGGTCCATGCAAAACAGGATCGACCCAAGCCACGTGATCCCAATCGAAACCATTTCCCCCATCATTTACAAAAAGAACAAGTTTCTTTCCCCCTTTAACCGAAACAGAAACTTCCTGAGAACTACCATTGCCGGCAATAACCGGGCTGGCATAATCGGCATTAGCAAAATCGATGTTATCGCCCTTGCTTTGGGCATTGAATAATGCTACGTACTTATCTTTACTGTTGGGCACATCGGCAGTCCATACAACCAGGTTTTTCTCACGGTATACCTGACGATTGTTTGAGCTTTCCTGATTAACTTTTAGCATTTCGGGGTTGGTCAGCATTTCTGTAGTAAATTCGTCAAGTTGGGTCATGTCGCCACCAAAAATAAGTGGAGAACGGCCAATGGCCCATAGACTCATCAAGGTGTATTGTTCGTCTTTTGTAAAGTTGGTTGGTCGGTTGAAATCGATTAAACCAATTGGCAACATGTCGGCATCAGGGTAATGACCTGGTCCACGGTAAGGTGTCCATGTATCAAGGCGTTCGAACATGGCACTTAGTAGTCCCCAGCGGTCCCAAAAATCGTCGGTAATGCGCCACATGTTAGCGTGATTCATCACATGTTCGCCAGCTGCAATGGGTGTTGCGCCCGGAGATAAGCTCAATACCATGGGCCGGCCGGTTTTGTCAATGGCCTTGCGGATAGCCTCAATTTCGGCCTGTTGAACATCGCCATAGGGGCGCGAAATGTCATCCACTTTCACGTAATCAACACCCCATTCGGCATACAATTGAAAAATGGAGTTGTAGTAAGCTTGTCCTGCTGGTTTCGTTGCATCAACTCCATACATATCGGGATTCCATGGGCAGGTTGAATTGGTAAGAGCAATGTCTTGTGCTTTAAGGTTTGTACCGAGTACAGGCGTATTTTTTTCAACAGCCTGCTTTGGTATTCCACGCATGATGTGAATACCAAATTTTAAACCTTTTGCATGCACGTAATCGGCCAATGGTTTAAAACCTTTTCCGTCGGCAGCCGATGGAAACTTTTTTAAGCCAGGAGTTAAACGGCCATATTCGTCCATCGTAAGTGTGGCTTTGGGGTCGTAAGCATGTCCTTTTGATTCCGGTTCGTACCACTGAATATCGACCGTAAGATACGCGTAACCGCTCGGCAGAAGGTGTTCAGCCATAGCATCGGCCTGATCTTTGATTTGTTGTTCGCTTACGGTGGTACCATAAATATCCCAACTGTTCCAACCAAGTGGTGGAGTGCTTGCATATTGCCAGTATGCCGGGGTGTTTTGGGCGTTGGTAATACTTAAGGCAATGATTATCAGAAAAACTAGAGTTGCAGTAATTTTTAGTTTCATTATCCGAGATTATTATATTAAAATAGGTTGAATTAATTAAAAACTTTAGTCAAGTTTTTTTTCAGCATCCGAATTAAGGTAGGGGTATAATTTTACTGAAAATACAGTTGTTTTTGATAATAATACGATTCCAAAAATTAGCTCAATCAACGCAAAATAATTAAACTTTTTATTTGTAGTTTTTGTAATGATTAACTTTTCATTTTTGGACGTTTGAGGTATCTGCTGGTTTGTGGTTGTATTGGTTGTATTGTATTCAGTCTTGGTATCTGTCTTATAATCATACACTAAAAAATTAACGGCTCCATGTAAAATGATTAAAACCCCAAAACTAATAATTATTAAACGATAAAAATCCATCTTTTTAATAGGTACATCAATTTGACTATTTCCGTAAAGCTGTAGCACGGAGACAACCTTCTCTGTCTTGAAAAGAAGTATCAGCCCGGTAATCAAAGGCAATACAAAGGTAAATAATATTGATATTGCGACCGTAAGCAAAAATAGTTGACTCGTGTGCCAAAAAAATGAAGAGAATAAACCAATTCCACCTATTACAGCTGGAAAGGTCTGTATGGCTTTCCATAAAGCAATTATTCCAATGATTTTTAAAGTTAAAAAAAATAGTTCTTTAGTTTTCATAATATGGGTTAAAGATTTATAAGCGGTTTAGCTTAGTCTGGAAAAACTCATTAAAAAACAAGAATTGATGTATTACTGCATTTTTCAAATAGGGCCAACTATGTACGCCCGGGTGTAAAATGCTTATTTGACAGCGATAAATTTGTAAAGCAGCACTCCATGCACGGGAACCTTGAGGCTAAGTGATTCCTCTTGCGTATTTATGTTGGCAATGTCCTTTTGCCTCCAAAGGTCGCGCACTTTTTGTTCGCCAATAATACCAAGTTTTTCAAAATCGCTATAGGAAATATCCAGGATATCCAGACCGAAATTGCAAAAACCAACGGCTATACTACCATCTTCCAACTCTTTGGTATAAATACGCAGGTCGCCAATGGTGTTTACGCAAGTTGCTTGTTTGCCCAATGGATCCTGATTTAAAGCAATCACTTCATCATTGGTCAGCAAATTCAAGGTGAAATCGTCGAGTTTTTCCATATCGCAACCAATAAGAAGCGGAGAAGCAAATAAACTCCAAAGACTTATATGCAGGTACTGCTCATCGGGTTTGAGTTTGCTCGGATGGGTATTTCCCCAACCTACATGACCAACAACCAGCATATCGGGGTCGTTCCAATTGCCTGGTTTTGCAAATTCAGCAGTTCTGTCCTGATCCAATGCAATACCACGCATACTTGCCCAGGTATCCGTAATGTCGTTGGTAGTACGCCAACTATTTCCGCCAAGTGATCCACCCCATTTCCACACATCAGACATACCATATTGACATATGCTATAATAGATATCTCTTGGTTGTTGGCGTAGATATTTTCCCATGACATCGAATGGTTTTTTAGCAACTTCAAGTTCGCTTCCACCATTATACGACAATGATGAAACTTTATACGGATCGTTATCGGGCAAACCGTCAATAACATTTCCATAACTGCACCAATCGTATTTGAGGTAATCAAAACCCCACTCAGCATATTGTTTTGCATCTTGCTCCTCGTAACCATAACTACCGGCACAACCGCCACATGACCACGGGCCAGGGCTCGAATAAAGTCCTATTTTCAAGCCAAGACCATGTACATAGTCAACAAGGTCTTTCATATCACCAAATCGGGAATTAGGCATAATATTTCCATCCTCATCACGCAATGGGCCACGCAATGATGAGTCTTTTGAATCGCGGTGATTGTTCCAGAAATCGTCAATGTTAATGTAAGTCCAACCATGGTTAATCAATCCGCTGTTCACCATAGCGTCTGCTGCACATTTTACTTTTTCGGCAGAAACTTCACCGGCAAAGCAGTTCCAACTGTTCCATCCCAAAGGAGGAGTAAGTGCAATTTGGTCACCACACTCAATTCTAAATTTCTTTTCAGCCTTACCTTTTTTGTTTTTTACACCCAATGTTACTTCGAAAGTTCCGGATTTAGTAAGTTTTCCAGAGATATCGCCAGTATTGGAATCAATTTTTAAACCTTCAGGTAAACCTGATGCAGAAAAAGTCATAGGACGTTTTCCGGTTGCAGGCACTCGATAAATGAAAGGTGAATTTGGACGTACACCAAAAACACCGGCGCTATTTATTTTTGGTTTTGAAGAAGCTTTAGGCGTAAGAATATAGGGTTCACTTGCTACCGGATTATAAGTTGCAAAAGTTTTTACGCCTGGTGCTTCAATCCTTGCATCTGCCCAATTAACGTGGTCGTAATAATTTCCGTTACCGCCGTCGGTTACCACTAATTGTAGTTTCTGAACTCCGGTTAATGAAACAGAACAAGGTTTCGCTTCATCGCCTAAACGCATTACACCACTCGACCATAGTTTTGTCCCATCGCCATAAACTTCAAATTCAGCAGCTGGTCGTTGACCTTTGACTTCGTCATCAATTCCAACACTGGCTTTGAACTCTGTAGCTTTTCCATTTAACAAAATGGTTAATAAGCTTTCAGCATGTGATCCAAATCCACGATCAAAAGTTTTACCGGCAATGGTCATTTTATTGCCATCAATTGAAGTATTTTTTGACGGAATGCCGTATCCCTGAGTTACTGTGCTCAGATCCAATTCATCAATCCAAACAGTTTGAGCTGACAGGTGATTTGCTCCCATCAAACCTAAAGTGATCATTAAAAAGGCTACAATCGCCAATTTCAAGTTACGTGTCATATATTTTAAATTAAGTTGTTTTGTTTAATTATTGCACTTCAATAATAATTTCTTCTGCTTCAAAACCTTCTGCCTTTGCTGTGAGCGTAATTGTACCTGCTTTTGTTTTCATTAAAGGTCGAAGAATAACAAGAGCCCGACCACGATATGTTTTACATACAGGGTTGTTAAAACTTTCCATATGGGTTGGACATGCATTTCCTGTCTGAATATTTAGACATACAGATGAATTTAAAATAGTTTATAATCCGTATTTATTTAATTTGACTAGCTTCAATAACCGCTTTGTACGCTGGCTTAGGTTGCAACTGACCATCGAACAAAAGTGCATCTTGCCCTCTGCGCCACGAGCGAGAATCACTTAATCCCCAAAAAGTTACGCGGTCGATAACATCTGAATGACGCATGAAAATTTCAAACAATTGTTTGTATACCTCAGCCTGTGTTTGATAGTTCTCAGCAGGAATGGTTCTATCGCCTTGACGTACACCAAAAGCACCACTATTATCACCTGTTGCTGTCACATCCAGTTCGGTAATTGCAACCCTTAGCCCCAGAGATGCATAGTTCTCGATGGCTTTTTCAACGTCGGCCAGGTTGGTGTCGAGGTGCCAGTGTCCCTGAATTCCAACACCAGTGATAGGAGCACCCTCTTTAATGAGACGCTTAAGCAGTAACATCGAACTGGCATGCTTGCCTTTGTTCTCAACGGCACCTTGTTCAATGTTGTAATCGTTGTAGTATAGTTGGGCATCTGGATCGGCTTCGTGCGCCCATTTGAAGGCATAGGTCAAAACATCAGGACCCACAGCCTTATACCAGCTCCAATCACGCAAATTTTCAGTACTGCCGTCACCGCCATCTTCAATCGATTCGTTGAATACATCCCATCCAATTATTTTTCCTTTGTAACGTCCGGCTACGGTCATGATATGATCCTTTAAACGTTCAAGAGCGACTTCACGACTCGCCAATTCACCTGTTATACTTTTACGCCACATTTCATTCATTGAAGGGCGAGGAGCATTAGGATCCCAGCCCATTCCCGGTCGTCTTGCAGGTGCTGCTGCTTCAGGAGCTGAATTATCCGCCTGAAAGAACCAAGGTGCAGTTTGCGAATGCCAACCTAAAGTATGTCCCCAAACCTTGAGACCATTCTCCTTGCACCAATTGACCATTGCATCGGTAGTTTCAAAGTTATATTTACCTTCCGAAGGATGGATAGGTTGTGGTTTCATGCAGTTTTCAGGGGTAACAATGTCGTATTGCGTCCGAATACTTGCCTGATATTCCGCGGAATTCGATCTAAGATCATCAGCGCATCCGATGAGGAATTTCCCGGCGTATGCCTCTTTTAGCGTCTTCAGCGTTGCGGTATCAGTATTGTCCTGACCATTTACGGTGATTGCCATTGCCAAACACAATATAAAACTAGTAATCAATTTTCTGTTAGTCATAATTTATTTTAGTTAGATTTTACAATTTAATGACTACCTTTTTTCCTGAATAGCTTACCACCTTATCGTACTTTTCGACAGTCTCCATTCCTATCGCTTTATTTATTGAAACAAGAATAATGCTGAATTTACGGTCAGTAAGCATTCCTGGAAATGAACCTTTCCTATCATTTATCGTCAGGGTATTATTCTTATCGTTCCAATTGAATGCTATTGTTGAAAAAGCTCCTTTTTCATAATTATAATTGTCGTTTTCGTCTTCATATAAACTAAACTCACCATTGGCACCTTTGTAAACACGAATTTCAAGATTATTCCATTTCTTTTCTTCAGCATATTGAACCTTAGGACCAATTGGAAGAATACTTCCGGTTTTAATGTATAACGGAATAATATCGATAGGTGTTTCTTTCTTTATATTTTGTCCGCCTTCAAGCTTTTCACCGGTCCAGAAATCGATCCAATCGGCACCTTCAGGAAGGTATAACTCTCTTGATTTAATTGTACCGAAATCTTCTTTCAAGTCCTTCGAATACATCGATTCAGTTACCGGGCAAACTAAAATTGATTTTCCAAACAGGTACTCATCGTCAATATCAAGTGCTTTTTTATCGTTGGCAAAATCCATTACCAAAGCCCGCATCATGCTTGACTGGTTTGCAGTAACATCCCACGATGTAGAATAAATATAGGGTAATAAACTGTATCGAAGGTTGATGTATTTTTCGATGGCGTCGTACACTTTGTCGCCTTTTTTGCCAAACTGATAAATTTCGCGTGGTGCATCGGCTCCATGCGAACGCATCATTGGACAAAATGCGCCAAATTGAAGCCAGCGTGCATAAAGTTCGCGATATTCAGGATCATCTAATTTTTTCTTAAAATTCCACAAAAAGAAACCACCAATGTCGCTGTTGAAATGAGGTATACCACAAAGTGAAAAATTTAAACCGCCAGAAATCTGACTTCTTAAAGCATCCCATGATGCCACCACATCGCCCGACCAGGTATTGGCTCCATAACGCTGCTGACCTGCAAATGCCGAACGGGTTAAGATGAACACGCGTTTATCAGATGTTACAGCACGCTGATGATCATACACTCCACCAACAGTCATTAAGGGATAGGCATTGCGCACTTTACGGAATGATCCCAAATGTGTTTGATGGTCGAAATCGGAAGGTTTAGGATTAAAATGGTCGGGTTCGGTGGAATCCATCCACCATCCGTCCATACCCAATGAAAAAATCCCATTATTCAGGTATTTCCAGTAAATATCGCGTGCCTCAGGATTGTAGGCATCGTAAACTTTAACTCCTGCAGGATAATCAGGATTTGGTGGCCATTTAAAAGAACCCGATTCAGGCCACGTTTTAAAATCAAACAGGGCATTTATTTTGTCCAGCTCACGAAATTGTTTCGTCTGTGGACCAAAAGAAGACCAGATGGATATAATCATGTGGGCATTCATAGCATGTACATCGTTAAGCATTTTTTGGGGATCGTAAAATTCCTCGTTGAGAAACTCCATGGCATTCCACAGGTAATTGTTTCCCCAATACCGCCAGTCTTGAATTATCCCATCGAGCGGAACACCTAGCTCCCGGTATTTCTTTAATACACCAACTGTTTCATCCTGGCTTTTGTAACGTTCTTTACTTTGCCAGAAACCATAAGTCCATAAGGGGAACATGGGTGCCTGACCAGTTAGGTCACGCATTTGGGCCACTACTCCATCGGCATTTCCTCCATACATAAAATAGTAATCGATGCCATCGCCAACTTCAGAAGTAAATGTTGTTTTTTCTGGACTATCGCTAAAAGTAGTTGGTGAATAATTATCCCAAAACATTCCGTAACCTTTCGCCGATTGGAAAAAAGTCACAAAATCCTGGGTATTATTTTGTATCATTTTAATTTCAAGATTTCGTTGTGACATTTTGCCGTTTTGCAAAATACCTAAACCGTAAATGGCTTCCTCTTTGTCCAATTCATAGGATTGAGCTATGGTGTAAGTTTTAACTCCGGCATCGTTAAAATCAGTAAACGTAGTTCCTGATTCCTTCTCACTTAAAAGCTTTTCACCTTTCAATGTAGTGAATGAAATCTCTCCATTTTTCAGGTTCAGGTTTACTTTTAGGTTTTCACTTTTTAATGAAAGTTGATCACCCTGCTGCTTGACGCTAAAAGTTGTTTTTTCTGGGGTTTTTATTACCGAAAGACTTTCTTTTTTAAAAGTTGTTCCTTCCGGCCATTTTAAAATTCGTACTGCTGAAGGTCCAAAAAACTGAACTTCAACTTCAATGGCATTGATTTTAGTTTTAATTCCTAAATCGGTCTTCTGATAGGATTGTGCTTTACTGCCAATGCTGATGGCAAAAACCAGAATAAGACAGGTGTAAATTAGTTTCATATCATTTCATTTTTTAGGTTACGTGTTAGTTGAATTATTTTATTCCTGATTGAATTTCCACCAATCGAAGTAGAACAAGTCTTTTTCACCCCTGAACACGAAGTACAAATCGTGAATACCTTTGGTTTTTTTAATCGGTGCTGAAATGGTTTTCCAAACATCACCTTCACCCGAAGTAGTTACCTCAACTGTTCCTACTATTTTACCATCAATTTTATCAGTATGAATTTCAATTTTTCCGCCGTACAACGAAGCGACACTCACATCAATTGATGTTGCACCTGTCAAAAAATTTACGCCTTGCACCTTAATGTAATCACCATTCTGAATATTGCTCACAAATAGCCTGTCTGCTACCTTTTTCCCTCTGTCCCATGCTACGTTACGTTCCCATTCAGTACTTGTTTCCGTTTTAACGCCTTCGCTAAAGGCCATGGTTTCCGCTTCGGTTTTTACATATGGATTTAAGGAACCAATTTGCAAAAGTTCTGTTTCTGCCCACCAAGGTAGTTTAATGATAGCCCCATCTTTATCGTAAGTCATTTTTGTAGCACAGATCGAACGTCTTTCATATTTTTTCGACAAGGTTTGTTTCAATATGGCATAATTAAACCCGAAGAGATAATCGTCTCCTTTGTAGTTGATGATTCCCGGATGGTTTCCCGATGACCGCTCGTCAGGATCCATGATGGTCCCTTTGCACGTCCATGGACCTGTTGGACTGTCGCTCATACCATATGCAATGCCTTCAGGGCAACAGCGCGATGCCCATGCCAGGTAATAATGTTTATCCCGTTTCCATAACCATGGGCCTTCGGTAAACGATGCTTCAGGTGGAGTTCCTGTAAAATCGATGGAAGTAACTTCAATTTCACTTCCAAGAGAAATCATGTCTTCATTCAACTTGGCATAAAAACTTGGTCCATTCCCTCCCCAATACAAGTAGGCTTGACCATCATCGTCAATAAATACGCTTGGATCGTAATCTCCGGGGTTAGAACGAAAGATTAATGGTTTATCAAGTGCGTCAACAAACGGCCCGTAAGGTGAATTGGATACCGCAACACCAATAGCCATCTTGCTCTGGTAAATTGTTGGACAGTAAAAATAAAATTTATCGTTTCGGGCAATACACTGTGGAGCCCATGCGCTGTGCCCATCGGCCCATTTAAATGTTTTGTGAGGTTCTTTAACGCCTCCAATTATTCCATGTTCGGTCCAATTGACCATATCGGTTGATGTGTACAGCAACCAGTTAAACATTTCAAAACCGAAGGCAGTGTCCTCATCATGACTGGTATAAAGAAATACAGTATCGTTATATACCATCGGTGCCGGATCGGCAGTATATTTTGTTTGAATAATTGGGTTTTGCGCACAACACAAAAAAGTTGCTACTGTGATGACCAGAATTACTAATATTTTTTTCATTATTTCAATAGTTCTTATTCTACTTTAAATACAATTGATGTTGCAAACGGCATCGCTGAGGGACAAGTGATTGAGAGACCATCGGCTTCCTGTTTCCATTTTAATTCACCGTCATACCCCAATAACTTCACCTTTTTAACGGGCTTGTCCAGATATTTTGCATCAGTACCAACTGATTTGATTTTCAACTGCATTCCACTCGTTGGCACAGTCATGCAAAAAGCATAAAGCGAACCATTTTCACCCTTCGTAAAACGAAAATCTTGTGGGTCGAATTTGAATTCTGCGTGGCGACGTTCCAGTTTACCTCCGGGAAGCATTTTCAATTTGCCGTTGATCTGTTCTCCTTCACCCGGAATTACCCAGGCATGGCTTCCGTATACCGCTTCACCATTTCTACGCATCCATACACCAACTTCTTTCAACATCTTTTGGCTGCCATCGTCCAAGGAGCCGTCCGGTAGAATAGAAATACAGAGAGCCGCATTGCCGTCGCGAGCAATGGCTTCGATGATATATCGAATCATCATGCCTGAATCGTATGTAAAACCGGGGGCATAAAACCAATCACCAACGGGTGCCTCAGCAATCCACGGCTGGCTGGTGTTAATATTGGCAGGAACGCCAAATTCCTCAGTATTTACAGTACCATTGGTTTTGTCACGGAATTTCACGATGCTAAAGGTGTTTACCTCACCACGATTTTTGAGTGTTCGATTGTAATAATCGGCCATAACCAGCGGCATAGCGTTGGCCTTAATGCCTGTGCCAGTTCCATTGCCTGTGAAGGGCCCCTGTACTGTTCCATCGGTATAGATAAAATCGGGTTCGTAATGTTCTACGACATCCATCATGCGTAAGGCCCATTGGGTGGCATACCATTTGGCGTAATCGATGTGATTTGAGAATATGCCTGCAGGAGGTGGTGACCATCCCGAGTAAGCAGCTTTAGTTACGCCCTTGTATTCACGCAGGTCAATACCGTATAATAACCGAGGATCATATCCTTCCCACCATTTGCCTAGTCCGTCGGCAAGGGTCAGGTTTCCATCGTATGGTACACCTTTAAAAGTACCTTCCGCATCACTGCCAAAAGCCGTTTGCCACCACCACCAGGTATACTCGTGATGGAAGGTGACGCCAAAATGCATGCCTTCAGCGCGACAGGCTTTGGACCATTCACCAATCAAATCGCGCTTAGGTCCTATATTGACTGAATTCCAGGGATGATATTGGGAATTCCACAAATCGTAATTGTCGTGATGCACCCCTTGTATCATTAGAAAGCGGGCACCTGCATCTTCATAGATCTTTGTAAGTTTGGCCGGATCAAGTTTGGTAGGATTCCAATCGCGTAAGACTTCCTTATAACCAAGTTCAGAAGGATGACCGTATCGATTGAGATGATTATCGTAGGCTCTACCGGGTTTATAAAGGTTTCGCGCGTACCAGTCGCCACTTTCACCCGCCGATTGTGGGCCAAAGTGAACCCAAATACCAAACTTTGCCTCACGAAGCCACGCCGGTTCGCCGGGATAATTTTTTTCGATGGATTCCCATGTTGGTTCAAAAGGTCCCTCAGCTATGGGAATATCCAGTATCATTTCGGGAAATGTAAGCCAGTCGCCCATTTCGACACTGTTTAAAGCTTGTTTTGCAGGAATCTCAGGAAATGGCGGAAGTAAAGATTTTTGAGCATTTAAACACAAAAACATGGTCGTAAATAATATGCAAACAATTATAAGTCGTGTCATCGTTTCTGAATTTAAGATTATTTTTCTGGTGCTTCGCTAATCCCTTCAGTGGTCAATGTTATCGGTTTGATGCCTCCGTCTGGATTAAAATACAGATATTCCACACATACCTGACGCCTACAATCTCCACCGGGAGTGCCGTTCATTTCATATGATCCATCGTGGTAAATGAAATACCATTGATTTTTGAACTCGATAACCGAGGGATGAATGGTGAAGCCATGTTTTGCCGGGCCGCTTACAAAACCTCTGTATGACCAAGGACCTGTAATACTTCTTGCTGTGGAATAACAAATTTGTTCAGGCTGAACACCAGGGGCATCGGCGGCATAAACGTTGTAATAAAGATCTCCACGTTTAAAAAGCCATGGACCTTCCGAATAATTTCGGTAGGGTACTTTAGTAATGGGACCGTCCAATTCAACCATATTTTGTTTTAACTTAACCATATAACAATCGCCGTTTCCCCAAGCCATCCATGGAGTGCCGTCGTCGTCGATAAAAACTGTTGGATCGATATCGGAATTCCACCGGTGTGAATCGTTGGTCATATCATCGGTTATAAGTGCCTGACCGGGACGTGCTTCTTTGAATGGTCCGGTTGGGCTGTCGCTTACAGCAACTGTAATAAAGTGACCTTCTTTTCTGTCGAGTGTCACATAAAAGTAATATTTCCCATCCTTTTCAACAACTTGTGCTGCCCAGGCCGCCCAACTATTGGCATTTACAAAATCTTTGGCCGCCAGAACAGGTCCATGGGCCGTCCAGTTTTTCATGTCGGTAGTTGAATAGCAGAGCCATTCAGGCATGTTAAACCATCCACCGGCTGAAGCCATATCGTGCCCCACATATAAGTACACCCTGTCGCCAACGACTGTTGCTGCAGGATCGGCAGTAAAGGCATCGGTGAAGAGCGGGTTTTGTCCAATGGCTCGTGGTAGTGCTTCACCAGAAATTTTCACCTCATCAATTCCTCCATCAAGCACCTGAAGACTGTTGGGGTATCCACCCGGATATCCGCGTCCAATGATCCACATTCCGGCATCACTTCGTAAAGCGGAGCCACTTACCGTGATTGAAGCGGCTTTTTCAAAGTTTTTTTCATCTGATGATTTTACCTCAATTTGCAATTTGGTTTGATTGTTTTTGACATCGTATTCGGCATGAGCGCGAACATCGTACCATTTGCCGGCCACTACATCGTCTCCTGCAACTACCCGGCGAGGAATACCATCGGCACAAGTCAATTCGACAAAGTATTTTTTGTGCATGTTGTCAAAACCTATTGAAACATCGCCTGCTATTTGTCCCCTTTCACCTTCCTTGCATAAATAAACTTGTTCGGTACCAAGAAGATTGCAGGTTAAACTCGCTTCGATGGTCCAACTTTTGCGCATATCGACATACGCTAAAGAGCGATCGAAAGTCAGTACGTATTCTCCATTTTTCAAGGCAAGTGAACGGGTGTTGGGTAAGCCATCAACCATTGCAAACGGTATGTTTCCTGAAAACACATTTGGCGATGGCCTTGATCCGCGTACTTGTAAAAAGTTGCCATTACCCGATTCATCCAAAACATAAGGCTGTGGCTCTATTGGTCCACGATCGTCCGCGGTGAGCGGCTGACCAACAATTGAAATCGAAGTGGAATCACCAGTAAGGTGTTGAACCTGTTCGAAACGCCAATGGGCAAATACGGCCTCACCAGGGACAAGGCCATAAGATAAATGTGACGAAAATAAGGTCATTACAAACATGATCAGTGATAGAAAGTAATAGCTATTTCTTGTCATAAGTTTATGGGTCATCATCTAGTTCCTTTTTGAATTTATATCAGTCGAGTTGAACAAAATTATTTTCTCCTTTTTTCTATTTGGTTCTTGAGACATTGGCATTGCCAATAACAAAAGATTGCGCAGTACTTAATCCATTAACAATAATACGAATAAAATAAACTCCGGGTTTATAAACATTTTCCAGCATCAGCTTATGAGTACCGCTATTCTGAAAACGTTCAGTCAAAACTGCCATTTTTTCGCCATTGAAGTCATATAGACCAATATTCACATTTGATGGTGTTGGCAAGTTATATTCAATGGTCGCCCTTTCTTCTAATGGATTGGGATAAATTTGCAAACCGAATTTGTCGTTGATTGACTTGTTGCTGATTCCGGTTTTTGATTTCGATCCATACACCTCCAACTCGTAGAAACTGCTCCAAAACCACGAAGGATTTTCAGTAATGGTGATGCGTACATACCTTACTTTTTTTGCGGAGAATGCACCTTTTTGAATATTGTCGGCAACAGCATTATTTCGCTTATTCACGCTAAGCGACCAATTTTTATTGTCCAACGAAACTTCAATGATAAACTTATAGGCTTCTTTATTTTCCCAGGTTACCTGATAATACGAAAGGTCATATTCTTCGCCCAAATCGACTTTCCACCATTGGTTGTTATCAGCATTTGCAGCACACCATCGGGTTGCATAATTGCCATCGTTGCCATTTTTTGCCGGATTTGCACTTTCCTGAGTACTACTTGTAGCAGGTTTATTGAGCGCTAAATTACTACCGCCACTAAGCGAATAATTAATGGGTGTTCCCTCTGGCATGGTTTCCCCTGCATCGGGCTGTTGCGCCATTATCTGATTTTCTTCGTAGTGACCACCAAATCCAACAGTCATTTTCCCAGGAACAAAACCGCTCTCAATTATGGCCTGTTTGGCTTCATCTTCGGTTAAGCCTTTGATATCCGGAACAATTACGCCCTCAATTTCGGTGTATTGTTTACGGGCCAGTTCCATTTCGTTGATGTCGCCACTGATGGGTACAATACGGTAGGTGTACGAATAGTTTTTATTCGGCCATACAATAAACTCATCGTGCGGCCATGCACCCCAGCTGTTGTCGCCACCAACACCCATTTGTATTTGGTTGATGTTAACTATGGTGTTCGCATCTTTTGTTAATTCATAGGGATGTTTTTTACTTTCAATTTCAAACGCAGTGTACTTCAAAGCACTAAACTCGAAGCCATCGCCGGCAACCAGAATCCCATTTCCTGCCGGATTGACCAGCTTAAGCCAGTACGTTCCGGTGTAGTTCCCAGTTTCCTGTGGTTTAATGTAGGGGAAGAAATTCTCATCGACTGTTTTGCTGTACACTCCTGTTTGAGCCGATAGTAAACGGTCGATGTAATTTTCGTTCGGGCCTTTACCATACCAGGAAAAACGATCGAACTGAGCTGGCATTGTCAACACATTTCCTATAAGCGGAACCTGTGGTAAACTATTGCTTCCCGGATAAAACCGTTCGGAAATCTGCAATTCACCGTTGGCCAACACACCGTATTCCATAATCACATTGGAAACAGGCTGGGTCGGAAGTGAATAGAAGGCATATACACGAATGTTGGTTTTATTTTTTTCGACCACAAACAGCGTATCGAGCGTACGTTTTTTACTGGCATCTTCCCAGGTTTTGCATTTCGAAGGCATTCCATTACCACGGTCGTTATCCAAGGGTGCGCGCCAGAAGTTGGGTACAGGTCCCTGATTCAACAACAACTCTCCGTTGTATGAATAAGTGCCAATAATTCCCGTTGTTTTATCAATGCTCAAAGTAAGCTTATTGTTCTTAATGGTAAGCAGATCGCTTTCGGAAGTCACTTGAAGTTGTTCGCTTCCATAATCGTTCGTTTTGGCCATAGCCGGGGTTTCAAAAGGAACACTAAACTGGGCAGCTGCCACCTCATGTCCGGCCTTCGACCATAAATGATCGGTTTTTGTTTGAAAACTAATGTTCAGCCAATATTTCACGCCTGCTTGCAACTGAGGTTTATCGAAAACAATGCTAAGCGTCTTATTCCGCTGAGGTGCAATATCTATTTGAGATTCAGAAAAAACACCCACTTGCAGAACAGTGGTATCGGCTAATAATATCCATGTACCTTTAAATTCATTGACATTGGTAAACAAGTTCCAGTTTTTAATGTCGATTTTTCCATTAAGCAAATCAAGGGCCTTCATTTTTATATTCTGGTACACCTTTTTTACTTCATAAATTTCAGGTTGAAGCGTTCGATCGGCACTTACAATACCATTGGCACAAAAGTTTCCATCGTTGGGATTGTCGCCCCAATCGCCCCCATATGCAAAGCCATTCTCATTTTTCAGACTTTGGTCAACAAAGTCCCAAATGAATCCACCCATAAGATTTGGGTAGGTTTCGAATTGATCCCAATACTGATACAAATTGCCCATACTGTTTCCCATGGCATGCGCATATTCGCATAAGACCAAAGGTTTTTGATTGCCTGAGGCACCGTAATTTTTAACACCATCGACCGAAGGATACATGTAGCTGGTCACATCGGCATAGTTGCTGTTTCCTTCGTAATGAACCGGTCTGGATGGATCCTTGGCATGGATCCAATTGTACATGGCTTGAAAATTCGATCCGCTTCCGGCTTCATTACCCAAAGACCAAAGCAGAACGCTTGGATGGTTTTTATCGCGTTCAACCATACTTTTTGCTCGGTCAACACAATTGGTGGTCCATGCCGAATTGCTTGCCGGAACAATATCCCGTACTCCATGGGTTTCCAAATTTGCTTCGTCAATAAGATATATTCCGTATTGGTCACAAAGATCCAACCATGCTGTATTATTTGGATAATGACTGGTACGTACTGCATTGATGTTGAATTTTTTCATGATTGTGATGTCCTCAATCATACTTTCGATGCTAACCGCACGCCCATCAACCGGATCGGTTTCATGCCTGTTAACTCCTTTGAAAAGAATGGCTTGTCCGTTTAGTTTTGCCTCTCCATTTATTATTTGAAACTCACGAAAACCAAGTTTGCAGCTCTCGTATTCCAAGGTCGAGCCGAATGAATCGGTAAGTTCAAGAACCAAAGTGTATAGGTTGGGATGTTCGGCTGACCACTTTAAAGGATTGGCAACAGAAATGGATGAAGCTACTGCAGCTTGACCATTCTCAAAGGTGACAGGCATATTTATGGATGAAGAAAAAGGCTGATGATTTGAATCATAAAGCTGTGCTTTTACAACAATGCCCTCTGGCTGGCTATCCGTATTTGAGCTCAGTTTCACCGATAAATTAAATTGTGCATCGGTGTAGCTTGCATCCAGATCGGTAGTATAATGAAAATCATTGATGTGCACATCTGGAATCTTGTACAGGTAAACATCTCTGAAGATTCCACTAAGCCTGATAAAATCCTGATCTTCCAACCAACTCCCATCGCTCCACCTAAAAACCTGTACCGCAATTGTATTTTCACCACTTTGTAAATACGGAGTTAAATCGAATTCAGCCGGAGTATAGCTGTCTTCGCTATAGCCCACATAATTGCCATTTAACCAAACATAAAATGCAGACTCAACACCTGCAAAATGAATGATGCATTGTTGAGATGTCCAATCATCACCCAAGGTAAACGTTTTTCGATAAGACCCAACCGGATTATAAACAGTTGGTGCTTTCGGAGGTGATATATTTTCGTATGCACTCCAGGGATAGGTTACGTTGGTATAAATGGGATAGTCGAACCCTTGTGTTTGCCAGTTAGCCGGCACCTTAATGTTATCCCATAATTGGTCGTCAAAATCTTCGGTGTAAAAATCGCCTGGCCGTAACGATGGTTTGGTAACCAAGTTGAATTTCCAAGTGCCATTTAAAGTGTAATAATTGTCTGATTGTTTCCAATCACCTAACAATGCTTTCTCCATTTCATTATAAGGCATAAGCGTGGCATGTGCTTCCAGGCGGTTCACCTGAAATACATCGGGTTGGTTGTTCCACTCATTGTTAGGTTGCGAGAATGCCATCACACTTAAAAACAGCAATGCAATACATCCCACAAAATGGTTTAATAATTTTTTGAAGTCCATATTTTTGGCCTTAGTCATGCTTCATTATTTTTGAGGTTTTGATTGAACCATCCGACATTAGCTTTTTCGCGATAAACACACCCTGCATATTCCCTATGTTATTAAATTTCTGACCAGAAAGCGTGTAGTACTGAACGGAAACCACCTTAATATTAGCGTCGGAAATTTCGTTTAGACCGACCCCTTGCTCAGTTGTTCCCGACAATTTAATATTTCTTGTAAACGCTCCGGCTGAAGAAACAACTAAATTTCCGCTATATGAATTACCGGTTAAATCCGACTTAAGTCTAATATAAACACTCGTTGCAGCCACCTGACCATTGCTTTGTTCCAAAGTTATTTTTGAAGCGAATTCCTGATTCGCATCAAGTGCTATTTCAAATCCATTTGGAGTTCGAACTGTAATATCGTTGGTTAATGAATCGCCTGATATTGTAATTTCCTGACTAGCCGATGGACCTTCTCCCCTTTTATAACTAAAGCCGTCTAATTGTTCTATTGTATATCCATCAATGTCTTTTACATTTACTACAGGTGGATCAAATTCGCTGGAATTAGAGAGGAATACAGTGTCTATTACAAAGGCATTATTGCCATTCGACCAAAAGCCGGCAATGTAGATGTGCTCCGGATTGAGTTTCGTTCCGTCGTTCTTTAAGGCCTGATCCAGCACCACAACGACATCCCGGCTACTCCCAAACTTGTACGATGCAGGTGATCCCCAATAACTGTTTCCATCGTATACATTAAATGCAACATCGGCATTGTTATCACTACCCAGTTTGGCTACGATATACTTATAATCTGATAAATCGATACCATCGTATTGCCATCCGCCAAAACCCCATGGACCGGTTTTTAGTGTTTGGCTTGTTTCATCGAAAGTGCCATTTTCCCATATCGTTGGGTTAAACAACTTATTGGTAAGCGGAAACGTTGAAGAAGTCACTTTTAAGGTGAGTTCCTTGGTTGTACCCTTTTTGTCGGTGTACGAAATATTTAAGTTTGCCTGACCATCATTCAGGGTAAAAATACGTCCCCGCACAACATTCACGACATCTGGATTGTCCACTATTATTTGGGCAATTGAACTCACATTTTCGACATGTCCATCGGCAAAAACAGCATTAATTTTTAAGCCTACTGAACTTTTATTCAGCACCGAAATTTCGGTATCTCCATTTATTGTCAAATCAGACATTGTCAAATAATCGTCGCTAACTCCATCTAATCCGTATTCATTGGCATACTCCTGATACCACTTATAAACCGGGGTGGGACATGCTTCCGGGTCTGTCAGGAAATCAACAATATCGGCAGGCGCATTGGGGTTTCCATACTGAGCCAAAAGTTCGGGACCGGTAAAAAGTAACCAGCTCACATTGCCACAATCGTCGGTAATTTTTTTGAAGTTCGCACCAAAGCCATCTCCTCCTGCGGTTCCGGTGATATCTTTGCCCCACGATTTGCCATGCCGCTCGGGAGCCCAGTCCATTTCGGTAACAATAATTGGGGCAAAATCGGCTACCGGTTGAACCTGATTTTCCCACCCACGAGAGAAGGCTTCATACCCTTGACCGCTATTGAACCACCCCGGATAAACATGTACTGCATAGCCAATGTTTTGACCATCGATAGGGTTTGTTGCATAACCGGCATATAATGATTGATAACCTAGCCCGGGAATCCAAAGAATATTATCCGCACTATTTCGGATGGTATCCACAATGGTTTGAAAATAGGTTTTCAGCTTATCGAAATGGCCTTGCGTGCCGGCTCCGAATGTTCCGTCAGGACCTAAAATATCAATGGGCTCATTGGCCAACTCGAACATGATGTTCGCATTATTCATTAATTTTGGATGTTTGGAAACGATGCTCCAAACTTTGATCAAATATTTGTGGTACACCCCATCAATTTCAATGTGTTCGGGACTTACACCCGGTGGTCGCATCACCACATATATTCCTTTCGAAACGGCGTATTCGGCCATAGGGACAAAAACTTCATCGAGATATTTTTTGAAACGAGTTTCGTTGAAACATTCTTCTCCTTCGTATCGGCCCACACAACCGGGAGTGCTGCTCCAATATGGATCCATATGTATGCGAATGAAGTTCATTTTCCATCCTGAAGTTAACAATTGATCGATAATGCCCTTATTATACTTTAAACAGCCATTCACATCGTAATTGCTCCATTTTGAATTCTGTTCGTTGAACCATGGTGAGTAGGTTTGGGCAAAACCGTGTAGATTAACGATATGACCATGACTATCTTTCAAATAGCGGCCTTCAACATGAAGTTGTGGCATTGGCATATCCTCCCAGGCAAAAACATTGTTCAGCTGAAAGAGTATAGCTACAAAAAAGGACAACTTTAAAATATTTAACTTCATGACTTTTCTATTTTTGAATTTTAAACGTATTTACTATTCCATCTGACATCCGTTTTTTCACGATAAATACTCCGTTAAGGTTTTCCAAATCGTGTAATTTCTGTCCTGTTAAAGTGTAATATTGTGTTGAAACAACCCTTGCTTCATCATAGTATAAAATATTAAAAAAGGAAAAAGGAGAGATTTTTAATCTCTCCTTTACTACTAATAGACTCTAATTAACCTAATAAACAACCGGAGTAAAGGTTTCAAACTTAACTTGTCTGTCGCGCAATACTAATGTATCAGTAAAAGTATGTTTTGATGTTCCAAAGTCGACTTCGTAATTAAGATGCATTACGTCTTGCTTTTCACCACCCCACATATCTCCGTCATTAACGAATTCGCCACCACCTGAAACCGAATAAACAGCTGTTTCAGGTGTTGAAAGCATACATTTTCCGGCATCGTCAATTTTGATAAAAAGTTCAAAGGGTATATCTGAGTCATCCCCTTTGTCTCTGGTTTTAAGCGACAATGAAACTTCATTCATTGATAAGGTATTCATATTAACAACCTGGTCGCGTTCAACATACTGATTGTGGTATATTGCAGTGGTATCCAAACTTGTATTTCCATTGTTTCCTTTTCCTGCATCAATTCCACGGCGCAAATAAGCTCCATGCCATGGATTCACATATTTTACGCAGAACAGAATATAATCTTTTGGTGCGCTTGCCCAGTCTTCTGCTACGCGTGGATCAGGATTTGGAATATTCGAACTCCCACTTAATATGGAGTCGGCATTGGTAACCGATGTAATTCGCAATGGAATCACATAAGAATTGGCTATTGCAAGCGGATCATTGAAGAAAGCCTCGCTTAGTTGAACCTCAATTCCGCCCGAAATTTCCCCGGAAGGAATCACAATTTGCATGCTCTGATCCAAGGAATAATAATTTGAAGGCAGCGGCAATACAAAGTTGCCTGAATCACTTTCAAATTTAAGACTATCACAAAATGAATTATCGACTACGACATCAAGTATTCTGTCTAACTTATTTTCATAAACTCCCCCCATCGTTGCCATAATTTTACACTTGTGGGCATTGTCCAATGTATTGTCGTAAATATCTTCTCCCAAGACTATAGTCCTCACTGGTGATTGATATGGAAAATACACTGTAGTGTAATTGTAATCAGTAAATTCCCACGGTTGATTGTGACACGCAGTAAATAAAGAGAGTACTATAAGTGAACTTAAAATTATTTTTTTCATCTCATTATATTTAAAATTTCTGTAATGAATTCGATGGAACTCGCCTTAAAAATGGAATGCAAGAATGAGTATTTGCTCCTGGCTCGTTTCATTTTCTTTCAATTTATAGATTATTAGCTATTACCATCCCGAATTCTGTGTCAAATCCCATTTTAACACTTCGTTATAAGGTATGGGTCCGTAATACATGTAATCGTTATATTGTCTTTTCTCGACTTGAGTGACCACATAATTATTATCAGTTGTAATCCTCACCCCCATTGCAGCTTCGGTGATATTGTCCTGCCATCTGCGTAAATCCCAGAAACGGAATCCTTCGAAACATAGTTCCAGACGACGTTCGTTGTGGATTAATTTCCGCATATCATCCTTATTCGTAATTGATGCCAGGTAATTGTCGGGTTGAGTTATACCTGCTCGTACACGAATTGCAGCAATAACGTCGCGAGCAGAATATCCATGATTTCCTTTTCCATCAGGTCCCCAAGCCTCATTCGCAGCTTCAGCATAATTCAAAAACAATTCGGTATAACGAATGTGTGGTACATAATGCTTCTGCTCGGTTGTACTGGTTGGGTTAAGATTTACATCTTCACGAAGTAATTTACGCATATAGTAACCAGTTCTGGTAGATGTAGAAATTGCATCTAGTCCATCGTTCGTTTTTCCTGTTTGAGTGTAAATGACTGAACTGCTTGGACCCACTTTACTTCCATTTACAACAACGTAAAGACTTAAACGAGGATCGCGATTGTCATATGGATGATTTGCATCGTAGGCACCATTGCCATCATTAATCGGATAACCATTGGCCATAGGAAAGGCATCAACCAAATTTTGCGTCGGATTAATTCGTCCATTGCCATAAAGAGATGGTGGATAGTTGTCGGTTTCCAGATTTTTACCGTTACCAACATTTGTTCTCCAAAGAACTTCCGGTGGATTTGAGCCTAAAGCCAAACCGTTAATTTCGCTGGCATTCTTTTTGGCATACCAATATCCGCCTTTACCAGCCAATCCAGATATACCGCCAATTAAATCAAGCACTTCGCCAGCTGAATTGGCTGCATTGTCCCAGGTTACGCTGGTACCGTCACTAAATGCCGGGCTTGCTGCCAACAGATCCACCTTAGCACGTATCCCCTTTGCAATGCGAGAAGTTAAACGTTGGTGGTTGTAGGCGCCAAAAACTCTATTGTAGTCTGAGACCGTTGTTTTTCCGGCATATTTTGAAGGAAGATCACTTGCATCGGTAATGTCTTCAAAATCGAGCGGCAAATAGTCTTCTGCTAAATCCAGGTCACTGTTAATTTGCTGTAGGCACTCCTCAAAGGTGTTCCGTGGTAAAGTAAAGGCTGATCCGCCATCAAGTGGTTCAAGAAAAATGGGTACGCCTAAGAGCTCTCCATTTGACGACCAACCACCGTGTGCCTGCAGTAGGTAATAATAGAAGAAAGCTCTTAAACCGTAGGCTTCACCTTTCATCCTATCGTTAAACATCTCTTTTGTATATTCTCCGGTAATTGCCCAGGTAACTTTATCTGCTTCAGTCAAAATCAAGTTTAGATATTGGATGGCAGCAAATGCACTTGTCCATTTATCAACAGGATTGTTTAAAGCCGACCATTTACCGGTAGCCATTAAAAGATAATTGTTATTCTCATCGTTTGATACAGCATCGTCGGTTGCAACATCGTTAAATGAATAACTCCCTGAAGGCAGGCGAACATAACCGTTCAATAAAAGACCTTCAGCAAATGCCGCATCTTCGTATATGTTGTCCAGTGTTCGGTTGTTTTGATCAGCTGGAGACAATAAGTCTTCGCAACTGGTTAAAATCAAAACCAAAGCGAATAATATGATTAATTTCTTGTTCATATCTCTTTTATTTTTATTTATACTCCTTAAAATACGGCCTTTATACCCAAGTTAAAAAAGCGCGTTTGTGGTGTTTGACCAACATTGAGTTCCATAATATCTCTGTTTTTTGAAATGGTTAACAAATTCGCACCACTAACATAGATATTCAATCCTTTCACAAATGAGTTCTTTAGTACTTTTTGTGATATGGAATAGGTGAGCTGTATTTTAGAAATATCGATACGATTAGTACTATAAGTCCAGAAATCGGAATAACGGAAATTATTATCGCCACTCAAAGTAGTTAAGCGAGGATAGGTAGCCGTATTCTTTGTTTCTTCTGTCCAACTATTTAGAACAACTTCTGAGTATTTTTTATCTCCTGACACCCAATAATAATCACTGTTAGTGATTGCTGTTCCACCAGCCTGACCTGTAGCCAACGCAAACAGTGTAAACTCTTTCCATTCAGCGGTAAAATTCAAGCCGTACGAAAGAGGACTGCCCCAACGGCCAATCATTACTTCATCGCGCTCATCAATTACACCATCGTTATTCTGATCATTGTACTTGATGTCTCCTGGCAGAACTTCTCCAAATTTCTGAACGGCATGGTTATCAATATCAGCTTGATCCATAAAAAAACCTGTGCTTTCTAATCCAAAAATCGCATCGGTTGGTTGTCCTGCCCGGTTGCGGTACGCATCGGCATATAACTCATCACGCACAAGGGCTTTTGTTGTAACATAAGTTCCGGCAGCGCCAACAATCAAGTTAAGCTCGCCAACTTTTTTATTGTAATTTAGTTGGAAATCAAAACCCTGATAACTATTCGCTTCAAAGTTTACATAAGGAACAAATGAAGTTTCGGGCCAATAAGTCCGAAAGAAACTTGGATACTGCGTATAACTCTGAACCGGAATTCCATCCTTTTTGATTAGGAATGCGTTTGCCTTGACGCTCAATGAATTTTCGAAGAAAGCTCCTTCGATACCCAGATTCGCTTCTTTTCGTTTGGCGTAAGTCAGGTTCCTATTTTCTCCACGTGTAATTGATGTGGCTTGACTGGTGTAGCTTCCGTCGCTCCATGAATACCATGCATTATTTGTAAACACTGCATTATAGAGAAAAACGCTATCCACTTCCAAATCGGTATTCACCACACCTACAGAGGCCGATAATTTCAACCGATCAATTTTATCAGCGTCTTTCAAGAAATCTTCATTGCTTAGTACCCAAGCAAAATTTAATGTTGGAGAAAGTGCAACCCGGGTTTCGGTAGAAAGTTTAGTCGAATTTACAATTGCTCCACTAAAATCGGCATAGTATTTATGATCGTAGTTATAAGCTGCCTGCAGGCCAATATTGGAATTCGTCAGGTATTGATAATTACCAGTTGCACGCCGCATTAAACCTGCTGCAAGCAACATACCCGAAACATTATGTTTCTCTTTAAAAGTATTTACATAGTCAAAATGAACATTAAAATCAATCAACTGATCGTTCCAGCTAGCGCTCAGATTTTGGCTACCGGTATTGCTATCTTTATTGTACTTTGTTAAATCAGCAATTGAATCGCCATTGGCAGACGTTGTCCATTGAGGAACATACACGGCATAGGTATTATCGATTGACGTGGTATACCGATTGGAATAGTCGATACCTATTTGACCATGAAAAGTTAAACCTTTTATGGCATTCTTCAGATCAGCATCGAAACCGGCCGAATACTGAAACTGACGGCTTGTTGAAGTACGATAACCTCCGGCATAAACATCGGCAAACGGATTGGTCAGGTATTCCTGGGTTCCTCCTAAAAGATACTTCCCATCGATGATGTGACGGCTAGCGCCAATTAGGATCTGTCCGTTCTCGGAACCGGCCTGCACAAGGTCTGTTGGAATAAGCGGAGAAAAACGATGAGGGAGTATACCAGCCGACTGTCCCCAGTAATTACCATTTGCTGATCTACTATCGTAAAACACCGTAGATACATTGACATAAGTACTTATGTAATCGTTCAGTTTTAAATCGATGTTCGCGCGCAAATTCATCCTGGTGGTATTTTCGTTTTTGCCTTCACCAAAATTCAATAAGGAATTTTGTTTTTCAAAACCACCAAATGCGTAAAAACGGGCACGATCGTTACCTCCTGAGAAGTCAGCATTTGCGCTATAGGTATTATACATTTTACGCAAATAATCCGAAGAGTAATAATCTACACTTGGATATCGATACGGATTTGCTTGTGTAGCATAACGATTCATCGTAGAATCGGCATAAAGTGGTTCCAATCCATCATTCAACAAGGCCTGATTGTAATTTGACATGTAATCAGACGATCCTAAATAATTAGGATAGGATTTTGGAATGTTAATTCCTGAGTTAAAGTGTACATGACTAGAGTTTTCACCGATTTTGCCATGTTTTGAGGTGATTAATATCACTCCATTGGCCGCACGACTACCATATAACACAATAGCATTCACCCCTTTCAAAAAGGTAATTTGGTCTATTTCACTCGCGGTAATATCACTTACTGAACGTTCAATGCCATCAATGAGCACCAAAGCATTGCCGATATTCCATAAATTACTTCCCCCAATGAAAGCTCCTGTTCCATCTAAGGGATAAGTACCGTAATGTTTATCCAAATATTCGGAAGGATTCAGCACAGAAATGGCGTTCGACACATCATTCTTATTAACGGTCCCATAAGCCACATATACCAAAGAATCGTTATCGGAGGTTTCTGCATTTTGTACATCGGCGGTTTGCCCTACAGCATTCTGAAAGAAGCCAAAGAACATTCCGAATAAAACCATTCCTATTTTTATATGTTTCATTATTTTCATTTTTAAGTTTTCAAACTTCATCCTTACCATCCCGGATTTTGATTAAACTCAGGGTAAAGAGATACATCATCCACTTTCAGAGGTAACCAATAGTGTTTATTCTCAAAGGGCCGCGTTAAGATGACTCTTTCCTTAATATTGATAGGTTTACCATCCGCTCCACGGTCGAAATCAATTGCCGTTTTTTCACGGTATTCAGTTTTACCTGACAGCATCCACCTACGGAGATCGTTAAACCTGAAATCCCCTTCAAAGGCTAACTCAACAGCACGTTCACGTACAATCTCATTCATAAACTGATCTTTGTCGCCTACATATTTTGGGGCAATCGGACCTGCACCGCAACGGGTACGTACCTTATTAAATGCCTCTTCGGCAGAAATGGAATTAGGAGCACTACCACCGGCGGATCCGTATCCTTGTAAAGCGGCTTCGGCATACATTAAGTATACATCGGCTAAACGCATGTACGATAAATGCATATAATTACTTCCCCAACCACCATCAATATCATTACAAGTGATCGGAGTCAACTTTTTCAACAAATACCCAGTACGGCCCGAAGCCTGGTTATCGCGACTATGTCCACCGTTGTACAAAGCGGCATACCTGTATTGTTCTTTATCGGCAGGAGCAGATCCTTTAATCACCTGTTCTCCATCAATAGTAATGTCGGTGTAAAAACGCGGATCGCGGTTTGTCCACGGGTCTTTCGGATCAAATCCTGACTCCGGATCATCAATTGGCAATCCGTTAGCCATTCCGTAGTTTTCAACGTATCGAGCGTTAGGCGATGAATATCCGCCACCAATTTTGGCATCAACAAATACTGAACTTGGCCCCCAAGGGCAACCTGTAAACCAGGAACTGTATATCGGACACTGAAAAATTGCTTCAGGATATCCTGGTATTGTGCTTCTTCCATCGGAATAAAAAAGTGAATTGTAGAGTTCAAAACCAACCATTTTCACTTTGCTTTCACCCTTATCAACGTAGCTTAATAATTCGGCAAATGCTTCAGCTGCTTTTTTACAGTATTCAGCTTCGAAAGTTGCATTACCTGTCGATTCCTTATTCATCAATGGGCTACCGGCATAAAGGTAATTTTTACCCAAATAGCCAAGGGCAGCCATTTTGTTTATACGTAACTCATTTTTTCCTGAAGTTAACTGACCTGCTGAAGTATTATCCCAATCAACAGGCAACAGATCGGCTGCTTCCCTCAAATCCTGAGCCACACGTTCTGCAGTTTCCTGATAGGACAACCTTGGAAAATCAAGTATTTCGCTTGAAGCTAAAGTTTTGTCGATGTAAGGTAGTCCTCCCCAATAGCTCATTAATTCGAAATGGTAAAAACCACGAAAGAACAACAATTGACCTTTAATCAGGTCTTTTTCTTCCTGAGTTGCATCGAGCATATTTTCAAGGTTCTCCAATCCCAGGTTTGCTTTACGAATGGCATACCAGGCATTGGGCCACAAGCCTTTGTCGAAAGTTGAGGTGGTATTGGTGTTCTCGGTTGGTGAATCCAAATAGGAAATCCACGCACTGGTTGTCCAGCCCCAGAAATCTCCTTTATCGAAAACATCGTTTAACCATATTCCGCCTTCTTTATGTAATACTTCATCGGCAAGCAACCAGTCACATGCCCAAACGGCACCAATTGGATCAGGAATAGTGGCATACAATTCTTCAGTAAATCCCTGGAAGTTGGTGAAGTTAATAAAAGCATCTGTTGAAGATATATCAGATTCAGGAGCCTTATCCAAAAACTCCAGACATGAAGTCATCCCCAGAGATACTACAAAGACCAGGCTCAGTGCGATTCGTTTTATATGTTTTATCATTGCTTCCAATTTTAAAAGGTTATATTAAGACCTAAATTTATTCGTCTTACAGTAGGATATGCTGTTGAAGCGCCCATGTTTACTTCACGGTCATCGGGCATATTACTCCACATCAATAAATTGTTTCCGTTCAGGTAAATACGGACAGAATTTGCACCCATTTGCTTGATCAAGCCTTTATCCATGGTATAAGAAATTTCAACATTCTTTAAACGCAGGTACGAACCATCGTACAAATAAGTAGTAGCGGAGTAATCCATGTGAGTGTTCCAACGAGACATTGGTGCGTCGGCATCAGTATTGTCTGGTGACCAACGGTTTCCAACGTTATAAACCCGATCTAAGTGACCGGAGAAATCGGCCAAGGAAACGTAGCGGTTGGCGTTATTAACGCCGTAAAATTGAACAAATGCGCTAAATCCCTTGTAATCAAGACCAATTGTGGCACTGTAAGTGTTTTGCGGCCGTTCCGGATATCCATAAGGGACGGCATCGTAAGTGTTTTCGATCACACCGTCGCCATTAAAATCGACGATATAAAGGTTGCCCGGTAGCTTTTCACTATCGTAAGTATTGAGCATGGTGCTACCATACATTTCGTCCCAGGTGTTGTAGTAACCACTGCTAATCATTGAGCGGGTTTGCCCAATTTGGTACCCTTCATCCTTCAGGTAATCATCTTTGAATTGTGCGTCGTCGGCCTCAAGCACTAAATCTTTTGCATGAGACATACTTAAGTTACCATACAGGTGAACTTCACCCACTGTTTTATTTGCACGAACTTCAAACTCGTAACCTTTTACGCGTACTTTACCAATATTCCCAATAGCAGGAGTCCCACCAAAATAAGAAGGTACAGCACGATCGGCGCCATTTAAAAGAATATCGGTGCGATAGTCGCTAAAAAAGTCAACACTACCTGCAACTAATCCTTCAAGAATCGAAAAGTCGGCGCCAATGTTTGTTTTTGTTACCTTCTCCCAATGAATATCTTCATTTCCAATCTTTGATTCTTTCCACCAGGCATATGGACTGGTATCTCCTGCCGCTGAACCTAAAGGAGAATTTCCACCATAGGCCCATTGGGTCATGTACAACCATCTGTCGTTGATGTTATCATCACCTACTTGGCCATATGATCCACGAATTTTCAGCATGTTCAAAAAATCCTGTCCTTTTAAAAAACTTTCTTCGCTTATCATCCAACCAACAGCTCCTGAAGGGAAAAATGCAAAGCGGTTGTTTGGACCGAATTTTTCGGACCCGTTATAGGCACCATTAAATTCGGCAAAATAACGGGAGGCATAATTATAGGTTGCACGAAACACCCAATCTTCGCGGAAGTGTTCGAATTCACTACCTGTGGCATATTTCTCACGACTGAAAACGCCCATTGCAGTAACATCATGTAAGCCAAATTTACGCCCATAATCTAACTGCATCTGATAGTACAACTTTCGGAAGTTTGCGTTATTATCTGCAGCAACAGCCCTGGTTCCCCAGCGTGTTGGTATCCAATCGAACTGATTGGTCCCCAGGTATTGTCCATAGGTGACTTCACCGGTAACCGGATCGATGTATTTTTGTTGAATATTGCCATTATCGTAAAGACCACCAACTGATTTAAAAGTATTGTCAAGCGAAAGTGTAGCCTTCGCATTCAATCCTTTCGTGATCATTTTTAAATCCTGTTTCAGGGTAAAGTCGGTATTGATGCGCGTAGTAGCTGTTTTCCTGACACCATTGTTTGCCATTGTGGCTAGTGAGTTTACTGTAGAAACCTCATCGGGTGGATAATATCCCCAGGCTCCATCGGCATAACGTGGATAATAAATATCCGGTGGTGAACTGTAAATACTTTGCCAAATGCGGTATTCCCAAGCATCCTGGTTATAAGCATCTTGCTTTACACCATACGAACCTGATAAGTTGGCCGATAAAACAGTTGTTTTCGTTAAATTCATATCGAGGTTACTCCTTACGTTTACCCTGTCGAAGCCATATCCCGGATCATAAGTTTTACCATTTTCGAATTTTTTCAAAATATCACCTTCCTTCAAATAATCTATTGATGTAAAATATTTGACAAACGATGTACCGCCTGATGCACTTACGTTGGCATTGTATGACATGGCAAAATCTTTTACCAATTCATCGGACCAATCGACATTTGGATAGCGTTCGGCTTCATCTTGATTCGCAGGATTTCTGTATTTTTCAAGTTCTGCTAATGGAGTATATTCTTCCCACGCTGCATCATTTAGAGCCAATTCACGAATAATTGCCTGGTTACGAACTGAAAGAGCATCGTAAGAATCCATTTTAGTAGCAATGCGAGATGGAACTTTCACCGTGGTATTTGCTGTTGCCCGAATGCTTGCCCTCCCCTCTTTGCCTCGTTTGGTAGTAATTAAGATTACACCGTTGGCTCCTTTTACACCAAAAACAGCAGTAGCCGAGGCGTCTTTAAGAACAGAAATACTTTCAATAGAACCAATATCCACACTGTTCATGGTACGTTCAATACCATCCACCAAGATTAAAGGATCACTGTTGTTCCAGGTACTCTGACCACGAATGTAAATTTTAGGGTCTTCATCACCTGGTGTACCACGCGTTGAAACAGTAATAACACCAGGAAGATTACCTGTTAATGCTGCCCCAACACTTGAAACACCTCCGGTCTTCTCCAAAACTTCGCCTTTGGTTTGTGATATGGCACCTACAACGCTTTCCTTCCGTTGTTGACCATAACCTACAACTACAGTTTCGGTTAATTCGATATTTTTGGTTTTTAAAACAATGGTTAAAGATCTTTTCGCAGTTACTTTAACTTCCTGAGTTTCCATACCAATAAAAGATACCAGTAGAACAGCGCCATCCTCGGGAACTCTTAAAACAAATTCTCCATTAGCATCAGCAATTGTTCCAACCTTCATGTTTCCTTTTAGAACCACTGTTGCCCCCACAACAGGATTCTGATGATCATCAGTTACATTTCCTTTTACAATAAAATCGTTTTGTCCAAATACAAACAGGCCTGAGCACGTGATTGAAAGACAAAGCAGAAGTGTTTTCAACATTTTCCATTTGTTTTCTCGCAAAGAAAAAGAGGGTTCAAATTTTTTGGTTTCCTTTTTCATTCGTTTAATATTTAATTTTCATAGTAAGAGTATCATTTACTTGATCATAACGTGCAGACAAAACATAATTTGCCTCCAACTGAATAATTAATAATTCTTATTCTAAGATTCATAAATGCTCATCGTTTAGTAATATCTATTTTTCATTATCAAGGTTTTTTAAATTTTATTATGTTCTTTATTTCTGTTAGTTAGCTTATTTTCTTATGAAGTTTTTTTCGGCATACATCCCAATTACGGTCCCGGTGAAACCATACGAATTAGCCGTTGATAAATACCGGGCATCGATGTTATCGCATAGCAATTCCCAATTAGAATCTCCTATTGAATAATAGAACTTATAGGATTTTCCTGTCGATTCAACTTTTAAACCAATGGGATCATTTTGACTTGCAATTATCTTAACTGATTCAGCATTAGAACCTGATGCATCAATTTTATCCAAGAGTATTTTTCTTCCTGTATCGGTACTTTGAACAGCCAAAAAATATTGATGACTTTCATCTTTATAGAGTAAAATTCCTGCCTTTTCATCCTCATTCGCCGGATTGAAATACATTTTTGTGGCACAAACAAATTTGTGATGTTGCATTCTTCTGCCTACAAATGCAGGTGTTGCCTTATCTCGTGCTAATATTGTATCGCATTTTAAGGCCAGAAAACCTGGATTATCGTTTAACGAATAGAGATTTATGCCCGAAGTTCTTAATGTAAGCCATTGCAAATCGAGCTCCGCTGAATCAAAATCATCCGTTTTTGAAAAGTTTCCAAAAGTAAGCTCCTGTGATCGCTTCACCCCTTTTCGCTGGCCAATCATTGGCACAACATCATCACCTTGTGTCAAATAAGGAAATCCATCATCACTCCACTTAACAGGCATCAAAAATGTTTCACGACCAAGATTTTCAAACTCACCATCAATTGGCCTGCAAGCCAGGAACACCGCCCACCAGTCGCCTTCCTTTGTTTTAACAAGGTCGGCATGACCGGCACATGTAATTGGCATCGGCCGATTTGCATCGAGATAGCGTTGAGTTAATATTGGATTTTTATCCCAGGCAACGAATCCATCCATGGGAGTATTACTGCGTAAAATGACTTCGGAATGATCAGGTCCAGTGCCTCCTTCGGCCGACATTAAAAAATACTGGCCATCAATTTTATACATATGAGGCCCTTCGATCCAGATTGGATTTTCCTCAGGATGAATACCACCATCAACAAGGACCTTTCGTGGTCCAAATGTTGAATCGTTTTCAACATTAAATTCCTGAATTCTGATTGCACGATGCCCGTCATATTTGGGTTTCCCTTCAGGTTCATCATTATTTACAATGTATGCTTTTCCGTTGTCATCAAAAAAGAAGGAAGGATCAATGCCTCCAACCTCAGGCAAATAAATGGGATCGGACCATGATCCAAAAGGATCTTTTGTTTTTACAAAGAAGTTGCCGGCTCCCACATTGGTGGTCACCATGTAATACGTTTGGTTGTGTGGATTGTAACTAATTGCAGGAGCAAAAATTCCTCCACTGGTATGTTGCCCTTTCATGTTCACCAGTTGCGACTCACGGTTTAGCACAAACCCAATTTGTTTCCAGTTCACCAAATCTTTGCTATGAAAAATTGGTACTCCGGGAAAATAAACAAAGGTTGAGGTGACTAGAAAATAATCTTCTCCATTTGTGCAAATGCTGGGATCGGAATTCCAACCGGGTAAGATCGGGTTAAAATAATAATCGCTACCTGATAAAGGATTTTCATTATAAAAATCATCCGTTCCGGTGTAGGTAAAAAAGTCAAAATAGGCGATTGACTTTTTTTGCTTCCCTATTGTATTTTTTGAAGAGTGACATGAAAATAGAATAGTAGACATACAAATTACACTCATCAAAATAATTGTCTTTGACAGCCGATACTTTTTAAGTTGCATCATATTTTCGCAATAAAATAATTACTAGATTTTCCTTTGAACTGTAAAAGTAGGGGGTGTTAATCTTAGCGATGTTTGAAATTGGATATTGAATTGCTCATTTTGAATAATAATTACACTTCGAATTTTCATTTCCAAAATATGAAACAACGCTTTCAAAGAGTGATCGCAATTTGGGCTTACAAGCCTGGGAAAAGGGATCAGTTTAAAAATAGGGTGGATTTCAGAAAAAATGAAGATGGCAAGATTATCTTAGTTTAAATTAGATTCAATTCTGTGTTAGTATTTATTCCTTCACTTGGTGTCTTGCAGACGGCCTTACTTTATTTTCACTTGAAGATTATTGCTTCGTTCTGCAATGCTTAAGCAAGCTTTGCATTGCTCTCACTTATGGCAATAATTATCTTGATACAATAAAGTAGACAAACAAAATCAAGGCGGTGTGGATAACGACACAAACGAAGGCGTTCAGAAGGGGTTGTGCGTAGGCTGGAATTGAAAATCAACGGAATTAATCGTTTAGGAGGATAATAAAATAACCGATTTCGATTAGTAATACTTAAGTACAGAAACAGCTTTTGGCCGGTTGAATGAGCATGGAGGAGTTCAACTTTCAGATATTACTTTCAATTTTCAGATACTTACTTCAAAAATTATTTAAAAATCTCTGTTGGCGTTTTGCCAAAGTGTTTTTTAAATACCGTGCTAAAATACCTTAAGCTTGCAAATCCGCACATTTCACTTATTTCTGTAACACTGTACTTTCGTGATTCTAAGAGTTCCATTGAATGGTCAAGGCGTACAGTTTTAATAAAATCGCTAGGCGATAGATCAGTAAGCGATTTAACTTTCTTATACAGAAGCGAAGAACTCACATTCATGGCTAAGGCAAATTCCGATTTTCCAAATTCAGTATTGGACATATTCTCGTGCAATACTTTAACTATTTTCTTTACGAATGCATCGTTTAACTCATTGTTCAAAATTGGTTCATTACTACCGGGTTTTAAAAGCTTTAAAGCCTTTTCACGCACTATTTCCCGATTTTGGATAATTGATTTTATCTTTTGTCGTAACAAAGCCATATCAAATGGTTTAGTCAGGTAATCGTCGGCCCCTAAACCTAAGCCCTTCAGTTGCTCTGCTTTTGCAGTAAGTGCAGTTAATAATACAATTGGAATGTGAGAAGTTTCGTAAGTGGATTTCATTAATTGGCACAATTCAAAACCATCCATTTCCGGCATCATAATATCAGAAACCACCAGATCAGGGATCATTTTTTGAATTATTTTCCAGGCTTGTGATCCATCTTCTGCAAAATGAACATCAAATTCAGTTTTTAAGACATTGACCATAAAAGCTCTCAAGTCTTCATTATCTTCTACAATTAATATTCGAGTTTCCTTTTGAATCGAGGTTTCTTGTAATTCCGTTAACTCTTGATTTATTTCTGTTTGACCAGAACAATTTAGAAAATCAGTTTGCTCAGGAGCAGTATTCGAAGGCTCAACTTTAACTTTTTTGTATGGGATAGTAATTTGAAATGTTGATCCAACATTTTCCTGACTTGAAAAACTAACCACGCCTCCGTGCAACTCCACATAGTCTTTGGACAGAAGTAAACCTATTCCAGAACCTACTACTTTTGAATTAATGGCATTTTCTGCTCTAAAAAATTCTTTGAATAAGCTGCGTTGCTCTTTTTTACTGGTACCAATCCCCTGATCTTTCACCTCAAGGTTCCATTGAATAGTGGTGCCATTAAAATGAATAAAAATCGTTGTATCAACAAATGAATATTTAATGGCATTTGAGATCAAATTATCAATTACTTTCTCAATTTGCGATTCATCAATAGCCGTATCGTAGTGCTCAACGTTTGTACTAAATTCAAATTTTAGGTTTTTGGTTTGAGCCAGCGACTCAAACATAATATACCTGCGCTTTATCAGCATAACGACATCAACCATTGCCAGCATGGTTTTATCTTTACCGATATCTACTTTCTGGAAATCCATTAACTGGTTCACAACAGACGATAGCCTCCGTGTTTGCTCAATGGCCAAATTCAAATAATAGCGTCCACTTTCCGATAGATGGTATTCCTTATTTAATTCCTCAACAGGAGCTTTAATTAGTGTAAGAGATGTTCTCAGCTCATGGGCGGTGTTTGTAAAAAACTGTACCTTCTCTACAGTATGCTTTTGTTTAAGTTGATTGATGTAATACCAAAAAGTAAATAAGATGAAAAATGAGATGAACAGAAATGAAATAACCAGAAACCACCATGTGCCCCAGAAAGGTGGAGTAATTGTAATATCCAAATTTCTTTCCGCGAGTATTTGTGACAAGGAATTGTCGTACAACCTGATTTTTAGCTGATACTTTTTATTCGGAATGTTACTGTAACTCAACAAACGGTGATTGGAAGGTTGGGTCCAATCTTTATCAAAACCTTCCAGTTTCCACGAGAATTTTGACCCAGAAGTGACACCAATGGACAAAAGTTCAATTGTTATCGTATTCTCATTGTATTTTAGTTTGATATCTTTAATCAAATCCAAGGGCGTTTTGAGTTTAAACGAAGGGATTTCTCGTACTGATTGGCCGGATATACTCAAATCCTGAAAATATATTTTCCCTTTCGATTGAAACTGTTGAATGGTTTTTGGATTGAAAATAATGGCCCCTTTGTTGGTACCAAAGGCCAAATGCCCGTTTCGAAGTTTAAATTTTGAATGCTGGTTAAACGAAACCTGAGACAACTGCTCTATCGAAGTGTATACCAATACGTTGTTCGTTTTCGGATCAAACCGGCAAAGCCCATTTTCTGTCCCCAACCACAAAAAGCCATTGGAAAAAACGATACTGCTCAGGTAATTTGAGGGCAATCCATTTTGTGTAGTGAATTTTTCAACCGTGTCATCTTGCAGGTTATATTTAACCAAGCCAAATCCACTGGTAGCGATCCAAACCAACTGATCTTGAACAAAAATGTCAAGGGGAATTAAACCATCTTTTAAAATACGGATATCACCTGTTTTATTGTCTGATAAAACCAATCCATAAATACACCCAAACAACATTTGATCCGGGGGTAATTCGGCCATTGAATACAATGGTTGGCTCGAATATTTTTGGAAAGTATCTTCCTTTGGATGATAACAAACAACCTGACTGTTCATTCCTCCAATCCAAATATCGCCTTTACTGTCCTTGTAAATATCGAAAACAAAGTCGTTTACAAAGGGAGTGTCTTTTTCCTGATGCGAGTAATGAGCCAGTTCCTTTCCTGATTTTCCATCCAATACATAAACACCGGAAGAATAGGTGCCCGCCCAAATGTTCCCAGCATTGTCTTCGCATAGCGTGAGAAATACCTGAGCTTGTTCTTTTTTATTTACATAGAAATTTCTCCATTGATCCCTGGCTACATTCCAGCAACTAATGCCGTTGTTTGTGGCAAACCAAATGTTTCCATCTGATGCTTCAATAATACTATTCACATTGTTATTGGCAAGCGAATTTGAATTATTTAACTGATGAGTGATCTGGCTGATAAAGGGTGAACTTAGCTCAAAATAAGACACTCCTCCACTATAGGTGCAAACCCATACGCGCTTATCATCCTCACAAAAAATATCGTACACTCCATTCCCGGGTAATGAGGCCGGATTATCGTCGTTTTCCTTGTAAATATTTAAAATTTGTTCTCCCTGTTTATCGACCTCCCAAATACCCTGACCATCAATCCCCACCAAAAGGGAATTTTCAGAAATAGATTCTAAAGCCAGAATGGGTTGTTTGGGGAAGGAATGATTGTTTAACTCATCAACTTTGCCTGTGTTCAGATTAGCACAAAACAAACCACTCATTGTTGTACCAATCCAAAGCTTGTTTTCACTTTGATCAACATACAAAGCTGATATATCAAGCAATTGATTATTGGCCCTGGAAAAAACGGTCTGTTGTGCTAAGGTATTAATATTCAACTTTACGACTTCGTTTCTCTCCACATAAATGATGGTGTCGTTAGATAATAAAATCGGAAAATTAGTGCCGGAGTTACTGTTTTCAATTCTTGTTAATTTACCATCTTCATACTTTACAAAGCCTGTGGTAGTAGCAATCCAAAAACAATCTTCATTTAAAATGAGCAAAGAATTTATACCAATAAAAACATCATTTAATAACTGCCTTAGATCAATAAAAAGATCAAACTTATCGCCTATTTCATTGAATTTATAAATTTGTCCATTGTTTGCATAAGCCAGTAAAACCGATTTATTGTAAGCCAATTTTACAGTAATAACATTGGGATATTTATATTGAAGTTGATAAATCTTGTAATCGTCATCGGTCAGCCTTATCACTCCTGTTTTTGAAGAGGCCCAAATAAAACCAACATCATCTTTCAGCACGGAATTATTTTCACGCATTGATATTCCGTACAAATTGTTAATGCTATAAAACTTGCCATTTGAAGCAGAGGCGGGCAAATTGGCGATTAATGTAAAAATAACCGCCAACACAAAATAACAAAACTTATTCCCCTTCGTCATTGTCTTAAAATTCAAATGTCAATATAAGGAAAAAGTATTTCTTTTAACCCTATGTTTAATCTTTTGCAATTCTTATCGCCATACAAAGTTTGTATGGCGATAAGAAATCAACTTCGTCCACAAATTATTTTTGGAAACAGTGTTCAAATAAAATGTCCCGTATAGTCGTTCAGTGTTGATATAACCACTCTTTTCAATTTACAAATCATTTGGGGCTCGAAGTAACCTGACATCATAAACAGCTCCTGCAGTATTCCACTTCGCAGCTTGGAATTTAACCCTTACATGGCTTTTACCTTTAATCATCGAATCGGGAATATCATACACCACATCTTTAAAGAGTGACTGGTTCCATCGGTTTGTATTGTCCTCAGATACCAGCTTTTCATCATCAATGTAAATGTCGAATTTGCGGCCACCCCACTCTGCACCCCAGTAGCGAACCATCAAACGCAAGTCGGCTTCAGAGTTTGTGATCATATCATAACTGAAATATCCTTCCCTGCCGGCTTCTCTATACATCTCATCAAAGTTATTACCTGTGCGCGAACCTTCACTTTGCATTTTATGGTCAGTTTCCGGTTGTTGCTCACCTGTATTTACCATATCGACGGTACGTCTATCTAATGCAAGTCTTGCTTCTTCAGCTTTCGAAAGCGAATCGATATATTGCTGATACCCGTTGTTGGTTAATGAAAGCCAATAAATCTGGTACCTTGAATCGTGAATTTCATTAAAAGGTTCAAGTATAAGGTTTTCGATAGGATTAATCATTTTAACATTTAGCTTGAAGTTCAAAGGTTTTCCTGCTATTGGTTCCAGTTGATCGCCAATATTTTCAATGTCGTCATAAATCAGAATCGGAGCTTTGTCAATGGGTAGCATTTTGCCACCGGTGTATTGGTCGAAACGTCCGTCACCGGCAATCAGATTTCCCATATCTTCTGTTCCCGTTTTAGCGCCAAGTAATATTGGACCATGCATAATGGCAATATAATCAGGCACATTATTCATACGCTCAATGGTGTTTTTCATGGGTAAAAAAACTTGAACCTCGTCTCCTTTTTTCCATTTTCGTTCAATACTAAGGTATGAAGATGGCATTGCAGAATGGTTAAATTCTTTTCCATTGACCAATATTTTGAGCGCCCCTTCTTTTACCCAACCCGGATACCTGATGAGCAACTTAAATTCTGAAGATCCTTTGGTAATCGTAAGTTTGGTTTGTTCTTCAAATGGGAAATTGGTTTCCTGCTTCATTTCAATCCCTTTCTCTTTCCAGTTCAATTCTGAAGCAATAAATTGGTTAAGAAATAAGCTATCGTTTGAATGAGAAAAGATCATTTGGTTGTATTTCCCATGGTTCTCCATTCCCGTACCAACACAACACCACATGGCCATATTGGGTGCTGAATATTTGCGGTGTTGACGGGGACGGGCAGAAGTAAAATAGACATAACCACCATGCTCGGGATGTTGTGTTGAAAGAATGTGATTAAAGGTTGCACGTTCGTAATAATCCATGTACTTTGCTGCTGGCTGATTACGGAACAAATCTTCGGTGAATTTCAACATGTTGTAGGTGTTGCACGATTCCGGTCCATCGGTCACCAACAAATAATCGAAACATGATGTTTCACTTGGAAAATGTTCTCTACGGCTGTTGCCACCAAATGCCAATGAACGGTTTTCGGTAATGGTTTCCCACGAAAAACTGGCCGCCTTGGCATAAGTTTCATCACCACTGAGTTCTGCAATTCTGTCAAAACCAATAAATTTTGGAATTTGAGTGTTGGCATGTTTGTTATCCAGATTATCGATGCCTTTCGATAAAGGATCAAGGTATTTTTTTTCTGAAAACCTTTTTGCAGCTCTAAGATATTTTTCATTGTTGGATATTTGGTAGGCATCAGCAAACATTTCATTCATTCCACCATGCTCCATATTTAGCATTATTTCCAACTGTTCGTCAGTTAGGCCGGCCGTAATATCAATGCCCCAGTCGCAAAATTTAAGGAACATATCTTTAGCCTCCTTGTTATCAGCATACAACCAGGCATCGCGCAGGCCAGCATACATTTTATGCAAATTATAGAAAGCAGCCCATGCTGAATTATAAATGCTTAAGTCACCCTTTTTAAAGGCCGACCATAATTTTGCACTGTTCGGGAAACCACCTACATAGCCAAGGCCCCACTCGGCATTATTTTTAGCATTAGCTTCCTGACATTCCTTAAGTTCTTTAATCATATATTCCATACGATTTTTGCACGCTTTATTTCCTGTTGCGGCATAATTCATGGCCATGGCGGATAAATAATGGCCTCCAACGTGTCCGTCCAATCCATCCCAATTGGGGAAACATTCGGCTTTTTTTGATAAACCTGCCTCTTTACGATAAGGTGCCAATAAACGATCAACATCGTATTTTAACAGCACCTCAATATTCAGATCGCGGGCATCCTTAAATGGTCCATCGAGTAATTTTACATCTCCCAATGGAAATTCATTGGGATAGAGTTTGTCTTGCGAAAAAACATTTATACTGAATAGTACTAAACAGCTAAAAATTGTAAGAAATAAATATTGCTTATTCATACGTAAATAATTTGTTCTTTAATTGTCGAATGGAACTCACATGCTTAATAATTATTTCCATAAAATATTTGTGTAGAAGCAACATGTTCGTTTCATATAAAATTGTGATTAGAATTATTCCGATTACTAACTTTAAGATGACCTTTTTTTCTACTCAAATTTCCACCAGTCGAAATTGAACAACTCGGCCTCGCCACCTTTGAATACAAGGTACACATCGTGCACTCCTTTCGTTTTAGCTATTTTACAAGCCAAAGTTTTCCAATTCTGATCACCTCCAGTAGTATTCACCTCAAGGGTTCCCAACAATTGTCCATCCTTTCCATCAACACGAATTTCTATACTTCCACCAGAAGAAACAGACGCCACGCTTGCTTCAAACTTTTTAGCTCCTTTACCAAAATCAACACTACGCACTTTGATGTAATCACCGTGGTTGATTTTTGTTACATAAACATTGGTTTTATGATCGCCGCTTGTTTTCACTCCCTCACTCCAAGCCATGGTCTCGGCCTGCACCACTGTGTACGGATTAATAAACAATACACTCTCCTTCACACCTTCTTTAGTAGGTATAATGAGTGGTATCGTTCCATCAGAATTGTAGTTGAACTGTTCAACACTTGTTGAACGTTTAAAGCCTTCTCCTTTTGACAATTCTTGTGAGTGGTAAAAAAAATAGGAGTTTCCCTTAAAATCGATTATTCCGGAATGATTGGTAAAAGCAAGGTGATCTGCCCTTTCCATAATATTCCCCTTATAAGTCCAGGGCCCTTCGGCTGACGGTGCAGTTGAATAAGCAATGTACTCAGGAATCCCTGCCGCGGCATAAACCATGTAATACAACTTGTTCCGTTTGTAAATCCATGGCCCTTCAGTGTAGTTTGTTCCAGGTTTGCCATCCCGACCTTCTTTAAAGCCAAATCCTTCGGCTGTCATATCTACCGAAACAATTCCATTTTGCCCAATGCTCCGGTCGTAGGAGACCATATCATTGTTCAATTTCACAAACCACAATTTTGGATTTCCCCAATACAGGTAGGCTTGCCCGTCGTCGTCAATCATAACTGTAGGATCGATATCCTGCCAGACGTGATCGCTGTCAATTAAACGCTTTCCTATGGGATCGATAAAAGGCCCTGTTGGAGAATCGGAAACGAGCACAGCTATTCCTTCGCCATGAATGGGAACGTATAAATAGAATTTACCGTTACGCTCAATGCACTGTGGTGCCCATGCCCCGTTTTGTTTATCAAGCCAGCCAAAACTTTTCAGTGAAGCAACCGCACCACGATCAGTCCAGTTCACCATATCGGTTGATGAGTAACACCTCCAATCGAGCATGGTAAAAAAGTTTTTAAGCGTTACATCTTCATCATGACTGGTATACAGATATACCGTTCCGTCATAAACCATTGGAGCAGGATCGGCAGTATAATAGGTTTGAACTATTGGGTTTTGCGCAAAACTAATCGATGGTAACACGCTAATCACGGCTATAAACAGAACAATAAATTTTATATTCATTTTAAGTTTTTTAAGGATGAAAATCTTTTGACCACTATTTCAGAATAATTTTCCGAATCGTAACTTTATTGTTTTGGTCGCTTATTTTAATTAGGTACATTCCACTTTTAATAGAACTAACATCCATAACAAAGGACTCATAATCGGATATTTCGGTAAATACTTCAGCACCCAGGCTATTTAAAAGGCTTACCTTATAGGGTATCGTATTGTTTTCAACATTAATCTTATCGGATGCCGGGTTTGGATAAATTTTAATGAATTGATCGGATGCCAATGAATTTACAGCATTGGGCTCTACAATAATTTCAGCTTCAGGATTATAAATACCTTCGGGACCAAATGCTAAAGCTTTACTGCCATCAGTGGCTAACAAACTTCCCGGAAAATAGGAAACAGAAATGTAATCACCTGGAGTTACAGCAGCACTTAAAGCTATGGTTAATTCTTTGGGATTCTCCGATGTGACTTGGATTTCATTCATCCCAATCTTATCATTGGAGAAAAATTTAAAATCACCTTTTTTCACGGAAGTGCTTTCAAGTGCCTTGTCAAATATAAGTTTGATCACATCTTCACCATCTAATTTTGCGCTGATCAAGGCAGGTCCTTTTAGTGCAGCATTTGCTTCGAATAAGGTAAAAACAGTATCCGCATTTTCTTTTAAACACGGTATCGTAAATACTTTCACTGTGTCGTTAAAAGCAACTTCGATGTTATAAGTTCCATAATAGGCATTAAAAGCAAGTTCATTATCGTTAGTCAATAACGAATCAAAGTTAGTGGCCCACTTCGTTTTAGTATAATAGAGTAAGGTATCGGCTGCCAATTTGGGTTTGTGATTGGCATCAAAAAAGCCGGTATTGGTGCGCCAGGCTCCATCATCACTTAGTCCCCAACTGATCATTCCTGATATTGAAGGATGAGAAAATGCCACTGTGAGCACTTTTATAAAATCATCAGTTTGTTGTTTCTGTGTTATGTCTCCGGCATAATCATATTCCGTAAACCGAATTGGCAATCCAGCTTCAGCAATTATATTTACATTTTTCACCAATTCATCCACGTTCACACGGAATCCATCCCAATAGTGTGCCTGCATTCCAACTCCGGTAACAGGACCACCGTTTGCTATGATCTTTTTTACCAGATCACGATATTCAGCGGCCTGTCCCCAGTTATATTCCACATTGTAGTCGTTTATAAACAACTCGGCATCGGGATCGGCAGAACGGGCCCACTTAAAGCAGTTCCAGTTGATTGAATCACCAACTGTTTTTTGCAGGTGGTCGGCATGACCGGTTAAAGGTTCATTGATAACATCGTATTCTTTAATAATTCCTTTATAATGTGACACTTCACGAACAACACGCATTTTACAGGTATCGGTCATTGCCTGGGCTGTTGGAAGACTCCTCACCCAACCAGGCGTGGAATGATCGTCGTCACCTCCCCAAAGCAAGTTATGTGCTCTTAGGTCCCATCCTACTTTTTGGGTCCAGCGTACGGCATTATCAAAATTAGTATAGTCGGGGGTTGTATGTTGTGGCTGAATACCACTCCATTTGAAAGAATTACCCGAAACACCATAGTTGAAGTATTTATACATGGCTGCCTGCATCCATTGTTCCTTTGAAGCAACCGTATTGACATCGGGATCAAAATAGCCCGTTTCGGCCACATAACTATTACCATTCGCAGTTGTTAGCTCCGATCCACCACAATTAATTCGTATCAGCACGTCTCCTCCAATTTCCTCTACAACAATGCCTTTGATCATGGCATTGTCCTTTACTGCATTCAATTCAATGTTCAGCGAATTATCTGTTGCAATTAGTGTAATGCTGGTATCTTTGGCCATATTTTTACCACCTGCTTCTGTAAAAACATCGTAATCATCAAGAAATAAATCTCCTTCAACTTTAACATCGAACAACCTGGAGTTCCCTGCGTCGGCATATATTTCGGCAAATTTTAAAGTGAGTTTGTATTCCTTGCCACTTACGACAGGAATTGCATAAGCTAAATAATCATTCCATCGTTCGGTTTGATAAATTTCGGCATCAGCATCAGCCTGAATTGTCGCTGATGTATTGTAACTATTCCCCATGCTCGTTGTTCCTTCATAAAAGTCGAAAGCAATTCCAAAAGGGTATTCATGTTTTACCATACGAACGGATACCGGACCGGAAAAGGGTTCTCCGGTTTTATCCACTATTTTGAATCCAAAGTTGCCTTTTCGTATAGTATCGATGCGTTCCTGAGCATTCTTATACCAGGCGGTATATGACTGAGCCTTTACAAAACCTGGCATTGTACAAATTAGAATGAAAGAAAGAAAAAAATACGAAATTGTTTTCTTATGCAGATGAATATTCATAGACTGAATTATTGAGATAATACGAATTATAAAATAGAGCACCAATTTCGATGCTCTATTTCATAAGCTAAATAAAATTGTATGAAAAAAATGTACTCTTAATGAACCATTATTTTTTGAACTGTAGAATTGTTTGAAGCAGTACTTTTAACCATATAAACACCTTCTTTTAAACTAAGGGTTTCACCACTTATAAAATTCTCATTCGCATATACTAAGCTACCGGCAAGGTTATAAATAGAAACCGAAAGGTGATCAGCATTTTGCAGGTTTTTTACAAACATTCTGTTGTTTGCAACATAAAAATTATATGAAGTAATTTTCATTGCATCTTCAACACCAACTTTCTCTAAAGTTCTTTTTGAACCCAGTTCATATAATTCGCCAACTTCCTCAGTGGCAAGTGCAACATTCCAAATGGAAAATAGGTCAACTGTACCTCTCCACATTGGATCAGCATCATATAGGCTTTTTCCTATAACAAAGTTTGTGTTTGACAAACTAGCTAAACTATGGTCTCCTGTTAATTCAACAGCATCTCCAACACTTACTCCATCAACATAAACCGCCATCATGTTATCTTCATCGATGGTGACTACATAGTGGTAGAGTTGTTCTGCCCCCATGCCAGCAGTACCAATAGAAATTCCTTGCTCTTGTAACCAAGGCTCTGATTCACCTATCGACATTTTTGCAGCTAGCTCATCTGTAAATCGCGACGGTACGAAAAACAAATAATTTGTTCCAACACCACCTGCAGTTCCAAAAGCCCACATCATTAATGCACGGCCGTTATTGCTGTCAAAACTTGGAGTTGCCCATGCTTCAATGGTAATGGCAGAATATTGGTTTATGGCAATATCATCGCCAAAAAAGGAAAGGTATCCCCCAGCAACATCTGTATCATTATCGGTAATATCCAATGCTCCATCGGTATAAAACACAGGACCCAATTCTTCACCATCGACACCACCAACTAAATCAGTGGCCATTTCAGTTTCAAAATCATAAAAATGAGTTATGCTACTATAATCGAGCTGAGCCTGTAACTTAAGGCTAAAAACGACCAGAGCTAAACAAATAGAGACTGTAAAAAGTAATTGTTTTTTCATAATTATTTAAATTTTAAGTTAGTAAGGCATGTAAATATCTCTTTACATGCCTACGAAAGTACCGATGAGATCACAATTACATTTCTGATTTTGAATATAAAATATCTAATTTTAGATATAAATAAATATTGTTTAGCAAAAATTGTAAATTTCAAAATGTATTGTATGTTGGTTAATACAATGGAAGAATTTACCGTACAATATTGGGATTTCTTTTCAGTGATTAATTAGAATAGGTTTTATTGATTTTTAGATTCTAATTTCCATTTAGAATCATTGCAAAGCCCACAATCATCACCAATAAACATTTTTGAGGCTTCGCTATCACCTTTCATTTGCCACATGAACAGCAACTCAATTCTGTATAGATAAAATAGATAATTAAGTTCCGGTTATCGACAATAATCAAAATTTAAAATGGAATAATTAGCTGATTGTATTTTCCATGGTTTTCCATACCGCTTCCCATACAACACCACATGGCATCGTTTGGAGCAGAGTAAACCCTGTAATGACGGGGACGTGTTGGAGTGAAATAGACATATCCTACATCGATTTCATTTGTTCAATTAAAGATATAAGAAGACCATATAATTTTACAATTTCCTTTTATATGGACTCTCAGCCATTTTCAAATGGGTTTGTTCAAAACCTCCATCGTCGACAACAATTTTATAAAATACGACACCAGGATCAAGTGGACGTATGATCAGATTATATGTACCATCGTCACTTTTAGGTAAAGCCAGCCTTGTTGCGGATTCAATTATTCGCGCTGCCCCGGCAGGATACATTTTGGTATAACAGTTTTCCCAGATCAAATCCTCATTTATGTTCCAGATATTCTCCTGACCTCCTTCGAATGAAGCGGCTATAGTGTGCCCTCCTGTCTTGAAGGGAAGTGTACTGTCAAAAAACAAGTGAACAGCTATGCTGTCAACGTTTGTATCAAGCACCATTTTATAACTAATGAATGCTCCATCGGTTTTTTCGTTATAAGGCATTAAAGCAATAGCGGAAAGTGTTCTACCCAAATCGGGAATAACTGTCCATTTGGTCATTTCTGTAGCCTTCGTTTGAAAGTAATGTTCAGCTTCCATCACAACAACATTGTTTTCTTCACTGAAAACATAGCCGCCTGTCCTTGCGTCATCCGGGTTCAATCGTATTACACCGGGGATCTTATTTTTTTCAGGAGCATGCCATATCGTATAACCAATGTGAACCTGATCCATCATGTGATTCCATTTTCCATTGGCGATATTTTGATTGTAATCGGCACACAATTCAGCATCGCGTCTAAAACAATACTCCACCTGATCGGCCCATTCGTTTGCTTTGAGGTCTTTGTTTACACCAAGTTTCTTGTTCATGGCTTGAGCAAAATACATATCATATAAATTCGCCAAGGCTTGTACAGGGAAAAGAATCAATTCTTTGTAGGCATCCTTGTAAGCATCCGTAAGCGATAAAAACTGTCTGAGAGCGCAGGTTTCCAATGCCATAAATTCATCGCGTACCATTTTGAATTCACCACTTTCAATGTTATAGGTTTTATCATCCAGCATTTCAGGTGTGATTCGACTGCAATATTTACAGTACAGGTTTAGAATGCGAGCGGCCTCTTTACCCTGAGCTTCGCCAAATTGCTGGTTACAAAAGTTAATCGAATACTGATCTAAGTTTTGCGGGTTAAACCGTTCAGGGTTCCAGGCCATATTAAGGAAGAAGTCAATGGGATATTCCAAAGGTTTCAAATCGCCAACATTAAGCATCCAGAGCTGGTCTACGCCATAACTATACGTTAGTTGCAGTTGTTCCCACATGTGCTGAATTTGATTTGTATTTAGCCATTTATTGGCACGCGGTGCGCCATAATAAGCCAGATGATAATACATGCCGTATCCACCAGGGTGTTTTTTGCCGTTTAAAGCGGGAAGCCGACGCACATCGCCCCAATTATCGTCACACAAAACAATGATCATGTCGTCCGGGACATCCATGCCTTGATCGTAATATTCCAGCACTTCTTTGTAAAGCGTCCAAACCTGAGGGGTTTCAGACGCCGGTTTGCCCGTTACCTCTTCGATAGTCTGGCGCTGATCTTTCATAATATTTTCAAGTACTTTGAAATTAGCCTCTGCGCTACCGGCGTCTACCATGTGAATATCCTCATCGCCACGCATTCCCATGGTAATGAGGCTTTCATAATTTTTAGTGTTTTCAATTCCCTCTTTGAAAAACTTTCGAATGCCTTGTTTATTGGTCAGGTAATTCCATTCGCCATTGCCATAGGCTGATTTGTTGCGAATCCATTCCTGTTGCGAGCGTTGCATTGGTTCATGATGAGAAGTCCCCATTACGATTCCATATTCATCGGCTAAACGTGGATTTTCCGGATCATCCTCATTAAAACAATTTCCTTCGTAGTTTCCATGTTCGTCAAATAAAATTGGTACACCCGGGTTATATTCCTTAAACGATCCCCACATTCCGGGCCAAAGAATATTCGCACGCAAACGCAAAAGAAGTTCAAACATATGCGCATACATTTTGCTGTTCATTCCACCGAATTTTTCTTTTGCCCAACTACTCATACAAGGCATCTCGTCGTTGATGAAAATCCCACGGTATCGTACTCTGGGTTCACCGGAATCATAACGTCCAGCTAATACATAGGCTGAAGTACGTTTTTTCAACGGCACATCGGCCCACCAGTACCAGGGCGAAACGCCTAACTGTTGGGACAACTCGTAAATGCCATAGATGGTACCCCGCTTGTCGCTTCCGGCAATTATTAAGCTTTTTTTGACCCCCGGCAGAGGATTTTCAATAGTGGCAATTGTAAAACTCTCCCATTTCCCCTTGAGCTCATTTACATCAAGTTGCTTTGATAAAACTAAATTATCAATCAGTTTGCTATGCCCCAGAGTACCAATAATAATTTCATAATCAGCCGATGAATTTGTAGTAGCGAGCATTGGTTTGACTCCTGTAACGTTGTCAATATCCTGTTGTAAATCAAAAATGGTGCGAATTACACCTTTATAATCATTCGCATCGTAGCAAATTACTGCTGCTGTCTTATCGTGGGAAACAAGCGGAAAATCAGCTCCACTAGTGGCTATGTTTGAGATAATATCTGAAAATAATCCACTGTTTTGTTGTGCAGTGGAAATTTGAGCAAAAAATACAAGAATTAAAAAAATCGATAGACTTGACTTATTAAAATTCATCATTTTTTTTTAGAAAAAAATAAATAACACAATTATCAGCTATAAAATTATGACAGATTAAAGTTGAAAAATAATGTTTGGCAACTTCCTCTAAAAGAGAGAAGTCGCCAAACAATAAACCTAAAAATCTAAATATAAACCTGTTTACTCCTAAAACTAATATTTGAAATTATGAATTCACTAAAACGTAAAACAAACCTTGGATACTTTTATTGAATTGTCGGACATGAGTTTTTTCACAATATAAATGCCCTTTAAATGATTGGTGTAAATAACCTTTTGACCTGTTAAGGAAAAATATTCGGTGGATACAAGGGTTGCATTCGTTTCACCCAAATGGTTCACGCCGGTTGATGTTCTCACATAGCCATTTAGTGTAATCAACCGCTTGTCGGCTTCGCTTGATGTAATTGCTATTTCTCCTTCATATTTACCAACGGCTAAACCCTCTTTCAAACGCACATATACCATTTTCTCAACTGCTCCACTCAAGACCAGTGTTGATTCATAATTTGTTGATGAGTTGAAAGAAATTTCGAAATTTTCTGTGGCCATAATTTCAAGTTGGGTGCTCATTTGATTACCCAAAATATTGAAGGATTGATGGTCTGATGGTCCATTCCCTTTTGAATAGTAAAAACCTGTCATTTTATTCTGGGAAACTGAAATGGCCGTGTTTGGGTGGTAGCTGTTGTAGCCGATATCATCCAGGTAAAAATCCCAATTGCCGGCTGCCAAGCCCCAAATAAGTTGTGTTTTCCCATTCGGGTAGGTAGTTGTCTGGTCGGTAAATGTGGCTCCGACAAACCAATTTAAATTGTCTGAAGAATACTCTAAAATAAGTTCAGTGGATTCTATTCCGTTTGCTGAAGCCCGGTACCACATTGGCTGACGGGCTAAAGGCACCAAGGTATTGACGCTGTTATTGACCAGCATATTCAGGTTTGTTGCCTCTGATGATTTATAAATTCGGAATTCAGAATGAGGAGTTGTTGCTCCTCCTGCATTATAAACAATAAAAACGTACCCCTGCATGATGCCGTTAACATATCCTGCACCCCCTTCAGGCATTTGACTACCCCTGAGCAAAACACCTACTTTATAATCTTTCCCTTTGGTGCCAATGGCTTGTTTCCAGGTCACTGAATAGTTGGCTGAATCGGCTGGAAACAAAGTCAAGTTCGCAACTCCGGTGCCATTTCTTTCTCCACCGTTGTAGGCTCTGAAACAGTTGCTTGTTTCGTCGGAATATTTGTATGAAACAACACCTGCTGCTGCACCATTGCTCTCACCAATAGTTATATTGAAAGCTGGTGGTGTAGCTTCACCGGCACCTGGCACATCATTGGCAAAATTGTAGATCAAATCCGTGATGACCGAACCGTTTAATGCAATTGTTTGTTTGGCTGCACCTTTTGTGGTTAAAATCAAATCTCCGGAATAAACGCCTGATTCAAATCCCGATTTTAAACGCACAAAAATAATCGTATCAATAGCGCCGCCATTTAAAGCAATTGATAGTACAGAACTGTATGTTGAATCAGGATTTAAGGCAATTTCGAAATTGTCCGAAACAGTAAGATCAATCCCTGCCATAAGTGAACGTCCTGAAATTTTCACTTCCTGACTTGAAGATGGTCCGGCATCGATTAAATAAGACATTCCGGAAAAAGTTTCTGCTGAAACTAAAAGTTGGGTTGTTACATAGGTAATGTCATCCATCACCCAGTCAAAATTACCTGAATTTAAGCCCCAAACAAGTTCAGTAGAACCGTAGGAATAGGATTCGTCGTAGAATGTAGTTGTATGGCTGCCTTCCCAATTCATACTATCGTTTGAACACTCAAACATTAATTCATTATCAGTAGCAGTTGCCCTGTACCAGCATGGCTGATCAACATCTATTGTAAAAGTAGAAGTATAGCTTGCTTTTTCTTCAATTCCTGAAGACGTTGCCAGATATGATTTCAAGGTTACTGTTTGATCTGCATTGTTGATAACTGTGAACAGGTATCCCTGTTTCATCCCATCGGCATAAGCACATGATCCGTTTTCACCATTTGCTCTTAGCAATATTCCTTTTTCAGCTGCTGTGGTACTATAATATTCTTTCCAGCTAACGGAATAATTCGATGCTACCGGAAACCTATCCAGATCGGCAACTCCTGTACTATTCAATAAGCCAACTGAATAGGATTTAAAAACATTACTGGTTAGGCTGTTGGCATCGGTATATGTAACAACGCCTGCAGAACCGCTTTGCAAGTTGATATAATCGGCAGGTGGAGTAGCTGCACTTGTAGAAACAAGGTCGTTTGTAAAATCGTAACGGGCTTCAGGACCAACAATAATGTGATCAAAAATTATGTTGGCTCCAGCTTTACTTGCCGTTAAAGCAAGCACATTTTTACCCTCATTCAATTCTATTCTCTGAGTATAAATTGCCCAATCACTTTTTGATACTGTTTTAAGGAAAGAGGGGGTATTTATTTTTGTGCCATTTACAAATAAATCAATGGAATTCACATCTTCACCCGAAGCAGCATACTTTATTCCGAGCTCATATATTCCTGCTTCTAAAACAGTAACAGTGTCCCTGATGCTTGCTGATGATTTGTTGCCAAAATCAAGGAACCCCTGAGCAGTGTAGTTACCAACACCGCTGTTTACGCCATTTGTATAGTTTCTATTGATGTTTTTATAATCGAAATTTTCTGCTTCGTATTGATGAGCCCCCTTATAAATAGCAGGTTTTTTTGGAGCTTTAATATCAGCAACTTTGAAGGAAGTTAGACGATCAGTTGCTGTTCCGGAACAATTCACCGTAATATCGAGTGGTCCGTTGTGCTGGATGGTCAAGGTAAATATTCCGTCCGACCAGGTGTTCGAAACCTTACTCGCCTGATGGTTGCCCCTTTCGGCATAGGAATATGTTGGCTCCGAAGAACTTCCATATATCTGTATCACATCGGTTTTTAGTCCGGTGTTAATTACGTTATCATAATTGCTAAGGTAAAAGGTGAGTTGATCGGAATATTCTTTCACTACTCCCGCTGTATACTGCGAATAGCTGAGTTCCATACTGTCGCAGGTATTGTATAAAAAAGGGATAGATGCATTGGCTGTTTTTACTGTTTTATACGGGTTATAGGTTACCCATGCGTTCTCATTGCGTCCAACATACAAATCACCTGTATATTCCTGAGGAAACAAATTATTGAACTCTGCTTGCTTTGAAGCAATTGAGGGCCAGCGGCTGGAATAAGCAGATTTGTTGACGATGTTCTGAAAAGAATTGGCAAGTGAGTCGTCCAGTAGATAAACGACCGGTATGGTTGGGTAGCGCCCTGTTTTTTTAAAGAAGGTCTTATTGTCCCGAAGATTTCCGTCGCCATCCATTCGATATAAGCCTTGGGTAAGCGTTTCGGGTATGCTGTATTTAGCATCGTCGTTACCAGTATTTACATCATTGACGACGACGAATTTTGTGCGGTCGATCACTTCTTGTCTACTGGGAATACGAACAGTACCATCTAGTATTTTTCGGAAGATATCTACACTTACATTGTCAAATTGTGGGTATGTTTCCCAATTTCGCATGGTGTAGCCTTCTGTAGTTGCAACACCATTTGTTTCACGAAAACACTGTGTCCAAATTAATTCAGGACCGTCAATCACGGTTTGGCCGGTCAGCATCATGTGCTCAAGGTGTACCGCACCTGCAGTGGCCATTGTAAAATTGTTATGGGTGCCATTGGCATCGGTCCAGCCGGTATCGTCGTAACGGCAACCGTATTGCCCACTGTAGCCCGAAAGATAGGCTCCCAGGCACAAACTTTCCATGTCTGATTGATACGACTGCTGAGTATATTTTTCACTCAGAATGTAGTTCTCAGTATATTTCGCACAAGCTGCTGCAAAATAAGGATTGCGTTTCATCATACCAATAGGGTTGATACTGGGACCCCACTGGTTCCCACACCAACTTACCGAAAGATAACCTCCGTATCTATTACTCAACTCCAGTAAATTTGCAAAAAGAGACATCCGGTCTGTCCATGCCGGAGAAAGAGCATCATTCCAATCGTCGAATCCCCAAAACTGTTCGGCATAATTAAAACCGATGAAGTTGGGATAGTCTCTGTAAAATTCTTCATAAACAGTCAGATCAGTTTCAGAAAAGTGCTGATATCCACCACTGGATTGCTGAACCATTACCCACATTTGATTTTCAGCACAGGTTCTCACCCACGATTTGGCCGTTTCATAGGCATATTCACATGTTTTCCATTTACTTGTAGCAGCATCGTGGTTGATTGAAATTGAAATATTCATGACTACAAAAGGACGAATGTCTTCGGGTACAAGATCAATTATTTTCTGTGGATCAGCATAGTTCCAGGTATCGATATGAATGAGCCACATGGGCTGTTCAGGCGAAATGGGACGTCGCAGTGGTGAATCTTCCTGACCAAACAGACTGGTTTGAACAAAAATGATCAGATAAAAAATAATCAGTGCAAACGTAAACCTTTTAATTTTCATGAGTATTAATAAATTGTATCCTTCTAATCGAAAAAGGAGTTGGATGACTATCAAAAAAAATAATGAAACAAATGATGGAGTGGAAAAAAATATAATTGAAAAGGATTCCGATTCTATTTAATGTATTTTAAAAAAAGAGCCTGGTTACCAATAAGGCCAGGCTCTCTTCTTTCCGGAGTAATTATTCTTTGGTGAATCTTCTGATTGAAGTATCACCTTTATTATCACTAATTTTTAAGAAATAAATCCCTTTATTTAAACTACTTACGTCCATTGAAAGCTTTTTGCTTTCGGCAGTATATGTTGCAACAGTTTTCCCTGTAAGGTCAATTACATCCACCTTCTTAAGGTTATCCATTTCAACAACAAGATTGTCAAGAGTAGGAACCGGATAAACCGACGGTTTCAATTTCACATCAAGTTTTTTAACGCCAACTTGTGGTTCAAAAACACCTGTCATTATAGCTACCTCGTTTAAGAAAACCTTCATGACATCTTCGCTATAGCCTAAATAGTTAAAAATTTTGTTACCGTCGGCATCCAACAAGTTGTCACTACCGCTTCCAAAGAAGGTACGTGGACCTGCCGGTTCATCAATTGAGCCTGGATAGAATTCAGTATCAGCTTCGAAACGAACAAATAAAACATATAAATCATCGCTACTTCTGGCTAAAACTTGTCCGTTACCTGCATCGCTTACATTAATGGTGCTGTAAGGACCAGTCCACCAATCTATAGTACCTGATAATCCTTCAAAAACTTCGTCTTCTTCCAAAATATCGCCCTGAAAAACTGCGTCAACAGGATCGTCGATATTGGAACAGTCAGCAGTTTCGAACCAATTCATTTTTGTGCTTCTTAATGCCCACATTGCACCGGTCATCATCGGAGTAGAAATGGCATTCCACAATTCTTTTTTTCCCGGATCGAAATTTCCACTTTGAACTGATCGTCCAATATAAATCAAATCGGTATTCTCCAACGAATCCAATTGTTCGTCGGTAAAAGTGGTGATATCTAATGATGTCCAAGGGTGTACGGTGTACCCTGCTTCTTCAAGAAGCCTTATTCCCTGCATATCGGCAGGTTCACCGGTAAGAACATCAACTGTTGCGCTAGCGTAAACAAAGATGATTTCCTGCGCAAATAAACTGGTCGAATTAATGACGATCGCCAATAAAATAAGAAGGAAACTTTTTAAAGGTAGATTTTTCTTCATAATTAAATTTTTACGTGTTAATAATTGAATTCATTACTTTCGTTAGGATTTTATAAAATCTATTCTCGTGGAATGATTTGTTCTATTCAATGCGAAATTGTAATAAACCAATGAGAAGCATTAATAAAGATGTTGCGCTGGCTGCAAAATTTGATGCAATAAAACAAAATGAGAAATCGCAAAACAGGATTTTTTTCTACGGCATAAATATCTAAATTTAAAACACCCCTTGAATTCAGCTCAAACAACACCAGCGCAACTAACTGCATATCTATCACATATACATCTTATCGCTAATCCCCATTACAAAAGATCATTTTAATTTTAGATATTTCAGGCATGTTTAATTTCCTGTCTATCATTTAGAGAAGTATAGAAATAACAGGTGAACGCCAAAACATCTAAGCTATTTACTCATGATTGCTATGGCTTTGGATTTTTGAATGCATCCCATCCGAGATTTATGGGACCTCGACTTTAAGGTTTTTCGGACTCAATATGCTTATTTTTTGTCATTATAAAATCAGACGGGGATTTTCCGTACTGATCTTTAAAACATTTTGCAAAATACCCGGGGGAAGAGAATCCAACTTTAAAGGCTATTTCTGATATGTTGTAACGACCTGTTTCAATAAGCTTTATGGACATTTTCAAACGAACAACTCTTATAAACTCGGTTGCTGTTTGTCCGGTAAGTGCTTTTATCTTGCGGTAAACATTGGTCCTGCTCATTAAAAGATGAGCAGCAAGATTTTCAACAGTGATGTTATCGTCTGAAGCATTTGTATCGATATAATGAACAATGTTTTCAAGAAATTTACGGTCCAATTCATTCGCTGAATTTTCATTGGGTATGATGTAAACATCCTGGCTAAATTGCCGATATAATTTGCGTCGGGTTTCGATGGTTTTTTGAATGGTTACCTCAAGATGTTGAATATCGAAAGGTTTAGTGATGTATGCATCAGCTCCGGTTTCAATACCTTCAATTTTATCGGAGGTAGAAGTCTTTGCGGTTAACAGGATGATTGGAATATGACTGGTTGCCATCTCATTTTTTATGGTTCTGCACAGTTCGATACCAGAAAGACGAGGCATTGAGATATCACTTAAGATCAGATCAGGTTGTAACTCCCGGGCCATTTTAAGTCCTTCAAATCCATCGATAGCATTAACTATATGGTATTTAGGGGAAAGCGTAGAGGCAAGGTAGGCGCGTAATTCTGCATTATCCTCAACGATCAGTAAGGTTGGTGCATTGGTTTCGGGTTCAATTTCTTCAGACAGGGGCTGATGTGTATGATTTTCAATCTGATTAGCAAAATATTCGCCTGAATCGTTGAGTAGTTCATCTTCATTGAAATGTGCATTGCCAAATGGAATTTTAAGGGTAAAGCAGGTTTCTTTCCATTTTTCACTTTGAACACTTATGGTTCCGTGATGAAGTTCAGCTAAGCTTTTGACGAATGCCAGACCAATTCCGGTACCTGCAATATGTTGCTTTTCTTCTTCCGGTGCCTGATAAAAACGGTCGAATACTTTATCGATATATTCCTGAGCAATTCCACTTCCATTGTCAATCACTGAAAGTTTGGCGAAGGATTGCCCATATTGGGTTGCACGTTCAATTTTCAACACAATTTTGCCATTATCGGGAGTATACTTAAAGGCATTAGAAAGCAGGTTGCTGATAATTTTTCCAATTTTACTTTTATCAACATATAACTCCATGTTTACGGCCGTAGGTTCGTAACGATAATCAATGGCCCGCTGTTTGGATTCGTCGAGAAACATGTTGTAAATTTCACGTGTATAAACAATCAGATCAATCTTTTGCACCATTATTTTCAAACGGCCTTCTTCCGATTTTGTGAAATCCATTAATTCGTTCACCAAGCTAAATAGTTTATTGGCGTTATTGTAAACCATTATCATTCGCTCTTTAACATTTTCCTTCAATGACTCGACTTCAATAAGCTGCTTTAAGGGAGCAATAATTAGACTCAAGGGTGTTCGGAATTCGTGTGAAACATTAGCAAAAAATTGAATTTTCATCGTATTTAATTCTTCACTTTTTTCATGATGAATTTTTTCTAATTTCAATTTTTCAGCTTGCTTTGACTTAATAACTAACAATTTAATAAAGCTCCAAATGATGAACACAAAACATAAAACATAAAATGAATAAGCCCAATTTGTACTCCAGAAAGGCGACAGTACTTTAATTTCAAGTTCGACTGGATCAGGATTCCAGATTCCTTCATTATTCGATCCCCTAACTTTAAATGTGTATTTTCCAGCGTCAATATTGGTGTAGGTTGCGTATTGTTTTGTTCCAACATAGTTCCAGTCCTCGTCGAAACCTTCAAGTTTATAAGCATATTGGTTTTTAGCAGCATGCGTAAAATTTAGAGCTACAAATCCAATGGTAAAAGACGTTTGTTTATAATCTAATGTAATTTGTTTGGTTTCGCTGATGTTTTTGCTTAGCGGTGAACCTAAGGCCCCAATAACAGCAGGATCATTAAACGTTTTAAAACTCGTGAAATACACCGGAGGTATGAAGGTATTCATATTAATACTATCGGGAAAAAAAGAAATAAAACCACTATTATTTCCGAAGAAAAATTCTCCCGACCGTGTTTTCAAATATGCTCGCGGATTAAAACTATTTGAAAGAAAGCCATCGTCAATTGAATAATTTTTAAAAGTTTTTTGTTGGATATCGAATTTTGATATACCGCCATATGTACTTAGCCATAAACAGTAGTTTTTATCTTCAATTATTCCATTTATGGTATTGTTGGGAAGTCCATTTTCTTTCCTAAATATGGTGAAAGTACCCTTCTCTTTATCAAGCAAATTCAGTCCATCATCGGTACCAACCCAGATGTCATTTTTACTGTCTTCAAATATTGTGGAAATATTAAAACTACTTATGCTTTGTGGATTGTTGGAGTGTTTATATTCTGTAAATACTTTTTCACCATTTCTATTCGTAATACTAATCAGACTGAAGGAGACACCAATCCAGATCGTGCTATCAGCATCTTGAAACAAGCTATTTACAAATGCATTTGCTGATAATTGTGTGTTGGAAGTCTGATCAATCACTTTTTCAAAACTGTTGGTTTTAGCATCGTAAACAAGCAATCCATTTCTGTGTGTTCCAACCCAAATTTGACCCGAATTATCTTCCAGTAAACACATTATGTTTCCTGGCCTATCCAATGCTTCCAGTTTGTAATTTTGAATTTTACTGCCCGAATGATCAAATAAATCTAAGCCTCCACCCCAGGTAGCAACCCATATTCGTTGTTTTGAATCACATAGCACATCCAAAGTTGCCTTGCTGGATATAACTGAATTAGCTAATTTATTTGTGAATTTTCGGGTACGTAAATTAAAACTACTTATTCCTCCACCATCCGTTGCAATCCATAAATTGTTGCTCTGATCTTCAGAAAAGCTCACAACATTATTGTTCAATAATGTTGTGAGTTCATAAGGATTTCTTTGATAGGTATTAAACTTTTCAATTCTTTCATCGTAAAAATTGAGACCATGATTAAAAGTTCCTATCCACACAATACCCGTGTTATCCTGATAAAGCGACCAAACGGAGTTACTGCTTATACTTTGAGTATTGCCATCTTCTGTTTTATACGTATGAAATGTATTGGAGTATTTAGTCAACACATTTAATCCGCCATTTTCAGTCCCTATCCATAAATTTCCTGTTTGATCACAGGTTAATGACAGAATATCGTTGCTGGTTAAACTTCCTTTCTGTCCCGATGCGTTAAAACTTTGAATAGACCACTTGCTTTTTGCGTTAACTAATTTGAACAAGCCATTTCCGTATGTTCCTGCCCACAAGTTCCCATCATTGTCAAAACATATCTTTTTAACTAAACTATTCTGCAGCTCAGAGCAAGGGACTTGTTCATTTTCGAAATGGATAAATTTTTGTGATTCGATGTCGTACAGTTCTAATCCCTTATCTGTCGCCAACCAAATTTCGTTATTCTTGCCAGCTAATATGGAGTTGATATAGTTTGATGAAATAGATGTTCGATCGTTACCGGAATTTCGGTAAGTGTACAAGCTGTCGTTTATCGGATTGAAGATAAAAAGACCGTCACCTGAGGATCCAATCCAGATATTGCCATTTTTGTCTTCCAGAAAAGAAGTAATGTATGAAAATTGTTTGCTTCCAATGTCCTTAAAAACTTCAAAATTGTCTTTTTCCCTGTTATAAATACTAAGCCCGATTGTGGTTCCAATCCATAAATTATTGTTCGTATCTTCAAAAATCGAATTGACATTATTATTAACCAGACTAGTTGAATCCTTTGTATTGTTTACATACAATGTAAAATTGGAACCATCAAACTTATTGAGCCCTTCACTGGTTCCAAACCACATAAAGCCTTTGCTGTCTTTACAAATGCATTTTACATGTGGATTGGACAAACCATGCTTAATTGCCTGAAATTTAATATTTTCGATTTGGGCAATACCCGTTTTAGTGAATAAAATAACGATAAATAATACACAGATGCTCAGATGCTTAAAAGAACTGAAGCAAAACATTGTGGGAAAATAAATATCCGAATTTATTTTTTTCATTCTATTATTTCAAGTATCCAGGTAGTCGGAATATCTATCATTACCCCGATGCCGGGATATTACAACATTCGGCCAAATCGTTTTCTGTTCGTAAGAGAAATATTTTTCTTACGAACAGCTTCTTATGCATCACTTGTTATAAGTAATGAAACCTCTGTCATTTGTTTTATTGACGTTCTTTTTATTGATTCTTGGATTCTAATTTCCATTCAGAATCATTGCAAAGCCCACAATCATCACCAATAAACATTTTTGAGGCTTGTCTATCACCTTTCATTTGCCATAAAAACCAGGCTGTGGCAACTTTAGCAAACTCGCCACCGTGTGGCTGACCATAAGTCCCTCCATGTCCTACATCCATGTTGGCCACAAAAACAGGTACATGCTCTATTTGCTTGTAATCGTCCATGCCATTGTTGTAGGCGATATCCGACTCTCCTCCTAGAATGTAAAGCGTGGGCGTATGCAGCTTTTTCAGATCATCCTTTTTCAGGTTCGGCATTCCCGGGAATCCGCTTCCCATACTTTTGATAAAAATACCGCTATTGCAAATAAGCGTTGCTGATATACGTGGGTCGGGAGCAACTTCCAGCGCCTGCAAACCTCCACAAGACATCCCACTTACAGCAATATTCTCCTCATCTATTTTTTTGAAATAAGGACTTTTTTTGTCGCTATTTTGAGCAAGAGCCCAGTTGATGGCATCGGTCAATTGCGACGCTTCTGATTTGCCTCCGCCGTTTTCTCCTTCAACAGGCATTGGGCCAAGAGCTATGACTAAAAACCCGTGCGATGCCACTTCGTTTAAAAAATTCACATGTTCCCAGGGCGAATTGGCACAAGCCCCATTACCCCAAACAATGATTGGCAACCTATTTTTTTTGCCAAAAACACCTAAATCAGTAGGAGCAAATATGGTATGTGTTGGAAGTGATTGGTCGGTGATCATTTTTGCAGTATATGGCCCGGTTCCGCCATCTTCAATCATTCGCGAAGCAGTTTCCTGCGCTTTTACATGGTTTGCAAAGGTTATTCCGGCCATTACCAGAATAAAAATCAGAGCTTGTATTTTCTTCATTATTTATGTTTTCGTTTTATTGTAGATTAAAATAAACTTTTTATTACCTGATCAGAATTTATAATGGGTTCAAATTATTTAGCCCATTCTGTACCTTCAGGAGTACGCCTCCATTCGAAATAATCGTCTAATACCTCCAGCGATTCAGCGCTTGGAACAGGACCAACAAAAGGTTTAGGACCGGTTAAGTACATCACATCAGGATTTTCATCACTAAATGCAGGCCATTCAGGAACGCTTTCACCATTGGGATTACCGTATTTTGCAAAGTTGGTCCAGTAGGTGCCCATTGCTTCTGATAATGCAACATCAGACTCATTATCAGGATTAACATTCATAAAAACATAGCCAACCTCTTGTCCGTGAGGAGAACCGTAACCAGAGCGAGGAGAATCTTCAGGGTATTCAGGGTGTTGATCGAAATAATACAAGTAAACTTTCGATTTCCCTGTTTGCGATTGAAGACGTGCCCAACTCCAGGTTTGCCATCCAAATGCCGCATCACGAGCCAGATCACGTGCTGTTTTAGGAACACTAGTTTCGCCAGCAGGATAAGCTTTGATCAGGTCATCCGCAAATTTCCCGTAACGTGCTTTCACTCCGGCATAATATTCTTCAGGAGTTTTTTCTCTTGAAAAACTGGCACCCTCATCAGAATTGTAACCAATAAGAACAGGAACATCGTTATAATTGCCGGCTTCGTACATTTTATGTTGATCGTCAGGAATTACATAAGCATCAACAATGGGCCATCCGCCACCCATTCCCATTCCCAAAGGAAGTTTGTCGGCAGGAATATCTCTTAATTCTGCGATTGATGTCACACCTACACGTTCGACATAAGCCACACCTTCGGCTTCAGCCTGTTCTAATGTTTTCATGTTTTCGCCCGGATAGGTTTTTGCACGTGTTGGGCCGAACGAACCACCACTTTCTGAAATGGCGCCCTGAAATAAACCTTTTGCCAAAGGTGAAGCACACAACATGCTCACGGAGATTCCTCCCGCTGATTCACCAAAAATGGTTACTTTATCAGGATCGCCACCAAAAGCTGCAATATTCTTCTGTATCCATTCCAAACCGGCAATCTGATCAAGCAAACCGTAGTTTCCCGAAACATGATTGGGATTCTCTGCACTCAATTCAGGGTGGGCAAGAAATCCCAGTTGATTCACCCGATAAGCGATGCTGACCAGCACAACGCCTTTTTTAGCCAGGTTCTCCCCGTTGTAGCCAGGTTCTCCGGTCGATCCAAAACTAAAACCTCCGCCATAAATCCACACTAAAACGGGAATCTTCTCATCGTTTGATTTTGCCGGTGTCCAAACGTTCAAGTACAAACAATCTTCACTTTTACCCGATGGTGGATTTCCACCTTGAAAAGGAGCCGGTGCATATTCGGTTGTTGGTTTGACGCCATCCCATTTTTCAACAGCTTGAGGAGCTTTCCAGCGCAAATCTCCAACAGGAGGGGCAGCAAAAGGTATGCCTTTAAATACCCGTAAACCGTCTTCGATTGTTCCTTGTACAATTCCTTGTTCAACTTTTACCTGCTCAGGAGGTAGAGTAGAACAAGCATTTAAAATTAGGATGAAAGCTGCAGCAATCAAATAAGTTATTCTTTTCATTTTGTTAGAATTATTTATAATTTACTTTCATTTTCAAGTCTCCGATAAAAAACAAAAAAATAGTATCAGATCCTTCGTTTCACTTTGTTACGCTCAGGACAACAGTCATTTGTTGGTTTTATTCTATAATAACTCATGGCACTATAAGCATGATAGCTTGCATTTGTTTAATACTCATCTTATTAATAATAAACCTAATAGTTGCAACAAATAGTTACCTTTTAATAATTAAAAAGTTTAATTTTAAGTAGGCTGACATCATCAAGATAAACATCAGAAGCTATATTATAAGGATTTGGTGGTAGCTTTATTCCAAACTCATCGCCATTTAAAGTCCTCATTTTTACCCATTCCCCATCAACAAACTTTCCTTCTTCAACTGAAAGGAGCTGAGAATTCGGCTTGCTGGAATCAGCTGACTCAGACCAAACTTGACAGGCATTTCCGGATACAATAAATTCATTTTCAGAAATCTGAATGATCAAACCGTATCCCTTAATCAATGAATTCTTTTGCAAGTTATAGTCAGGCTTAAAGATAAAGTCGCCAAGTTGAAAAGACGCAGGGGATGCTTCATCACCTTCCATAAAACCGTTTATTTTATCTTCAACCTGCGCTTTGGTAATTAAAGGCATCAGGTTATCAAGCACTTCATATGCTTTCGCTATTGAATGGTTGCTATGATAAATATGATGATCAATACCAAATGGTGAAAACCCCATTGCTTTGTAATGTCCAAAACATAAAAACGCCTTAGGAGCCGCACTTAATGTATCGTTCATCCAAATTGCACAGGCTTCAGGTAAAAGCAACGGATTTTTGTTGTGTACAAAATTTGCAGCCGATAATCCGAATGTTGCTGAGTAATTATCGTTGGCAAGCACATCGATATCAGGAGCCCCAGCCTGCCAAATATCTAACATGAGGTAATTTGGTCCTCCACTGGGCCAAACACCCGGGATTAGATTACCTCCCGAGGCATCCCAGGCATTTACGTAGCTTGGTAGATTATAAATAGCTTTACCTGCCTTGGCCAATTCATTGATATACTGAGCGTAATTCCATGCCATAAACAGTTCATCTGTACTTGGTGATTTTCCAAAAACCTCTTCCCATGTACCCTTGGTTTTTGAACCATTATTTATATAGGGCTCATAAATGTTTGGCTTTAATTTATTCAAATTATTGCAAAGGTATTTAATTAATTCACCAGGAACTTGTTGTTCAAATAGTTTGGTAGCTTCAGCTGAAAAATCCCGTGTACCGCCTAATAAACCAACCTCATTCTCAATTTGCATCATGATCACAGTACCCTGCTTATCAACCTGAGCAATACGTTCCATCAACTTTTTATAAGCCGTCAAATCAGCATTTAAACAATTACTATTGATGTTTGAAATGGCATTCGAAATTCTTCCGTTTTTAAAAAGCATGCGTGGGAAACGTTGCATATCGGTTTTAACCCATTCAGGAGTATAATGGGATTCGCCATTTTTCCAACTACCAAACCAAAGAATAACTAGTTTCAAGTTATTATCATATGCACTTTTAATGTGGTTATCTAAAAGTGAGTAATCAAAAGTACCTTCTTCTGGTTCAAATTGTTGCCAGGTTACAGGTAAAAAAACAGTGTTAGCATTAAGAGCTCGAACGTGTGCCCAGATATCTTTCATGTGCTCAATGCTCGAGGCTGAGGAATTTAATAGTTCACCACCAATAATTAGAAACGGTTCATTGTTTACATACAATTGTTTAAGTCCATTACTTTCTTTAATTACCGGTAAAATTAAATTGGTCGCTAAGTCCTCTGAATTTGAAGAAGTATTAGCATTGTTACACGCAATTAATAAAGTTAATAATAGAGTAAAAACAAAAGGTAATCGAATTCTTTTCATAATATTGGTTTCAAAATAATTGTATAAGTAATGTCCATACAATCTTAAATTAATTACTTCGCCATAAGTTTGGTAAAAAACGATAATAAAGCAGGTGGCGCCATGTAGACCAATCATGACCTCCATGTCCGCCAACATAATATTCATGGTCGATGTCGTGTTTTTTTAGTGCTTCACTCAAGGCGATAGCACGGGTTCCCATAAAACCTTTGGCCTCCTCTGTTCCCTGACCGACGAACAAATAATCCACCTTATCATTTACTTTCGGGTCATTCAGAAAGGATGCAATGGATGTTTCAGCATTTACATCACCTGCGCTAAGAATACCAAAATTCGCAAACAGGTCAAGCGATCTGAATCCAATAAACATGGCGTGACGTCCGCCCATTGAGAGGCCGGATAATGCACGACCTTTGGGACTTTGAATGGTGCTGTAACTTTTATCAACTAAGGTAATCACATGGTTTCTTAATTCTTTTTCAAAAATATCGAAGGTGAGTTCCGTATGCTGTGGATGATTACGGTGAATGACCTGATTGTTTGGTATGGCAATGATCATTGGCCTAGCTTTACCTTCAGCCAAAAGATTATCCATGATGAGGTTTACACGGCCATCGTAGATCCAATTTGACGGGAGCTCGCCACTACCACCAACCAGGTAAAGCACCGGATACTTACTATTCGGATCATATCCCGGTGGTGTATAAACGTACATTTCACGCTCGCCATTCGTCACATCGGAATGATAAATGTGCCTTGTTACATTTCCATGAGGAACATTTTTAGCATCGTAGTAGGCAGGTCCATCACCGTGAACAATTAACTGGCTGTACGGCGGCATAGCTGTAAAAGCTGCGCAGGTATTGCTGGGATCACAGATCTGAACACCGTCAACAACAAAGTGATAAGCATACATGTCGGGCAGAAAAGGGCCAACAGTTACGCTCCAAATTCCATCATCACCTTTTATCAGAGAGACGGGCTCACGACCACGACCAAGTGCTGTTAATATTGTTCCGTCTTTAATGAGTACTTCCTTAGCCCCAGGTGCTTTAATTCGGAAAGTAACGGTATGATCGTCGTGCACTTCAGGAGAATTTAATGGAGCACTGAATGGAATGAGTCCTTCGGTATCTTTTTGCGGATTATAATCCAAATTAACATTGGCTTGCTGTCCCATCGAGCCTATTGGTAAGGCTAATAGAATGACACCAAAAATCAGTAGATGATGTATTTTTATTTTCATAATATTGATTTCATTTAAAAACCTTAGCGGCAAAATCGTGTAAGGATTTACGCCAAACCTGCCATTCATGATCACCGGGAAAAGAGTTAAATTCTACCTTCAATCCATTATCCTTCATTGTAGCAACAGCCTTCCGGGTAAAATCAATTCGCATATCGTTTTCACCACATGATATATAGAATAAATCGAGTTTCTTGTTGAAAACAGCCGATTTAGAAAGCAAACCCGGTATCTCCTTTTCTGCATCGAATGAGCTGCCAGAAGGATTTCGGATACCACCAAACAAACCCGAACTGAATACTCCAACAGAGCTAAAATAATCAAGGCTTTCCAATCCAACATAAAACGATTGTCCACCACCCATCGACAAACCACAAATGGCGCGGTTTTTAGCACTAGCAAGCGTTCGATAGTTTTCATCGATAAAAGGAACAATGTTTTCAGTCATTTCCTTTTTAAATCCGGCCATTCCTTCACTGCTATAACCGCCACGACCAGTTCGGGCATTCCCATTAGCAATAACAATAATCATTGGTTTTGCTTTTCCTTCAGCAATTAGATTATCGAGAATTAGGTCGGTTTTTCCCTGTACAGCCCAACCGGTTTCATCTTCACCACCACCGTGTTGAATATAAACTACCGGATATTTGACTTTGGTATTCACATCGTAGCCCGGAGGAGTATATACAAACAAACGCCTCCAGCTATTGGTCACTTCTGAAAAATAATATCTGGAGCTCAATGCCCCATGAGGAACATCTTTAACATTATAAAAATCGACGCCTTGTTCAGGAATTTCAATGGCACTGGCCATTCTACCCATGCCATAGAAAGTTTCGCTGGCAGGATCGGCTACTTTAACACCGTCGATGACCAAGGAATAGTAGTGAAATCCGGGCACCTGAGGATCAGTAGTAACACTCCAAACTCCCTGGTCATTTTTTGTCATATCGTACAATTTACCCAAATCAATTTGCACCTTTTTAGCGTCAGGAGCATTAAGCCTGAACATCACGCTTAAATCATTTTGGATTCTGGGATAATCGGCACCAGCCACATTAGTTGCAGCTGGTTCAGTACCAGCAGGAGAATTATTATCCTGAGTAAAACCAGCTGCACTAATGATCGTAAACAGGGCTAAAAAAAGAATCTTCATTAATTTTTGTGTTTGGTTATTTGAATAATAACTGAACATATTGGTGTAAATCTCGTCTCCATGTGAGCCATTCATGAGCTGTTCCAGGCGATTCGTAATACACATATTCAATTCCCTGCTTTTCCAACATATTCCGAAATGCGCCAACTGACCCCGGGAACGGATTGGGTTCTTTGGTTCCTAAGCCCAGCCAGAAAACTTTTATTTGTTTGTTGACTGCTTTGCCATCATTAAATGCACCATTCAAGAAAGTTTCTGTATTAATTTCATCGGAACTGGGATAATTTGAAGTACCACTAAATCCTCCGTAATTGGAGAAAGTATCGAGGCTGTTCATGATGATGCGCATGGTTTGATTGGCTCCCATCGACAGGCCGGCAATAGCACGGTGATCGCGGTCGGCTTTGGTGCGAAATTTGGCATCAATCATCGGAATAATCTCAGAAATCATTACCTCTTCAAAAGCTGAAGCAGGACGTCCGGTTGTTTCACCATTTTGGGGTTTGTAGGCATAGCCATTGTCCATTACAATGATCATGGGAACGGCCTTTTGTTCAGCAATCAAATTATCAAGAATCAAATTAGCATGTCCTTGTCCGGGCCATCCGGTTTCGTCTTCAAAACTTCCATGCTGAAGGTAAAGTACAGGATAACGCGATTTGGCATCCTTTTCATAGCCAGCCGGAGTATACACAAAACAACGTCGGAATGAATTGGTAATTTTCGAGAAATAAATGTTCTCGCTCACCAAACCATGAGGGACGTCCTTCAATGCATAAAACTCTTCGTCCAATGCAGGAATTTCAATGCCACTTCCCCAACGGCCTGCGCCGTAAAAATATTTGGTTCCGGGATCGGGAACAGAAGCACCATCGATATTCAACTGATAATAGTGAAACCCTTCGTCCTGCGGTCCCGATTCACCGGTCCACACTCCGTTTTCATCTTTCACCATGTCGTATTTTACTCCGCCAAGATCAATTTGAACCTTAATGGCTTCAGGAGCTGAAATTTGTGCGCGAACACGCCCTTCTGAATTCACCTGAGGAAATTGTTTTCCCTGCTGGTTAACTGATGAAGGCTTAAAATCTTCTGCAATTTTCGACTTGTCGGCTTGTGCATAGCTGATTGTATTAAAAAATAGAGCTAAAATTGCGATCCATAAAAGTTGTTTTTGCATAATTATCAGTTGTTAGTTTTGAAAAAAATAACTGCCCACAGCCAAATTACTGCCACAAAGGCACCAAGCCACGAATTTTTCACAAAATCTATTCGAAAAACAGAAAGGACTTTGTGTTTGCTTTGAGTCTTGGAGCCTTTGTGGCAATAACGATTCTGCAAACATTAAAATCATATTCATTAAATTGCACGCTAGTCTTTAAACAATAGCGGAGCTAATTCAAGTAAACTACGGCGCCATGTCAAAAATTCATGAGCTGTTCCTTCCGATACGTAAGAAAAGGCATTTAAACCGACATCCTTTAATGCAACAACAGCATTCTTAACACCATCAGGTCTTTCCTTGCTTCCACAGCTAATGAAGATGAGCTTCACTTTTGATTTATCTTTGATATCATCAGGAGCATAGGTTCCACCACTTAACAATGCATAATGTGAGAACACTTCAGGTTTATTCAGCGTAATTGTTTTAGTTTCCATTCCCCCCATTGAAAGTCCAGCCATTGCCCGGTGAGGCTGATCGGCTAAAGTCTGGAAGTTGGCGTCTACGTATGGAATCAACTCATCAACCAGCACCGTTTGGAAATTTTCAATTTTGAACTCGTTCATATGTCCCCATCGAATCTCATTGGTCATCCCGTAGGTCATCACAATAATAAAAGGTTCAATTTTTCCTTCGGCCATCAGGTTGTCCATAATTAAATTGGCGCGTCCCTGGTTACTCCATGCTGTTTCATCTTCACCCCAACCATGTTGTAAATAAAGAACAGGATATTTTTTATTTTTGTCCTTTCCATATGTCGGAGGAGTGTAAACAAATGCTCTGCGTGAAGTACTTGTACTTGGCGAAGGGAAAAGAATTTGTTGCACATTACCATGAGGCACATCTTTTAAGGCATAAAAGTCCTGATCGTGTGCAGGAATTTCAATGCCACTTTCCCAACGGGTTGAACCGTAAAAATTTAATGCGCCGGGATCGTTGAACACACCACCGTCGATGGTTAAATGATAGTAATGAAATCCTTCGTCCATTGGTCCTTCAGTCGTTCCTGTCCAAACACCATCTTCTCCTTTGGTGAGATTGGTACCGCCTCTTCCACCCAGGCCAAGACTAACATTTATACTTTTGGCATCGGGTGCCTCAACACGGAATCGGGCATAACCCTGAGAATTCACCTGTGGAAACTCTTTCCCCGGTTGATTTACTGTTGAAGGTTTAAAGTCTTCTTTGATCTCAGCTTGTGCAAATCCTATTGTTACTGTTGCTAACAGGAACAGTATTAATATTATCGATTGTTTCATCATTCTATCTTTTAATTTTTGAATGCGAGTTGTGCAAATTGATAAAGGCTTCTTCTCCATGAATGCCATTCGTGTGCTGTTCCTTCAGAAACATAGAAGTGTGTGTTCATACCGGCCGCTTTTAATGCTGCGGTATTTTCTTTGGGATCGCCTCCAAAGCCACGTCTTCCATTTCCAAGTTCCTTACTACCGTAGCTAATGAATAAAAGATTCACGTTCTTTTTAAAATCAGAATTCTTCTCAATATCTTCAGAGCTTATGCTTCCACCACTAAACATACCAACTTGCGAGAATACTTCAGGATTGGCCAGCGTAATTAAACGGGTTTGCATACCACCCATAGAAAGTCCTGCCATTGCACGATTTTTTGAATTATCAATAACACGATAATTCGCCTCAACATAAGGAATCAAATCGTTGAGAAGTACGTTTTTAAATTCACCTGCAAAATCAAAACCACCCATTGGGCCTCTTGGCCTGTTTTGGGTTGAATCAGCATTCGCATTTTTTGCCGGCCTTTCAAACTTAACACTACTGTTTTCCATCACAATGATAAATGGAACGGCTTTCCCTTCAGCAATTAAATTGTCCATGATCAGGTTGGTATGTCCCTGATTGCCCCAGCCAGTTTCATTTTCACCCATACCATGCTGCAGATACAAAACGGGGTACTTCTTTTTTTTGCTTTGATCATACCCCGGAGGAGTATAGATGTAGGCACGTCGCACTTTATCAGATGATTTAGAGAAGTATTGAACCTCGCGCAAATCACCATGTGGAACGTCTTTTATCGCAAAAAAATCCTGATCATCAGATGGAATTTCAATACCACTTCCCCAACGACCAGCACCAAAGAAATAAAGACTTCCCGGATCGGGAACCGAAGCTCCATCGATGTTCAGCTGATAATAATGAAAACCTACGTCCTGAGGAGCAGATTCACCTGTCCATACACCATTGTCATCTTTGACCAAGTTGTACTTTACAGCACCAATATCGAGCTGAACCATTTTGGCTTCGGGTGCAGAGATTTGAACGCGTACACGACCTTCTGAATTTACCTGGGGAAAGAGTTTCCCGTCCTGGGTTGTCGATGTAGTTTTGAAGTCCTCGATCGCTTTTTCCTGCTGCGCAAAACACCATAAACTGGAAATCGCAAGCAACACGATGACATTAAAAATTTTTCTCATAAGTTATTTATTTAGATTAGGTTGTTTATATAAATATTATTTTAAACCACTGTTTTCGATGTGGAAATAATCGAACGAAACATCAAATGGCGTATCTGGCTTGGTGGTATCGGAATTGAACCAGAAGGTACTTTTCATGTATTGGGTAACGATACCGTCGCAAACAATTAATCCTGCTTTGATATCCTTTAATAACATGTCGACTGTGCCGAGCAATTTATATTCTACGCCATCCAAAGAATAGTAAGCGGTATAAATGCTTCCTTTTTTATCCAGTTTAAGTATCAATTTAGAACTGCCAATGATTTCTTCTTTTAAGTTGAAGTTTGCCATTGATTTTGCAATGCCATTTTCTTCCATAATCAGATCAATTGTTCCCGGCTGTACACCCCTTTGCTGTGTTGTTTTAATCACCGCTCTAAACATTAGTTTCACAAAATTGTCGTCGTCCTGATAGACCAGAATTCCAGCATTTTCGGGCTGAGCAGGTGTTCTTGAACCAAGGAGTTGAGTTTCAATCACCCAATCGTTGTTGGCGCTTTGCAATAACATATTTCTGGCATTATCGGTTGCTTCAGAAACATCACCAACCTCGCTGGTAATTGTTAATGCACCCGATTTTTTTGACAGGCTGTAATTGGACTTGTTCTCTCTTATCCATTCCCATTGGCTACCAATTGATCCTTCAAATTCATCGCTAAACGAAGCAACATCAAAATTCAAATAATAAGTATTCTTCTCAAGGGTAATGTTGTCGACAAACTGCACAACAGCTGTTCCGGGTATTGCTTTGGCTTGTTCAATTTCCACTGTAATTTCACTACCTATTGCGGATGCATTAACTACCGGAACTTTTGAATTGTTTTTTAAGAGATAGCTGTATGCTTTAACTCCTTTATCAAAACCCTTTATGCTTTTACCGTTAACGGTGACAGATGCCGGATTCAAATCGGGCATTACTTTTATTGGATAACTGTTCGAAACGGTTGTTCCGTCGATGGTAACATAAGCAAAAATCGAAGCTGCTCCAACTCCTGTAGCACTTACCTTGCCATTGGCATCAACAGTAGCTACGTTTGGGTTATTGCTTTTGTATTCAATTTTCGCTGTTTTAATATCGTAGAAACTATCGTCCGACATGCAGGCTGTTACGCTGGATTGGATGGTGTTTCCCGGTCTTAAAATGACCTGGTCGCTTTCAACCACAACCGTTGTCAATACAGCTTGGTAAGTTCCGCTCATGGTGGCTTCAACTTGTCCTTTGATGTCTTTTGATGAAGCACCAATTTCAAAAATGTATTTGCCTTGATCGAAAGTAATGTTGCCTTTTTGGGCATCCCAAAACCACAGGTCGTCGCAATTAATGTCAATCGAAACGCGCTTGATTTGTCCCGTTGGAATGGTGACTCGCTGAAAACCTTTCAAACGTTTGATTGCCCTTTCGAGAGAAGCCGGACTATCGGGAGTTTTGACATAAATCTGTACCACTTCATCACCATCAACATCACCTGTGTTTTTTACATCCAGGCTAAGGGTGATTTTATCGTTGGGTGTAATTTTACTTTTGCTGATACTAAAATTACTGTATTCGAAGGTGGTGTAGGAAAGTCCGTATCCAAATTCGTAGGACACCTCTTTGTCGAAATACATATAGGTTCTGCCGTTCTTACCCGATTCGCCCCTTAAGGTATAATCGTTAAAATCAGGAATATCATTAAGCGATTTGAACCATGTAAGGCTGGTTTTTCCGCCTGGATTCACTTCGCCAAACAGAATTTTAGCCATTGCAGTTCCCTGTGCCTGCCCATTGTAGCCCGTAAAAATAATTCCGGCAATATTTGGATTATTTTTAAATTGCTCAATTTCCACCATTCCCATGGTTTGCATAACAACAATGGTATTTGGATTTACTGCAGCAACAGCATTAATTAATGCATTCTGATTACCGGGTAAGGTAATTGCAAAACGGTCGGATTCTTCACGACCTGTAGATTGATCGGTACCCACAAATATAATGGCAACATCGGCAGCAGCTGCAATGTCCAGGGTTTCCTGATCGGTTCCCGGACCTTCAGCTTCGCGATAAACCAGCACAATTGTTTGAGCTCCGGTAATACCCAAAGTGTTTATTTTCACTGTAACATTTTGAGCACGTCCAAAACCTCTAAAACCACCACCTCCTTGTTGAGGTGCAGGTTTGATTTTTTCAGAGGCTAATACGTTTCCGGTAGCTGAACCCACTCTAACTTCAAGCTGACCACCTTCGCCCGATACATTCATGCTAAACATCATGGAATCGACATTGGAAATTTCAACATTGTTGTATGCTGTCCAGTCGCCATCTTTTATGCCTCGTATTGATGTTCTTCCAAATCGTTCAGAAACGATTAACCCCGGTGCCGATGCATCAAATTTTGTAGCATCGAATTCCTTTAAGACTGCACCGGTACTCCTGGTTGAAAATCTATTCATTGTAATGAAGTCGGTATTCCTGTCGGTATTTCCACTCGATTTTGTCACTACTTCGGTATTCAAATGATGTGCTTTGATGTAATTTTGAATTCCGGCCAGTGGTGTAATTCTTAACTCAGGTTCAACTTGTCCTGAATAATCGCCCAACTCAACTTTGTCGGCCTGAGTGCCCAATACGGCAATCTTTTTAATGACTTTAGGATTGATCGGCAATGCCTTTTGGCCGGATTTAGCGACTGTTTCATTTTTAAATAAAACGGGAGTTTTTGTAGCAATTTCAATAGCAAGGTCATTATGTGAAGGATCATTGATAATACTTGGTAAAATTCCGGCATAAGGAACCATTTCAGCTGGATCAAATTCACCCAATCGCATTCTAATGGCAAAAATATTGACGAGTGCTTTATCGATATCGCCTTGCTTGAGCAAGCCATTTTCCATTGCTTTTAGCGCATTGTTCTGATAAACGCCACCACAATCGGTATCAACACCTGACTTCAAGCCAATTGCGGCTGCTTCTTCATTGTTTTTGGCATAGTGATGCCCTCTGATTAAATCATCAATAGCACCACAATCTCCTGTAACATAACCATCCATGCCATATGTTTTTCTCGCAATGGTATCAACCAGGAACTTACTGGCCGACATAGGAACTCCATTTACGGCACTGTATGCTGTCATGATTGCAGGAAGATTATCTTCTCTAATAAGAGTTCTGTATGGAAGAAGATAAAATTCACGCATGTCCCTGTCATCCATATCGGCGCTTCCGCTGTGGCGATTAAACTCTGTGTTGTTGGCAAAGTAGTGTTTACCGCAGGGTACGGTTTTTAGATAACGAGGGTCGTCTCCCATTAATCCTCGAATAAAACCACTTCCGATCTGCGAAACCAGAAATGGATCTTCTCCAAAAGTTTCTGCTGTTCTTCCCCACCTTGGATCGCGGGCAGGTTCGATAACCGGAGACCAGTAAGTCAATGTAAAAATCAGATCATGGTTAAAACCTCTTGCTTCATCAGCAATAACAGAAGTTTCACGTTTGATCAATTCGGGATCCCATGTACATCCTACTGCAACGCTGTTGGGAAAAGAGGTCGCCGTCATACCACTGTTGTTGTTACGCCCCATTACTCCATGAAGGGCTTCGCCCCATACATCGTAATGATTTACTCCTAAACGGGGAATGGGTGGCATGGTATTTCCCAGCTGACTTTGTTTTTCTTCGGGAGTCATCCTCGATACGAGGTCTGCAGCTCTTTCTTTAAACGAATAGGCGGTATTCAGAAAGATGGGCTTTTTAGCCATTTCGCTCTTTGGCATGAATGCCATTAAAAAAAGTGAGCATAGGATGACTACGATTAATCTAGCAGGTTTGAATCTCATAAGGTGTTCCTTGTATTTTATTTATACTGTTTTTCAGAAGATTTCATTTCTTTCGCATATTTCCATTAGATGCCATTGCCAGCAACTAGTTTAACTTGGATTTGATTAAAAGGCAATAACATTCATCATTTGGACGAAATTATTGGTTCCAACAACCATTATCTTGCTTTCATTTCCGGCAATGGCATTGAGATTTTCAAGGGATATTTGGTAAACTTTTTGGCAATGTGAACAGGAAGGAATCGTCATCAACCTGCCGTTAGCGCATGTTAATAAGAATTGGTCATTTGCTGCATCGTAACAGATATCGGTAGGGATATCATTCAAAGAATCAGCAGCCCCTTCTTCACTTGTATAATTCAGGACACGTTCTGACCAAACGTTTCCTTTCGAAGAGAAAAATAAAACCGGTGATCCATCACTGTTTTTCCCAATCACTGCAATTTGATCTGGAGTGCATTCCACTTTGATGAAAGAACAAGCTTTATAGTATGCTTTGTAAACCGAATTAAAATCGAAGACGATCCAATTGAGTCCGTCTTTCGAATGAATAATTTCGCCTTGATCAGACACTCCCCAGCAATCGTTTATTCCGGCTGATAAGGATACCATGTTTCCTTTCAATTCAAGTTGTATGCTTTTTAATGAATTTTCGTTATTGCCTATAAGCAGCTCACCCTCATCACATCCGGCAATAATTCTATTTTTGAAAAGCGTGATACAATTGATGGTATTATTGGACGGTTTATGTATTGTATGAAAAGAAGAATCGTTCTCAAATAAAAGTATTTGACCATTAGAACTCAGAATAAGAAATTGTTGTTGAATGGCAAGAATGCTTTTAAACGATTCCCCTTCAAAGGTTTTGCTCATAGAAACTACTCCTTCTTCCGATATCCAATCTATTCGGCCGCTATTGGTAATGGCAACAAATCCATCGTCAAAACTCGTGACATCGGCATAGGCTACTTTTGCATCGTCCAGATTTGAATTTTGAAATGCAGTCAAGCCAAAACCGATACAATGAACTAGCATCAAAGCAATTAAAAGGAAAAACGATTTTGGGTTATTTGCTTTCATCATATTTTGAAATAAATCAACGTTATTTTAAACCCTGATTATTTATTCTGAAGTAATCAAAGGCAACTTCGAAAGGAGTTTTGGGTTCCATGTTCTGTGGCATAAACCTTCTGAAACCAGCAAATCGCGCGGGCATAACACCATCACAAACCATAATTCCTGCACGAATGTTTTTTAATACAACATTGGCCTTACCAAGTTCTGTAAACTTTTTACCATTTGTAGAACAAAAAGCAGTATAAACATCACCCGTTTTTACCAATTTAAGAATTAAAGTATTGTCGGCTGTTATAATGTCTTCCATACTAAGCATTACCGTAGATTTTTGGTCACCTCCATTTTCAACCATCAGCTCAATTGAACCTGGTTGTTCACCTGATCCACCTTGTCGGCCAAAACCTCTGCGTCCAAAACTGGCCCGGTAATTCAGCTTCACAAAATTGTCGTCATCCTGATAGGCCAGTATTCCTGCATTTTCTGAAAATCCTGTTGGTTTTCTTGAACAGGTAATTTTTGATTCAATGGTCCAGTCGGTATTGGCGCTTTGTAGAAGTAGATTTCCGGCATTATTATTCGATTCGGTAATGTCACCTGAATCGCTGGCCATAACCAATGATCCTGATTGTTTTGATAAGCTCCAGTTTGCAGGATTTTCTCTTATCCAATTCCATTGCGTCCCCAAAGTGGCACTATTGAATTCATCGCTTACTGATTTAACTCCAAAGTTGACGGTATATTCATTTTTATCGAAAGTAATATAATCGGTTAAAGAGATTAAAGCCGTTCCTGGAACAGCTGTTGACTGGATAATTTCAACAACAATATCAGGATCATTTGGAGTTGCATTTACAATAGGAGCATTTGAAGATACTCCCTTCAATAGATAACTATACTGTGCTACTGCAGGGCTAAAACCTTTAATGGTTTTGTTGTTGACGGTTATTGATGCCGGGGTCAAATTGGGCATTACTTTTACAGGAAAACTACCCGATTCAGTTTTTCCATTGATGGTAAGCTGTGCAGTAATGGTAGCAATACCTGTTCCTTTTGCAGTAACAAGCCCATTTGAATCAACATCAGCTACATCAGGGTTATTGCTGGTATAAAGAATTTGAACTTTGGAAATATCGTAAAAACTGTCGTCGGTCATGGCAGCGGTAACACTTGACCGGGCAACTAAGCCACTTTTCATTACAATGGTTTCGCAACTTGCAACCACCACTTTCAATTCAGGATTGAATTCTCCCTTCATCGTTGCCTCAACAGTTCCTCTAATGTCTTTTGAGGAAGCGCCTATTTCAAACACATATTTCCCCTGATCAAAAGTCATTTTATTTTTGACCATATCCCAGAACCAAAGATCGGCACAATCAATGTCGATGTGGACCGTTTTTGTTTGACCAATTGGTAAGTTAACTCTTTTGAAACCTTTCAACCGCTTAATTGGTCGTTCCAACGACGCATTGCTTTCAGGGGTAGTCATGTAAATTTGAACCACCTCGTCGCCATCACAATTGCCTGCATTTTTCACATCTACGCTGATGGTAATTTTATCGTTGGGACTAATGTTGTTTTTACTGATTTTGAAATTACTGTATTCGAAGTTTGTGTAGGACAATCCGAAGCCAAATTCATAAGAAACATCTTTGTTGAAATACCAGAAGGTACGTCCGTTTTTTCCATTGCCACCCCGAAGGGTGTAGTCGGTAATTTCAGGAAGATCGTTCACCGATTTGTACCAGGTTCCGTTCAATTTTCCACCGGGGCTAACCTCTCCAAAAAGAATGCTGGCCATGGCATCACCTTGTGCCTGACCGTTGTATCCAACCCAAATTATGCCGGGAATATTTTGAAGGTTTTTAAATTCTTCCACCTCAACACAACCCAAGGTTTGCATGACTACAATGGTATTGGGATTGACTGCCGCCACCGCTTTGATTAACTCCACCTGATTGCCGGGCAGTAAAAGAGTGAGCCTGTCGGCTTCCTCTGTAGCTGTTTTTTCGTCAGTTCCAACAAAAACAACAGCAACATCGGCCAACTTGGCCATGTCGATGGTTTCCTGATCGATGGGTGAATTATTGGGTGCATTGTAACACAAGTAAAGGGTTTGAGGCTCAGTAACGCCCAACTTATTCACTTTTACTTTCATCAAACTGCCAGCACCATAAACACCACCGGCTCTTTTACCGGAGGCCACCGTGGCATCTAAAGTCGCTACCAAATTCCCATCGGGAGAACCAACTCTTACCTCAATTATTCCACCTTCAGTAGGAATATTTACGACAATCCCAATGGTATCAACATTATTGAGGTCGATGTTATTGTAGGCAGTCCATGAGCCGTCGTTAATAGTTCTGACCTGTTCTAGTGATCCCATACCTGATCCTACGGTAATTCCTTTTGAAGCAGATGCATATTTAGTTGCATCATGTTTGCTTATACTTCCATCGGTTTTCTGCAATTCAAAACCGGCTATGTATAAGAGGTTGCTTTTGCTGGCTGTATTACCGCCTGAACTGTGCAGTATTTCAGTAGATAAACCTTTGTCAGCAATGTATTTTTTGATACCGGCAAGTGGTGAAATCATATTTTCCGGAGCAGGCCTTCCTGAATAAGGTCCCAACTCAACTTCATCGGATTGAGGACCAAGAAGCGCAATTTTATTCAATTTTGCAGGATTTAATGGAAGTGCTTTGCTATTTGTATTGGTAACAATTTCGTTTTTCAGTAGCACCGGTGTTTTGCAGGCCACTTCGTATGCGAGCGTTTTATTGGCGGGTGAATTCACCATGTTAGGTTGAAATAGGGCATAGGGAACTTTAGCCGGCGGATCAAATTCTCCGGTTCTCATTCGTATGGTAAAAGTATTCAACAGTGCTCTGTCGATATCGGCCATGCCAATTAAACCCTGATTTAAAGCATCGATGGTACTTCGTTGGTATACACTTCCACAATCGGAATCAACTCCGGCGATTAAACCTTGCGCAGTAGCTTCCGCTGCTGTTTCAACATAATAATGACCGGTATAAATGTCTTCAATTGATGCACAGTCTCCGGTGATGTAACCTTTCATTCCATAAGTCCTTCGGGCAATGGTATCGAGGTATAATTTACTTGCCGAAGTGGGAACGCCATTCACAGCATTGTAGGATGACATGATGGAAGGTAAATTATCTTCTTCGATTAACTTTTTATAAGGTGTAAGATAAAATTCCCTCATGTCCCTGCTGTCCATGTTTGAACTACTAACGTGGCGATCGAATTCACTGTTGTTGGCAAAATAGTGTTTTGCGCATGGTACAGCTTTTAAATAATTGGGATCGGAGCCAACCATTCCTCTAACAAAACCACCGGCGATTTGTGCTACCAAAAATGGATCTTCGCCATAAGATTCGCCCGTTCTTCCCCACCTCGGATCCCTTATTGGTTCAACCACCGGCGACCAATACGTTAGACCTTTTGTACCTGTGGCAAAAATTGCTCTGGCTTCATCAGCAATAGCCGAAGCTTCCCTTTGCATTAAATCGGGATCCCATGCCGAGCCTAAAGCAACACTATTCGGGAAGGATGTTGGCGCCTCTAAGCCGGCACCTGGATTAGCGCCACCTAATATTCCATGCAAAGCCTCGCTCCAAACATTGTACGATTTTATTCCCAATCGTGGAATTGGAGCCATGCTGTTGCCCAAAAGGCTTTGCTTTTCTTCCAAGGTTAATCTTGAAACCAAATCAGCTGCTCGTTCTTCAAAAGTATAGGCAGTGTTTCGGTATATAGGTTTTTTTGCCATTTCGCTTTTCGGCATAAAAGCCATTGTACTTAAAGAGCACAGAATTAATACAGCTATTTTAGGTAATTTGAATTTCATTGTAGATGAGTTATGGGGGATTACAGAATCGTTATTTTTGTACTCTTCAAATCTTTGGCATCGGAACTGTTTCCATAATAGATTTCATATTGCCCTGCCGTAACCTTTACATCACCCTGGCTCCAATCGTAAAATTCGAAAGCGGAAGATGGAAGATCAATGCTTACACTTTCGGTTTTCCCGGCAAGCACCTCAACACGTTTAAACCCTTTTAGTGTTTTCAGAGGGCCTTCCCGATCATTTACTTTCCTTAAATAAATCTGTACTATTTCGGTCCCATCCATTTTACCAGCATTTTTCACCGGAATAGTCAAGTGAATGGTTTCATTGGCTTTGATGTTGGTTTTGGAAAGTATTGCCGTTCCAATTTCAAATTTCGTGTAGCTTAATCCATAACCAAAGGGGAACAAAGCATCATCCATATATCGATAGGTACGACCTTTCATCGAATAATCTTCAAAGTCGTTGAGCTGTTCTGAATTTTTGTAGAAAGTGACCGGCAATTTGCCTGAAGGATTGTAATCGCCAAAAAGGACATCTGCAACGGCTTGTCCGCCCGATTCGCCCGCATACCATGCCTGAAGAATGGCGTCACAGGTTTCGGTTTCAGGAGTTAAAGCAATGGCTGAACCGGAACAGTTCACGTAAACCACTTTTTTTCCTGCCTCCTTCAAGGCTTTCAAACAATTCCGTTGCACCGCCGGAAGATCGATATTGGTGCGGTCGCCTCCTTTGAAACCAGGATACGAAACAGGCATTTCTTCCCCTTCGAGCTGCCCGGAAAGTCCACCAACAAATACGACGAGATCGATGCCTTTGAGTTTACTGATGAGTTCAGTGTAATCCACATCCACTTCTAAGCCGAAATTCAATTCGATATTGGCTTGCCAGTTGTTCAATTGGGCATAATGAATTTCAATTTTATATTTTTCCCCAGCTTCGACCTTCAGAGGAATACGCGATGGAAGTGTCCGCCAATTGTCATATTGGATTAATGTTTTGCCATTTACCAATAGTTCATAATGCCCGGTTGCACCGCCTTTGAATACCAATTCTTCGCTAACTTTTGGGATAAACTCGGTTTCGTAAACAGCCGAAAAACCTTCGAGTTTTACCCCCGAAGCAAATTCATGCTGACCGGCAGTAGTCATTTTTAATGGGTTGACAATTTGCTGTGTGGTAACAATTTCGCCTTTGCGATCGGGATTATTCCAATAAGTAGCTTTGATTCCCGGTTGGCCATCAAACGAACATTGGTCGATGTAACTTTCGGTGACTTTGTCTTCTACCAAATCGCAGCCTTTATCATAAATGATTTTCTTCTCGGAAATCTTCGATTTTATTCCATCTAAAATAGAAATGGTATGAACGGGAGTTCCATTGTAATTTCCCCACAACATTTGTTTGTCGTTGGCATTAGGGCCAATTATGGCAATTTTTTTCACCGATTTAGAAAGCGGTAGTAAGTTGTTTTTATTCTGAAGTAAGGTCATTGTTTCGCGCGCCATGTCTAAGGCGAGCTTACGATGTGCTTCATTGTTCAAAACAGAAGCAGGAATCTGAGCCCAGGGAACCAGCGCATCGTCATCAAAGTCACCTAAATCGAAACGTCCTGTTAAAACGCGCATTAAACTTTTGTTGATGTCATCTTCTTTAAGGAGTCCTTTTTCAACGGCCTCCGGGAGGTTTTTAAACGGATAATTCTCCCAAACACATTCAACATCAGTACCGGCCAACACTGCTTTTGATGCGGCATGAACGGCATCGGATGATACTTTATGGCTGGTAAAAAAATCGGTTACAGCTCCACAATCGGAAACCACCAAATGTTGATAGCCCCATTCATCGCGCAATATTCGTTGAAGCAGTCGGGTGTTTCCACAGCACGGTTCATCGTCCAATCGCTGATAGGCACACATCACCTGACGCACATCGGCGTCCTGAACCAAAGCCTTAAAGGCAGGCAAATACGTTTCGTACAATTCACGAGGATTTACATTATTCAGGTTCAACTCGTGACGGCTCCATTCGGGACCTGAATGCACCGCATAATGTTTGGCACATGCCAGTAATTTACGGTATTTGGCATCGGCAGGGCCCTGCAAACCTTTCACTACGGCAACACCCATGCGAGACGTCAGGTAGGGATCTTCGCCATAGGTTTCCTGTCCCCGGCCCCAACGGGGATCACGGAAAATGTTCACATTGGGAGTCCAGACTGAAAGGCTGAGAAATCGTTTGTTCTCGTTTCCACCCTGAATCCATTGATTGTATTTGGCGCGCGCCTCATCCGAAACTGCGTCATAAATGGAATACAATAACTCATCGTTGAATGAAGCTGCCATCCCTATTGGTTCAGGAAAAACGGTAACATTATCATTATTAGCATAGCCGTGCAATGCTTCGCTCCACCAGTTGAAACGCTTGATGCCTAAACGTGGAATTGGATCGGACTGATCGCACATTAAGGTAGCTTTTTCTTCCAAAGTTAATCGTGAAATCAAATCTTTTGCCCGTTCGTTAGAGCTGAGTTCTGGATTTTGGTAAGGATAGGATTGTGCCCCAACACTCAACGCAAAAAGAAGAATTGCACTGAGGCTAAGCCATTTTTTAAAGAAGGTTAATCGATTCGTTTTCATAGAATAGCTTTAGTCATAATATTTTTCAAGATAGGCAACAAATCCGCCCCGGCGGAGCATTTTCACTTCTACAGAACTTGATTTAGTGACAAGCATGTGTTTTGTAGTAAATGTTTTATCGTGCTCGCCATCGGCAATGATGGTTAGTTTATATTTTGATCCTTCTTCCAAAAAATTGAAATCCAGCTTTTGTGTTCTTTCTTTTCGTCCATCTGAATTAATTCCTCCAATGAACCAATCAGTTCCCTTTCTGCGAGCGATCACGGTATTTTCGCCAGGGTACCCATCCAGTAATCGGATATCGTCCCAAACATTTGGTACTTTTTTCAGAAAACTCAATGCTGCATCCTGAAGTTCATAATAACCTTCGGGACGGTCGGCCATGTGCTGCATTCCCGATTCAAATACCACACTTAATGCCAATTCGTGTGCATATGACGTAATGTGCGGATACTGCGAGTTGGTAAAAGTAACTGGCGTGTAATCCATCGATCCTACTACGTTGCGCGTAAAAGGCAAGGTGCAATTGTGTTGAGGAGCCGATGCCGTAAATTCTGGTCCATTGTTGTACCATTCAGCACCACGTACTCCTTCGTAGGTCATCAGGTTAGGATAAGTCCGCTGCCATCCGCGAGGCACCAGGCACCCGTGGAAATAAACCATAATATTGAAGCTGGCTGCATCTTCCAGTATATCGAGGTAGTAGTTGATCATGTATTGTTTTTCACTCAGGAAGAAGTCAACTTTTATTCCATATACGCCTAGTTTGTTCAATTTGGTAAATTCTTCAACCCTGCTTTCGTGTGTTTTCATTCGATCAACAGGAGTGGATGTAATCCATTTAAACATACTTGAATTGTACCACATCAGAGGTTTAACACCTATTGAATGGATGTACTTTATGGCATCTTCCAGATTTCCACCATTGCTCATTTGGTCCCATTCCCAATCAAGCAAGGTATATTCCCAACCCATATTGGCAGCTAAATCGGCAAAATCGCAAACCACCTTATAGTCTTTAGTTCCGTGGTTGTTCGACCAATAATTCCACGATGCAACGCCGGGTTTAATCCAATCGGTATCAGTTAAAACTGAAGGTGTCGAAACATCATCAACCAATGTAGACTCGACAATATCGGCAAGGCTTCCCATAATGATCACCCTCCATGGGGATTTCCATGGTAGTGTAATAGTTGGCAGGGCTTCACCTTCGCCTTCGCCAGGATGAGGAAGCTTAACTTTATAAATGGAAGCAGCATTGGTGTTACTCAATTTTGTAGCACAATAGTTCCGATCAACATCGGCTTCATGAATAAGATACCAACAGGATTTATCCGAAGTATTAAACAAAGCAGGATAACACCAGTTTTGTTGATCACTTGCATCATTCATTACTTTGTAGATACCTTCGTTCGACAGGTCAAATTTCTCCAGCCATCGTGTTGTACTATCAGGTATTAAATAAGAGGTGAATTCATCTTTAACAATAAATGAACCTTCTTTTTCCGGGAACTCATAACGGAAAGTTAAGCCATCGTTATATGCCCTAATAATCACGTTTACTTTAGATTTAACAGGATTCTCGAAATACAGCACCACTTCATTTGCCGAATTGCTGCACTTTGACTTCTTACCATGCAATACAGTATAATCTTCGGTAATGGTGGTACTTTTCCCAGCCTTTATTAATTTCATCTCTTTTAAAAAATCCTGATCACTTCGGGAAAGGCCCAAATCAATTTGAGGAATGGCCTGGCACGTTTTACCATTATTCGAATAGTCAACTTTTAAAAACCATTCACCAATATCGGCATTTGTTTTATTAAATACTCCAATGCTTATCTTTTGATTGGGAGATACAATGCTTACTTTTCGGGCAAACACTGACATGGAAACAAACACTAAAATGCATACTAAAACATTGTATTTCATTTTAATAATTTACTAATTGATTGAAGATAATTAACTTACTCAAAAAAAAACTTAAAATTAGAAATCAATTTCAAACAATCCTTTTTTTGTTCCAACCCAAACTTTGTTTCCATCAAATGAAATGGACGTAATAAAGTTGTTGGGGAATGTTGTGGTTAAAGCGCTCCAGCTTTCTCCATCATAAATGGAAATACCATCTTCTGTTCCACACCAAATTTCGCCGTTTGGTGCTTCAGCAATGCAGCGGACATTAGGATTGACCAATTCTTCCCTAAACATATAGTTGTTGGTTTTGGGATCATGCCCAACATGAATCTGAACACCTTTTTTACCTCCGAACCATTGTACTCCTTGTGAATCAATAAATACAACATACATTGTGTCGGAAATAGCAGTTCCATTGTATGGGCTATCCCATTGAGTTGCACCCGTAAATGCATCAACCGATTCCTTCCATTCAAAAGTCCGCCATAACTTGTTCCCTGCCGTTGCAAAAAAGTAATCGCCATCCCAAATACCAATGGAGTTGATTCCAAAATCATGAAAAGGGAGACTTGTAATGGCACCTGTCGCATTTTGTTTAAAATTATCTTTTTGCCAGGTATCACCCGAACTTCGTGTAAAACCGTACTCTGTTCCAAACCAACGGGTTGAATTTTCATCAGCGTATGCTGATAAAATAGAACTATTGCTCACTAAATCGGTCGAAATAGCGATAGCAGTAGTATCTGCCTCACCTAGTTTTAATTGGTACAGTCCGGCAGTAGTTCCCACCCACATGGTGTTCGCTGAATTTTCGTATGCTAATGCTGTTACTGGATCGCTTACCCCAAGATCAAACAACTCATAGCCATTGTTAATTGCTTTGAAAAGTCCGGTATCGCAGGCTATCCAAAGTGTTTGACTTTGGTCAAATGCCAGGGCCGATATGGCGTAATTGTCTAAATTATCGACAATTTTGGACGAACTGATAATGACATCGTCAGGTTTACAAGAATAGAAAACAACCAAGAACAGAGTTGTAAATAAAAAAAGGTTTTTCATCCAAACAAAACTCTTAACAGTCTGATTATCTATTGGATTAAAATATTGTTCATCAAACAAAATTTTGTCCGAATGCCTGCCTGTTCGGCAGACAGGGAACTCACATGTGTTTTGTTCATCGGTGTTTGTGTTTTTCTGCAAAGATGTTCGTTTCATAATTCATTATAATTAAAGGTAAGTAGGTACGTGCTGAAATAACTGGTGTGTTGACTTGGTTTCTTCTTTTATAATACCTTGAAATTAATTGTAACTAAGACACAGAGAAAATGATCATTAACCGTTCATCCCACTCTGTGTCTTTCTTATTTTTTAAACTTTAATTCACCAATAATCTGGTGGTATTGATTTCGGAACCTGAATCAGTTGTGGTTTTCATCACCACCAAATAATTTCCTTTGGCCCAGTTCGAAGTGTTGATTTTTTGTGTTTGCTGTCCCATAACTCTTTCAATGGGACGAAATATTTGTATGGTTCTTCCCTCAATGGTCAACACAGAAAACTCAACTCTGGCAGCTTGTTTCATCGAGAATGAAATTTCGGTATAAGTTGAACAAGGATTTGGATAAACCTTCAATCCGGCTACAAAATTACTCACATTTTTCAGACCGGTTTCATTTGGTGTACCAACAACTGAGTAGAGCTCAATACCTTTCTCGCTTGTGACGTCGAGGTTTTTAGAATATTGTTTATCAGTATCGTTATTCCAATGTTCATGTACTCCAAGGCTGGCAGGCATTTCAGTGCCATCTCCTTCCGGGTCGTAGGTGATTCCTTCAGCCCAGTTGGCTTTATCGGCTGCCTGATGTAAATAATCATCAACGGCCGGGAAGAAAGGACGATCTTTGAAATCGGGATTGATATTGGCTTCTGAACGCAAAAAATCGATACAAACCGATTCAAGGGCAACTTCATCCTGCGATACGAACAATGAATTTGGAAAATCGTCGTTGAATGGAGCAGATTTCCAGTGCACAGGCATATCGGTGGCTTCAATACCGCCCCATAAACCGTCAACGATAAACAACACCGTATTTAAACCTAATTTATCGTTTCCCATAATATCGGTTAACACCCTGTACATCCCATATTCTCCGCGCACTCCCCGATCCAGCACATCGTTATCAACGGTAGAAATAAGTCCGGCATGTAAATAGAACGATCCCCACTTATAAGTTGAATGATAGTCGTGTGAACCAAAGTGTAACTTCGCATTTAAGGTTACCCCACCGCGAGCATGAGCTTTTAGTGCAGCCATATTGATCATGTAGTCAGCATCGTACATCTCGTTCATTATTCCATCTGAAATGGCATCAGGCATATCGCTACCTTTATCAGAATATACGATTGTATTGCTGTGCCAACCACTGGTTGTTGTCCTGCCTAAATTGGTATGATCTTCTTTATCCAGTATGACTACATCCGGGTAAGAAGTATGAATAAGATCGTAAAAACTTTTATAAACATGTGTCATTGGTTCCCCAACGTAAATTTTATTTTGCGGAATACTGCAACTGTCAACCAATTGTCTGATAAATGCCAGTACGCTGGCTGGGGTTGAGTTGGACATGGCTATGTTTTGAGCACCAGTGGCGGCAGAACTTTGTGCTGTCTCTGACATATCACTCATATCGATGGCCCATCCTGCTTGTCCATTATTAATTTTAATAAAAATGGTTTGGCCTTCGGTATATCCGGTATCAACACCTTTTCTCTTCGTATTGAAACTCTTAAAAATAGCCTCCCATGAATCTTTAACGGTACTTTTTCCTCCAACAGCCAAAATTGATTGGTCAGCCATATCATTAATAACTTCCTGATTGTTGTTTTTAGCCATCACAAAAACATCCGAATTGACCCAGTCTATTGATTTGTTCCATCCCGATCCGGTCATCTTATAAGTATTGGTGCATTTCTCATTGGTGGCATCAACATTTCGTACCCATGCAACACGACCCGGGAAAATTCCCCAGCCGGTTCCCATTGGGTTATTTGGTCCATCAGGAAGTACCCCTCTTGTCCAGCTCACTTCTTTTGGACCGGCAATGGCTTCCCTCGCATCCTTAACATTGAAAAAAATGACCAATGCCAAACCGACCAATACGGATATACCGGCACCCACATATCTGGCTTGCTTAATTTTGCTGATCGCTTTTTTGAAAAAAAGCATTGCACCTGCCAAGGTTAATATATAGGTCACAAATCCCGACATGATTGGAGCTGCTGCTTTCATACACGGATATCCTGCCCTTTGAGGTTTAGGGATTACCCGAATAAGGAACCAAACTGTTGAGCTTATCCCCATAAACAGAAATACAGCTTTTGCTGAAAATTTTGAGCTTGATATTTTTTGTTTGAATCTCTGTAAAAGAACTTTTTGCTTTTCAAATTTTTTCATCTGTTTTGAAAATAGAATTATTTAAATTTCAGTTTATTATATTAAAAAATCAATATTTTTTGGTGAAAATTTTGGCATAGGATAGTATTACAACACCCAGCCGATTTATTCCTTCTAAAATTAGAGTATTGATGCTTTGCAGACTTCTAATTTGAGATATAATAGTTAGGATTTGGGATAAATTTGTTTAGAGTTGAAAAACAAATTATCACCCCAATCTTGGAGTAATCCGAAATGGACGCATCTCGGGCTATAGGGTTTGTATATCTAAACTCGTGTGTTTTTGATTCTTTTAATTAAAATCATTTCATTTTCTTGTCAGGTCTTTCAGCTCAAGCTTTTTTGATTTTACCAACTGATCGATCAACTTACTTTTACCCAGAGTTCCAATAATAATCTCATAATTTGAAGAAGCCTCGGATGTAAGTAAATTAGGTTTTATTCCTGTCACGCTGTTGATGTCATTTTGAAGATCGCCAAGAGCACGAATTACTCCTGTCCAGTCGGCTTCGTCGTAATGGATAGTTGCAGCCGATTGATCATCGGCAACAAGAGGAAAATCGGTCTCCTTTTCAGGGCTATTTGAAATTATTTTCGAAATCAGTCTGCTGGTTTGCTGTGCATTCGCCTCCAATGAAAAATGAATCATCAGGCCTAAAAAACAGACAGACAAAACGTTGCAGTTCAATTTTCGCATCATATTCTAAAATACAATTATTTACCTTTTGCTTTCCGATTCATTGCCAAACAAATAGGAATTTTGGTAACCACCAAAGTCAACTACAATTTTTTCGAATACAATACCCGGATCCAATGGCACGATTGTCAACACTTGCATCCCTTCATCAGACGAAGGTACTTTCAATTCTACCTTTTTCTCGACCACCCGACGAGCAACCGTTGGATAAAATACGGAGTAGATGTTCTCCTGTTTTTCGTTTAGATTGGAATTAAAATTGATGACCTGCTCATCGTCCGCATTAAACCCAACTTTGTATTTGTGCCCATCAAGGTTAGCAAAAGCCAAGGTCGATTTAACGACTACGAGAACAGTCACCGTCTTTACATCGTCAGGAAGTTTCATTTTATACGAAATGGAAGCACCCTCCACCGGTTGAGAATAAGGCATAAGGGCTATGCCACTTAAAGTGCGCCCTAAGTATGGAATAACAGACCATTTTGCACTGGGTGCATCATTTAGTGTAAAATAATGCTCGGCTTCCATTGAAATAAAACCATTATCGGGCGAAAAAACATAATTACCAACTGCCATTTCAGTGTTTTTAATCCGAAAAACTTCAGGCAACTTATCAGCCGGGAAATTATCATTCCAAGAGCTATAACCAATTTTCTTCTGAATCATCATGTTCTTCCATTTTCCCCCAGACATGACGTTGTTGTAATCGAAGCTCAACTCTGCATCGCGCTTAAATGTTCGTTCCACATTGTTGGCCCACTCGTTGGCTTGCGGGTTGTTTGCGGCGAACAACATGTGATTCATGGCCTGTGAATAGTACATTTCGTAGATGTTGGCCATGGCCTGAACAGGGAATAGAATTAGCTGCTTGTAGGCATCTCTAAACGCAGGCTTTAAACTGATGTATTGGCGCAAGGCCTCGGCTTCGAGCTTGAGGTATTCATCTGAAACCTTCTTCCACTCACCTGTTTCCAGGTTGTATGTATTCATATCGAGCATTTCGGCCGTGACGCGTCCGTTGTATTTGCTGTATAAATTCAAAATACGTGCGGCTTCATTGGCCTGATCGTCGCCAAATTGCTGGGCACAAAACGCACGTGGGTGATCCATCAGGTTCGTTACCTTGTAGCGAGTTGGATCCCATGCCATGTCCATAAAAAGGGTAATTGGATATTCCATGGGTTTGATGTCGCCCACATTGAGTACCCAAAGTTTATCCACACCATAATCGTAGGTGAGCTGCAATTGTTCCCACATATGTTGAATGGGGGTCACATTGAGCCATTTGGTATTCCGCGGCGCACCAACATAATCAACATGATAATACATGCCCCAACCACCGGGATGTTCGCGTTCTTTCGCATTGGGTAAACGACGCACATTGCCCCAGTTGTCGTCGCACAATAGCATAATTACATCGTCGGGCACACGCATGCCTGCTTCGTAATAATCGAGTACCTCTTTGTACAAGGCCCAAACTTGCGGTGTTTCTTTAGCAGGACGCTTGGTGACCTGTTCAATAATTTTGCGTTGATTCTCCACCACTTTTTCAAGCAGTTTCGTGTCGGTTTCTTTCGACATGGCCTCGTCACCATCGCCACGCATTCCAATGGTTACAATATCATCGGTTTTTTTCATCCGTTCGATGCCTTCTTCAAAAAAATTGTCGATTACTTCTTGATTCGTGGCATAATTCCAGGCACCGTGTTCTTTTCGATTTCTGGTCCATTCCTGATGGTTACGTGCCATGGGTTCGTGATGCGAAGTACCAATAACAATGCCCATTTCATCGGCCACCTGGCTGTTCATGACGTCATCGGCATAGAAAGACCAACTCCACATGGCCGGCCACAAATAATTCCCCTTCAAACGAAGAATCAATTCGAATACCCTGGAATAAAAACGATGGTCGCCAAAATCGGTTCCGTAAGTGTTTTTCACCCAACCGGTAAGGCAAGGTGCTTCGTCGTTAATGAAAATGCCCCGATATTTTACTTTTGGTTCTCCAGATGCATATTGGCCAGCCAGAACATAGGCAGAAGGCCTTTGTTTTGCAGGAACATCGGCCCACCAATACCACGGAGAAACGCCCAATTGCTGCGACAATTCATAAATCCCATAAATAGTACCGCGTTTGTCGCTACCTGTAATGACCAAACATTTTTTTGTACCCGACTGAGGACGATCAATGGTGGTGATCACAAAACTCTCCCATTTTCCTTCAAGGTCTTTCAGCTCAAGCTTTTTTGATTTTACCAACTGATCGATCAACTTACTTTTACCCAAAGTTCCAATAATAATCTCATACTCCGAAGAAGCCTCGGATGTAAGTAAATTAGGTTTTATTCCTGTTACGTTGTTGATGTCATTTTGAAGATCGCCAACAGCACGAATTACACCTGTCCAGTCGGCTTCGTCGTAGCGGATAGTTGCAGCCGATTTATCAGCAGAAACAACAGGAAAATCGGTTTCTTTTTCAGCGCTATTGGAAATGATATTGGAAATTAAACCACCAGATTGTTGAGCTGTAGCTGGCATCCAAAAAATCATACTCAACATGCAAATGACGGTGCATTTTAGAGAACTCATCGGTTTCAGAACATTCACTTTTATTTTCATGAATTAACCTTTCTTTTTTATAATTCTTGTAACCTTCTTTATATTTTATTCAGAACAATAACATTACCGGCTTCGGTTTCAATATCGTATTCAAAAACTTTTTTCCGTTCCAAAGGAGTTAATTCCTGTTCCGTATGATTTAGAGGAGTTTGAATTTCCACAACCTTAAAAAATGGATTAATATTTTCACCTTCAGCATCTTTCAAACCTTTTCCTTTTAAAGGAACAAAGGAACGAATACGGCAAATCCCACCAATTGATGATTTAATACTTGCCTGGTTCAATTCCCCATTTTTCCATTCCAGATCCACCTCGAAACCACCTCTGGCCTTTAATCCGGATACACTGCCATCTTTCCAAACAGAAGGTAGGGCAGGCAACAATTGTACTGCTCCATCCTGACTTTGTAACAACATTTCGGCAATACCCGAGGTGCAACCAAAGTTTCCGTCTATCTGGAATGGCGGATGTGCATCGAATAAGTTTGGATATGTTCCACCTCCGCTTTGCATTCCACCAAATCCGGCAACCGGTTTTAACTGATCGGCAATGAGTTTGTAGGCATGGTCACCATCGAGCAAACGGGCCCACAAGTTAACTTTCCACCCCATTGACCACCCGGTTGATTCGTCTCCGCGAGAAAGCAGCGTGGTTCTGGCGGCAGAAAACAATTCAGGGGTTCTGTACGGTGAAATTTGGTTCGATGGGAATAAACCATACAAATGAGAAACGTGCCTGTGATGATCATTCGGATTGTCTAAATCTTCCATCCACTCCTGCAATTGTCCCCATTTTCCAATTTGCATTGGCGGCATGCGTTTTAAAGTTTCACTAAGCCTAAGCCGTAAATCCTGATCTACATTCAAAATTTGGGCCGCCTGCATTGTTTTTGTAAAAACATCAAATACCAATTGGTTATCCATGGTTACTCCGGCAGCCAAAGTAGATGACCTTCCTTGAGGGGTATTTTCAGGCGAAGTAGAAGGGCAAACCACTAACCATTGATTAACCGGTTCTTCAATTAAAAAATCGAGAAAGAATTTTGAAGCCTCCTTAATTACCGGATAAATCGATTTCAAATATTCCACATCGCCTCGAAAGGCGTATTTTTCCCAAAGGTGTGTCGAAAGCCAGGCACCCGCCATTGGCCACATCCCCCAGGTTGCACCATCGATAGGTCCGTTAATGCGCCAAATGTCGGTATTGTGATGGAGTACCCAACCACTTGCACCGTACATCACCTGAGCTGTTTCTTTACCTGTTTCCGAAAGTTCGCGCACCATTTGCACAAGAGGCTCGTTTAATTCACTTAGGTTGGTGATTTCGGAAGGCCAGTAATTCATTTCGGTGTTAATGTTCACCGTATATTTGCTATCCCATGCAGGAAAAAGCTGATCGGTCCAAATACCCTGAAGATTGGCAGCTTGACCTCCAGGCCTTGATGAAGAAATAAGCAGATAACGGCCAAATTGGAAATATAGACTAACAAACTGAGGATCGTTCGCTGAGGCAAAATCTGCTAAACGTAAATCGGTTGAATTTTTTATCGAATCGGTTTCACCTAGATGAAGTTGAACCCTATTGAAATATGATTGATAATCGGCAACATGGTCCTTAAGTGTTTGCTTGTAATCTTTTTTCAATGCTTCTTGAAGATAGGCAGTTGCCCGTGCATCGGCATCCCCACTCACATCGTGGTAATTATTGAAACTGGAAGCTATTGAAATATAAATTGTTGCTTCATCGGCATTGGAAACACTCAATAAACTGTCGTTTGCAACAACAGAACCACCTTTTGTTATAATTTTCACTTTGGCTTCAAACTGCACTGCACCTTTCACACCATCCTGATCGCTGGTGATACCCGACATGATTAGTTCATTATTTCCTTCTGTTGAAACACTAATCACAGAAGGCGAAGGTCGGTCCATTGTAGCCGAAAAATGAATAGACCCAGTTTTGTCGGCTTTAATTTTTGCAATAATTACCTGATCGGGATGAGACGAAAACACGCTGGTTTCGTATTTTACTCCGTCGACTTCGTAATGAGATGAAACAATGGCTTTTTTCAGGTCGAGCTCCCGGTAGTAATTCGAAAAAGTCTCGTGTCCGGGGAATTTTAGTTTTAAATTCCCCACTGTTTGGTAGGCCATCCCATGTGATTTTTTGGTAATAATTTCTGCGTTCACCAAGTCCTGCGCTTCTTTGTACTTACCTTCAAAAATAAGTTGCCTAACATCAGCTAAAGCGTCTTTAGCTGATGGATTATCGTTCCTGTTAGGGCCACCGGCCCAAACTGTATTTTCGTTTAATTGAATTACTTCGTTGGTGGGATTCCCATAGACCATTGCTCCCAAACGACCATTTCCAACAGGAAGTGCTTCAACCCACTTTTGTGCCGGCTCATTGTACCACAATTTCAATAAGGAATCATTCTGAGCACTGGCAGCAAGTAAAGCGATCAGGCTTATCATTGAGCACACAATTATTTTTTTCATACCTCTTATTTTTTAAATTAAATAAATCATTCATTCGTTAATACGCAAGCCTACTTACTTTAAACGTATTAATCAAAATAAATGCAAGATACTTTGTTCCGAAACGAAACATTAAATTCAGAATTTTATATTTTTTACAATATGCTAAAAGTAGGATCTACATCAAAAATAGCCTTCCAATTGTGGATATAGTTTTTTTAATATTAGACAATATAACATGAAATAGGATAATGGTCCATACCAGAACCGATTTAACACTGCATTATTTAGGATGGAGATGAAAAAATTATAAATTTCTCCATGTGGGCGTTCTTCAGGATAGCAAAGATTCTCGCCAGAAATGGATCACTTTAATTTTCGGGTGGATAAATATTATTGTTTTATTCTTTGCTAATGGAAATTACCTCCAACACCGTAGGTGTTTCGGCATTGTAGTATATGTTTTGCGTTTGGTAGAGGTACCGCGTAGCGGTTACGGCAGCAGATAGTTATCGGGACCATAAAATCTTCTTGCTTTTTTTTGCAAAAGCTAAGTTCG
>JBGUEP010000016.1:0-14970 GCA_041821245.1 Prolixibacteraceae bacterium
GTATGCCCGGTGGTGTGGGGGGTCAGCGGCGTGAGCCGCTTCCTACCCGATTAACAACGGATTTCAATCCGTTGAAACGAATGCCGACAGTCATAAAAAAGTACTGTAGGTACGATTCATATTCATTCCAAAGCTTTGAGATGGACCGAACCTATGGCATATATAAATTCTCAAATTTATTTTCAGTGCGTTTCTGCTGATTTAATCTAAAATGCATCGAGCCCTATTGGCTCTCAGATATATTTGTATTTTCAAAGAAATGGACTAAAGTCCATCCTTACAAAATCAAACGAACCTACGGTTCTTTGCTCTTCTTTCAATGCCTGGTTTCAGCGGAATATCTTAATTTTTAAAGAACGGGCAAACTAAAATAGAAACAACTTCCTTTCCCTTCATCACTTTCGACCCAAATTTTACCTTTCAGTAAATCAACGAGTTCTTTTACAATGCTTAATCCCAAACCGGTACCACTTATTAATCCTTTTTTAGCATTGTTCGCCCGGTAAAATCTATCGAAAATATGTTTGATTTCATCCGATGGAATCCCCATTCCTGTATCTTTTACAAAAAAGAGCTGTTCATTCTCGTTGGAGTATATGCCCAATGTTACCGTGCCATTAAACGTGTATTTGAACGCATTGGATACAAGATTCGTCAATACTTGCCGTATTTTATCGTAGTCAGAATAAATGGTCAATGGATTGTTTGCCAGTAGTTCTGTTTTTAGTTCAACTCCGTTTTTATATTCAGGTAAATTGAACGATTGTTTGATGTCGTCGATCAATAGATTTACATCAAACTCTTTTGGAATAAAGGTGAATTGCCTGTTTTGCAATTGTGAATAAAGTACAATGTCGTCGATCACATGCAAGAGTTGTTCTGCGTTTTTATAAATAATATCAGAATAAGAATTAACCGTAGTTTTCTCCTCTTCTTCGGAAAGCAAGCTGGCGAACCCCATAATTGAATTCATGGGTGTACGAATTTCATGGCTCATATTTTGGAGAAAAGCGGTTTTTATACGGTCACTATCTTCTGCCCGGTATTTTGCCTGGAGCAAATCCCGTTCAGCTTTTTTTCGTATGGTATTGTCAAATCCAACCCCCATAATGTATGTTTTGCCCTTTGATTCAAATCGGATGGCTGAAAGAATAAATGGAATTGCCTCGTATCCTTTGGTATACAGGAACGTTTCGAAGGTTAAGTCTCCCCTGGAAATGATTTCTTCCATTGCGATCAGAATTGATTCCTTTGCATCATTGTTGCGCCAATTCCTGACTGACATTCCGCTAAACTCCTCAGGGCTATAACCGAATATGGTTTCGTGGTTTTTATTCCAGCGAACCAGTTTTAATTCGGGATAAGTGTACAGGTAAAAAATACCGGGAAGACTGTCCAATAAAACTTTGGTAAAGTGTTGTTCATAGTTAAGCTCAATTTCGGCCAGCTTACGGACATTCACATCGGTATGGGTTCCACTCATACGGATTACTTTACCTTCATTATCCCATTTTACGGCCTGTGCCTGATCTAATACCCAAATATAAGCCCCTTGTTTGGTTTGCATTCGATACTCGATCCTGTGCATGGGTGACAAACCTGCAAGTTGGTCGTTAATTGATTTCAGTGCCATTTCCCTGTCTTCGGGGTGAACAAAGTCGATCCATTGTTTAACGGAAAATTCGATGTCGTCGATTTTATAGCCAAGCATCTCTGCCCAACGATCGTTTCGTTTTACTTCACCTGTTTGGAGGTTCCAATCCCAATAGCCCAATTGGCTGCCTTGTAGTACATATTGGAGGGTCTGTTCACTTTCATGCAATTTTTCCTTCTGTATTTTTAATTGGGCATTGGAATAGGCTTTTTCTGATAGTTCGTTGACGAATGCAAACAACAACTTTGATATATTCTGGAATTTTTCAACCGACATGATGGGCACTTCGTTAAGGGCCTGCATAAATTCTATACGGTTGGCACCAATCTCATCGGCATATTGCAGCATACTTTGTTCATTTACCTCATCATTTCGTACCTGACCAATTAACCAGCTTGCAATGTGCTTTCCTCCTACTGTGATGCTAGCACCTGCATCCCATAATCCGCCACTCAAACAGGGGCGAACGATTGGACCCTCCGGGTGATGTCGACCCAGAATTGCGTCAGATTTGTAGCAATTGGCACACCCTTCTTCTGTTTTTCGAATCACTTTGGAGCAAAATCGGGTAAAATTACTCGGCTGGGTTATGGGCACTCCATCGATGGTTGTAATTACCGACGCTACTCCATTGGTTTCGGCAAATAAATCCTGTAGACCTTGAAGATCTTCCAACTCAAATAGATCACTAAAAAGAATTTCATTTTCTTGGTCGATGTTTATTCTTTCACCCTCTCTCTCTTCCATGATCGTAATATTAATTTATTACTGGAAGCGTAAAATAAAAAGTACTTCCTTTTCCTTCTACTGATTCTACCCCAACTTTACCGTTGTGGGCTTCAATAATTTTTTTCACGATGGCCAGGCCAAGTCCTGTTGATTTTTCATTGGCCGTGGATTTAACCGAAGTGGTTTGGTATGGATTAAAAATTTTTGCCAGCTCATTTGAAGGAATTCCTTGCCCCTGATCAATTATTTTTGTAATTATTTCTGTGTCAGATTTTACTATTTCAATCGTGATGCATGTTTCTGAAGGTGAATATTTTATGGCATTGCTAATAAGGTTACTCAATACTTGCTGAATTTTGTTATTGTCGAATGGCAGTACCATGGAATTTTCAGCGGTTCTTATTTCAATTTTTTGTGATTTTTTAAAGGCAATAATTTCTTCATTCACAATACTTTCGTGTACAAATTTGACATAGTCTGTTTCGGCTAAAATCAGGTTGAAGGTACCGGCCTCAATTTTTGAAACATCGAGAAAATTGTGGATCAAATCCAATGAAAATGAACATCTATTACTAATTATTCCAAGATATTCGATCTGTTTATTTTTGGCTAGCAAGTCGAAGTCTTCAATTAATAAACTAGCAAATGATTCTGCAATACCAATTGGATTTCGCAAATCGTGAGCAACCATTCCAATGTATTTGTTTTTTTCGCTGTTGAGTGCCGAAAGTTTTCCATTGGCTCTTTCTAGTTCAAGGGTTCTTTCCTTTACTTTATTTTCCAGATTCTCATTGGAATCCTGGAGTTTGTGCATTAATTTTCGGTTGTTGGTAATCAATTCGAATTTTTCGAAGGCTTCTTTAATGATGGTCTCCAATTCATCAGGATTCCATGGTTTGGTGACATAACGAAAAACCTGTCCTTCATTTATGGCGCCAATAACTGCCTCAATATCGGAATAGCCGGTAAGTATGAGTTTGAGTGCATCGGGATATTTGTTCTTGATTTTTGAGAAGAAATCAATTCCGGTTAATCCTGGCATACGCTGGTCCGAAAGAACTACCTGTATGTTTTCTTTTTCCATGATGTTGAAACCATCTTCGGCATTGGTGGTTGAAAATACATTGTATTTGCGGCGAAACTGCCGGGTTAATGCTTTAACAATTTCCGGCTCATCGTCAATAATCAATAAGTTATGTTCGAACATGTTGTTTAATTCCTCTGTACTCATGTGTTAGAAATTTTAACTGGTATTGTTATGGTAAATGTTGTTCCCCTGTTTATCGCTGATTCAACCTGAATTGAACCCTTGTGTAAATCGCAAATTATCTTGTAGGCAAGGCTAAGTCCAAGTCCTGTTCCACTACCCACCGGTTTTGTTGTAAAAAATGGCTCGAATATTCGTTGTTTGATCGCCTCCGGAATTCCAGATCCATCGTCTTTCGCCAAGATAATAATATTTTCATTTTCTTTACGAACCGTAAGTGAGACTTGGCCTTCCTCAGAAACAGCCTGAATGGCATTGATCAGTACATTTAATATAGCCTGATTCAATTGACCAGGGAAACAGTCAACAATTAAGGTTTCAGGGCCACTCAGTTCAAAGTTGATGTTCTTTTTATTGATTTCGGCCTTGGTAATGGATATGGTTGACTTGATATTTTCCATCAGATCGATTTGTTTGACGTCTGATTCATCCAACCTGGAGAAACGGCGAAGGTCTTCCACAATGGTTTTAACACGTTCAGTTCCAATTTTAGATTCCTTTGCCATGTCGGCAATATCTTCCATCAGAAAATCAATTTCGTTTTTCTTCCTGATTTGCGCCACTTCAGCAGTCAATGTTTCGTTGCCATTTTTAGCAATAAGCGCTTCAACCTGTGTGTAGGAATCATACACTTCTTTTATGTATTTTTCGAGCGAAAAAAGATTGCTGTAAACAAAGGATATTGGGTTATTCAGCTCGTGAGCAACACCGGCCACCAATTTTCCCATGGCATTCATTTTCTCGGAATGAATGAGCATCTGCTGTGTTTCTTTTAACTCACTAAGGGTCAGTTGAAGGTTCCTTTTTTCTTTAATCAATTGCCGTTGTAAATTGTTGACTTCTTGATTCAATGAACTCATTTTCTTGTTTTCTTCAAATAAATCAGGAACATCAGCTTCAACAAATACCAGAATGTAATTCCCTTTCAGATAGGCTTTTCCTAAAAGGGTGTAACTTGTAAATCCATAATTTCCAATGGTCATGAAACCTTCATAAGCAGTACCTGAATTAACTGTTTCAACGATGGTTGAAAAAGTTGGGTTGACAAAAGAATTTTTTGGGTGGAGCTCAACTATAGTGGTATCCATAAAAAAACACATGGATTCATTGGCTTCAATCAATTGTCCTTGAAGATTAAAAAGGCCAAGAGCAACAGATTGACCATTTAACGACAAATGACTAATTAATTCGAGCCAATCGGATATGTGGCTATATTTTATAGTTCCGTCCATAGGTGATTTTTTTCTGCTTTTATTTGAATTTTTTAATGGGCTGAAAGTGGTGCATCTAATTCATTTTCGGCCAATTGGTTAAATGTAGGGATGTTGATTTGCATCCAATAGTAATAGGGATAAATTTCCTGGTAACACTCGGATGATAGTTCATTTTTATATATTTCAATCCAGGAGTTCAATTGAGCAGCCCAATAGCTTGAACTAAAATTACGTGAGCGGTAGGCTCTGAAAACCCAAAGAACAGTATCTACAAGTACTTCCGGGGCATGTTGATTAAAGATTGATTCTAAAAAACGGGCATGATTGGCATGATTGTCTTTCATCATTTCAACATTGCCTGCTCCAACCATTTCGAAAATATCAGCACGGGCTTCCATTTTTTGGTTCATTAACATTACCAAACCGTCTTTTTTTGAGGTGAATTCTGCGGCACTTTTAACACTTAACTGTTGTAGTTTCTCTGCCGATGTAATTAAGTCTTGTCTGTTCATAACAATAGGAATCAATCGTTGTTATTTATTGTTTTAATATATTTTTCAAGCACATACAAATCGGAAAGAATGATTGTATTTTCCAAACGACTCAATGCCTCTCCTTTTAATTGATTTATAGCTTGTCCGCCCAAAATAATTTGTAGGTTTGGGAATTCGGCTTTAATATTTTCTAGCATTTTCATTAATAAGTTAAAGTTGAAGTAAATACTGAGCGATATAGCCAATAAATCAGGCTCCTTTTCATGAATAAATTTCAATAATTCACTTGTCGGAATTCCGGTACCAAGGAAATAGCTATCCCAACCATTCTTCTCAAAAATATCGGCCACCATTTTTATTCCAACCTGGTGTTGTTCATTTTCAACACAGGCTACGACTACCTTCTTATGGAACTTTTTTACTGTAATAATTTGTTCGAACAACTCATTTAAAATACCCTCAGTAATGGCGGTAGCCATGTGTTCTGAAGCCACGGTTATTTTATTGTTCTCCCAAAGTCGGCCAACCTCATAAAGTGCTTCTTTAAATATCTCTTCATAGAGATCTTCGATTGAGGGATTTTGAGCAAGATATTCATGTGCAATAGAAGAACAATCGGCTCGATTTCCTTTTAATAGGTAAGCTAGATATTGTTCCAATAAGATTTGTTTATCAATTGTTCCCATGAATTTTGATTTATTTCGGCATAAGGTAATAAAAAAAATGTTTCATAATTCGATTACTTTATCCAGCTCTTGCTCCATCCGGTGAGTCAGGTAAAAGGGCAAGTTTAAACCTCATTACCATTCAACAGCAAGATATTAGAACTTAGTATTAAGACTAGTTTGAATATCAGCATTTATTTAGAATAATGCACAAATTGGGGGTAATATTTTCAACTATTTGTATCAGATTGGGGGTAACTGAAGAATCAAATGACATTGTTGTGCTGCACTTATTGATTTATGTCCATTGCCAAAAACCTCTTAGATCAACTCATTCAACTCGTTCCGGGTTGTTCGCCTTATTATGTAAGATGCCCTAAATGTTTTGGGGGTGATCAGGATTGGACGCATTCAGAGTCTAGTCTCACAATCACTTTATGAGCAAAGGCGGATAATATATTGGCCACAATATAGTTTTTATGATTTAAAAGCTAATAAATGAGCTGTACAAATACAAGGCAGCCGCATTTATGATTTCAAGCCACGAATGCACGAATAAATCTAACATTTTGACAATTCATGCAATGAATTGATTCGAGTATATCAAGGGTTAAAACCATTTACAACTCAATTGACTCCGTCGAACGTTGTTTCATTGGAAAAATATAACGAATTCCGAACTGACGTTCGGTAAATTCAGATATATATTCGTGCATTCGTGGCTTATTTCTATTTTTGTTTTTCAAGGTGTATTTTAAATACGGTGGCCCTGTGTACAAATACAGGCGTTTCCGATTGCAATTACTTAGTATTTATATAGATTCCGCTGGAATGGTAAAATAAAACGTACTCCCTAAGCCCACTTCGCTTTCGACCCAAATCTTGCCGCCATGTCTTTCCACAAACTCCTTACAGAGGATCAATCCAAGTCCTGTTCCCTGTTCGTTTTGTGTGCCGGGTGTTGAATGGTTTTCATCAATCCGGAATAATTTTTCAAGTTCGGTTTTCGATATTCCAACGCCATTATCTCTTACTTTTATTATCACGCCGTTTTCTTGTTTCTCTGCTGAAACGAGTATTTTTCCATCAGATGATGTGAATTTGATGGCATTGGAAATAAGGTTTCTCAGAATAGTGTTTGTCATTGCCTTGTCTGCAAAAATCATGGTATTTTCAGCTATTTCCTTTTCAATTGCAATTGATTTTTGCTCGGCATTATTGGACAACAGAAGTGTGATCTCATTAATAAGCAGGTTTAATTCGAATTTCTCAGGACTAAAACGAATACCTTGACTCTGTGATTTTGACCAGACCATTAAATTCAAAAGTAAATCCATTACCCGAAGAGAAGATTGATGGATACTTTCAGCAAATTTTTTGATTCCATCGAAGTTCTTTTCTTCTGCTTGTAATACAAGGACTTCGCTTAGCCCTACGATTGAATTGAAAGGATTTTTCAGATCGTGGGCAATGATGGAGAAAAATTTGTCTTTTGTAGCATTTAGTTCTGTTAATTGTGAAGCTTGATTTCTTAATTCCAGTTCATGAGCTTTTTTTAGAGTAACGTCGTTAATGATTGAAATAAGGCATTCTTCGTTATCGATATGGATGATTTCAGACGAAATAAGACCGGCAAACTGTTCCCCTGATTTCTTTTGAAATTCAAATTCCATTTCTTTTACTTTTTCATTGGACCGCAGGGTAGTTGTCACCTTTTGCCGATCGACAATGTTTTTCCACAAATTTAGTGACGAGCTTGTTTTGCCTATTGCCTCTCTGCTGGTGTAGTCTGTCATGGTTTCAAATCCCTTATTTACCTCAATAAGTTTACCGTCGGAAAGCCTTGTAACAATGATGGCATAAGGTACTGAATGAAATGCTTTGGAAAACTTCTCTTCCTGGGTTGTAATTTCATTCAACAACCTCTTATTTATCATCAATGCAAAGGTAAAAGTCAAAAGAATAAAGAGAAGTTGGTACGATAGTATTACGAATGTTTCAAATTTTCCTGCACTAAAATAATCTTGCGTTGTATGTTGATTGAGAAAAAATTCTACGATACGAACACTATTTATTAATGAATAAAGAACCATAACTATTCCAACATTCCGTGTTAGACTCCTCATATTTTCCGGAACCCTTTTTAGCAGTAACCAGGCAAACTGAGCCGATAATAACATGTGGATTATTGCGGAATTTAAGTTTCGTACTTCCAGATCGGGTTTTATAAAAGTGAAGTAAATATGCACGCAAAAATAGGCAACGATAAGCAGATAGTTATGGATTTGTTTGGTGCGTTTTCCCAAAAAATACTCCAGCCCAATTAACCCCACCACACTACCAGCTACTACGAAGGTGTTGGAAACATCAATTGAGATAAAATCAGGAACATGACCACGAAGAAATATCAATGCGAGGCCTATTACTTGAAAGAGGTAATAAATTACCAGATAAGAAATACCCTCAAACCGTTTGCGCGACTGTCGCCAAAGCATGAACATCACCAGAAGGCAAACAATGTCAGTAAAGAAATAGTTTAGAAAAATAGTTCGTAAGTCGATGTTAATCATGTTGTTTGGTTTAGGAGTGGGTTATTTAATATTTCATCCCAGTTGGTGTTGGCATGGTAAAATAGAAGGTACTTCCTTTACCCACTTCGCTTTCGACCCAAATTTTGCCACCTAATAACTCAACCAATTCTTTTACGATACTCAAGCCAAGTCCGGTACCACTTATTACACTTTTGTTTACATTACTAGCCCTGTGAAAACGTTCAAATATCCTATCTGTTTCTAATTTAGGAATTCCTATTCCTGTATCTTTAACAAAAAAGATATGCTCTTTATCAATGGTGTTTATACCAAAGGTTATAGAACCTTTTGGGGTATATTTGAACGCATTTGAGATTAAGTTGGTAAAAATTTGTCTTATTTTATCGTAGTCAGAAAAAATTGCAATTGAATCGCCTGCAAGTATTTCGGTTTTTAGCTCAACTCCTTTTTGGTATTCAGGTAAATTGAAAGATTGTTTGATATCGTTAATCAAATTATTAGCCTCAAATTCCTTTGGCATAAATGTGAATTGTTTATTCTGCAATTGAGAATACATTATGATGTCGTCGATAACATGTACGAGCTGTTCCGCATTGTTATAAATAATTTCTGAATAGTTATTTATGGAATTTTTATCCTCTTCCTCCGGGAGTAAACTGGCAAAGCCCATAATAGAGTTCATTGGAGTACGTATTTCATGACTCATATTTTGAAGAAAAGCTGTTTTTATTCGATCGCTTTCTTCGGCCTTTTCTTTGGCTTTTATTAAGTCTTTTTGGACTTTTTTTCGATCGGTTATATCGAAACAGTGACCTATATAACCCACAAATTCGCCAACGCTATTATAATTTGGTGTTCCCAAATCCAGGATCCATCTGTATTCACCATCAGCACGCTTCATTCGATATTCCATTTCAAATGGCACTTTTTTATCAAATGATGTTACATAAATATTCAGACAATGATCAAAATCATCGGGGTGAACGCCTTCTGTCCATCCATTGCCGTATTCTTGTTCCAAAGTGCGTCCAGTGAAATTCAACCAAGGATCATTAAAATAGAAACACAATTTATCTAAACCCGAAGCCCAAATAAGTGCTGTGCCTGAGTTTGCCAAGTTGTGATACTGAACCTCTTTTTCAAGAAGTTCATTTTCCGCTTTTTTTCGTTCGGTAATATCCTGTATAGCACCATACATCCTTATTGGATTGCCTTGTGTATCGAACTCAAGTTCACCAGTACCTTCTACCCAGCGTTCAACACCATCGTTAATACGAATTATTTTATATTGATGATTGAAAGATGTTTTATTCTTTACAACGTATTCATGGTAAGCAGCCAGTTTATCGCGGTGGTCGGGGTGGATAAATCCTACCCAACCAGCAATTGTATGTGGATAGGTTTCGTCTATTCCGAATATCTTATAAAATTCGGGCGAACATACCCATGTGCTTTTTTCCAAGTCGTTTTCATTCAGTATTGTTGAATAAGAACAGATATGTGCTACTGATTGCGAACTGATTACCATCTCTTCGCTTTTGCGCAAGGTTTCCTCGGCCTTTTTGCGTTCGGTAATATCCCGAAATGTACCAATCAGGCATTCATTTCCTTTATATCTTACTTTCGAGGCCAAAATCTCAACAGGTACTTGTACGCCATCTTTTCGAACAATTTTATTTTCAACTAATACTGCACCCCCCAATTTATCTATGGCTTGTTTTTGCTCGTTAAAAATTCTTGTCGAATAATCATCTGGAACCTGTGGATGCAGTTTGCTTTGATGAAGGCCAATGATCTCATCTTTTGGCATCTGCATAAGCTTTTCGCCAGCCCGGTTAAGGTCTAAAATAATACCGTTTTCCACAGCAGCAATAAAAATCGCGTCAGCTTCACTTTCGAAAAGTTGTTTGAACTGGAACTCGCTTTCTTCGGCTTTTTCCTTCGCTGCGATTAATTCTCGTTCGATTCTTTTCTTGGCAGTAATATCCTGTGCAGTCCCGTAACTTCCTATTATCTTATTATTTTGGTCTTTTATAACCTTCCCTTTTGAAATTATTTGCTTTATAGCACCACTCGAGACGATAATATCCAACTCGATTTCATACGGTATTTCATGTTGAATACAATCCTGAACAGCTTTATCAAGTAAGGCATAGCTTTCTTCTGTATAAAAAGATTGTTGTAAAGCATAGCTGGGTGCGGGTAAATCAAGTGGGCGTTCGAAAATAGTGTATAATTCTTTTGACCAGGTTACCGTATCAGTATCGATAATATATTCCCAATTTCCGATATGTGATAATTTCTGAGCTTCAATTAACTTTCGTTCGTTTTCTTCCGCTTTTTCTTTGGCTTTTATTAGTTCGTTTTCAGCTAATTTTTGAGCCGTTATATCTTTAAAAACACAATAGGTTTGTTTAAAACTTCCGTCGGAATTGTAACCGATACATCCTTCAAATGAGATGTCTAAGTAGTGCCCTTTTTTATGGCGTATTTTAAATTGCACATCGCTTACATAACCACGTTTTTTAAAGGCAGGGAAATTTTGCTCGAAATGACTTTGCCAAGTCGGATGAAGAAAATCTTTATAGAATTTTCCAATCACTTCTTCTCGTTCATACCCCAAAGTAGAGAGCCATGTTGGGTTTACATCTCTAAAACTACCGTCTTCGTTTAATGATTGATACGACAAGGGTGCATTATCATAGAGTGCTTTGTATTTTTCCTCACTTTCTTCGGCCTTTTCTTTTGCTGCGATTAATTCTCGCTCTATATTTTTCTTGGCAGTAGTATCCTGAATAAAACCAATTGCCTTAATTGCATTTCCGTTATCATCAAATTCTATATCTGCTTTTTCTCTGACCCATTTTACCTGGTCACCAATTAACAGTCGATGCTCAATATCGTATTGTTTACTTGTGAGGGCGATACTCCATTCGCTATTAACATAATCCCTGTCTTCAGGATGGATTTGATTCAAAAACATGTCATAAGTCATAGGCGTTCCAATGGGCACTCCCAATATATTATAACTCTCATCGGTCCAAACAAGTTGATTTTCTATTATATCAATTTCCCATGTACCTATTTTCCCCATTTCCTGAGCTTTGCTCAAATAATATTGATTTTTCAGTATATTTTTTTCAGTCTGCTTGCGTTCTGTAATATCACGAATTACACCTACGAGAAATTTTCTTCCTTTGTCATCTATAAACCGTGATTTTTTGGTAGCAATTGTTCTATCGAGGCCACCACGAACGGTAAGTGATTCTTCATTGATGTTCTCTTTACCATCATTAAGCACCATTTTATCTATTCTCAAAAAACTATCCCGTTCTGCAGGTGAGACATCTTCTACCAAGTCTTTGCCAATGATATTTTCTTTTTTCAACCCAAAAAGTTGACAAAAAGCGTCATTAACCACCAGCAACTTACTATCCTCATCTTTCACAAAAATTGGATCGGCTATGTTTTCAATGATATTCTCAAGATATTTCTCGCTCCTTTTAATTTCCTCATTAGCAAGTTGTAACTTTTTATTAGCATTTATCAGTCCTTGCTCGCTGGCTTCTAACTGTTGGTTGGCAGCCCTTAGTTGTTGCTCATTGGCAATTAACTGCTGGTTTGTTGCTTTAAGTTGCTGTTCGCTTGCCTGAAGTTGCTGATTAGCGCTTTGTAGCTTATTTTCAATCTCTTTAAATAAGCGGTGGTCCCTTTCTAAATCGAGGACTTTTTGACGTAGTATGTTTAACTCATCCATAAGTTGATTTTTTATCGGTCGACTACTAAGATATAAACTCTCAGGTTATTACTTATTCTCTATTTGCCACAGTATTTGTTGTTTCGAATCGCCCACGGTGTAATAAATGCATCCCTTCATAATATCAAACAGAACGGTTCTTCTTTCAAAACCACCAAGTGCTTTGGCTTTAATTTTCATTTGTTTTTCACAGAGAATCTTCTCTATCGAATCAATATTGTCTTGTCCTATGCTATCTTTTTCCCTTTTAAGCACATTCGCTCCTCCAACTAAACAAATCTCAATATTTTCGTTTTTCGTACCAATCGTATTAAGCTGGTATAATAATTCATCTATGGCATTTGCGGCGTATCGGGTATCGTGCAAGATATTTTTGGAAGGAAAGGTGCCAGGCAACATTACATGAGCCATTGCTCCAACACATTTAACTGGATCATAAGCAGCAATAACAACACACGAACCAATTGCACCCGAGTTTAGTATGGTATCGACACCACCAGAAAATACCTCGCCAGTATTAACGTACTGCATTATTTTTACCGTATTCTTATCCATTTTCATACGTAAATAATTTGTTTTTTAATTGCCGTATGGAACTCACATGTCGAATTTTGGCTACCGCCGATCTTCGATTCATCCGTGTTTGTGATTGTCTGCAAACATGTTCGTTTCAAAATATTTTAACCCCGAAATTGTTAGTTTCCAATTTTTTATCAGCTGATTCATTTTAACTCATTAATGGGCATGGTAAAATAAAACGTACTCCCTAAGCCCACTTCGCTTTCAACCCAGATTTTGCCGCCCAGCATTTCCACCAATTCTTTCACAATACAAAGCCCCAGACCGGTGCCACGCGATTTTGACTCATCGATATTGCTACCACGATAGAATCTTTCAAATACAAGCTCGATATCTTTTTTAGGAATACCAATACCCGTATCTTTTACGTAAAACTCAAAGCAATCACTTTTTGCTTGACAACCCAATACAATTTCACCTAGGGGAGTATATTTGTAAGCATTAACAGTCAAATTGTTAATTATTTGCCTTAATTTATCATAGTCGGAATTTATTTGTGCCTTTTCACAAGTATGGCATTCAATTTTTAATTCTACACCCTGCTGATATATGGGCAGATTAAAAGATTGTTGAATGTTATTCAATAAAGAAGGAATTTCAAACTTCGTAGGTTTGTAAACAAATAAACCTGATTGCAATTTAGAGTACATGATAATGCTATCGATTAAGCTAACCAGTTGCTCCGAATTTTGAACGATAATGTTGGAATATTGGCAAATTAGTTCTTTCGATTCTTCTTCGGGTAGTAAACTGGCAAAACCCATAATTGAATTCATTGGTGTGCGAATTTCGTGGCTCATATTGGCCAAAAAAGCGGACTTAAGTTTATCCGACTGTTCTGCAAGTTCTTTTGCCGATAAAAGCTCTTTTGTACGTTCATCAACCTTTGATTCAAGATTGATGTTGGCCTCAGCAATCTCGATGTTCCGTCGATCTAACTGTAATTTGAGAAAATAATCTCTTCGTGCATAAAATTCAATATTGTATGCCGCAAACATTCCAATCAAATTGGCTGCAATGAAGAAGAAATTATTGCTGATGATCATAAATGTTTTTGTGTCGGAGAAGAAAATAGCCCCGATATTGAAAAAAAGTAGGGTGAACCATCCAGCTATTGTTGCAAGAAAAAAGCGCAATTTGACGAAAAAATAGCCAGCCGAAAAAACCAGCATCATTCCGGCATAATAGGTGTAATTTTCAGGGGCTTTCACGGTCATAACTGCAATACCTGCCCCACCAACAATGAAACAAACAAATAAAAGCTCCTGCCATATTTTAATGAAATATTTACTGAATGAAAAAAGGAAACAAGAGTAAATAGAGGAATCACTATTCCAAACCGGATCAAGTGAAAAAGATGAACATATTCTGCAATTATCAGCTTGTCGAGATAGCCAAAAATACCATACAGAAAAGTAATCAATATGAATGACAACCTAAATTGTGTAAGTGAATTCTGAAAATATTTATCCTTAAAACCACTCTCGATTTCGGCTGAAAAATCCAGTGTAATCCGATTGATGTTCATCTTACGCGAGATTTCATGTTCTGTGTCCCTTATGTCGAAATACCTTTTCATATTGCTAATGGGATTGTAAAATAGAAGGTACTTCCTTTTCCCACTTCGCTTTCAACCCAGATTTTGCCGCCCAGCATTTCCACCAATTCTTTCACAATACAAAGCCCCAGACCGGTGCCACGCGATTTTGACTCATCGATATTGCTACCACGATAGAATCTTTCAAATACAAGCTCGATATCTTTTTTAGGAATACCAATACCTGTATCTTTTACGTAAAACTCAAAGCAATCACTTTTTGCTGTACAACCTAAAACAATTTCTCCTTTTGCAGTGTATTTATTGGCATTGGCGGTTAAATTGGAAATGATTTGCCTTAGTTTATCGTAATCGGAATAAATTTGAGTCTTTTCGGTTGTACTGTATTCAATTCTTATACTTACTCCTTGCTGATATATTGGCAAATTAAAAGATTGTTGAATATCATTCAATAAAGAAGGAATTTCAAACTTCGTAGGTTTGTAAACAAATAAACCTGAT
>JBGUEP010000016.1:15070-139172 GCA_041821245.1 Prolixibacteraceae bacterium
CCATAATTGAATTCATTGGTGTGCGAATTTCGTGGCTCATATTGGCCAAAAAAGCAGATTTAAGTCGATCGCTTTCTTCTGCTTGCTCCTTGGCCAGAATTAATTCCTCGTTTTGATTTTTTAAATTTATTTCTGCATTTTTTCGTTCTGTTATGTCGTCGAATATGGCAACAATTTCGCCTGATGGCAATTTGTAAATGTAATTCTCGCGCCATCCCTCTCTTTGTTTGTCTTTATAAAAAAACGGGGGAATATGTAAATCTTTTCCTGATTCAGATACTGATTGAAGTGCCTTAAAAAAAGGACTTTTATCCATGTTCGGAAATTTACTTAATAAGTTTTTGCCTACTACATCGGTCGCCGATGTATTTGTAATTTTTTCAGCGGCTTTATTAAAATCAATAATCCTAAACTCTTTTCCATTATTAAGTGCTTGATAAATAGCAACACCGCTATTCATATTTTCTATCAGTTTGCGATATTTTTCTTCGCTTTCTTCGGCTTGCACTTTGGTTTTTAGTAATTCTATTTCAGCAAGTTTCCGGGGACTAATGTTACTTCCGAAACACGAACCTCCAACAACTTTACCTTTCTTAAGAATTGGGTTAAAAGTTATTTGAATGTAGAGGATACCAACATCGGTTTCAACAGCATCCTCAATTGTATATTGCTCATTGGCCAATACTTTATCGTAGCGGGGTTTCCATATTGGTCTTATGGTTTCAGGAAGTGCTTCAACTAAGTTCATACCTGGTTCAATCAAAACGCCAAACGATTGTAAAAAATCTGATTGGAAGGCATTGTTGATGTATAAAATTTCATAGTTTCGGTTAAAGGCCCAAATACTGTCGTTTGTACCTTCAATAATAGCGGTGACATTGGCACTATTCGCTTCAGCTGATTCTTTCGCCAATAGAAGTTCAAGTTCGGCTTTTTTACGTTCTGTAATATCTCTGAATGTTCCAACCAAGCAGTTTTTTCCTTTATACTTTACTTTTGACGCTAATATTTCTACGGGTACTTCTGTTCCATCAGAACGAACAATTTTATTTTCAATTAAGTTGTTAAATCTTGTTTTGTCGTCCATTTCCAGGTGATGACGAAAATTGTCTGTTGAATATTTTTCTGCCTCCCTCGGGTGGATTTTGCTTTGATGGAGTCCAATGATTTCATTTTTAGGCATCTGTAGCAGTCGCTCCGCGGCTTGATTTACGTTGATAATAATTCCATTTTCTAATTCTGCGATTATAATTGCATCAGCAGCATTATCAAATAGTTGTTTGAACTGTAATTCTGATTCTTCAGCTTGTTCCTTTGCTTTGATTAAATCTTCTTCCGTTTGCTTATTTTTGGTGATGTCGTTAAGTGACGTCATAAGGCAAATTGGATTTCCTTTGCTGTCTCTTCTTAAAAAGCTGCCTACATCGGCCCAAACCGTTGATCCATTTTTGTGGATAAATCTTTTTTTATTACGCACCCAATCTCTTTCTCCGCTTGTGAGTTGGTCTATGGCTTTCTGTGTTAAATTAATATCGTCGGGATGGGTAATATCACTCCAATTTATTTTTTCAAGTTCCTCGCTTGTATAACCCAGCATATCACTAACGGCCTCATTCGTTTTCATACCACCCGAAAGCAGGGTAATGGATTTTCCATTCATCGAATGGTCAAACATATATTTGAATTTGGCTTCGCTTTCTTTGAGAGCTGCTTCAGCCTGCACAGTTTCCGTATAATCTTCAGTGTGGACCATTACAAAATCAGGTGGCACATAAGCATATTTAACATGCAGGAATTTAACGGTATCGTTATGTTTGAAATGGTATTCCATATCTCGTTCAATCACCGATTTTTCCTCCATGCAAAGTTTAAATTCATCCAGAACTTGTTGATTATCCTTATACATTTGGCTATGCTTTATCCCAATAAGCTTTTCAACGTCCCCATTCGTGAAAGCCAAAGCAGCACTATTACATTCAACAAGTACAAAATCTTCTCCTTCTTGCTTCCAGGTGTAAATGGGGACAGGAATAGCCATGAAGAATGCCCTGAATTTTTCTTCAGAAAGTTTCAGTTTTAAGTCGGCATTTTTGCGCTCGGTGATATCCTGAAGGGTGCCGAATAGTCCGGTAATTTGCTTCCTTGCATTAAATTTTGCACCGCCAAAAGCATTCACATTTCGCAGATTACCATCAGGACGGATGAGATCGAGTTCAAGCTGGTATAATTCACCCGTTTGCATGGTGCTTTCGACAGTGGTTTTCAGCAGCTGCCAACTTTCTGGCGTATATATATTGGCTTGTTCACTAAAACTTGGTGCCGGTAGTTTCGGATCAAGACCTGAAATTCGATACAACTCTTCGGACCAGATTACCTTATCGGATTTAGCATCCCAATCCCATACTCCAATATGTGCCAGTTTTTGTGCTTCATACAAGCTGTTCTGGCTTATCTGTAGTGCCTGTTCAACATGCTTACGTTTGTTCGTGTCAATTGTAAATGATGTTTTTAAGGATTCGTGCTCTTGTTTTAAGGCCTGCAACTCGATAAGGAGTTCTTCTTTGGTTTTGTTCTGATCGTTCATGCCATATCGATTTTTAAATCCGTAAGTTCAGTGTCAATGTTTTGGGGAAGAGTGAAATAGAAGGTGCTTCCTCTCCCTATTTCCGATTCGACCCAAATTTTTCCACCGTGTTTTTCCACAAACTCTTTGCATAGAATCAGTCCTAAGCCTGAACTTGGTTCATCGTTGGTTCCGGGTCGGCTCACATTTATGCCTACTCGAAAAAGATTATTAAGTCTTGTAGCATCCATTCCTATTCCATTGTCTTTTACAGAAATTAAAATAGTATTCTCTTTATGGAATTCAGTATTGATATAAATTTTTCCACCTTCGTTGGTGAATTTTATTGCATTAGTGACTAAATTTCTAAAAATAGAATGAAGCATTACGGTATCGGCAAATACCATTAAATTTTCAGGGGTGTCAATGCTAATTGTGATCAGCTTTTTTTCTGCCATTTCAAAAGTTGATGGATCACAGCTATTAAAAAACTCCTTTAATTGAATGTTTTCCGGATCGAAAGGGAGAACTCCTCTTTGCAGACGAGACCACTCTAACAAGTTTTCCAATAATTGATAAGTTGATTTTGCCGTCTTCAATGCTGATTGAGTGAAATGATTGAGTTCGTCGGGTGAATAGTTGTAACTATTTTCTGCCATTAAATCTAGCAGACTGACCACTGATGCAAAAGGACTGCGCAGGTCATGTGAAATGATGGAGAAGAATTTGTCTTTTGTGGCATTGATGTCGCGGAGTTCAAACTCCAATTTTTTTCTTTTATCAATGTTTCTGCTTACTCCAACGACTTCAATTTCTGATTTTGTATTCTTCCTGAATTTGCTTGATATTTCAACCCAGATGATACGACCGTCTTTGCAGGGTTGTTGCACCTGATTGATATAAAATTCGTGTTTTTCCGGGCTGGCAACATAGGTGGAAAAATCGTCGCTAAAGGTTTTCATTAAAAATTCAGCTGATTCCGGGCTTAGTGCTTCCTCTATTTTTTCGGCCAGTGCTTCTTCAGGTGTGAGTCCTCTTAATTGCAAAATGGCCGGACTCATGTAGGTGAATTTTTCCTTTGTAAGGTTGTATATCCATATCACATCAGAAGCGTTTTCAGTTAGCAGGCGATACTTTTCTTCACTAATTCGAAGTTGTTCTTCAGCGAGTTTGCGTTCAATAACAATACCTGCTTGTTTAACAAACGATTCGATGTATTCATTGTCGGAAATGGGATTTTTGCTTCGGTTCAAAAAGTGTATGGCTGCCAATAATTTATTGTCCTTGGTCATACCAATGGTGTAAATTTGACGTATGCCTAACAGCTTTTCAATGGTTTTAGCGGCTACTTTTGGAAATTCGGATCCGGCGAAATCGCTTAATCCCATTTTTAGAGGATGAAAGGTACCCGAACTAATTAGGTCAATATGACTGGGAATTAGTTTGAAGTTATAGTTGATGATACTAAACCCCGAAAGTTTTTTAACTGTATTGATTAATTTTTGAGAAATTCCTTCAACTTTGCGTAGGCTTGCAATTTGTTTTTCTTCATTAATGGTGTTTAATAAAATAATCGAATCGGGGTACTGTTGGTGTAATGAGTTTGATAAGTATTCGTATACCTCTTCGGCCGATTTCAGATTCAACATTGCGGTAGCTGATTGACTCAAATTTTTAAATTTTTGATTGCTCCGTGCCAGTTTTATTTCAGCCTCTCTTTTATCCGAAACGTCTTCGTGCGTAATAATAATATTTTGAACCTTATCATTACGATCTTTTAGTGGATAAATTCGGGTGCTTAGCCATCGTTCTCTGCCTTTTCCATTTGCTTCTGTTTTCCCTGTTGGATTAAAAAGATATTCAGGAACTTGAACAATTTCACCATTGTAAGCTTTCATCACATAGTTGATGAGCCCTGTTCGTTTAACTTCTTCGCTGTTTAAAATATTAAATTGATTGACCGTATCACTTGCCGGAAACCCCCAAAGTTCTTCGTAAGCGCGGTTGGCACTAAGTTGTAAGCCATTTAAATTGTACATTTCAAAAACCGAAGGGGATTGTTGCATCACAGCTTTAAAACGGGTTTCACTTTCGGTGATTTTTACTTTTGCCTTTTCAAGTTCAGAATATTTTCTGGCATTCGAAATGGCCAAGCCTGCCATTTGGCTAATGACAATAGTCATCGACTGATACTTATGTATGTGTTCAGGAAACTTAACCCCAATTATTCCAAACACACCAATATGTTCTTCAAATTGATTGATCTCTACTTCAAACGAATCTTCCAATTTGAACGTAAAGCCCGGGTTGTTGGGTTTAAAATAATGTAACTCGCTTAAAGTTCCTTCTATTTTTTGATAAACAATTTGATTTGGAGCAAACAATAAATCGATGAGATGAAATAATTCGCCGACAATGATTTTTTCATCGGTTTTGTCAATTAATTTTTGGAGGTGATGAAAGATCAGTGTGTAGTTGGCACTTTCACGGTTGATCAGAGAAATTCGTTCATTAAACGTTTTTCTGTCGTTTTCGTTCCGCCAGTTGAATATGAAATTTTCGAAGAATTTTTGCAAATGACTGTTTCCAATGGGGAAAATTTCAGCAGGTAATCCCATGTAATCCGAAAGTTTTTCAAGCTTGGTCGGGTCGTTGTCGGGCAAACCCGTTTCGAGCAGCACAATTTTTTTCAATGATTCACCAAAGAATGTTTTGGCCCCATGTTCATCGAATCCCCATTCTTTTAGGTGATGATCCATGTTTCTCAACCAGCCGTTGGAAACGATGTAGCTACCTTGTTTAATCAAATGGTAAATCGATGGCAAGTTAAAAAGTAGCTCGAAGCATTGTTCCAATTGAACGATTTCGATTTTGGGATGGATGGGCTGAATATCTTTTGCTTTACCCCTGCAAGCGCTCACAAAAACGAGGATTTTTGAAAAGTGCTCAATTTGGTCGGCCACCATGGCCATTATTCTTTCGTTATTAAGGGCTTTGCCAACACAAACCGCAGGGAAACTTTTTAATGTTACATCGGGGTAGCTGCCCATTCGAAGCAGGTGGCTGACTTCAGGAACTAATGAGTTACAAATATAAATACAAAGTTTAGCTTCCATACTACTTATTAATTGGATACCTTCCGTATTCAAGTACCGTTTCCGAAATTGTTTTTAGGACTTCATCGGGTACCTGGAATGGAATTTCTCCATGGTTGTCGGATAGAATGAATCCTCCGCCAGGTGCAGCTTTTTCAATGGCATTGCGCACATTTGAAATTGTTTGTTCTTCGGTCCATCGCCGCATTTCAATGCCGTTGAGATTACCTAAAATGCTTATTTTATTTTTGAACTCTTGTTTCAGTAGCGATAGATCTTCTTTTGAGCTGACGCCAATCACAGCAGTTCCGGTTTGAGGTATTAGATCGGCTATTGGCAAACAGTTACCCGATGCATAATGGGTGGCTGTGGGGCCTTTTATTTGATTTATTGTTCGCTTTGCTATCTGAAATCCTGATTTCAGGTAATTTTCGCGGGGGATAATGGATGAACTGGATATTGGGTCGAAATAACAAATAGCGGTGGCGCCTGCTTCTAGCTGGGCATTGGCCCAATTCACACAAAATTCCTCGTTCACACGCATCAGGTGATCAAACAAATCTTTCCGAAAGTGCATGATGTCGAGGTATTTTTCGAACCCCATTTGCATCACGGGCAGCGAAAAAGGAGACATCACTACGCCAATAATTGGTAGGTTCGATCCTGCTTTTTGTTTGAGTTTGGCGGTAGCATCCAACACTTTATGGAGCATTTTCGACTCGTTTATTTTTGGAGCCACGAGACTGCTGATTTTTTCAACATCGTGTATGAAAGATTGGCCTGAATTGGGTGGTCCATCTTCGGCATAAATGACTTCACCTCCAAATGCTTCAATTTCTAATGGGGCATAAAAAAAAGAATAGAAACAGTCGTTGTTGTATTTTTTTTGAAGTCGTGTTTGTCCTTCCACTACATATTCTGCTTTCGAGAAATATTCTTTGATCGGCATTCCCAGTTCTTTTGCCCCGTGCATAGTGAGCAAGAGGAATTGTGGTACGCGGTCGGGTTCTTTATGCGACAGAGTAGTCAATACCCGTTCCATCGATGTCATTTTATGTGTTTTCATTTGATCTCCTCCATCAGTTGTGTTACAATTTGAATGGCTTCTGCCGGGTCCTTACCAAAGGCATCGGCGCCCACTTCTTTCCATAACTCCTCGTCGAAGCGAAAAGGAGCACCACCAACAACAATTTTCACATCGGTGTCTTTCAGCATTTCTTTTAATTGCTTCACATGCAATGCCGATGGAAGCATCAAAACTGAAAGCAGCAAGATTTTGATACCATCTTTGTGAATAATTTCTACAAGTTGATCAGCCGATAATCCACCCCCCAAATCGATCAATTCGAATCCACTTGCCCGTAGCGATGAAAGTATGATACGTTTACCAAGCAAATGATAATCTTCAAATACCGCGATGGCCATTTTGGGCTGCGCCTTTCGGATGGGGCTTTGCGGCGGCAGTATTTTGTCAATTAACTCTTCACACATCACTCCGCTCATATATACCTGCGACAGCGCCAGTGTACCTTCTTCCCATGCCGCACCAATGCGATTGAGCGTTAAGGCAACCAGTTCGCCCGCAATTTCGATGGGTGAACCTAAGGTCAATGCTTCTTTTAATATTTTTTCAGCGCTATCCTTATCGAGAGACAAAAATGCCCTTTCCAATTGGTCGCTATAAATTTTTAGTTTTTTCATCTTGAATTGGAATTTACGATTTTTTGCTTAAATCTGTTGGAATGGAAAAAAAGAAGGTGCTTCCTACGCCCACTTCGCTTTCGACCCAAATTTTACCTCCCATCAATTCAATAAAACTTTTTGAAATGGCCAAGCCAAGTCCATTGCCACCAGCCAGTTTTGAACGGTTGGGTTCCAAATGCCTGAAACGGTCAAATATTTTCTCATGAAACTCCTTTGGAATTCCTATTCCAGTATCCTTTACGTAAAAGGTAATTTGCGATTTTCCGGCTTTTAAACCTATTTCAACGGTTCCGGTGTCGCTATATTTAATGGCATTGCTCATCAGGTTGGACAATACCTGTTTCAATTTCATGTAGTCGCAAGTAATATTCACCACTTTAGCTGCAATATTTGAAGATAGTTTCAGTTCCAGATGATTCACTTCCGCACGCTGATCAAATGCACTTTTCAAATCGAAAAGAAGCTGATTGGCCTCAAAGTTTGACACCCGCAAATCAATTTGTCCGGATTCTATTTTTGAAATATCCAGTACGTCGTTAATGATGGCCAGTAGCTGATCACCATTGTCGAGAATCATTCGGGCCATGTCGGCCTTTTGGTTGTCATCAAAATCAGGATCAATCATTAGCTCCGTAAAACCAAGGATTCCGTTTAGCGGAGTGCGTATTTCGTGGCTCATATTGGCCAGAAAGGCTGATTTCAATCGATCGCTTTCTTCGGCATTGGCTTTTGAGGCGACCAATTCTTCCAGCAACTGTTTTTTGCCGGTAATGTCCTCTTTAATGGCTATGTAGTTGATAATTTCGCCCTTTTCATTGATGATGGGAGCCAGGGTGGCCGATTCCCAATAAAGTTCTCCGTTCTTTTTTCGGTTATGAAATTCACCTCTCCATTCTTTACCACCTGAAATGGTGTTCCACATGGTTTCGTAGTTCGACTTCGGGGTAAATCCTGATTGTATAATTCTTGCGTTTTGCCCCTTGACTTCAATGGCAGAATAACCGGTTACCTCAGTGAACTTTGGATTTGTAAATTCAATTTCGCCTCTGGTATTGGTGATGACAATTGATAATGGGCTTTGTTCTATGGCTATGGATAATTTCAAAATCGATTCATTCGACACTTTTTGCTCTGTAATATCCCGACCAATGCCCACCAATCCATAAATTTCTCCATTCTGATTGTGGATGGGGAGTTTTGAAGTTAGTAACCATCGATGGTCGTCATTGGGGAGGATGAAATATTCTTCTTTGTTTAGAATGGGGATTCCGGTTTGAAGTACTTCCATGTCGTCGTTATACCCGCGTGCTCCTATAATTCCATGTATGGCTTCCAGATCGGTTTTGCCAATAAGCGCAGATTCATTTTCGACGTTTAAGAAGTGTAAATCGGCTTTGTTCACAATCACTTTTCGCCCTTGAGTATCCTTGATGTATATTGGGCCAGGGATATGATCGATTAAGGTACGCAGCAAATTACGTTCGTTTTGTATGGATTCTTCGGCCTTGAGCCTGTCTGTGATGTCATTTACAACTACCATAAGGGCGTTCCGGTTTTCAAAACTGACATTATGTGATATAATGTTGACCTGGATAATGGCTCCATTTTTTTGAAGGTGTTTGCAAACGCCATGGCAATTAGGATTATGTCCTGGTGATTGCATCTCCTGATCGAGGACGACGGTGTCTTTTTCTATACGAATGTCTTTGATGGTCATTTGAAGAAACTCTTCTCTGGAATAACCATAATGATTAACAGCTGCTTCGTTTACCTCTAAAAAGGCATGGGTTTCAGCATCGACAATCCACATGGGCAAAGGGTTATTCTCGAATAAATGGCGGTATTTTGTTTCGCTCTCGTGAAGTTCTGCTTCGGCTTTTTTTAGCGCCGAAATATCCACAACGTACCCTCTTATTTTCTGTAATTTATTCTTTTCATTAAAAATTCCAACGGCGTTAATCATTGTGTGTACAATATTCCCTTTTCGATCTCTGAAGTCCACCTCATAGTTTTCAATCTTCTGAAATTTTTTGACCAGTTGAACCATTTTTTTACGGTCAGCAGGGTGTTTGTATAATTCAGTAATGTTAAATATATCAGTATGTGATTTATCTTCAAATCGAAACATTTCAAGGAATGTATTGTTACAACTGATCATTTCGCCTTCAACAGACACCAGGTAATCGGCAGAAATATCGTTTTCAAAATACTCCTGCAATTCTGTTTTTTGAAGGTTATTTTCTTTTTCTATGTTCTTTTTTTCCGTAATATCCCTAAAAAAGGATTGGTAGGTGCCATCATGCATTTTTGCGGAATGCATCTCAATAATGCAAGTGCTTCTATCCTTTTTTATTAATTCACGCTCAATATTTACCGTTTCACCATTTTCAAGTAGGTCGAATCGAAGTGCTCTATCATTTAAATGCTCTTCTGAAAACAAATCAGTGATATTCATGTTGAGCAATTCATTTAAGCTATATCCGCTAAGCTTTAATGCGGCTTTATTGGCTAAAATAAATTGACCATGTTTATTCCCCTGAAAAAAGGCATCGGGAGCCAGGTCAATTAGCATGTTGAATTGTACGTTGCTTTGTTGAAGCTTTTCTTGATTTTTTTTGTGTTTTGAAATATCCTGGGCGGCGCCCCAAAGCCCGGTGGTTTTTCCTTTGGCATCCTGCATGGTTTCACCACGTACCCACATCCAACCATTGCTTCCATCGTCCTTAATTGTTTTCAATTCAAGTTCATACGGTGTTCCGCTTGCCGTTGTTTCCGCCAACGCCGTGGACAATAGCTCCCAACTCTCAGGAGTAAACAATTTTTTGTGCTCGGAGTAGGAAGGCGGAGGTAATTTGGGATCAAATCCATACATTTTATAAAGCTCTTCGGTCCAAACTACTTCATTGGTGGCAATATCGAGGTGCCAACTTCCAATGTGGGTAATCTCTTGGGCTTTTTTTAATTCCCATTCTATTTTTTTTCGTTCGGCAATTTCCTGTTCTAACTGTTGACTATACGTTATCATTTCGTTGGCTTGTCGGACCTTTTCTTTTCTGAAATGAAACAGTTGAATTTGGGAATTTACTCTAAGCAGCAACTCTTGCTCGTCAAAAGGTTTGGTCATGTAGTCAACAGCCCCGGCTTGAAAGCCTTTGATTTTTTCCTCCGTGTTGCTTGCAACACTTAAAAAGATCGTGGGAATAGCTTTTGTATTTTCTTCATTTTTCAGTCTTTTGCAGACTTCAAATCCATCAATATCTGGCATACACACATCCAGTAAAACCAAATCGGGTTCAAATATTCTAATTTTTTCAACAGCATAAATCGAATTGTCTTCCGTTTGAACCGTATACCCTTCGTTCTCTAATATTTGCCTAAGAAATTCTAAGGACAAAAGATCATCGTCTACAATAAATATTTTACCTTTCATTCAATTTGTCCCACAGTTTGTTGTGTATTTTTCCCATTCACTCAAATACCCTTTTTGAGAGCTTCAAGTTAAATTTATTTTAATAGAAAAAGAAGGAGAGCGTCAGTTTTATAATTCCTTTGTTCGAAGTTTGGAAAGATTCCAATTAAGGGGTTTTTGCTTGAAATGGCAACTGTGCCCGAGCTCATTTCAACGCTCGGGTTTGTATCAAGCACTTGTTCGACTCAAAAGGTAATTTTTGATCTACTTGGTCATATGGCATAGCTATGAATCAACTAAAACGAGGGAGCCCAAAATTGGGCACCCTCGTTTAACTTATCAGCCTGAAATGGCCCTTTCTTTTTCGAAAAAACACAGAACACTATTCAATAGTTATTTAATCTGCTGCCTTAATCAAGAGGTGAGGATATGCCTTTTGACGGCTCTGAAATCTGAGTATGGGATCTTTTACAATTACTCCGTTATCAATATTTATTGCATTTTTGATGGTTTCATTTTGCATCCAACTTGTACGACCGGAAATAACAGAGGGTAAATGTACAATCAATGCAGCGGAAAGAGATCTTGTTGCACTTTCCCAAAAATAGCTGGGGGTGTGATCAACCGCATAATAATCAATCTGATCAACTGAAATAATTGGATGTTTAAAGGAGGTTGGCTTTGCAAAATAGAAACCCATGCCTTCATCGCAACTAACATCAATGATTAATGTGCCGGGTCGGAGCGATGATTTTTCTTCCTCCAGTACAAAATCGATGGGATCATCGGTGTCTTGATAAGTGCCGTTAATGATAATTTCGGACTCATTGATCAGATCTAATAATGGTCGTTCCGATCCGTCATGTTCAACTATAATTAGTCTCGGCTCGTTCTCTTCGCCCTTTCTGATGCGGGCATAGTTGACATCCAACACTTCTTCTCTTACTTCATGATCGGGTCTTTGAATGCAAATGGTAATGTCTCTAAAGCCATGTGCTTTTAAGGCATAAATGGCTCCCCGGCTAACGGCACCAAAACTAAATATGATCACCTTTCGTTGGTTCCCGTAATGACCATCGATTCCCTTCAACTGCAGTGCATGTATCACCGCACTGTAACCAGCCAATTCATTGTTTTTATAAAAAGTATGCCTTCCAATCTGTCCATTGGGATTCCAAACAAACATATCTTCGAAAGCAATCAATGTGAGTTTACGATCAATCGCAGTTTGTGTAAGTTCCATTTGCTGGACACAATGTGGATAGCCCCATAAAATACCGCCTTCTTTTAATTCTTTTAAGTCAGATAAGACCGGTTTGGCTATAAGGACTGAACCTATGTTGGATAATATTTCAGATCGTGAAGCTATTCCACCGCTTTGCTCAGCAATTGTTTCATCACTTTTGTTGAACGGAGCACCGTAGCCTTTTTCAAAAACAAGCTGCCTGCGAATGGATTCAGGAAGTCGGTTTAAATGTTCAGGATGAATTGGGGAGCGTCTTTCGTCCTCCTTTTTTGAAGTGCCAATCACCCCCATTTTCAGTAAAGTCATATGAATTTCTTTTTGATTTGTAACGGATCGCAGATCAATGAAATAGGCGAAATGTCAAAATATGAATTTATAAAGGCTTACCTTCGGGAAATCAGTCATTAAGTTGACAACCAGTGTTGCAATAATCAAATAAGGGCTATTGATAGAAGGCCTCAGCGCTTCAATATCGTTTACAAAGAAGATGATTAATATCAACGGAGAAATAATCCGGAGACAAAGATACGTTTAATTAATTGAATTCTAGTGATTTCGTGAAATTATTTAAATCCATAAACCATCCTTCATGGTGACCTTAAAGTTTAGGTAATTATGAGAAAGGTAATCCCTGATTTTACCAAAATGGACACACGATATTCCAAGTGTTTATCATGCTTATTTAATTCGGAAAGGGATTGATATTAAGCGAAATGAATATTTGAATGGATGACTGCAGTTGAAAAATAGTATTGCATTTAAACTACAATAATGATAACTAATTGTCGATAAATTTCATTGGATACTATGAATTTGAAGATCGAACAAATGTTTCAGTGTTTTGTTTGAATGAACATAAACGATTCAGATCATAAACAGGAATATATTTTCATCAACTTAAAACATTAAGTATGAAAAAAAGAAATTTAATCATTTATTGGGTAGCCACAGCTTTGTTGGCCTTTGGTATGTTGGGAAGTGGTTTAGCGCAACTATTTCATGCTGAAGGAATGGTTGATTTAGTAATTCCTTTAGGTTATCCAATGTATTTTTTGACCATTATTGGGGTATGGAAAATTCTTGGAGTTGCAGCCATTTTAGTGCCCCGATTCACCCTATTGAAAGAATGGGCCTATGCGGGATTTTTTTTCACCATGAGTGGTGCATTATTTTCCCACCTCGCAACTGGTGTTAATGACGTCAAAGAAATTCTTGGACCAGTTTTTCAACTTGTTTTTATTATTTTGTCGTGGTACTTTAGACCAGCAAATCGAAAAATTGCATTGAATGAATCCAAAGGTTGATTTTTATTTCGATAAAGCCAAAAAGTGGCGGGAAGAATATGAGCAATTAAGAATGCTTGTTCTTGACTGTGAATTATCTGAAGAATTGAAGTGGGGTGTTCCTTGTTACACTTTTCAGAAAAGTAATGTTGTATTAATCCATGGATTTAAAGAATACTGTGCCCTTTTGTTTGTCAAAGGCGCCTTACTCAACGATGCTCATCGAATACTAATCCAACAAACGGAGAACGTGCAGGCCGCCCGTCAGGTTCGCTTTACAAATGTTCAGCAAATAGTTGAGTTGGAACCCATTTTGAAAGCCTACATTAACGAAGCCATCGAAGCGGAAAAAGCAGGTTTAAAAGTGGAATTTAAAAAAATAGATGAATACAAGATCCCCGATGAATTTCAAAACAAGTTGAACGAAAACCCGGCTTTAAAACTTGCTTTTGAGGCTTTAAGCCCGGGACGTCAACGGGCCTATCTTTTTTATTTTTCGCAAGCAAAACAAACCAAAACCAGGGAATCAAGGATTGAAAAATGTATTCCGTTGATTTTTGATGGCAAGGGTTTGAATGATTAGTTTACCATACAATTGAGCTGGGCAATTGATATACTACTATAGAAATACTAATTCGCGTGTTACATGAATACAATTGTTGATGTTTATTTCACCGAAGGTTGCGGCCGTTGCCCGTTTGGAGGTACGCCACGCTGTAAAGTCAACAATTGGTCGGAGGAATTGCAACTTTTGCGTAAGATTGTTCTTGACTGTGGGCTCAACGAAGAATCAAAATGGGGGGTACCTTGTTACACTTTTAAAAAGAGAAACATTGTTATTGTAAGTGCATTTAAAGAATATTGTGCGCTGAGTTTTTTTAAGGGCGCACTGCTCAACGATGCCAAGGGTATTCTTGTCCAACAAACCGAAAATGTGCAGGCGGCGCGCCAGATACGATTCATCAATATTCAAAAGATATTGGACTTGGAGCCTATTCTTAAAGCATATGTTTTTGAGGCCGTTGAGGTGGAAAAAACCGGATTGAAGATTCCTTTAAAAGAGCAAGAGAAACTTGAATATCCTGAAGAATTTCAGCATAAATTAGATGAAATCCCTTTCTTAAAATCCGCTTTTGAGGCATTAACTCCAGGAAGGCAGCGTGGATATCTATATTATTTTTCGCAGGCCAAACAATCCAGAACAAGGGAATCACGAATTGAAAAATGTATACCACAAATTTTAGTTGGAAAAGGAATAAATGATCGGTAATTTTGCTTTGGTAAAATTAAAGGCATGAAGAAAGTAGTTGCAGCTTTAATTCTTATCCTGGTTCAATTCCATGGATTTTCAACAGCTCCCGGAGATGCGATCAAAATTACCGATGATATCGAATTAATAAAAATATCTGAAAATGCATATATCCATGTATCCTATTCAATTATGCCGAAGTGGGGCAGGGTTGGGGCAAATGGATTAATTCTAATCAACGGGCAGCAAGCCTGGTTGTTCGACTCTCCATGGACCAATGCTCAAACGGAAAAGTTATTGTCTTATATGACTAACTCCATGCATCTTGAAGTGATTGGATTTGTTCCCAATCATTGGCATGTTGATTGTATGGGCGGCTTGGAATTTATCTTAAAGCAAGGAATTAATACCTATGCCAATCAGTTAACCATCGATATTGCCAAAGCCAACAAGCTTCCACTTCCGGAATATGCTTTTAATGATTCACTGGTATTGGAATTGGGCGATATCCGAATTGAATGTTACTATCTGGGGGCAGCCCATTCCATGGATAATATTGTGGTTTGGATTCCTTCAGAACAGATTTTATTTCCCGCCTGCATGGTCAAAAGTGTTGAATCGAGAAATTTAGGAAATACTGCTGACGGAGACTTGGTAGCCTATCCTAAAACCCTGGACAAACTACTGAAGAAATTTCCGTCGGCACGGATTGTTATTCCGGGTCATGGAAATTATGGAGGGTTGGAATTAATTCAACATACCCTGGAATTAGCAAGCGATTAAACATGGAACTTATCCACAGGGTTTATTAAATATTTTACATTTGCAATCTATTTCCATTTACAATTCTCAATTTTATGCTAGCCATTTTATCGCCTGCCAAAGACATGAAGGTCTTGCCTCAATCAGAAAAGGCAACAAACCAGTTTACAATTCCTGAATTCCTAAATAAATCGAGCGGAATTATCACAGATCTGAAAAAACTTAAGCCGACAGAGCTTTCGGCAATCATGAAAATCAGCGAAAAATTAGCAGTGCAGAATTATGACAGGTACCGGAATTGGCATAAGGAACATGCCCCTGAATACTCCGCACCAGCCATACTCTCATTTACAGGTGAAGCATATCGTGGATTGCGAGCCGGTGAATTTAACCGGCAGGAATTGGAGTATTCTCAAAGTGTACTTCGTATATTATCAGGGTTGTATGGCCTTATTCGCCCTTTGGATTTGATTCAGGAACACCGTCTTGAAATGGGAACGAGACATTCTTTCAGGGGAAAAAAGAATTTGTATGAATTGTGGAAAACAACGCTGACTAAAACAATTGACAAGGCTGTTTTTGAATCACCTGGCGATCGGGTGTTAATCAATGTAGCGTCTAATGAATATTCATCAGCCATTGATTTTAAAAGCTTAAAAAGTAGGGTAGTTTCCACCTCTTTTTATCAGGAAAACAATGGTGAAATTAATATGGTGGCCGTATATGCCAAACGCGCCCGTGGCATGATGGCCCGTTTTATCATCGAAAATCAACTGGAGAAAGTTGACGAATTAAAAGCTTTCGATGCAGAGGGTTATTATTTTGATAGTCAACGTTCAACTCAGGACAATTGGTTATTCTTGCGCTAGTGTTTGCGGGATAACCCGTTTCGAAGCATAACACGCCATTAAACATCCAACATTCAGTAACCAGTAACCCCGTCCGACCGGAGTCGTCCGGGCGGGCAGCACCCAGCTTATTGTACGTATTTCCAAATAATCCCAATGTTGCGGGCGTGCATTTCTTTTACGTTGTCGTTGATGGAAATTACCTTTTTATATTGATCGAATAGCGCGTTGAAATTTTCGATGTTCTGAACAGATTCAAGACTTTGATTGGTCGATTTTGCTTCGCGAACTTTTGACTTTACTTCTTTGCAATAGGCTAAGATGAATTCCATGTTTTCGCGCTTAAAGGGATGTTTACCGTGGGTGGATATCACCTGATCAATGGCGTTTTGTGGATTCAAAACCGTTTCCAACGTTGAAATCCAATGATCGATGTCGTTGTTTCTACCTTGGTAAAAGCTGGGCATGGCTTCTTCTTTATACGATCCTAAATGAAATAAATTACCGGTGCAAAGTAATTTGTCTTCCTTGATATATACCGTAATATCGGCGTTGCCATGACCTTCTCCCATATAGTTCAGCAGGATGGTTTTATTGCCCGCTGTTAAAGTCATGTTTTCATCGAAGGTTAAATCGGGATAACGTGCTTTGTAGTTGTTAATGAGATCATTCTCATAAAACTTATATAAATCAATGGCCTCATTAATGGAATCGGAGAATACACCGGTGGTGGAAACGGTATCAAGCAGAATTGTTTTGTGATAGATCTCTTTACGCAAAAATTCAACTGTTTGACCCAGAAAGAGATCATCGTAATTTTTAATTTCCTGGGCACTGTTTTTTTGAGCAACAATGTTGTTCAAATCAAAAATGCAATTTCCTCCTGAGTGGCAGGAATGACCATGCGTATTGATAATGTAGAAAAAGGTAGAATCGTTAAAATAGTCGATAATGGCAGCTTTAATTAAACGGGCATTCGCCGGAGAGTTTTGCGTATCGATCAGTACAATTCCCTGTTTCGTGTTTACGGCAATGGAATTAATAATGTCGTTAGGCCATCCCAGGGTATGCAATTGTTTTTTGTCGGGCGATACGACAATCACATCATTGGTTATTTTTTTAACCACAGTTTTGCTGGCTAGTGTGATCTGGCCCGACAGGATCAATACTCCAATTATCAATAGTGTTATAAAACGCATCCTCTATTTCCTCTTCGTTCTGTTTTAAAGCCCTGTAAAGCTATAAAAAAATGGGAATGATGGAAATGTGACCACACTTTTTAGCCAATCAGTTTCCATTTAATTTGGCCAGACTCTGAAAATCGCGACCACTGGGGCTTTGAAATACTTTTAAGTCAAATTCCGGAATCACCGCTAATACATGATCAAAAATGTCAGCCTGTATGGCTTCGTATTTGGCCCATGCCTGGTCCTTACTAAATACATATATCTCGACAGGAATTCCGGTTTCCGTGGGTTGAAGGTGACGGACCAAAAAAGTCATTTCGGTATTGATGTTTGGATTGGCATTTAAATAGGCTTCCAGATATTTGCGGAATATGCCCAAATTAGTTTGTCTTCGGCCATTGTAATGATCTTCAGGCGCTACTTTTAAAGTGGAATTAAATTCTTCGATTTCTTTTTGTTTGTTCTGCACGTAGTCTTTAATTAGCACGAATTTTTCAAATTTATGCAGCATTTCCTGAGAACAAAATTTTACGCTGTTCATATCAATGTTGATGGAACGTTTAATACGTCGACCTCCCGATTGTTCCATTCCTTTCCAATTCACAAACGTTTCGGTGATCATCGAATAGGTTGGTATCATGGAAATTGTTTTGTCCCAATTTTGAACCTTCACCGTGTGGAGTTTGATTTCAATCACATCGCCATCAGCACCACGCGATGGCATGGCAATCCAGTCGCCAACCTTCACCATGTCGTTCATGCTTATCTGAATGCTGGCTACAAAGCCTAAAATGGTGTCTTTAAAAATCAGTAAGAGAATTGCAGCCACGGCACCCAAACCCTTAAACAGATTGCTTAAATCTAAATTAGAGACTATTGATATGAGTATCAGTAAGGCAATAAAATAGCTGAAAATTTTAATGAGTTGTATAAATCCGCTCAGTGGACGCTCTTTCGACAAGGAAAAACTTTTATTGTATATTTCATTGATGGATGACAACAACGCATTAATGATGAAAATAGCCGCAAAAAGGAAATATAATTTTCCGAATTTTAGAATGTAAATTTCAAATCCGGGATAAAATGCATCTGAAAAGTTGGCCGCATAGTATATGAAACTTGCGGGAGCTAGATGAGCCAAACCAATGAAGAACTTATTTTTTAAGAGAATATCGTCCCATTCGGTTTTGGTGTTTAAGGCAAACTGATGAGCAATTCGCACAAATATTTTACGAAAAACAAACAATAAAAGGAGTGCAATTAAAACAATAAATGCACCTACCATGGTGGTTGATAACAATTGTGACAAGCCTTCGTTGTTCGTTTGTTGAAGCAACCAGCTATAAAAAAAATGAACAACAGATTGTAAGGTATTGGTATTAATTTGATCAATATTTAAGAACATGTGATGATTTTAAAATTAATTCGTGATATTTAGGCTGCAAAAATCAGAAAAAATAGAGATGAAAACAATTGTTTTAGCCTTTTTAAGTCTTCTTTTTATTTGTGACAGCGCATTTGCACAGCAGAACTATTCGAAATACTTTGCAGATGAAGCCATACGCTACGATTATGAATTGGTCGGTGATAAAGAAAACGTTGAAGTTATTCCAACTCAGATTAAAATACTGCCTCATTGGGGAGGACAGGCAAAGGCCTGCATCGATGAACTTAATTTGGGTAATTTTAATTTTGAATTGATCGATTTAAAAACGGGCGAAATTATTTTCAGGAAAGGGTTCTGTACTCTTTTTTGGGAATGGCAAACAACTGCTGAAGCCACTCAAAACAGGCGATCATTTTATCAGGCACTACATTTCCCAAAACCCCTAATTGATGTTAAATTGCTTATGCATCAGCGGGATGAAAGTAATGGATGGAGAACCATTTTTGTGGATACCATTCGGGTTGCCAATTATTTTATGATTCATGAAACTCCGATAGAGTATGCGGTGGATACCATTCTTTACAATGGTCAGACAGCTGATAAAATTGATATCGTCATTCTTGCTGAAGGTTATCGGGTGAGTGAATTTGGGAAATTCAAAGCTGATTCCAAACGCTTAAGTGATTCCCTTTTTAATGCCGAACCTTTTAAAAGCTACCAAAGTCGGTTTAATGTTTGGGCTGTCGAGGTTCCTTCGCAGGATTCAGGAACCGATGTGCCGGGCAACCGCATCTATAAAAATACTGCTTTCAATTCACATTTTTATACCTTCGATTCACCGCGTTATTTAACCACAACCGACATGAAATCGGTGTACGATGCCATTGATTTTCTTCCTTTTGATCACATTTATGTACTTGTTAATACTGAACGCTATGGGGGAGGTGGTTTTTATAATTTTATGAATGTTTGCAGTGCCGATAATGAACGCTCACCTTTTGTATTTTGCCATGAATTTGGACATGGTTTTGCCGGATTAGGCGATGAATATTATACTTCGTCAACATCTTATGAATCATTTTTCAAAAAAACGATTGAACCATGGGAGGCCAATCTGACGACATTGGTTGAATTCGATTCCAAGTGGAAAAATCAAATGGAAGCGACAACTCCCATTCCAACGCCACGTGATTCATCTTATTTGCAAACCATTGGCGTATTTGAAGGTGGGGGATATGAAGCAAAAGGGATCTATAGTCCGGCAATGAGCTGTTGGATGAAAGAAAGGAAAGCGGGGAAATTTTGCCCGATATGCACCTCAACTATTGAGAAGGTTATCTTAAGTCAAACTAAGTAAGGGATCTTGTAGATTATCGGTTGATATTTTTCGTTGCTTATTTTCAATTTCATGAATCATTTCAACCAGACGTTCATTAATGGGTAAGTCAATTCCCAATTCCTTGCCTTTATTTACAATGTAACCATTCATGTAGGCAATTTCTGTTTTTTCACCTCTCTCAAGCGATTGCAATCCCGATGATTTTATGTGTCGATACTTCAGACCAAATATACGGATTAAACCGTGGCGTTTGATTCGATGATAAAGGGTGTTTCCCTTAATCAATCGATAATAATTGATGCGGTTGGCAAATTCAGGAATTTGCATGTTTAAGGCGTTGGCCACAAGAATGGCTTCCTGAATAATTCTTATAAATAAATTCCGCAGCTTTTTATCGGTCAATAAGGCGCCTACTTTTAATCCTGAAATGGCACCCAGGGTGGTGACACATGAATTGATAATGAGTTTGCAATAAATGTATTCATTAATATTTTTAACCACCGACGTTGGCCCTATGGAATTCAGTATGTATTGCAGGTTGTCAAGGCGGGGATCATCACTACCATCCATTTTGCCAATTATCATTTCGCCGGGCGAGGTCATTTCAGCTACTCCGTTTCGATTCATGGTGGCTCCCCAGCTAACTACTGCACCAACCACCCGATCGGTACCGGCAATTCGGGCCAGTTGATCTTCGCAATAGCCATCCTGGAAGGAAACAATCAAACCCTTTGGTGATAGCTTAGATACTACATCAAAAGCTGGTTGTTCAACATCGAAGGATTTGGTAGCCATTAACACATAGGCATAATTTCCAGGGGTGTGTTCTACGTTTGGATAAGCCGGAACAAAATGGATGAATTTTCTTTTTTTAATTTTGAAAATAAGTCCATCGGTATTTAATTGGTCGGCCATGTCGGCTGTTTTACAGGCGATATCCACATTGAACCCCATTTTCGACAGAATTCCTGCAGCAACACAACCAATTGCACCCGATCCTATTACAAGTATATTCATACCAACTTTAAAACGGGAACTATTTATTAAAAGCTCTTAATTTAATTTGAGTCAGCACCTTTTTTGTGAATAAAGGGAAATCACCATTCATGATCCATCCATAGTAACCGGGTTGTTCCTTTAAAACTTTTTCAACGGGAACGCCCTTGTTTTTTCCAAAATTGAACACTTCGATGCCATTTTCATCGTAAACAATTCTTCCCAGAAAATCTACATTTTTATCGTACGAAGAGAATTCAGACAGTTGATGCACATCATTCTGGATGGGTAAGGATTTTTTCCCGTTGTGATCTTCAAATTCTGTTTCCTTATATCGGTCGAGTTGGGCCTTTAGAACAGCATATGTGGCTTTTGTATCGGCCATTGCACTGTGGGCGTCTTCCAATTCCTTTTCACAATACAGCTTATAAGCAGCCACCAAGGTACGTTTCTCCATTTTGTGGAAAATGGCCTGCACATCAACAAACTTTCTTTTCTTCATATCGATTTCGACTCCGGCTCTCAGAAATTCTTCGGCCAATAGTGGAATGTCGAAACGGTTGGAGTTAAATCCTGCAAGATCGCAACCTTCCATAAATTTGGCAATCGTTTTGGCCACTTCCTTAAATGTGGGTTCGTTTTTCACATCTTCATCGGTAATGCCATGAATGCTGATTACTTTTTCAGGGATGGGCATTTCAGGATTGATCCGCATTAATTTTTCTTCTTCACTTCCATCTGGATTTACTTTTAATAAAGCAATTTCTACAATACGATCAGAAGCAATGTTAATTCCTGTTGTTTCCAGGTCCAGAAAAATAAGTGGATTATTTAGTTTTAACTCCATGTTTTGTTTTTTAAACAAAAAAGCGCTGATCAATTTACTTGCACAGCGCTTTTTTTATGCGATTTTTATTGAATTATGCGTTAATCATCATTGGCATTAACAACATTAAAATATCTTCTTCCTCGAATTCTTTTTCTACAGGTAGCAAGAGGCCGGCACGGGTTGGATCGGATAATTCAACCATTACATCACCCGATGAAAGGTTGGACAGAATTTCCAGCAGGAACGATGATTTGAATCCAATTTCCATTTCATCGCCTTCGTAGGAGCAATTTAAACGTTCAACAGCCGATATGGAAAAATCAACATCTTGTGCCGAAACCACCAATTGGTTACCCGAAATTTTCAAACGTACCAGGTTACTCGCCTGGTTCGAGAAAACCGACACACGACGCAAGGTATTGTACAATTCCAGTCGGTCGATTTGCATTTTGTTGGGGTTATTGGTTGGAATAACCGAATTGTAGCTGGGGTATTTACCTTCTACTAAACGACAAATTACAATAAAATTGGTGAGGCTGAAAAATGCATTTTTTTCATCAAATTCCAGTTTTACTTCAAAGTCTTCCTTGGGAAGTAAGTTCTTTAAAAGTGCTGCCGGCTTTTTGGGTAAAATGAACGATGATTCTACTTCTGATTTAACATCAGAACGTTTGTAGCGGACCAGTTTGTGTGCGTCGGAAGCAACAAATGTGGCATCTTCAGGTGAAATTTCAACCAAAATGCCATTCATTACCGGACGAAGCTCATCATCGGCAGTAGCAAATAGGGTTTTATTGATTCCACTTAAAAGAATATCGTGCCCCATTTTAACGGTGATGGCATTTGTACTTTGGATGACGGGTAATTCAGGATATTCTTCTCCATTTTGTCCAACGATACTGAATTTACCATTCACTGAAAAAATATCGATGGCAAAAGTTTCGGTGTTGATTTGAAAAGTTAATGGTTGTTCCGGAAACTCTTTTAGCGTATCGATTAATAGTTTAGCGGGTATGGCAATTTCGCCAATCCCTTCGGTGTTCTCTAATTCAACCCAGGTCACTAGTGTTGATTCAAGATCAGAAGCGGTGATGGTTAACTTATTTTCTTCCAAATTAAACAGGAAGTTATCGAGAATTGGTAATGTACTTTTTGAACTGATTACTCTGCTAATGGCAGTTAAGTGGTTCAACATTTCGTTACTGGAAACTACAAATTTCATTGTATCAGTTTTTTAGCTTGATTTTAGTGATCTGAAAAATTATATCAAATATACATGAAAAATAGGTGAATCGATCGGCACAAAGTAATAAATGTCTGCTTTTTTATCAAACATTGTGGAAAACTTTCCAATGAAATAGCGATTCATTTGTTTTCCAAATTAATCTCTTGCCGTTAAAACTTTCCATTGGGAGATAATTAACGGTACATTCTTTTACGAACAAGGCTGAAAATCAGTCCAAAGATCAGAAAGATTAAAATTGGAGAAATCGTATTGATGAGTTGCCATTTCAATTGTTGATCCCTGATCTTGACCTTATCCAGCAGTCTTAATTTAACCACTTTTGTTCGCAATTGCATGAGTCCGGCATCATCCGACAAGTAATCTATGGCATTCAATATAAAATCGCGGTTGCCAAAAGTTTGACCTGAGTATTGATCGTAACCTAAAGGTTGCAATTGCAACTGATTGTTGCGGTTTCTTACTTTATTGGTCAGAATACTTCCGTCGGCTATTACAATCATATTGGTTGCCTGACTTTCACTGATGATATTTTTTATCCCAAGATGACCTGTCATTCTGTTTTTGAAATTGGATTGAAATTTACCTTCCAATACGATACCGATAGGAACATTTGCCTGATTAAATAAGCGTTGATCGGGTGGGTTGGTGGCGCTAATTAAACTCACTTCAACAGGAGTTTGAATGGACCTTGCGTAGGGCGAAGTGGCCAGGATGGTACTAGCTTTAACGTTTTTGTTTTCGCCCACAAAATCAAGTGAACTTGCAAATTCAAGCATCACATTATTGAGGTTTCGGCTTAAAGGGTGATTGGGATTAGGAAGCGCCAATGGTGAATAGTAAAATGGTGCTGATGTAAAACTCGATGGCTGGCCCACCGGAGCAGTATTAATTGGATATTCCAAACAGAAGGCATCTTGCAGTAGGTTGGTGTTGAGACGAACGCCATAGGTAAATAGTAGATCACGCAAATTTAACCCTGCATCGAAAGCCAGGGTGCTTAATCCCTTCGACAATGAATCGATACTTACCTGAACCGGATCGACACACCAAAGTACGTGTCCGCCCTTCATTACAAATTGATCGATGTTCAATTTAGCTGTTTCGGTGAATGCGAGGGTGGGGGCGGCTACAATAAGAATTTGAATGGAATCGTTGGAGTTGAGCTCATTGGCTGTGCAGTCAGTAAGGTCGTAATTTTCACTTAATGAATAGCGTAGATCGCCGGTTTCGTATTCCGATGCCTCTCCTTGTCCTTGTAAAAAGGCAATTTTTTGGCGTTTTGTTTGCATCAAATACCGAATTGCCCTTATGAATTCAAATTCCAATAATTCCATAGATTGTTGGAGGTTTTCATCAGCGCTGAGCAGTGGATTATTTTTTAGCAGGTTAATGGCAATGCCTTTTTTATATCCCCGTATAACAACCCCCGGAAAAATCTGTTTGGTGGAAAGCCCTTCGGTGGTTTTATGTCCGAAATTTACTGGCTGAATTCCGGCTTTAATCAGGCTTTCGATGGCACTATTACGCTCATTTTCATCGGTTATTTTATAAATGTCGTGAATCTCACTAAAAATAGGTTTGCTGGAATAAGCTTTCAGATCTTCTATTTTTTCAACAATGGCCTGCTGGAACTCCATCATTCCTGAGGGCAAATTTCCCGCTAAATATATTTCAACTTCGAGAGATTGAAGTTGATCTTCTAAAATATGTTTGGATGTTTCAGAAAGTGAATACCTTTTTTCAGCAGTTAAATCAATGCGAAAGAAACGTTCACTAACCACCCATACTGCAATGATCCAGAATGCAATAATAATGGCAAAATTGGTTACTGTGAATTGCTTCAGCAGTTTTCTTTTTAAAATAGATAAACGGGTGATGTACAAAAAAAACAGTGTTGTGGCAATAAAATACAGCAAATCGCGGGAATCGATCACCCCTCTGCTAATGGACTGGTAGTGTTCGTTGATACTAACTTTAGTTAAAATATCCTGCAATACATCGGTAAAACCAATATCGGCAATAAAATCAAAACCAAGGTACATGATGTAGGAGAAGGCTATGGCAATCAAAAACGAAATGACCTGACTTGAAGTGAGTGCCGAGGCGAATAGTCCAATGGCAACGTAAACCGAAGCAAGAAATAATAAACCTAAAAAGGATCCCCAAGTTGCTCCTGAATCGATGTTTCCTACCGGGTTTCCGAGGCGGTAGATCGAAATGTAATAAAGAAGGGTTGGGAGCAAGGACACCAGCACTAAAAGCATAGCTGCCATGTACTTTGCTGTAATTATTCCGCTGCATGAAATAGGCCTGGTAACAATCATTTCAATGGTTCCCATCTTTTTTTCTTCAGCAAACATCCGCATGGTAAGCGCCGGAATCAGAAAAAGATAGAGCCACGGTGCCAACTCGAAAAATCCTTTTAAAGTGGCTCGTTGGCCTTCAATGAGGTTATAATTGCCGGGTATTACCCAAAGAAACAAACTTGTTGTCAGCAGAAAAATGGACACCACCAAATATCCGGTGATTGAACCGAAGAACGATTGTACTTCTTTTTTGAATAAACTCCACATAAGGCCTATTCCTTTTTAATGGATTGAATTATTTTGAATGCCGTTGTTTTTGCAGCACCTGTACTTGATAATTTTGCTCTGATTTCGGCATATCCTTTCAATTGTTTTGAACGGTGAATATCGTCATTCAGTATTTTGTCCAGTTCTGTCTTCATTCTTGCTGTGTTGATTTCTTGCTGGAATAATTCTTTAACTACTTCTCTTTCAGCGACTAAGTTGACCAGTGAAAAGTAGTCGATTTTAAAGAAAAACTTACGCAGGAAGGCAAGTAATCTACCCATGCCCATTTTGTAAACAACAAGTTGGGGAACGTCTAATAAGGCTGTCTCCAGAGTTGCTGTGCCAGATGCAACAATAGCAGCCACGCTATTTCGTAACAATTTATAGGTTTGATTGTACACCACCTTGATATCGGCTCGCATTCTTTTTTTGTAAAATTCAGGAGATATCCCTGGTGCACCTGCAATTACCATTTGATGATTGGGGTAGAATGGCCGCATTTTTTCCATTTCGGGCAATAACAATTCAATTTCGTGTTTACGGCTGCCTGCTAAAAGAGCAATGATTGGTTTATTGGCTAATTGGTTGGCCTGTATAAATGATACTTTTGTGGTACTGCTTCTTAATTCGTTTTGAATAAGCTCCCAAACAGGGTTTCCAACATAGCTGACATCGTAGTTGTAGTTCTTGTAAAATTCAGTTTCAAAAGGGAAAATAGTGTACATGTGATCCACATAGGCTTTTATTTGCTTCACCCTATTGGTTTTCCATGCCCATATTTTAGGCGAAATATAGTAAGCAGTTTGAATGTGATTCATGTGGGCAAACTTAGCCATTCGCAGGTTGAATCCCGGATAATCGACAAGAATTAAAACATGAGGAGCAAATTTGAGCAAATGTTTTTGACAGGCATTAAAATTTTTTTTGATTTTTCGAAGATTCAGTAAAACAGGTAGCAAGCCCATGAAGGCCATTTTTTCCAAATGTTTATAGAGAATTCCCCCTTGGGCAGTCATCAAATCGCCTCCCAAAAAGCCGAATTCAGCCTGTCGATCAATTTTTTTGATTTCTGACATCAGCTTTGCTGCGTGCATGTCACCTGATGGTTCGCCTGCAATGAGAAAATACTTCATAACTAATTTAGGTCAAAAAACGGTAGGCCATTACTGCAAAAGCAAAAATGAAACACGCCAGTACAATTCCTCTTGATGAATTCAAATATTTGAATTGAATAAACAGGTAAAATAAAGGAAGATTAGACAAAACGCATAAACTCATAATTCGGAACAGTAACCTGTATTCGTGTAAACCTTTAATGAATTCACCAAAACTTAAATGGTCGAATTTTACCAAATAATAAAGATAGAAGGTAATTATTGGAAACAAAATTCCCAATACTAAACCGATTAATATTTTATCGAGCGTCGCTTGTTTGGTTTTTAGAGTTCCCATGATTTCATCTGTTCTAAAAAAGCATGATCTGTGAGGTCTACTTTGATAGGAACAACCGAAATTTTCTGAGTTTCAAGAATGTGATTGTCGGTATCGGTTGATCCATTGTCCATGTTCTTATAGAAACCGGTAATCCAGTAATAGTCTCTTTTGTGAGGATCGGTTCTCCGGTCAAATTCTTCGACCCAACGTCCATGGCCCTGACGACAAATTTCAATTCCGGCGGGTTCTCCCTTCGGGATATTGACATTGAGGCAAGTTCCACGGGGAAGTCCTTTTTCCAAAGTGGTTTTAATAATTTTGCGGATAGCAGGAATGGCTAAGGAAAAGTTGGCATCCGGATGATAATCGCACAGTGAAAATCCAATGGAAGGAACTTCGTGAATGCATCCTTCTATTGCGGCACCCATCGTGCCTGAGTAATGTACACTCACCGATGAGTTGGTGCCATGGTTGATGCCCGACAAAATCAATTGTGGATTTTCGTTGAGCAGTTTATCGAAAGCAAGTTTAACACAGTCGACAGGAGTTCCTGTGCAGCTATACGATTCAAAACTTTCATTCTGTGTATATTTTTTGAGGCGAATGGGTTCTTCAACCGTTATGGCCGAAGACATGCCTGAGCGTGCGCGATCGGGAGCTACCACCAATACATCGCCAAACTCCTTTGCAACTTCAATCAATGTGGCGATGCCTTTTGCTTTTATACCGTCGTCGTTGGTAATCAGTATTTTAATTTTAGTCATTTAGAACTTGTTTCTGTTTACGATCATGAAGTGAGCTAATGTAACGAAAAAGTGTTTCAAGTAAAAGACGAAATCAAAAAGTGATGCGAATTTGATCACTTTGAGGAAGTTCCCCCTTCAGTCGTTCGTATGTTTTTTGAAGTACGTTTGTGCAGCGTCCACAGCTTGTTCCTGCAGTAGTTTCCTTTTTTAATTCATCAAAAGTAGCATCGGGGTGTTTCTGTAGGAATTTTTTAATTTCCATTTGTGTTACTTCGTTGCAATGGCAAATGATCATGACATGAATTTTTGAAGTTGCTGTCCTTCAGTCCAATTAAATCAGCTGATTTTCAACATGAATTTTTGCTTTGCGATAAAGTTCAAAAATTTGATCTGTTTTGGGCATAGTTTCAAATAGCTGTTTGAGAAAGCCCTTTTTGTTTACAATCGAAAAACTTTCACGGAAATTGATATCAAAAACATAGGCCATTTGCAATAATTTGAAATCTGTAATGGTGGTTAAATCAGCTTTGTTGGGCAATTTTTCTGCCATTATACTTTTCGCTATCGCCTTCGAAACAGTTGATGAAACCTGCAAGTCGAGGAAGAATGATGCGTTTTTGTTTTTATTCTGAAGTGAATATTCTTTAATGGCGAGTTCGAAGATATCCAATTTGTCTGCATCGCGTAATATTTGTGAGAGGAGCAGAGTTAATTGATTTTCGCCTTTCGGAATAATTAGTTTATTGTGGTACGAAATGGCCTTGGTAATGCTTATTTGCATTTCTTCGGGCAAATTGGCCAGCCATTTTTTCTCCTCAATAATACCAAGTGCAATTTCGGCATGATCCTCTGAAATGGCGTCGTTAAAGGTTTGGTATTTTTCAAACTGGACGAAACGGCCAATGTCGTGCAGTAAAGCAGCTAACTGGGCAGCCAATACAGTGGGTTCGTCACATTCCAGCGAACGCGATATTACTTCGGTATAGCCAACTACACGGTGAATGTGTTCGCGTTTCAATATAAAATTTTGTTGTACTAACGGATCTTCGTTGATGAATGTATGCATATAATCCATGGCAGCATTGCATACGGCCGTATAGCTATCAATTGAAATTGTTGTAATAGTAGTTTTGTCTTCCATCATAATTGCTATTCACTCCAGGGCTTAGTTTTTTGTAAAAGTATGGAATTTTTCAATTCAAATTGTTGTATTTTATCAACAGCACGGTGAGATTTAACCTGCATTAACTAAAAATTTGATGAATAGGTATTTCTGGCGCACGATCAAAGTCAAGCATTGCATTGATTAATTTTACTTTTTTAAATTTTTTTAGATCTTCAATGGAGATGCGTTGCAGGCTAATTTGCTTCATGCGCAAAAGGTGTTCGCGCTGTATTCCATTTAACAGGGGAGTATCAGGCGTTACCCATTTTTCACCATCAAAAAGTAAGATATTCGCGGCCCATGAGTCAGTCAGTAAATTATTTTTTATAATAATCACATCATCACAGGCACCACGTTTGGCATAGGCATCATCCAATAATTCGCGTTGATCGGTTTTTATGGAATAGTCTATTGTATCGAGGGTCACCAATTTTAAACTTTCTACTTTTCGTTGCACGTATGGCCTAATCTCATGTTCCACTTTTATGCCGTCACTCGTTGTTATTCGGCATTTATATCTTTGATCTGTAAGGTGATTTGGTAGTTGTATGTGGTCGATGAGATTGACCTCCCGGAGTAATCCAAATAAGGATTTTCGGGCTGTATTAAAGCGTTTGTTGTGCAAATCGATGTGTTGCAACTGCTTGTTTTCGATACGTATGGACTCAATTAAACGGTACATAAATTTTATCGATTAATTCCTGGTACTCTTCCTTTACTACACTTTGCGAGGTAATTCCCCCACCACTTTTATAAAAGTAGCATCCATTTATATTTTCAATGAACCTGATCAGCACACAACTGTCCAGATTTTCACCATCGAAGAAGCCTGAAATGCCGGTATAGAAGCCTCGCTTGTACTCTTCCACTTCATCAATAATGGTCAGTGTTTTGGGTTTTGGAGCACCGCAGATGGATCCTGCAGGCAGCATTTCAAAAATGATGGTTCCCAATTGTTCATGGTAGTTTTCAGGTAAATTGCCACTAATCTCAGAACTGACTTGTAATAAACTTTTATCTGCTGTTTTTATTACATCGATGTACCTGAATTTTTCGAGGCATACATTTGTTGCTATTTGACTAAGGTCGTTTCGCAGGAGATCAACAATGGTGGCATGTTCTGCCAACTCTTTTTGATTGCTTAAAAGAACTTCACGTGCATTTGGGATGGCCGCATCGATGGTGCCTTTCATTGGAAAGCTGTAAATTTTTCCCTGTTTTATTTTGATGAACGTTTCGGGTGAAAAAACCACAAAATCATTTTTATGCAGCATACGGTATTTGGCACTGGTGCTATGGAAAATGGTTTTTAACGATTCATTTAATTGGATTGGCGTGGGAAAAGTGAGGTTCACTAAATACGAATTTCCCCTATTTAAATGTTGTTGAACGCGCTCAAACGCTTTTGCATAGTGTTCGAATGAAAGGGGTGATTTTTCCAATTTCAATATTTTCTGTTCATCGAGGGCGAGGGGGTAATTGTAATGAATGTCATTGAAATTAAAAAATATACCATTTGTGGCCGCTTCGTCAGCACTCAGAACGGTACATTCTTCGTGGTCAAAGCTAATAAGAAAAAAAAAGGCTTGTTTCTTTTTTCCCATTTCATTCATGGTAATTTTGGCATCGTTGCTGTTCATAGGCGGCAAAATTACATTTGAAATTGAAACCAAAGAGGATATTTGTGATAAAAAGTCGAAGAGTTCATTAAAAACAGGGGAAGTTTTTTATTTTTGCGTCCGCATTGATCCTAATCGACCATTCGCCGGTGTGGATTCAATGTTATTTAATGGCCCCATAGTTCAATGGATAGAATTTAAGATTCCGGTTCTTATGATATGGGTTCGAATCCCGTTGGGGTCACGATTATTTTTAACACCTATTGTAAATCAGTTGTTTACGGTAGGTGTTTTTAATTGCATACATTTGATTGCTTTTTTAAATCTCCCCATGTATTGCAAGCCAGCTTAATATTCAAGTCAAATGTTCGTCACAGAGCGTGTAAAATTCTCGCAATTCTTTCAATCGTAATGTTCCGACTTCCTCTTACTAATTTTAATATATGGGTTAATAGTGATACCTGCATTGAGCAATGTAAAGCGTATTGTTTTCAAACTTATAGACTAAACGATGTTCTCCGGTAATTTTTCGAGACCAATAACCGGATAAGCTATGTTTTAATAGGTACTTATTATAATTTTTCCTATTCAATTAGTTTAATTGCATTAGCCTGGTTTTCTTCTTAATTTTCTAACTTTATCACCTACTCTTATCAACATGAAAAATTTTATAGCCCGTATCGTCGTTGTTCTCATCCTGTTGGTTGCCTTGCCAGCCATATTTTTTCTGGTGAAGCAGGCCTCCAATCTTTCCGAAAATGAAGAGATTGTACAGCGTGTTTTCGATCAGCAGCTGGAAACTATCCTGTATACCGTGAATCAAAATTCTGAAAATGTAATTGTGTCGTGGGTGAATCAGCTTGATTTGTCGGTTGATTTTAAGGGTGAGGTGATGCAAAAAATTACAGGCAATGTGTTTACAAACAACAGGGCTGTCGAGCAGATTCTTTTTATCCGACTTCAAGATAATCGGATATTGGCCAGCTATTTGCAAACAGGTATTGACGGAAAGGAGATTCGTTTGCCCGATGCAGAAGTGGTGGATAAGTTAAGGGCTTATATGAAGTCCGGTTATCAACGCATTGAAGCCGTGAGGGATGGCGATAAAACCAAGCTGTTTTTTATTCTGAAATCGTCAGGTAACGAAGTGTTCGCGCTCATTTCGATCCACTCTGCTACTTTTATTGATCAAAACTTAAAGCCCGGAATTCAACAAATCTCGCAAGATCGTTTTACGATTTCGATTTTCGACTCCACTGAAATTGGAAATGAAGGTTTGGTGGATACCTTGATGATCTCCGAGGGCCACATTCATGAGCAGAAAATGCTGTATGTGCCGGGATATAAAATGAATATTGGACTACAATCGGCCACCATTGATGAATTAGTGTCGGAACGTACCCAACGTGACAATTACATTTTTATAGCTATGTTGGTGATCATATTGCTGGGGATGGGGTTTGTGTTTTTTTCCATTCGTAAAGAAATTAAGCTGGCCGAAATGAAGTCGGAATTTGTTTCCAATGTCTCCCATGAAATTCGAACACCCCTGGCTTTAATTAGCATGTACACCGAAACATTGCTGATGAAACGTGTGAAAACAGAAGAGAAAAAGGAAGAATACCTCACTGTAATTCACAAGGAAACGGAGCGGCTAACCGGTATGGTTAATCGTATTCTGAATTTTTCGAAGATGGAAAAAAATAAGCGCAGCTACCATTTTTCTGATGTTAACATGAATGAACTGATTACCGATTTAACAGCTGATTATCAACCTCATTTTAAGGCCGAACAAGTAAACTGTCAACTGGTTTTGGATGAATCGATTGGATTGATTTCTGCCGACAGAGAGGCCGTAACCGAGGCGCTCATCAATTTGATGGAGAATGCGGTGAAGTATGGCAAGGAACCGGCAAAACAAATTGTGATTCGAACCAAAAATGCCGATCAAAAAATTAGGATTGAGGTGGAAGACAATGGGATAGGGATGGCCCAAAAACACCTGAAATTCATTTTTGATAAGTTTTATCGGATAACTCAAGGCAACCTTGCCCATAAAGCAAAAGGGTCGGGAATTGGGTTGAACATTGTAAAACAAATAATGACGCAGCACAATGGAAAAGTAAGCGTAAAAAGTAAAGAAGGTGAGGGGAGTTGCTTTACCTTACTTTTTAATGAAAAAATAGAAAAAAATGACAAAAATATTGGTAGTTGAAGACGAGCCGGCTATGTTGTCGGGACTTTGCGATAACCTGGAATTTGAAGGCTACGAAGTGGATTCGGCGGCAAAAGGTGACACCGGCTTCCATAAAATAGAACAAAACGATTATGATTTAATCTTATTGGATGTAATGTTGCCTGTGCTATCGGGCTTCGATATTCTAAAGAAGATGCGTAAATCAGGAATTCAAACACCGGTAATTCTTTTAACAGCCAAAGGTGAAGAAATGGACAAAGTGCGTGGGCTTGAATTGGGGGCCGATGATTACATTACAAAACCCTTCAGTTTACGTGAATTGTTGGCTCGCGTAAAAGCCAATATACGCCGATCGGCTCAAGTTGCCACATCCAATACCACGAATGCTTCACTGCAAATTGGCCGCTTAATTATTTCATTTGAATTATTTGAGGCGCACGAAAACGGAATTTCAGTAAAACTTTCACACAAGGAATTTGAAGTATTACATTATTTATACCGTAGAAAAAACCAGGTGGTGACTCGCGATGATTTATTGGAAAAAGTATGGGGTCTTGATTATCAGCCTACTCCGAGAACCGTGGATAACTTCATTTTGAGGCTTCGTCAAAAAATTGAAACACCCGAATCGAATCTCATCATCACCGTCCATGGCTTTGGGTATAAACTGGTGTTGTAGCAGAATTTAAATTCCTGTGACAATTGGTGACAAACTGTGTTTTCATATGACATAAAAAAGACCTTCCTATGATACTTAGGGCATAGATTTGTAATGTAAAATATTATTAATCTTTAATCTTAAAGTCATGAAAACACTTAAATCATTAACTCTTGTTGTATTGTTCGCGTTTTTAGCCAGCGCAACTTATGCAAACACTTATTATGAAACCCGCTACGAAGTGAAAACCAGTAAGGATCTTCCATCTCTGATCAAACAAATGGTGAAAACCGATTTTGTTCGTTTTAACAATTATTTTCAACAGAATAACATTGACAAATTGAATGAAAGTGTGACATTTGAATTTTTCATCGACAAACAAAATCAAATTCAAATTATCAAAGTCGAAAGCGATAACGCAGATGCTTCGGCATATGTAAAACAATTGCTGGACGATAAAAAAATTAGTGCCGACGAAAGTGTGGTCAATAAAAAGTACAAATTAGTCCTTAAACTTTATTACCGATCATAGTTCATCATTATAGCTGGAGTAGGTATTTTTTTCATTCATTTTTTTATATTCATTGCATCAAAACTATTTTATCATGAACACAAAATCAATCCATTATTACCTCATTTTTCTTCTGTTGATGTTCTGTGTGAATTCATCACGGGCATCAGAATGGAGCCGCATTGCTGATTTTGAAGGAACCTGGTCGTTTACAATTGGTGATAATATGGAATGGGCGAAGGTTGATGTGGATGTGAGTCAATGGGATCGACTGATTGTTCCGGCCAATTGGGATGATTTTTATTCCGGGTACAATGGTTATGGCTGGTATCGAAAAACATTCAACATCAATTGGATGCCTGAAACAGGTGATGTCGCTGTTTTTCTTGGTCAGATAGATGATGTAGATGAAGTTTTTATCAATGGTATAAAAGTTGGTCAAAGTGGACAGTTTTTGCCCGATTTTGAAACCGCTTACAATGTCGATCGGCGCTACATCCTACCAAAAGGCATTTTAAGGAAATCAGGAAATGTAATAGCTGTTCGGGTTTACGATACATCCGGTCCGGGTGGTATTTTGGGGAGTAGGAAAATTGGAATTTATTTTGATGAAGATTTTAGTTTGTTGTCGCAGAATTTGGCCGGAAGCTGGAAGTTTTCAACTCACCGCGATGGTGATGTGTACGATATCAACTTCGACGATAGTCAATGGGGATCACTGAATGTGCCCGGAAGATGGGACGACCAGGGGTATGCCAATTATGATGGAGTTGCCTGGTACCGAACACGCTTTACCGTTAATAGCCAACTTATGTCGGAAAATGAACTGTATTTGGTGTTAGGAAAAATAGACGACTATGATAAAGTCTATCTTAACGGGGATCTTATTGCACGTACCGAATATCTCGATAAATATACCCGATTCACAAAATACAATGCATGGAAACTTTATCGGGTATACCCCATTCCCAAAAGCAAACTTAAAAAGGAGAATGTTTTGCTTGTTGAAGTACGCGATGAACAATTGAGTGGAGGCATTTATGAAGGTCCCATTGGTATCATGACGAAACGAAATGCCGAAGTGATCCTTGAGCGGGATTCAGAAATTTTTTGGGACAATCCAATCCACTATTTTCTGAGATATTTGGATTTTTAAAATTTTGAAACCATGAGTAGACTGAAAAATAGATGGAGTACAATTGCCTTACTTTTAATAATGGCATTGCAGGTACAGGCAGAAATAAATCGCAACGAAATAGATCTGGAAGGCCGATGGAGATTCACCATTGGGGATGACCTAAATTGGGCAAATCCAGGTTTCGACGATACCCGTTGGGATTGGATTCAAGTTCCTGCACGGTGGGAAGAACAAGGCTTCCAGGGATACAATGGCTTTGCCTGGTACCGCACGACAGTTGTTGTTCCTGAAGCCTTCAAAAGTAGGGTTGTCGTGCTCGAATTGGGTTTCATCGACGATGTTGATGAGGTCTTCTTTAATGGGGTGAAGATTGGTCAAACCGGATCGTTTCCCCCTCAGTTTTCAACGGCTTATAATGCTTATCGAAAATACAGTGTTCCAAGTGCATTAATTCAATTGAACAAGGAAAATAAAATTGCCGTTCGTACCTACGATGCACAGCTGGAAGGTGGTATCGTTCGTGGAGATATTAAACTGGTGGCGGGAGAAATTGCCGTTCAACCCGATCTGGATTTAACCGGATCGTGGGATTTTTCCACCAGTTTTTCAGGACAAAAGAAGGTGTCCGTTATCGTTCCCGGGCAGTGGGAAAATCAAGGATTCAACAATTACGATGGTTTAGCAGTATATAGTAAGACCATAGACATTCCCGCAAGTTTAGCAAAAGACAAACTCATTTTTCTGGCCGGTCGTATTGACGATGAAGATGAATTTTATGTAAACGGGATTTTAGTTGGGAAAACAGGTGATTTCAATCGCAGGTACAATACTGACCTGCACCGCGAATTCAGGAATTATTTTATTCCGGATGGGATCATAAAACCAGGTAAAAATCTGATTGAAATCAAGGTGATCGATCGGGGTGGAGAAGGTGGAATACTTGAAGGTGCAGTGGGACTAATTACCCAGGATCATTTTATTAAGTATTGGCGGATGAAACGTCGCAATTAATTTGACCAGATATTTTGTTAAAAAGGGCTAACTCCGGCTTTCCATTTGATGTTACAACCTGAACCCGGCGTTTGCGGTTCAACAATGGGTTGGCCCTTTATTACTTTTTCCAATGCATTTCGAATGTCTTTTCCATCATTGATTTCATTGTTTTTATGGCTGGCAGCATCCATTCTTCCGTGGTATTGCAAAGCCAATTGACCATCGAATAGATAAAAGTCAGGAGTACATGCTGCTTTATATGCTTTCGCAACTTGTTGAGTCGAATCGTATAAATACGGGAAATTAAAGCCATTATTGAGAGCTTGTTGTTTTAGAAATTCAGGTCCGTCGTCGGGGAAAACATCTGCATCATTCGCGCTAATGGCAATGAATACAACTCCTTTGCTCTGGTACTCCTTTGCGAGTTTTGCTATTCCTGAATTGATGTGGCGCACGTATGGGCAATGATTACAAATAAAAAGAATCACAGTCGCCAAATCCGATTTTAGCTCGTTTAGGGTCATTGTTTCACCTGAAACCACTTCGGTTAGTTCAAAGTCGGGAGCAACAAAACCCATTGGTAGCGGTGTTGAGAAAGTATAAGCCATAATAATATTCTTTAATACAACAATTAAACACATCAACTTGCCAGGTGTTCAATTCTAAAATGTATTAATTGAAAATCCAACAACTCTAGTCACTCCAAACTCTAGTCACTCCAAACTCTAGTCACTCCAAACTCTAGTCACTCCAAACTCTAGTCTCTCTATACTCTAGTCACTCCAAACTCTAGTCACTCTAAACTCTATTCAAGCCAAACTTTAAAATCCGTACGTGCAAAACATCCGGAAAATATTATTTTGGTATTTTTTTATGAAATTTGCAACTTATCGGAATATTGGCTGTCTGTAATAAAAACACATGAAAATCTAAATTAAGATCGTATGAAAAAGCTTTCACTAATTGCATTGCTAATAGCAATTTCAGGAGTAATTTTTGCTCAACAAACCATCAGTTTTAACGACTATATAAAGGATGATCAGGTAGATGATCAAAGGGTACAAACCGTATTTAATTCATTTGAAGTTAAACGCATTAGCGGCTTTGGTGGACCTACGGTCAGTTATTCAACAATCAATGGAGAAATGGCAGTGATATCCGGTGGTGGTGGTGGTATCATAATCAATAACCTCTTTGTTGGTGGCTATGGCGAAGGTCTGTCAAATATCATTAAAGCTTCCACCGAACCGGGAAGTGAAGACATTCAATTTGGGCACGGCGGATTTTGGTTGGGGTATGAAATTGCACCCTCCAAAATGATTCATCCTGTAATCAGCTCCAGATTAGGATGGGGCTCGATTAAAGGTATCGATAAAGAATACTCTGGTAGAACGGACAATGTTTTTGTTGTGGTTCCTACTTTATCAGCTGAAATTAATTTTACCCGTTTTTTTAAAGTGAATGTGGGCGTTGAATACCGGCAGGTTCTTGGCATTAGCTCCAATTCCATTTTAGGAAATAATGATTTTTCAAACGTAGGAGTTTTTACCAGCTTTATTTTTGGTTGGTTTTAAATGTCAAAATATCCAAGGGAAAGCTGCTATTCGATATGGCAGCTTTTTTTTATGCATTTACCGGATCAAAAATTCATTCCGGTATCCTATTAACAACAATCAAGTCTTGCATTCTATGGAGTTTTAAATATTTTTATAAAATTGAATCAGAATTAAATTTTAATACTTTTCATATTTGGATAAAAAAAAATGAAGGATCTGTCCCGAAGAACTTTTTTAAAAAAAGTAAGTCTTAGCAGTGCAACATTGGCCTGTTTACCTGTCATTAAATCAGTGGCATCGACAGGGGAACTGTTTAGCAAAAGGCATTTGAAGGGGGGTGTTGTTATACTATTTCAGGGTGATTCCATTACTGATGGTAATTGGGGACGAAATAATGATCCTAACCACAGAATGGGGCATGGTTATGCCTTCAGCATTGCCAGTCGGGTAGGAGCCGATTATCCTGAGAAAGATTATCATTTTTACAACCGGGGCATTAGCGGAAATAAGGTCATTGATTTAGAAAAACGTTGGCAAACCGATACCATTGATTTAAAACCCGATGTATTGAGTATTCTGGTTGGGGTGAACGATGCTGCATCAGTTGTTACTCATTGGGAACCGGAAGTTCCGCTTGGAACCTTTGACGAGATTTACGATAGTTTATTGGCGCAAATCATGCTTTTATTTCCTGATGTTTTATTGGTATTGGGCGAACCTTTTATTGCAAAAGGAAGTCGTACCATCGATAATTGGGATGCCTACCAAACTGATGTTCAACAACGACAAAATATTGTCCGGAAACTTGCTCAAAAATACAATGCCGTATTTGTTGGCTATCAGGAAGTGTTTGACCAGGCCTTTGAAAAAGCTTCGGTTGAATACTGGATATGGGACGGCGTTCATCCAACCGTTGCCGGCCATGAATTGATGGCAAGGGAATGGTTGAAACAGGTCGGAAAAAGAATTGTATTTTAAAAGCAATCATTTTCCAACAAATATTTTAATTTTGCTCATCCAAATTTTGGTCACCAACCAGATTTTTTGCTCCTCAATAAACCCACCTGGTAAAAGAGAAATATCAATTAATTAGCCATAAAAAGCTTTTAAATGGTATGTGTTTCCCATGTATAAAGGGTATTGAATGAGGATAATAGAGATTGATATCTAATGAAATTATCGATCGAATTTTAGCTTGAGGGGTGTTATGGAATGATGGTGTTTAAAAATGAAAAGAAAAAAGAACTATGCGTATAATAAATAATTTGAAAATTGGTACCCGTTTAATTTTATTTTTGGTTTTGATTATGTTGATCACAGCAAGTAGTTCGTTGTATAATGCGTACAATTCCAAAGCAATTAGTCGGCAGGTCGATTTAATTTACAATACGCATTTAATGACGGTTAAATATCTGCTTGAAGCCGATCGGGATGGATACCAATCTAATTTGGCGTTAAGCAATGCCCTATATCACCGATCTGTTGGAAATATGGATCTTATCGATTCGATGAAACTCATGGCAATCGATAATTACAATCAGGTGGATTCAGGTTATTCCAAATTTGAGCACTTGATTGAACTCACAAGCAATGTGGATAACAAAAACAACAATAACATTGTACGCCAAAACTACAGGGAGCTGGGTGTAAAAATGGACCAAATCCTACAGCTCATTCAAAATGGAGCAATAGAAGAAGCCACCGTACTCTACTATGGAGGCTATCAGGATAATTTTAATAACATCAGAAAATCGTTGGCTATATTCTCTGCAAATAGTTTTGTAAATGCTGCCGAGGCTTATGAAAATAGTATTCAGCTCAGGAAAGTTATTTTTAGAGATTCCATGATCACTATTTTGTCTAATGTGTTTTTAATTATTTTAATTAGCTGGTTATTAATTTATAGCATCAGTGGACCCATCAATAAATCGGTTGCATATATTAGGGAAATTGCAAAAGGGAATTTAACCGGGCTGATTTCACAAGATAATATAAATCGAAAAGATGAAATTGGAATTTTGACCAGGGCATTGGGTGAAATGACTGATAAACTAAAAGAAATTGTTGCAAATATCAGAACAGGTGCAAACGGTGTTAACACGGCAAGTCAGCAAATGAATTCCACCTCACAGCTTGTTTCAAAGAGTGCTTATGAGCAAGCAGCAACAGTTGAGGAAATTTCCAGCAGTATGGAGGAAATGGTCTCAAATATTATGCAGAATGCCGACAATTCATCTCAGGCTGAAAAGATAGTAAGTAATACGGTAATTGCAATTCGCGAGGGAAGTGCGGCCACGTTTACCGCTGTTACATCGATGAAGACCATCGCGGAAAAAGTGAAAATAATCAACGATATTGCATTTCAGACCAACATTCTGGCATTGAATGCTGCGGTTGAAGCAGCTCGTGCCGGTGAACACGGTAGGGGATTTGCTGTGGTTGCGGCAGAAGTTCGGAAGCTTGCCGAGAACAGTAGGGCAGCAGCAAATGAAATTGATAGCCTCACCATTTCGGGTGTAAATGTGGCAGAGCTGGCCGGAAATAAATTGCGCGATATTGTACCTGAAATTGAGAAGACCGCAAAATTAGTGGAGGAGATTGCTGTCGCCAGTCACGAACAAAATAGTGGTGCCGACCAGGTAAACAATGCGATTCAACAAATGAATCTGGGAACCCAGCAGAATGCATCATCCAGCGATGAGATGGCCGCTAGCTCTGAAGAGTTGGCCAGCCAGGCCGAACAGTTGAAGGATTTAATTCGTTTTTTCAAAATATAGTTTTGCCTTTGGTTCCGTTGTTGAGGCTCGGGTATAGGTTTTTTTTCAAAATGCCGCAAATGAAACTTATTCCATTGATACACATTGGATGTAGGCCGCTTCGTAATGATCTGAATAGTGAAATAAAATGTTTTTCAACTGTCACTAATTCCGTCACCTTAAATGAAAAAAGAGTTAGCAAAATATTGCTAACTCTTTGATTTTAATGTCGGGATGACAAGATTTGAACTTGCGACCCCTCGCCCCCCAGACGAGTACGCTACCAGACTGCGCCACATCCCGATTTGCTCTAAAGCGACGCAAAAATAGCATTCCAACTTCATTTATGCAAGATCTTTATTGAATATAAGCATCCTTTTTGTTTTCCTATCGACTTTACTGATGATAATTATTATTTTAGCTGTGAAATTTGTAACAATTATCACGAATCTCTGTTGTATTTACAAGTAATTTTGATTCGTTTTTAATAGCGTAAATAATATAAAAATATAGAATCATGTTTAACACAATGAACTTATCAGATAATCAGCCCAAAAAAGTGGTTGATGGTCAAGCCGAAAAAGTAAAATGTTTAATTATTGGATCAGGACCAGCCGGTTATACTGCTGCAATTTATGCTGCAAGAGCCAATCTTAATCCGGTGATGTATGAAGGACTTCAGCCAGGAGGTCAGTTAACAACGACTACCGAAGTTGAAAACTTTCCGGGATATCGCGACGGTGTAACAGGTCCTGAAATGATGGAAGATCTTAAAGCGCAAGCAGCGCGTTTTGGAACTGATATTCGCTGGGGCCTTGCAACTGCTTCAGATTTATCAAAACGTCCTTTTAAAGTCACCATTGACGGCAATAAATTGATCGAGGCTGAAACATTGATTATTGCTACCGGAGCAACTGCAAAATATTTAGGTATACCCGATGAAACAAAATATGCAGGTAGTGGTGTTTCTGCTTGTGCAACCTGTGATGGATTTTTTTACCGGGGTAAAGATGTGGCTGTTGTTGGGGGAGGCGATACTGCTCTGGAAGAGGCCATGTATCTTGCCGGTTTGTGTAAAAAAGTCTATTTGATTGTTCGCCGTGATGAATTGCGTGGATCAAAGGTGATGCAGGAACGTGCTTTTAAAACAGCTAATCTGGAGATTCTCTGGAAACACCAGACAAAGGGATTGTTTGGCGATGGTGTTGTTGAAGGCATTGAATTGTATAAGAATAAAGGTGAAGCAAACGAAGAGCTCCTTAAAATTAAAATTGATGGTTTCTTTTTGGCCATTGGTCATAAACCCAATTCAGACATTTTTACCGATTATTTAGACGTGGATGAAGTTGGATACATTCAAACCATACCCGGTACATCAAAAACTAATGTTCCCGGAGTGTTTGCCTGTGGCGATGTACAGGATTCCCATTACCGACAGGCAGTTACGGCAGCAGGTACCGGTTGTATGGCGGCTATTGATGCTGAACGGTTTTTATCTGAAAACGCTTAATATTAAGGCAAGAGCAAAAGAAAGAGGCAATTTATATAAATTGCCTCTTTCTTTTGCTCTTGTTGGATGGAATTAAAAAGTCGGACCGTTGAGCCCGACTTATATTTTATTTAAACAATTGATTCAATTTTATTTTTACCATTTCCGGATCCGGATCAATCGGAAATACCATTAATGGTTTGGCATAAACAATCTTTTTTTCGCTTTTGAATTTTTCCATTCCTCCGCCTGTGATGTTTAACATGATAATGGCATCCTTTTCAACGTTTCCTTTTTTTACAGCATCAATTAATGTCGCCACAGCAACAGCAGCTGCAGAGCTCACGTCATTCCCTTCTGTTTCAAGAAAAAGTTGAGCAGCCTCCTCTGCTTCCTGATTCGTTGCAGCAAGCACTTCACCGTCGGTATCCATTAAAGCATCGAATAAGCCACCGATCAGCGAATAAGGTGGTCTGCGGTTCGATAATACTTTAGCATTAATCTCTTCGACTTGCTTACGTGCTGCGGCATCGTCCAAGGGCAACAAGGCCCTGGAACGTGCATCCCAGGCATCCTTAATGACTAAAAATGGGCTGTTTTGCGAAACCATCAGTTTCATTTTATTGCTACCATACCGACCATCCTCAATGAAACGGAGATTTGCTTCCCATGCGGCTATAGCACCGGTTCCGCTTCCTACTGCCTGGAAATAGTAATCCGGAATTTTGCCTATGGTAGTCACCGCCGATACAACCGATAAAGCCATACCATCACGGCGTGCAACATTTTTTGCGCCACCTTCGGGATAAAATAAATCCATTTCGGCCGCAATATTGGATAAATGAATGGCATCAAAATAGTCGGCTCCTTTTTCGGAACTTACTATTTTCACACACGGATCTAATTCTTTTTCAAACCATAAAGCTCCAAGATTGTCTTCGGGAATACAGAGTAGCAATGGAATTTTATTTTCAGAACACACCCTGGCAAACGCTCTTGCTGTATTACCTGCCGATGCCACCACCATAATTTTATCGAGTTGTGGATTTTTGCGTGCACAAACGGAATAGGCTTCAAACTCCTTAAACGAACCAGTTAGGATCATCGCACCTTTTTCGGGCCAATAACCATTAAAATTGATGTATAAATTTTCAAGTCCAAGTTCCTTTGCAAGTCCTTCACTTTTATAGGTGACTGGGGCTCCTGAGCCTTCAAGTGTTTTTTCAATTGGAAGCCAATTGGCAAATTTATATAGGCCTGGTTGATCTTGTAATTCGAATTGTTTGTTTGCGTAAATCGCTCTGATTAAGGCGGGGCGTTCGTTGTGCGGGCAATTTAGATCCCAGTTGGTATCTTCAAAACGCGTGCCGCAGCATAAGGACTCCAGTTGATAGGAGGTTGGTTTGAAATTTTCCATTCAATTTAATATTCTGAAAGATTTGTATTTAGTTCTTTTTTGACCTCAAGGATTGGTAAAGTGCTATCGTCGCCCCACAAGGAAACCACGAAAATAATAATTGCAGGAGAAGATTCAATCTGTTTTATAAAATTTGCTGAAATAACATAATCAACACTTTCACCTTTCACCAGATCGGTAGGAGATATGTTTTGTTGTTGCTCGGTTGATTTTACGACCCGGACTTGACCTGATTTAATAAATTCGGATTCAAATAAAGAGGTACCCGTATTTAAATTTCCCTGAATTTTGGCATCATTCGATATTTTTGAAATCAACACAACAGGACGTTCATTTTTGTCATTTAAAAAATCAGACAACCATGCTTCTTGTATACAAGTATTGACTGATTCTTTAACCAGGGAATTAAATTGAATTTCGTTGAGTTGAATCTCAGCAGGAACTACGGCCGGTTTTGTGAGTGCACAACTACTTATTAAAAAGATGGTGATCAGAACTATTGGATCTAATTTCATTCGATACTATTTAAGCACTCTTTTGAATTCCCGAAGCTAGCTTAATAATTAGAATCGCAAGTGCTTCTTGAACATGAATTGATTCAATATTGAATTTTTTCACTGCTGTAAATTTAAAAAAAATGAAATGAGGAAAGCCAATAAATAGGATTATTATCGACAGAATGTGGCTGGGGTTTCAAATTAAGTAGTTTCATTTACAAACGAAAAAGGTACTAATGCTTGCTGTCAAGTAATATTTTTCTTTTTAGCAATTCTTTCAGGTAATGGTTACTAATTTCACGATAAAACGTTGATGTGGACTTTTTTGCCCATTCGATGGCTTGGTCGATGTCGCCATTCATTTCGGATCCAAGTGCTAAATTAAGCATGATTTTACTACGGGTGCTGCTGTTTCCACTTTGGGAATAATTTAACCAGTTTTCATAGGCTTCCGGCCATTTTCCTTCAGCTGCCAAAGCAATTGATCTATCGACAGCCAGGTTTTTTGTAATGTAATAATAGCGCGTTTCGGTAGTCCATGTTGGGGCAATAATATCACTGAAATCGAGCGCGATCTTTATTCCGGTTTCAATGGCTGCATCCTTGACGCTTGGCAAACCATTAAATGTTTCAGTAAGAACATAGTCGAAATTATCCCAGAATAAGGTATCCTGATTCATAATAAAATCAACCACTATTTTTTTGCTTTTCGGATCGTAAATACGCCAATGTGCTCTGAAATAAAAATCCATTGATGCGTAATGTGTTTTGGCGTAATTGAAGCCATTGTATTCATTTCCAGAACGATAATTGGTGACCACTCTGGTTGCGATGTTTTCCAATACAATTAAAGCATCGGTACGATAGGTTTCGCAAATTTCATTTACATTTTCCCAATCCAATGGTTCGGGTGTTCTCACATAGGAAATATCCCGGGGCAAGTTTCGATCAACCGGTATAACAATGTCGTAACGATCAGAATTAAAAAGTAAATCACCTAATACCTGTATTGTGGTATCGGAGACTGTACTGTCCAGTAGAATGTAGTTGGTGTCGAAGTTTTTCCGATAAAATGAAATTTGTAAGGAGTCTTCGTTAAAATTTTGGAATTCATTGCTTAAACTCCTATTCATTATCGTAAAGCTCTGAATGGAATCGGAGATCTTATATTTTGGTGGATTGGGAATTTCTACCGTGAATTTTTTTAATTGTGCATGCGCACAAATGGATAGCAGAACAAGTAGTATAGGGACGAAGACCTTTTTCATTATGGGTTATTTTTTGGTTTAGTAACTGCCCCAAAACTTTCTCAAAAACCATTCCAAAGAGAATAGCACAATGAGTAAGAAGATGAACCATTTCCAATCAATTAATTCATGTATATTGTTTTCGGTGTGGACTTTGGTTTGAATGCTATTGTCGGCATTTAATTGCTCGATGAGTTGAGTGTAATTTGAACTTTGATAGAATTTTCCGCCTGTTTGAGCAGAGATCAAATGCAACATGTTAAAGTCCGATTGTAGTTTTTGCTGCTCAATATTAACCTCTTCGACACTAAAATTGCCTTTTTTAATGAATTCTTTTTCACCAATAAATGTACGTGCTTCGAACTGATAATTTCCTGGTTTTGAAAAGCCCATGTTTAAATTATATTCCAATTCATTGGAATCAAAAAGATAGCTTAATTCATTCCCCGATGAGTCGGTTAACGAGAGTTTTACTTCAGCCGTATTTATGGGCTCATAGATTTCATTAAAAACCTGAGCTTTTAGTTTTACCGGTGACGTTTCAGGGACTATTCGATCATAATAGATTCTGAATTGTTCGCGTTCTTCGCTTACACACAGGTAATTAAATAGATTTACAACAATCATGTTAAACGCATTTTGATTGTCGTAATTTTGGTATTCATAAAATCGCCATCGCCAGATACCTTCACCCATGATGGCTCCAATTTTGCGACCGGCAATGCTTCCTGCCATTAACAAGGGATAATTCATTTCAATTCCATTGATCTTTTGGTAGGCTAACACTGAATATTCACCAGCTATTTCATATTCGGTAAAGTGCGTTAAAAGTGGGGGATAAATGTGTTCTACATCTTTTATGTTTCCGGGCAGACTGAACAACGAAAATGCTTCATTAAAATAGGGCGTGCTTTCTTCCGTGATCAGCGTTGGGTTCAATTGAAACTTCAAATTTAGGTTGTTTAAACCTGCAATTGAAGTACTTGGACCTACTAAAACTAAGGTAGAGACACCTGAACCTTGAATATCATCGAAAATGGGCAGATGTTGTGTCCTCAATGAAGGTAGTTGGTTCAGTACGATTAAATCATAATCGGACAATTTCCCGTTAAAGGCCGAAACTTCTTGTGATTTTATGGTAAAGTTGGCTTGATTGGTTAAGGTTTGCATAATGGCACCAATGTCGGGGTGTGGTCCTTGAGACAGAATCAATATTTTCTTTTTATTGTCGTGCACTTCAATGCTGAACCGAAAACGATTGTTTCGTTTATTCTGTTCGGCAAGAATAGGACTTACAACTACTTCGATACTTCTTAAACCCGCTTTCTCAGCCTTTAATTCAAATGTTTTTTGATAAAAGAAATTGGCTTGTAAAACGTCAATATTTTCTGATTTCATTAATCTCCCGTCAAGATATATGGAGAGTTGAGTTTGAGATTGCGGAAACTCGGTAAAATTTACTTGTACTTCCAGCGGGAACTCGTTGTCTAAAAATACATTTGGATTGTGGGTCACATCAACGATGGCCTGATCCATTTGCGAAATGGTATCACCGAAGCCAATGGTATAGACCGGAGCTTCCAGTCGAAAATTATCTTGTCCCGGATTTTTACCCTCGTTATAGATGCCATCACCTAGCAACACCATTGCTCCTACATTCAGGTTGTAAAACCTTTTATCGAGTTCCGTAAATAAATTAGCATAATTGGATTTTTGTTCGGTAAAATTGGCTTGGCTGGTTTTAGTCAACTTTTCACCGAACGTAAATGTTTCAACGGAAAATTTGTCAGACAGGTCGGTACTGGCTTTTTTGATGAACTGATCAATGATGCGTCTGTTGGTACTATCGGCCAACATCGATTCTGAATTATCAATGCCTACAATGAGTATAGGCTTTTCTATGCGGTTTTTTATGGTTTCCAGCAAAGGCGATAATAACAATAGCGTAACAAGGAAAACGGCCAGAAATTTTATACCAGCTAAAAGGTAACGCTGATAAGGAATAAATTCATCCTTATCTTTTTTAAAAAAATAGATGACATAGGCTAATGCTATGGCTGCCGCAACTATTAAAATGAAATAAAATCCGGCATTCGATATGTTGGTTTGTATATTCAAAACGTGTTTTCTGATTAGAAAGCAAAATAACGAAAAAAAGTTCAGCCCCAATGAAATTCTTCGTTTTAAAAAAACACTAGTTCATCGGTCGAAAAGGGGGGGCTCATGAAATGGTTTTGTAAAAAGGAGTCAATAATTTTGTTTGTAGAATTTAATTTCCGTATTTCAATTTTGAATTTTTATTCTCCCTATCCATATATAACTTTCATGCTGCCGTCCTTCCCCGGGCGGCTTTTTTTTTCTTCGTTTTTCAGAATTGTGTTTCTTATCATAAAAAAAAGCCAGAAAACTCCGGCTTTTTAATTAGGTATAAATATTTTCTGTTTACACGATTCCGGAGAAACCCATAAAAGCCATTGCCAAAATCCCGGCAGTGATGAGGGCAATTGGAACGCCTTTTAATCCTGCAGGTACATCCATTAAATCGGTATGTTCGCGTAAGCCGGCAAATATGATCAATGCTAAGCCAAAGCCCAGGGCATTCGAGAAAGCGTAAACCACGCCTTGCATTAGGGTAAAGTCTTTTTGAATCACTAAAATAGCCACACCTAAAATAGCACAGTTTGTAGTAATTAGAGGTAAAAATACACCCAGTGCCTGATATAGTGCAGGGCTAACCTTCTTTAAAATAATTTCAACCAACTGAACAAGTGCTGCAATGATTAAAATGAAGGTGATGGTTTGCAAATAGGCAATGTTTAGTGGATTGAGGATATAGTGTTGTATTAGAAATGTTACGATGGTTGCGAGTACAATTACAAAGGCAACAGCACCGGTCATTCCTATAGCAGTTTCAATCTTTTTGGAAACGCCCAGAAAAGGACAAATTCCCAGAAACTGTGTTAATACGATGTTGTTAACAAGTACGGCCGAAATGAATATGAGTATGTATTGCATAACTTTTTAGTTTTGAATGATAAAGACTTCTTACAATTATCCCTTGGATTTGTTGAGCTTATTGATGATGGCAATTAGAAAACCAAGTGCGATAAATGCTCCGGGAGCGAGAATAAAAACCAGCATTCCATAGTTTTCAGGAAAAATAGTGATGGTGAAAATTTTTCCACTGCCTAAAATCTCACGAACACTACCCAAAATGGTTAAAGCGAAAGTAAAGCCAAGACCCATACCAATGCCATCAATGGCCGAAGAAAGTACATTGTTTTTGGACGCAAAGGCTTCGGCCCGACCCAAAACAATACAGTTAACCACAATAAGGGGAATAAATAAGCCTAAACTTTCGAACAGAGCCGGAAGGTAGGCTTGCATCACCATTTGCACCACAGTAACAAAAGTGGCTATAACCACAATGAAGGCAGGAATCCTGACCTTGTCGGGAATCAGATTTTTTATTAAGGAGATTACGATGTTCGACATCATTAACACAAAAGCCGTTGCCAGGCCCATGCTCATTCCATTAATAGCCGATCCGGTGGTTCCCAGGGTTGGACACATCCCGAGCAGGAGCACAAAAGTTGGATTCTCTTTTATAAATCCTTTTGTAAAGTTTTTCCAATTATTCATAAGGCTTCTCCTTTATTCTTTTTGAGCGGAATCTCCACTATTATTGACTACGGTATAGGCCCGATTCACGGCATCGAGGAAGGCACGTGATGAAATGGTTGCGGCCGTAATGGCATCAACACTGCCTCCGTCTTTTGAAACACTTAAAGTGCCATTTACCAATGAACGGCCAATTACATTCTGGGCGGGTTTATCAACGTTGTTAAACCAAATGCCCATTTTAGCTCCCAATCCGGGCGTCTCGGCGTGCTTCAGTACCTGGTAGCCAGATACAATACCGCTTTTGTCGAGGCCAACCATTACTTCGATGTAGCCGCTAAAACCTTTATAGGTATATGATTTTACTGCACTGCCGATTACTTCGTTTTCGGCATTTAAACCTTGAAAAATGATGATACTGTCTTTTCCATCGGCCGGAAGCACTTTCATCGGATTTGCCAGGTGGTCGAATTCCGGTAAAACAGCAGCAATGGCCTTGGTTTGCTTTTCTTGTTCAGCCTTAGCAATGGGTTTTATGGTGGCATCGTTAACCAAACCTAATGTGGCCGATGCTATAAGTGTCACTCCGGCTAAGGAAATGAGCATGTTTTTAAATGATGATTCAAGTTTTGCCATTATTTTTTCTCCCCAAAACGTTTAGGTTTAAGATAGTTGTTGATGAGCGGTGTGAAGGCGTTCATGATAAGTATGGCGAATGATATTCCTTCAGGATATGCGCCCCAGGTACGAATGCATACCGTAATCACAGCAATTCCTACACTATACAGGATTTGACCGCGAATCGACATAGGCGATGTGACCATATCGGTGGCCATGAAGATGGCTCCCAACATTACACCGCCGGTTAGAATATGGAAAAGTGGATCAGCATGGGTCTCCGGATTGACCATCCATAATATTCCGGTAAAAATGAATATTGTGCTTATGATGGTTACAGGGATGTGCCATGAAATCACTTTTTTGATGAGCATGTATCCAAATCCGATCAAAAGTAGAATGGCTGAAACTTCACCCATTGAACCGCTGAATCGTCCAATAAACATTTCGGTATATCCCGGCAATTTGTCTACTAATTCGGAAAATGGAATTCCATTTTTCAGCCCTTCTTTGACCAATGCAAGTGGTGTAGCTTCTGTGGTGGCATCTACAACTATTTTTGAAACATTCGGCCAACTGGTCATTTGAACAGGGAACGAAATGAGCAAGAAAACACGTCCTACCAATGCAGGGTTAAAAACGTTTTGACCTAAACCACCAAACGACAGTTTTGCAATGGCAATGGCCACTAAGGAACCAATTACAATCATCCAAATGGGAATACCGGAAGGCACGTTCATGGCCAATAAAATTCCCGTTAAAATTGCAGATCCATCTTGAATAGACGGCTCTATTTTCATGATGAATTTCTGGATGAGCCATTCAAAAACAACACAAGCAACTACTGCCGTAAGTGAAACAAAAACAGCTGAAATTCCAAAAACGATAAACGACCATGCTAAAGCGGGTAACAATGCAAAAATTACACGGTACATGATTTTATTTACCGAGTCGCCCTGATGAATGTGAGGCGAGGGAGTTATGGTTAATACTTTACTCATTTTACTTTTTATTGAGCCAATAGCCAACAACTATTAGCTATTAGCTTTTATTTTCTACTTCTGATAATACCTCCAACGGTGACTTTACTATATCGGATATGATCCAATAAGGGACGATTGGCAGGACAGGTGTAACTGCACGATCCACATTCAATACAATCCATTACTTTTTCAGTTTCTGAGCGGTCCCAAATTCGTTTTTCCGATAGAGTCATCAACAAGAATGGTTCCAGGCCCATTGGACATACTGTCACGCAACGTCCGCATCTGATGCAATTTTTAACTGCTTTACGATGTCCTTCATCTTCTTTTATCAACAGGATTCCTGAAGTACCTTTGGTCACCGCAATATTTAAATTGGATACTGCTTTACCCATCATCGGACCGCCACTAATAACTTTGGCTGTATCATCCGGTAGTCCACCTGCCGCTTCAATCAATTGGCTGACGGGTGTTCCAATGCGCACTAAAAAGTTGGATGGATGAGCAACTGACTTCCCTGTTACGGTTACAATACGTTCAATCAGCGGTTTGTTTTTGATGACTGCTTCGTAGCAAGCCAATGCGGTGCCAACATTGTTCACCACTGCACCTACAGCAATTGGTAAGGCTCCGGAAGGAACTTCACGACCAGTAACTGCTTTAATCAATTGTTTTTCTCCGCCTTGTGGATATTGAACTTTGAGCGGGCAAATTTCAATGCCTTGGTATTTTTTTGCCAGTGTTGATAAATGCTGAATGGCATCACGCTTGTTGTTTTCAATTCCAATTACAGCGCGATTTACGTTCAATGCTTTCATCAATATTTTGATTCCCACCATCAGTTCGTCTCCGCGTTCCAACATTAGTCGGTGGTCGGCGGTGAGGTAGGGTTCACATTCAACTCCGTTAATGATCAGCACTTCTGCTTTCATTCCGGGAGGAGGTGAAAGTTTAACGTGAGTAGGGAAGGTGGCGCCCCCTAATCCAACGATGCCCGCGGCCAATATTTTATCGATAATGGCTTTGGCATCCAAATCGGTAGTTAGCACCAAATCGTTTGAACGATCGATAGTTTCCATCCATTCATCGCCTTCGCAGGTAATGACAATGGCGTCTTTCTTATAACCGGAACTATCAACAACAGTGTCTATTTTAGTCACTTTACCCGAAACCGAAGAATGGATATTTGTTGATACGAAGCCGGCACTCTGGGCCACTACCTGACCAACTTTTACCATGTCGCCCCGGGCTACAATAACTTTAGATGGTGCCCCAATGTGCTGGGCAACCATAATGGTTACTGTTTTAGGCAAGGGAAGTACTTCAACTGCTTTTTGCGCCGATAGTTTATTTTCGGCCGGATGAATACCTCCTATTTTAAATGTTTTCAGCATTATTACTCCTTTTAAGTTCAAGGAAGAACTGATTAACTATTTTTTATTCTTTTTAAACTTCGCTTGCTGTTGGTGCTTCTACAACCGGTTGTACTTTCTTTGGTGGAAAATTCAACTCCAGGATAGCATTGGTTGGACAAACCGGCGCACACTTGCGGCATAATTTACATTTATCTGAATCGATAAAAGCCAGGTTGTTGGTAATGGTAATGGCATCGAATTTACATTCTTTCTCACATTTTCCACATCCAATACAAGCTACTTCACATGCTTTCTTTGCAGGTCCACCTTTGTCTTCATTTCGACACGAAACGTAAATTTTGCGATCTTTCGGCATTTTTTTACGCAGTTCGATGAGGTCTTTGGGACATGCTTCGACACACGCACCGCAAGCAGTACATTTATCGTCGTCTACTTCAGGAAGTCCGGTTTCCGGATTCATGTGAATGGCGTCAAACTCACATACTACGCAACAATCACCTTTCCCCAGACAGCCATAGGAACAATCGGTTTCACCTCCATAGCTCATGGATTGAATGGCACAACTTGATGCTCCTTCAAAATTACTGGTTTTTGGACGATGATCGCATGTTCCATTGCATCGTACAACAGCTACGCGAGGTGCTTGTTGTTCTGCCACTAATCCCATGATATCGGCAACTGTAACCATTGTTTCATTGCCACCAACCGGACAAAACTTGCCCTCCAATGAATTGTCTTTTACAATGGCCTCGGCAAAAGCACGGCAACCTGCGTAACCACAACCTCCACAATTAGCCTTTGGCAAAGCTTCTTCGACATCGTCGATGCGCGGATCTTCGTAAACATAAAACTTCCGGGCAGTAAAATAGAGTACAATGGCTGCCACAACTCCAATTGAACTGATCGTAATAATTGTATAAATAAGCGACTCACTCATATTTTTTTATTTGAGCGGATTGACCACATAAGTAAAATTCTTTTTGATATTATTTCGGTATAAATACAGAACAAAGTAATAAGGTACGAGAGAGGCTAAGGCCGAAAGGCCAATAATTCCCTCGTTGGCTGTGAAATTGGAAACGACAATCATAATTGTTATTAGCACCAGAAACGGCAGTACATATCCCAGAAAAATGGCATTCATACCTTGCGAGGATCTGAGTCGAACCAATACCTGTTGCCCAACTTTGAATTCATTCGGATTACATTCAATGTCTATTTCTTTATTGGACACTTCCGACATATTACAAGAGCCATTTATCTGACAACTGGCACAACCGGATTGAACGACTAAGCCTACTTTGATCCCTTTTTCGTTGATCTCTTTGACTAAGCCTGTATGTGTAACTTCTTTTTTTGAATCCATGCGGATTTTTTCTTCAACTAGACTGCAAAACTATACGGATTTTAGAAAGAATAGAATGACTCATCTACTTTTTTAAAACATATCAATAAATTTAGATTTCTTATAAAGAACAGTCCGCTTTTAATGTATTGATATGCTGAAAGATAATATCGTTCCTGGTAAGAATTGTTTTTTTTAGAAATAAATATCTTTTTTCGGTACAACGGCTTTTTTCTGCGATAATGTAATGCTGTTGCAGGATCGATACCACAATCCGATATTTTATAAAGGGGCCATTTCCATTCTTTTTGATGTTGATAAGATATTATGAATTAAGAATTGTTTTTGTAACTTTATACTTCACAAAACAAAATGAAAATGAAATTCTTATTGTTTGTTTTCATGTTTTCTTTCGTTTTTTTCGCTGCAGCTCAACCTGAAGCCGTGTATTATTTTGGCGTAAATGGGAAGGTGGAAACTACAAACTCTGAACATACAAAAATAGTAGTACATCCCGATCGATCGAATAAATTTGACGTGTTCTGCTATTCCTATGCAAACGATGGATGGAAGAAAATCTACCGCCAAAGCTGGAAAGAATTAAATGAAAATGAATACATCATAAGGAGTAGAAAAGGTAAGAAGCCTACCACTCTTGTTCGGAATTACATCGAATTGGAAGATGGAAAATGGCAGTTTATTGAAACCAATCATCAGCACTTATTGCGTCGGGGCATATGTACCCAAAAAATTCCTTTGATTCTTGAGGGGACTGTCACGGAATATTATGAGAATGGAACGGTTCGTTCGGAGTCCATTTATCGGAACAATGAACTCATTTCGAATAAAAACTGGTTGGAGAATGGTGTGACTTATTATAACGATCTCTTTTATTCTGTTGACCGATATCCTGCTTTTTCAAGAGGCAATGATCAACTCAATAAATGTATTTTTCAATATTTGAAAGACCAGCAGGTTGATTTTTCAAAAATTACTGGTCAAATGGTACTCGCCTTTGTTGTTTTCGAGAATGGGGAAATTGGAGGTTTTCGAGTTCTAAAGGGAATTAGCCCGTATATGGAGCAACTGGTGGTTGATGCATTTCGTGAAATAAATGGTGACTGGATTCCTGCGCGTTTGAAGGGGCAAAATGTACGTTTTTTACAGGTTTACCCAATTAGCTTTACTCACGACGAATTTCAGTTGGAGTTTTTCGATTTTTCCAGTGGATTAGCGCAGTTTGAACGAAAATAAGCTGAGTATTGTGAAATGAATTATCCATTCAATATGATGCACTGCTACATTGTTCGTTAATGCCATTCGCAATGGCCTCATAAGCCTCAATTTCAAGAAATTGTGGAGCATAATCACTTTCAACTGACTTTAATAAGGATACAAAACTTCGCAAATGATTTCTCGAACCACATTGTAATAAACTAAAAACAGAAATTACCTCCTCGTTTGATGTCGATAAACGATGATTTTCAAGGTCGACAATATCAAGTCTTCGATGGTCGCACCTACGTACATAGCTTTGGTCTCATCTTCTTTCGCATCATTTATAAATGTAGTTTAAAAGTGGTTACTCTGAATTTAAATAAAAAAGCCACCTTCAAAAATGAAAGTGGCTTGAGTATTTTGTATAGAATTGAATTATTCTTTTTTATCGTATCCTAAAATTTTAAACATTTCGCCGGCAGACTGTTCTTCACGATAAACATAATCGATAAAGTTGCCGGTTTCGTCCCGATCAATGATAACATGTTTTGGGGAAGGGATTAGGCAGTGTTTAATACCACCGTAGCCGCTAATTGAATCCTGATAAGCTCCGGTATGGAAAAAGCCTAAATAAAGTGGTTCCTTGTCGTTGTCGGAGTATTTTGGCAACAATACTTCCTGATTTAAATCTTCAGAATTGTAATAGTCGGAGTGGTCACAACTAATTCCTCCAATGTTAATTCTTCCGTATTCGTTGTCCCATTTATTAATTGGCAGTAAAATAAATTTTTCGTGAATGGACCAGGCATCAGGGATGGTATTCATCAAACTGTTATTGATGATGTACCAGGTTTCAGAATCGTTCTGTTGTTTTTGTTCCAAAACTTTAAAAATGATGGCACCAGCTTCGCCCACTGTATATTTACCAAATTCTGTAAAAATATTGGGTTCAGTAATTTGCTCCTTAGTACAGGCATCTTTGATGTTTTTCACAATTTCATTGATCATGTACTCGTAATTGTACTCAAACCCTAAATGATTACGAATGGGGAATCCTCCACCTAAATTTAAGGAGTCGAGTGATTCACTTTCTTTTTTCAGATCGGTATAAAGCTTAATGGCCCGTTGGAATTCACCCCAGTAATAGAGGGTGTCCTTAATCCCCGAATCGATAAAAAAGTGTAACATTTTTAATTCAAAATTCGGATTGTCTTTGATGTTTTTTAGGTAAAAATCAATGACCTCAGTTTGGCGTATTCCTAAACGGGAAGTATAGTAGGCCGATTGTGATTGCTCATTAATGGCCATTCTGATGCCAATTTTAACCTTCAGATCTCCAAAAATTCGCTTAATTCGTTCAAATTCATTGATATTGTCAAGTATGATAATTGAATTTTTGAATCCCGATTTTTGCAGGAGGTATATCTTTTTTAAATATTCTTCGGTTTTATATCCGTTGTGGATAAAAATTCGTTGTTTATCAATTTTACCATCCTTATATAAATGAAGAATCAAATCGATGTCGAATTCCGAGGACGTTTCGATGTTGACTTTTTGTTTTAATGCTTCATTTACAACATGATAAAAGTGATTGCATTTTGTGCAATAGCAATAATGATACTTTCCTTTGTAACCGTTGTTTTTAATGGCACGATTGAAAAGGTTTCGCGCTCTTTTAATTTGTTCACTAATCTTTGGTAGATATATAAATCTGAAGGGTGTTTCGTATTTGTCAATTAGGTATTTTAGAGAGACCCCTTGAAAAGTTAAAAATCCATCTCTAACATCAAAACCTTCCTGCGGAAAGTAGTAACTCTGCTCAATCAAATCGAAATAGGTATTTTTCATCTAATACTTCATAAAATGTGGTAAAAAATTAAACTTTAATTGGCTGAACTTTATCGTTTCAATTCTTCTCCTCACTATCTTTTCAAACTCAATTTTCACGGTATCTTAATTGACCAGGACTAAATAAGAAATTATATTTGAAGACAAAAAGAAAAGGTTGAATTTACAGCATTAAACAATGGTTTTCGTTTAAGAGGGTAAATATCGTCAAAATTTCTAACTTCTTAAAGAATTGATTTTATGTTTTTGCCTACAAGTGCTGAACCAAAAGAGTTGAAGTCACCTTAGTTTTATCCTAAAAGATTCGTTTTGTCTATCAATCAGTAATTAAGCCACTAACGAAACCGCAAGAAAGTAATTCTTTGCATGCCTTCTGGCTATGTTAATTCTTCAACTCTTTTTGCTGCCAGCTTTGAACTGATAATTGCCATGGGTAAACCTGCGCCTGGTATAGTTGATGCGCCGGTATAAAAGGTATTTTTAAAAATTTCATCGTAGTTTTTAGGTCGTAAACCTCCAATTTGCCATAAACTATGGGATAAACCTAAGCCACTTCCCCTGTGTAAATTAAATTGGCTTTGCCAATCTTCAGGCGTATATACAGTTCTTGAAATGATTTCATCTTTAATGTCGATCCCAATTCTGGCTGAAAAATCATCGATAATACTATCGACTATTTCATCGCGATCATCCCAATTGGGTTTATAGCGAAGATCAGGTACAGGGCAAACAATGAACAAACTTTCGCAATCTTTTGGAGCACATTCCTTGTTGTATTTTGAAAGTACATTCACATAATAATATGGTTTTTGCAAGCGGTCGGGATTTTTGTAAACATCCTCGGCATAATCGCTAAAATTATTGCCAATAAAATAGTTATGATGATTTACTTGCGGTAATTTGCATTTTATACCCAGGTAAATGGTCAGATAGCCCATGGTCCACTCTTTTTTATCGAGGTTTTTTACTGAAAATGCTTTGCGCTCAAAAACTTTTCCTCGGAATACGGCTGCATCAGCATTGATGACGAAAGTATCGGCTTCCCATTTTTTTCCGTTTTGATCAAGCAGGGCAATTAGTTGATTGTTTTTCGAGATATAGTTTTTAATTTCGGTTTGATAGGTAATTCGAACATTTCTTTTTTCAAGTTCATTGACAATACCTTCCACAATTTTATACATGCCGCCTTTTACGTTGTAATAGCCGTCGTGTCTGAATTCGGTATACGAAAGAAGCGTGTAGATGGCCGATGTATCAAAGGGTGTACGCCCAAGGAAGAAAGCCACTAAGGACACAATTTGACGCGCTTCGTTGGAGTCAAAATATCGGTTAACCTGTTGATTAAATTTTCGAAACAATACCGGAATATGTATTGGATTAACACTGACCAGTGCCTTAATATAATCAAATAGTGAATCAAAGTTTTGTTTGATCACCAAATCTACGGTATCGTGGAAAAGGCGGGAACATTTATCCAGGTATTTCTCCATTTTTTGTTCAAAATCGGGCTCTACGTCTTCGAATTGAGCAGCCAGCTTTTTGATGTCTTTGTAAAGTGAATAACTTTTAGGGCTATCACCAAAGTTCACGGTGTAGAGGGGGTCTAACTCAACATATTCGAAGGGAATTGCAATGCCACAGTCGCGAGCAAATTCTTCAAATTCGTAGGACATGCTAAAGAAGCTTGGTCCGGTATCGAAGGTGAATCCGTCTTTTTTGATTTGATTCAGGCGGCCGCCGGCCTGGCCATTCTTTTCAATAATCTCAACATCATATCCTTTATTGCTCAGTCGTAAAGCCGTTGCAATTCCACCTAATCCGGCTCCGACTACTAATACTTTTTTACTCATTGTTGCTTATCTTTAGTTTTAATGCATCGGGGTAAAGCTGATTCTTTACCCATGAAAATTGAGGTTCTATTTTTAAAATAATTTCGTACAGTGCAATGGCCTCTTTTATTTTTGACTCTTGCGTATAGCCTTGGGCAATGATGACCAGTAAATTTAAGTAATTCCAGTCTTGAATGATTTCTTTTTTTTGTTTTTCCATGATTTCCATGGCTTTTTTGTATTGGTGCAATGCTTCCTTTTTGGATCCACCAAATATAGGAGGCATATAGTATTGTATGTTCGCACTTTGAACATAGGCCAGCCAGTTTTCACTATCCAGGGCCAATGCTTTTTTTGATGCTTCGATGCTTTTTAATCCATAATAGGGTGCTTTGTATTTGGCTAAACCAATTTCAAATCCCCAAAAGGCGGCCTTATAAGCATAGACCATAGATTCCTGATTTTTAAAAGCTTCTGCAGCTTCTAAATTATCGAAAGCTTTATCGAGATACCAACGTGCCTCCTTCATCTTCTCATTGCCTATACACCATGCAATGTATCCGTATTGATAATTAATTAGTTCCAGTAGATATTGCGCATCGTTGGTTTTGTTTTTTTGCATTTCATCGATCGTATGTTTCCAACCTTGCATATTATTGGTCAGGTACGACTGATAAATGGCCTCTTTATTTGATGCTTGCACTTGAACCATTAAAAACAGCAATAAGGCAATTACGACATAATATTTCGACCTTTCCATATCTGTTGCTTTTTAAAAAAGTTGATTCGTGAATAAAAAAGAATGACAGCCATAGCCCATTGTTGTTGAAATATGAAACTAAAATTGGTGGCAATTTTATCATGGCTTTTTAACGAGACCAAAAGACGGATGCTCAAATAAATTAAAAGTGCAAGCAGTGAAAAGCCTAAGTTTAATTGCCAGAAGATAAAAAAGATTCCAAAAGTGGTGAATGTCCAAAAGAGTAAGGCCAAAAGAAACGACCCTCCAAAATAGGCCACAATATTTCGTGCAAATCCATTTACCGCTTCATTATATGAGGTATACATTCTGCAGGTTACTGTTTCGTAACCTGTTTGACAGGAGATTTTTAAGTTGTTTTTTTTCAACAGACGAGCTATTGCGATATCTTCAACTTTATTGTTTCTGAGGATTTTATGTGCTTGTATTTTTTGGTAATCAGCTGCTTTAAAAAACATAAACTGCCCGTTAGCCGCTGCCAGTGATGTAAATGATGAAATACGCACTAAAATCAAGGGCAGAAGAGTAAGCAGAATGTAGTTCATTATAGGCACCGTTTGCTTTTCAGCTTTACTGAGCATGGTTTGCTTTGGAAAGATGGAAATAAGCGATAGCTGTTCTCTTGCGCTATGAGACCTGCACCGTGCAATAATGTCTCCATTGATCCGAACATCGGCATCGAGAAACAAGTAGTATTCCCCTTTTGCATGTTGCGATAAAATATGGCACGTTCTGTTTTTACCCAGCCAGCCTCCAGGTAATTCTCCGGTGTGGATGAGCTGAATTCTTTGATCTTTTTTGGCAAAACCTTGTACAATTTTTGCTGTTTGGTCCTGACTCTGGTCATCACATACAATCAGTTCAAAATTGGTATACGACTGTTCTAAAATGGCTTTAATGCAATGTTCAATATTTTTTTCTTCGTTTCGGGCAGGTATGAGGATGGAAACCAAACTTGGTTCCGCTTCGTAATCTGCCTTCATTTTTTCGGAAAACAAAATATTTGCTAGTGCAACTATGAATTGCACGCAAAAAAATGCCAGTATGATCCACGCCACGACTACCATTATTTGGGGAGTTTTTGTTGTTGGTGTGAAGCTCTTAGGTAGAATTGCTGATAGGCTGCTTCAATTTCCGAAATTGTTTGATTTACATAACTGTATTCCTCAAAGTAAATGTAAACGGAAGGTTTGGCCTGAGAAAAATAATCCACCAAATTAGCCGTAAAAATGACTTGAACATCATCATTCGTTTGTTTCAGTATGATTTCAAGCCCTTTTTCGAAGGTGAAAGTTGAATGATACATGCTGTGAATTTTACCTTGCGGGAATATAAGCATGAGGTATTTTGATTGTGTAAGCACCTGTTTACAGTACTGTAAACTCTCAATGACTGAACGTGATCCTTTGTTAATGGGGATTCCTCCTGTATATTTAAAATACCAGTGCTTTTGAAGTTGGTCTTCGCGCATTAAAAAAGTAAACTTTCGTTTGAACAGTTGTTGGTTTAAATGATTGATCCAGAAACCATCCCACCAACTCGTGTGATTCGCAATAACAAGGACAGCCTTTTGTTTATCTTCGACTTTACCAACGAGTTCTATTTTATAAAAATTCCGTTTTACCTGATATTGCATCAAACAATTGAAAAAAGGATAGAGCAAAAAATGATGTTTAACGGCCAACTTCATAATCCCAATAGTTTAAACAGGCCAAGAGTCAGAAAAAATACTCCTTGACTGATGAGTGTTGGTAAAGCTAGTTGATTGTTGAATTTTTCTTTTGAAGCATACAATATCATTTGCATTAATACGGCTACTATAAACCAGGCAGCATAGTTTTGAAACGGAATTTGATTGTTTTCCCAAAACCACATGTGTAGATTTCCTGCCGATTGTTCCAGGATAAGGTCATACAATAACATGCCACTTGCACCTAAAAGTACTTTAGCCCATACTGCTTGTTTAATTGGATTTAAAACCACAGCAATGCTGTAGGAGAGCATTAACCAATTCATCCCAATCAACAGTGGCGTATTGGCTACTTTTATTCCTAAGCCATCGCCATAATTGTAAACGCCAAAAATAACGCCGGTATTGACACCAATGACTTCAATGATAAATGATGAAAAAAAGATGAGGAGAAAAATCCCCATTGATTTATAGCTTATTCTGTTCTGATGGAATAAAATAAGCAGGAATAAATTTAAAATCAATGCCCATTTCGTTAAACTTATAAAGTAGGCATGGCTGAAGGGAATTAGAAAACCTAATATCCCAACGGCATAGAATATGAACAGAAAAATGGATGCATTTTTAGCATTCAAATGTGGATGCTTTTTTAGAACACCTTTCATTCTATTGAAATTCCCGGTTAAATTAAATTCAATTTATACGAAATATAAGCTTGGTTCAGAATCATTATTTTGGTGACGTTATTCACCCTGATGCGTGTGCCAATTAATTTATCAGCAGGTGTCCGCTTCAATACGTGGAGGAGTCGTAAATAATACTTATACGCAATCCAAACAGCTAATTTTGCCTGCCCCGGCAGCATTTTGATGCCTTCTTTCGCCAGTTTAAAATCTTGCTCAATGTCTTCTATAATTTTCATTTTTGTTTCATCATTGAAACTATTTTTATCGAAATTATGGAAGTAGGTACGGTCCAAATCTTCAAAGTCAGCACGTAGATCGCGAAGGAAATTGACTTTCTGAAAAGCAGAACCTAAAAACATAGCCGGCAGCTCCAGTTTTTTGTACATTTCTTCGTCACCTTTAATAAAAACCTTAAGGCACATTAATCCAACCACTTTGGCCGAGCCATAAATGTAGTCGTCGGTTTCGATGTAGTTTTCGTAGTTCTTTTTAGTTAAATCGGCACGCATACTGGCCATAAAGGAATCAATCAAGTGTCGCGGAATTTGGTATTTGTTCACCGTTATGGCAAATGAATTTAACAAAGGATTGGTACTTATTCCGTTTTTGATGGCTGAATCCAGATTCAGAGTAAGCTCATCCAACAATGCTTCCTGATCGGCATCCAAAAAACTGTCAACAATTTCATCGGCTATTCGTACAAAACCGTAAATGCTGTAAATTGCTTTGCGAATTTCCGGATTTAACATCGATACGGCCAGAGAGAATGAGGTGGAATAGACCTTCGTGACGTTCTCACTTGTTTTAAATGATACATTTTGATAAATATCAACCATACGTTTTAATTTAACAGTTTTTTAGCTTATTGTAAAATACAATTTAGGTAATTTTATAATACGAGATCCCCAATTCTCTAACAACACATAAATTTCATGATAGTTTTTGTTTTTCGATGTATTGAAAGGATAATTTGATGCATTCGTCAAATTATTGGCTGAAAAAAGAATCAATATTTAATTTTGAGAATGGGGCTCGAAATAGCTGCTCAATTGTAAACTAAAAAGTAGCATGCTAAACGCATAGGCAAAATCTTCGATGGGGATGGTCAGGAATCTGATGCCTAAGTTTTCTTCGTTATTGTACCAAACCACTTCGCCATCTATAAATGTACCGGTAAGAATGGCATTGACCAAAATAAAGGGGATGAGGATAATTAGATAAGTGATCAAAAATTGATTTAATATTTTTTTCTTTTGAAAAAAGCTAATGACCATTGCCAATACTGCGAAGGATAGAATATAAACGGTATAAATGCGATGATAATTTGCCCCAATCAGGAACAAGAAGATCACTATCAAGATGAAGCTGATCATCTTACTTAACTTGTTTGTTAATTGAATGTTGGGGAAGTAAAGAATGAAAGAGTGGTGCAAAAAAAGACTGGCATACGGAATAACAAAAAAGAACAACCATTCTTCAAGAGGTAAGCCTAATAATAGCTGTTTTGAATGATATTCGGCATTAAAACCCCAAACGCCTAAATGGGTTAAAAGTACATCAAAAGCAAGGTAAACAGCTGCCACAATTGAAATTGCCGGTAGAATAAATTTCCACTTTTTGTAGAATTGAAGCTTTTTATCAAAACTAAGTAGAAGTGGAACAGCAAGTGATCCCAGTAAAAGGTACAAGTATATATTCATTTGCTTTTATTTTATCTTTTCAAAAAGTTTGATTAACAGGGTATTCGGCGTTGGTTTAACCATTCTATTGTTTCGCAACTCAACTCTCTTTTGATTTGGCCGATTTGAGATAGCGGAACGGAAAAATGAGGAGACCGTAACTATCAAAATCTGTTTTGTTTTTAGGGCGATGGTGTCCTTGGTGGGCGTTCAATAATGCCACAAAATACTTGCCTCGTAATATTTTAAACATTGCAATAGGAAGTCGCTGATGTATAGCTACATCATGGATGCTAAAGTAAGTAAAACCATAAATGGTAATTCCAATTCCTATTGCGACCAAAGGCCCGAAGTGCATAAACAATCCAACAATTAAAAGAACTATGGCCGGTGTTGCATAAATCAGGAAAAACAGGTCGTTTTTTTCAAAATGTTTGTTCACTTCGCCCTCTTTTCGCGAATGGTCATTGATGTGGTGATCTTTGTGCCATTTCCACAAAAAGCCATGCATGATGTATTTGTGACTAAACCAAGCCACGAATTCCATAAAGCTAAAAGCAAAAATTACTAGAAAAACATTCAGCATAATATTCCTGTTTTATCACTAAATAGCAAATCAAAACACCAAAAGGTTCACCAAAATCGAAATTAATGACAACATTTCATTTCTTGTTTCTCGGGATTGAATTTTGGACTGAGGTAAGGAATACCTAAATTTAATCCTCTGACAATGAATAGCAATCCCAGCACAATAATAAAGATTGGGATTAACTTTTGAATGCGTTTCAGGACGTGACCTTTAATGAGGTTGCTGAAATACACGATGGAAAACATCATGGGGAGTGTCCCCAATCCGAACAGGAACATAAAAAGCACACTGTCTGTTAGCGAGGGACTTACCAATGCTCCGGATATGGCAATGTAAACCAAACCACACGGCAACAAACCATTCAAAATGCCAATGATGAATAGGGTAGAGGGCTTCGGATCCTTGAGCCGTTTAGAAATTCCGCGCTGAATGAATCCCGCATTTTTAAAGGATATCTTTTGCACCCATGCTTTCATATTAAATATTGACCCGAAAAGAACGGAAAGAATCATCAGTACACCTAAGCCAATTGATGTCCATTGTTGTAAACCATAAAGTTTCGCGCCAACTCCGAGTAGTCCAAGAACTAATCCCATGGCAGCATAGGTGGTTGCTCTACCAATGTTGTAGAGAAGAGCGCCGGCAATTTTAGCCCAAGCTGATTTTTGCGATACGGGTAAAGCCATTGCAAGAGGTCCACACATACCTACGCAGTGTAAACTACCCAAAATACCAATCATAAATCCTTCCAGTGCAAACATAATCGTCTATTCTTTATCAATAAAAATGGGTTCTTTGAAATAGAAATTTTTACCCAGGTATTTCCAGTCGATAATGATGTCATATTTTCCGGAACTGAAATCGCTGATCGGGTAAGTAAGAGTTCGGTTATTCCCCAGGTGAATGCTGTCTCGCCGGTCATCGCTCATTTTAGATGCCCGATAGAACCATATTTCACCCTTGATGAGCTGGGGTTGATCGAAATCAAGCGGAAAAATTATTTTAAGCGAATCGGTAATTTCAATGGTAATCGGTTCTTTCAATTGTTTTGTGGCTTTCTTTTTTTGAATTTCATCTTCAAATTTCAATTCCTTTGGATAATAATCTTCGGTGACCAATTCAACCCTTTCGTGCGTAACTTTGTACACCAAAGCCAGCATCGATAGTACCATAATAGCAATGGCTATGAATATTCCGTGGCCCCAATTTAGTTTTTTCATTTTTATAGTCGTTTATCAAAAGTCAAAAGTTTTTAGGAAATGTTCGATTTTAAGCGGATAATTTTTCCTTTTTACAAGTTATTCAATTTTGCAAAACTCACCATGGATTACGGTGCAAGAAAAGCGGTTTTCACTTCTTCCACCATCTCATTGTTAATGAAAATGCCAAACGAAATTTTATTACTTCCTTTTTTTAAGTTGCTTTTGTGAATACTAAGTAAAATCACATCTTCCATCATGTTGTTCCTGAACAATGTGTCTGATGGTGAGATTCGTTTAATACTGCCTTCAGGCTGCAGTAATTTAATGTCAATGGGTAAATTATTGTTGGTTTTATTGATAATTTTCATATTGTATATGTTCACAATATCACCATTTTCCTGAACCTGATATAAGGAGCCTGAAGTTCTTAAAATACTGGTTTCGGTTTGTTTACTGGTAATGAATAATCCAACAAAAACAGCTAGTAAAATAAATAGGACCGCCGAATAAGCAATAATTCGGGTGTTGATTTTGAAAGGCTGACCACTTTTTATTTCATTTTCAGAAGCAAAGCGGATTAATCCTTTTGGCTTTTTCATTCGTGTCATCACTGAATTGCAGGCATCAATACACGCCGTACAGTTCACACATTCCAATTGAGTCCCGTTGCGGATATCAATATTGGTTGGACATACTTCAACACATTTTTTACAATCGATGCAATTGCCAACTGCTTTGGTTAGTTTTCCACGAGGTTCACCGCGTAAATAGTCATAGGCTACAACAATGGAGTTGGAATCCAGTAAAACGCCTTGTAAACGTCCATAAGGACATAGAATAGAGCAAACCTGTTCTCTGAAAATGGTGTACAAAAAATAGAAAACAAAGGAAAATAGTAGCATTAATAAAAAGGCCGAGAAATTGGAAAAGGGTCCGCCCTGAACCATTTCAATGACCTTGTCGGAACCAATGAAGTAGCTTAGAAGGCCATGACTGATTAGCATGGAAATAAGAATAAAGATTCCATGTTTGACTATACGTTTCCAAATTTTCTCAAAGGTCCATTCTCCTTCTGCCAATCGACGTTGTTCTTTGGCATTTCCATCGATTAAAAATTCAACTTTGCGATAGACCATTTCCAAAAAAACGGTTTGTGGGCAAGCCCATCCGCAAAAAACACGTCCGTAAATTACGGTAAACAATACCAGTGCAACCAGGAAGGTAATCATGGCAATCACTAAAAGATGAAAATCTTGTGGCCAGAATATCTTTCCAAACAAAATGAATTTCCGATGCAGCACATCGAAAAGCATAAAAGGTTGTCCGTTGATACGAACAAAAGGTGTTACAAAGAAAAATGTAATTAATAGCAGCGCAACAATCGACCGATAATTGTGAAGTCGTCCTTTTGGAGGATTGGTATGCACCCACTTGCGCTTTCCTTCAGCTGATTGTGTTGAAATCCTATCGCGGAATGAATTGTTATTGTCGTCAGCCATTTTGGTTTTTTTAGCTTATTATCAACTGAGATGGTTCATTATAGGTTCGATAACAAGTTACTGTGTTGTTTTAAAGTTGCCCGCTGGTTGAGGGCGGGCAACTATCTGGTATTTTATTGTGCAGGCTTGTAAAGAGTTCCCTCCGGAGCCTTTGGGTTAGGAGGATTGGTTCCCACCAACGTAAATATGTAACTGGTAACATTATCGATTTTCTTTTTCGATAATTGAGTTTTCCATGCGATCATTCCTTTTTCTATTACACCGTTGGTAATGGTATGTTTTACCTCGTCATAACTTCCGCCATGAATAAAATAATGGTCAGTAAGGTTTGGTCCAACTAAACCTTGTCCTTCGGCTAAATGGCAAACGGCGCAGTTACTGGCAAATATTTTTTTGCCATCCTCCAGGCGAGCAGCATCGGTAAGTGGATAAACCACAGGGAGCGCATTCTCTGCCAAGGTTTCTTCTGCTTCTTCCACCTGCGAAAATTTAGCGATTTGCTTATTGTACTCTTCTTCCTGCAAATCGCCGGCTTTGAACCAATGAAAATTCACCAGATAGGCATAACCGAATATCAAGGTGATCACAAAAAGGATATTCAACCATGAAGGCGGATTGTTATCGAGCTCCCTGATTCCATCAAATTCATGATCTTTAACAAATTTATCATTCGTTAGCGGATCGATTTCGTCGTGTATATTTTTTTTATTTTCTTCCATAATAACTATTGCTTGGGCTTTACAAATTTAACTCAGAAACTGATTCTGAATCATTATCGTTCTCGAGCGGTAAATTCGACATTTCACGAATTTCAGCTTTATCCATTTTGATTACGATACAAGTAACCACAATGAAAAAAGTAAAGAAGATCAGAAATGAAACAATTGGATATACCTCAATTCCTGCGATGGAATCCAAATAATGCGACACTAATTTCATAATGCTTCAAATTAAACTGTTAACGAATTGTATCGCTATTGGCTACATTCACAGCTGGTTTGGTGATATCGGTTCCCAAACGCTGTAAATAAGCAATTAATGCAATAATTTCTTTGTCCTTCGACGTTGCAATATCCTGATCAATTAATCCTGCAGCAATTTTTTCTGCCTGCGCATTCAAATCATCAATTGCTTGTACGTCATATCCTTCTGGGTATGGAACACCCATGGTTTGCATGGCCCTGATTTTAGCCGGAAGGTCATAAAGTTTCATGTCGTCACTAATCAACCATGGGAATTTTGGCATGATCGATTCCGGATTGAGGCTTTGCGGATCAAGCATATGGCTATAGTGCCACAAATCAGGTTTGTATTGTTTACCTGTCATTGATCCAATTCTGGCCAAATCGGGTCCTGTTCTTTTCGATCCCCATTGGAAGGGATGATCATAAACGAATTCTCCCGCTTTGGAATATTCGCCATAACGTTCAGTTTCTGAGCGGAAAGGACGAATCATTTGTGAATGGCAGGTATAACAACCTTCGCGAACGTAAATGTCGCGACCAACCAATTCTAATGGCGTATAAGGTTTTACACTTTCAATGCTTGGAATATTCGATTTGATCAGGAAAGTAGGTACAAGCTCAATTAAACTGCCGACTAAAATTACAAATAAAGCAATGATCAACAATCGAATTGGTCGTCTTTCAAGGAAGCTGTGACTGGTTTCGTTTGCTTTCTTTTTCTCGTCTAAAATAACATTCACGGCATGTGCTTCTTCGGTGTCGGCACATGTGCCCATTCTGATGGTCTTGAATAGGTTCCAGCTCATAATTAAAGCACCAATCAGATACAATAAACCTCCAAAAGAACGAATGTAATACATTGGACGAATTTGGGTGACTGTTTCTAAGAAGTTTGGATATTTTAAGAATCCATCTTCTGTAAATTCTTTCCACATTAAACTTTGAGTAACACCGGCCCAATACATTGGGATGGCATAAAACAGGATGCCTAAAGTTCCAATCCAGAAGTGAGCATTGGCAAGTTTTTCAGAATATAATTTTGTTTTGAATAATCGGGGAATGATCCAGTATAATACTCCAAAGGTGAGAAAACCGTTCCACCCAAGGGTTCCAATGTGCACGTGAGCAATGGTCCAGTCGGTAAAATGACTGATGGCATTCACATTTTTCAAGGAAAGCAAGGGGCCTTCGAAAGTAGACATTCCATAAGCGGTAACTGCCACTACAAAAAATTTGAGGATCGCACTGTCACGAACTTTATCCCAGGCACCACGTAAGGTTAGTAATCCATTAATCATTCCACCCCACGATGGCGCGATCAACATTAAGGAAAAAACAGTGCCTAATGATTGTGTCCAGTTGGGTAAAGATGAATACAATAAATGGTGTGGACCTGCCCAAATGTAAATGAATAAAAGCGACCAAAAGTGAATAATCGATAAGCGATACGAATAAACCGGCCTGTTCGATGCTTTTGGAATAAAATAATACATTAAGCCAAGATAAGGTGTTGTTAAAAAGAAGGCAACGGCATTGTGCCCATACCACCATTGCACCAAGGCATCCTGAACACCGGCATAAACCGGGTAGCTTTTAATTAATGAGACGGGCAATTCAATTGAATTAACCACGTGCAAAACAGTTACGGTAACAAAAGTGGCAATGTAAAACCAAATGGCAACATAAAGATGTTTGACTCTTCTTTTGGCAATTGTTCCGAACATATTTACCCCAAAGGAAAGCCATACTATAGCAATCATGATGTCAATCGGCCACTCCAATTCAGCATATTCTTTACCTGTAGTAATTCCCAGGGCTAAAGTGAGTGCTGCGAGTACAATAATTAATTGCCAACCCCAAAAGTGGAAATAGCTCAACTGTTTGTTGAACATCGGGGTTTTTAGCAAACGCTGCAAGGAGTAATAGGCACCCATAAATATACCGTTGCCAACAAAAGCAAAAATGGCGGCATTGGTGTGAATTGGCCTTACACGTCCGAATGTGGTAAAGGAAAGATTGAAATTGAGTTCTGGCATGGCTAATTGCAATGCAATTAATAACCCGGCCAACATTGCAACTAAACCCCAAATGATGGTGGCATAGGCAAAGTACTTAACAATCTTGTTGTCATAGTAAAAGGTCTCTTGGCTCATATTAAATTCATATAATTAATTGATCATTCTTTATTTTGAGTAGAGGGCTCTTCGTCATCAAAGAGCATACGAACTGAAGGGGTATAATCATCATCGTACTGACCCGACTTGACGGCCCAGATAAACAAGACCAGAAAGGCAATGGCTACCATCAAGCTGATTAAGATCAGTACAAATATTACACTCATCGGTTGGTTTTTTTGTTAAAAATATAAAATTTAATTTCGCATAAATGCTTTTGTGCTATTTTCTAAAATATTGAAACATAATAAATGCTTAATTGTTGAGAAAAAAATGCTGTTTTCCTTTATTCTATTGAATAATAAAAAATACTATTTTGTCTTATTTATATTATTCGGGTAGTATTCAGCACTGTTTCATCATGGGGTGACCTGCTCAAAAATAGTTGTTTTGAGGTTTTTTTTTTACATTTTTTCGACCGCAATTTTTTTCAATCCTGTATTTTGTTGTTCTTTTTGTTTAACAATGACTTTTTTAGGTTGAAATGCGAATAATAAAAATGGAAGATGTCACCGGAGGCAGGGGGTGAGGAATTAAATCTTTTGAAGGATCAATAAATTTAACTTGTTCTTGAATTATTCTTTAATTTATGTAAGGTAAGTGAGTGATTAAAAAATAATCCGATATCCATCGTGAATTCGTTGGATACCGGATTTCTTTTCTACTAAATGAATAGAACTGTTGAACTACTATAATTTTACAATTTTTGTAGTGCCACGACTGCCATTTTTATCGGTTACAATTACCTGATAAATTCCTTGTTTAACACTACTTAGGTTTAGTAAGGCACTGTTTGAATCTATCGAATTAAATGTTTTTATGGATTGTCCGACCAAATTTACAATTTCAATTTTTCGAATGGTTGTAGCCAATTGAACGGTAAGATTTTCCGAAACCTTACTTGGGAAAACTTTGATGTCAGCTGAATTCAACAACTTCACGCTTGTTGCATCGGGGCCCATCAGGCTAATGTTATCAATGTAGGTGTCGAAAGTCCAGCCGTTAGCGTCGCCGTCCCAAATGCCCATTCTGAAACCAAAGTAAACGGTAGTGTCTCCTTCGCCTTCATAAAAAACCATGTTGGTAGTTCCTCCTGTACATGCATCGTCCTGGAAGGTGCCATCAAATGCATCGGCAGGGCAGGCAGCTTCCCAGTTAGTGCTTTTAAAGCCACTCACGAAAACCGCACCTTGATCGCCACCATAATCGCTGCCTTCGGCAGGTTCATTGCCTCCAACGTATACTTCGCACCAATAGCTATTGGAACGTATATCTTTGTAGGCGCCGGTAAATTGGTATTCGATGCCACGTGTTAAGGTTATTTCCTGATAGAACATGATGTTGGTTAAATTACCTCCTGTAGTTCCGGTATTTGTTCCACTCACATATAAGCAACCACCTTCGCCGAATTGTGGTTTGTCCTTGGTGTAATCAAATTCGTAAGCAGCTTCATTGTCTGCATCCTGATTCAATAAAGAGACCATCCAGTCATCTTCATTTTCCATGTTGCCACCTACGATCATTTCCTGAGCATAGTTTTTAAGGGATGACATCAACAAAAGACTAAAAATAGCCAAAGTAATAAAGTAGAGTTTTTTCATAGTATTTGTGAATTTGTGTGAATAATGATTTAACGATGTAAATTTATTTGAATGGATTCTCTTGCACGAAGATTTTACCTCGCAAAACCTCATCGTTTGGAATACTCCACCTCTTAAAACCACTCAGGATAGGATAATGTGATTCATATTCAGTGGGATAGTTTGAATGCAGTCTTGTTCGTGCTCTTTTTGTTCTCGTGTTCATTTCCCTTTTTTCCTCTGATTTAATTAATTTAAGCACCCAAAAAGTCAGCTGGTATTGCCTGGAGTGTTTGGCAAGCATGGGTTGGCAGCACCTAAGAGTTTTTAAGAGGAAAGGTATTCTTCATGTTTAATATTTTAATATCATCTTCGTTCAGCTAATCTTAAAAATGAAATGATAGGAAAGGAACATGTTTGCAGAGCAATACAAACGCTTATGAAACAAGGTTCAGTTTTAGTGAAATTTAGACATGTGATTTCCATTCAACATTTAAAAAACAAATTATTACCGTATGAAAATAAGTAAACCCTCTTTTGTTATCGCACTGATCCTGGTTCTAAGTTCCTGCAATGGGACACAACAAAAAAAAGTTAGTGCTTCGGCGATCTCCGATGGACGTGAAATGTGGATGACAACTGCTGATCAAAGCGCCTTGTTTGAAAAAATGACTTGGGAAAATATTCGTCATTCTACAAATGATAGCGTGTTGAAAATTACTATTGATGCAGATGAAAAATTCCAAACAATTGATGGTTTTGGTTATACGTTAACAGGAGGAAGTGCACGTCTTATGCAATCGATGCATAAAACAGAAAAAGAAAAACTGCTCAATGAATTGTTTGCAACAGATGAAAATAATATAGGTATTAGCTATTTGCGAATAAGTGTTGGTGCATCGGATTTAAGTGATTCTGTTTTTACCTATAACGATTTGCCTGTTGGCGAGAAAGATTTGGATTTAAATAAATTTTCTATTGATGTTGAGAAAATATATCTGATCCCTTTATTAAAAGCAATTAAAATCATTAGCCCTGAGGTTCAGCTTATGGGATCACCCTGGTCGGCACCTGCATGGATGAAGGACAATGAAAGCCTGAAGGGGGGGAGTTTGAAACCTGAATTCTACGAGGTTTATGCGAATTATTTAGTGAAGTATCTAAAAATGATGAAAGCAGAGGGGCTGAAAATTGACGCATTGACGGTTCAAAATGAACCCTTGCATCCGGGCAATAATCCTAGCATGTTTATGTCTGCCGAAGATCAAACTCGCTTTGTTAAGAATTTTTTGGGACCTGCGTTTGAACGTGAAGGAATAAGCACAAAAATTATAATTTATGATCATAATGCCGATCGGACAGATTATCCGATTTCTATTTTAAATGACGAAAATGCCCGCAAATACATCGATGGTTCAGCATTTCATTTGTATGGCGGTCAGGTAAATGATATTAGCAAGGTACATGAAGCACATCCTGATAAAAACCTCTATTTTACCGAACAATGGATTGGTGGACCTGCCAATTTCAGTGGTGATTTGAATTGGCACATTGAAAATCTAATTGTTGGTGCTACCCGAAATTGGTGTCGCACGGTGTTGGAATGGAACCTCGCCGCCGATTCGAACTATGAACCGCATGCCGATAAAGGTGGCTGTACCAGTTGTTTAGGTGCCATAACTGTAAATGGTGATGCAGTTGAACGTAATCCTGCGTATTACATTATTGCGCATGCTTCAAAATTTGTTCGGCCCGGATCGGTTCGTATTGCTTCCAATTTGCCAGCCAATTTGCCAAACGTGGCATTTCTTACACCCGATGATCGAGTTGTTATTGTTGTGCTGAATAAATCACCTGAAAACACTGAATTTCAAATGGAATTAGGTGATGCCATTTATCCTTCACAATTGGATGCCGGAGCTGTAGCAACTTTCGTTTTGCCATTATAACAAAAACGATTTTAAATATTTATCAAATAATGCTGAAGCGAATCGTTGGTGTTTAAGCCTATTTTTTTGCGCAATCGGTAGCGATCGTTTTCAACTGCACGTGGTGTTTTGTGCATGAACTCAGTAATTTCTTTTGTGGTGAGATTCATTCGTACATAGGCTGCAATTTTGATCTCGGTTAGCGTTAAGTCCGGATGAAGTTTTTTGAGCTTTGAGACAAAATTGTTGTATACTTTGTCGAGTTGTGGCTCTATGTATTTCCAGTCTTTATCGTCTGAGAGTTCTTCGTCGAATTGATGAATGATTTCTTGTAATCCATTTCGAACCGATTCTTTTGCCTTTGTTGATAGGCCCAGCAAACGGTTCTTCTGGTCGATTAGTGCACGGTTTCGATTCAGAATGTGAAAGGTTAATTTTTGAAGTTCAGCATCCAATTGCTCATTCTCTAAAATCATGATTTTCCGTTCTTGTTCAATTTCCTTTTGCATAAAACGGTTTTTCAGGATATTCAATCGATACGAATAAATAAAATAGGCGATGACGAGCAGCAAAATAAGCAGGAGGCTTCTAAACCAAATGGTTTTATAAAATGGAGGAAGAATGGTAATTTGTATACTATGCTCAGTTTTTCCCCATAAGCCATCGTTATTCGATGCCTTCACTTTGAATAAGTAGATTCCGGCATCCAGATTGGAATAGCTGGCAAATCGGTTGTTTGATTCAGTATAATTCCAGTCTTCGTCATAACCCTCTAATTGATAGGCATATTTGCATTTTTCAGGTAGTGTATAATTTAAAGCCGCAAATTCGATGGTGAATGTTTTTTCTTTATAGGAGAGTTTAATGGTTTTGGCTGCATTGATTTCATCTTCAATCACCAGTTTATTGTTGAGCAGTGTTTGCGGCTGTATTTCTTTATTTAAAACACTTAATTTTGTAAAAACAACTTTTGGAAGTTGCTGATTAATTCTAATTTTTTCAGGATTAAAAATGTCAAGTCCCTTGCTTGTTCCCAGAAGAATACGGCTGTCGTTTAGTTTGATCGAGGCATTCTGGTTGAACTCATTGCCACTTAATCCATCCGATTCAATAAAATTTCTAAATTCAAAAGTATTACCATCCATTACAGACAAACCATTTGTGGTTCCCAGCCAAAGATTCCCTGATTGATCTTCAATAATGCTTTGGATAATATTGGAAGGAAGCCCGTCTTGTATGGTAAATTGCCGATATTCTTTTGACGATTTATTGTACTTTACCAAACCTTTTCCTTCTGTTCCAACCCAAATGTTTTCCCAATGATCCTGATAGATGCATTTAATAATGCCTTGTGTTGAAATGTGACGAATGGTGTCGTTGCCCGGTTTAATAACCCGCTTCGATTGTTGATCCAAAATAAATAGGCCTTTCCCTTCGGTACCGTACCAAATATCTCCATCGGCATCTTCCATGATCGCCATTACATTTGGAAAATCAACTTTTTGGGGACTCGATGAAGAAGGGCCTAAATTTTCAAAGCTACCCTCCAAGGGATTATATAGGGCTAAACCATCAGCTAAAAGTCCAAGCCACACCATATTGTGACTGTCCCTGCAAATGTTCCAGATACTGCTTGAATTGATCTTCTCTCCGGCCTGAGCTTTTTGTAAATGGTGAGTGAATATTTCACTGTTTACGTTAAAAACATTTAATCCACCAGAGTAAGTGCCAATTAGAATATTCCCATTTGGATCTTCGTTTAAAGCGGTAATCACATTTGAGGAAATCGAATTTTCGTTCATGGGATTTACCAGGAAGTTTTTTATGCTGCCATTGGGTTTTATTTGATACAATCCATCGCCATCGGTGCCAACCCAAATGGTGTACTTTGAATCTTGGTATAGGCTAAGAATTGATTTGTTGTTAAAGTGAGCCAGGTCCTTAGAACGGTAAAGTGTTGGTGTAAATTTGTCTTTTTCGGGATCGAAGCAGAATATGCCTTTGTCAAACGACCCTAGCCACAATCGTTCGCTTTCGTCAAAAAAAAGTGAATAAAATGTGTTGGTGTTGAGGTGATTAATGCCTTCGTTTGCTGTTATGTATTTAAAATCATGTGTTTTTGGATCGATGACATTAATTCCACCACCATCAGTGCATACCCAAATTTTTCCGTCAGGCCCTTTGCGTAAATCGCCTGTCAGAAGATTGGTGCTAATTTGGTTCTGACCTTTTACAATAAGAATAGATTCTCCACTTTGAGGATTATACTTGCATATTCCATGCGAATTGGCGGCAATCCATAAGTTTCCGAAATCGTCTTCAGCAATGTGTTTATTGTAATTGGTTTGTAAATCGGGACTTCTTTGATATTCAACTTTTGTGAACAGTTCGTTCTTCCGATCGAATTTATATAGGAAGTCACTTTCGCAGGTCACATAGAGGTCTCCATTTTCACATTCAAAAAGATCATATATGATTTTAGATGGCAGATTGCTTGAAGAATTGGGATCGATCTCAAATGATTTGAAGTTATTTGAATTCTTTTGATAAAGTGCTAATCCATTGTTTGAGCATATCCAAACGGAATAATCAGCCAGAACTTTAATGTTGTTAATGCGTGCACCAATTTCATCCTTTAGTCCAAAATGTTCAAAGCTATTGCTCGTTTTGTTAAAGCGGTTTAAACCACTGTTGTAAGTTCCTACCCATAGCATGTGATCACTATCTTCGGCAATGGATAAAATTCGATTTCCGGATAAAGAATTTTCCAGGTCATTGGAGGTATAGGTTTTAATTTCGTACCCATCATAACGGCAAAGACCATTGCGTGTTCCAAACCACATAAAACCATCAGAATCTTTTATAATGCAATTTACGTTATTTGAGGCTAAGCCATTTTTTTGATTGATGACAGAAAATTCGAGTCCATTCAAATGATCATAATTCGCCCCCCAAAGCATCGATGTGCAAATAAAAGGCAAAAATAGTAGGATGTACTTAAATGATTTGTTTTGCATTTGATCTACTCGTTATTCTACAAAACTCAGTAATTTATTTAAATAAACCGCATAGTTGACCTGGAATATGAAGAATTTAATGAGACCAACAGACTTAAGAGTTTGATATTTTACTTTGAGCTGTATGGAAGATTATGGGCTGGTTAATTTTTTAATTTGATCCTTTTGCTGAGTAAAATGGTTCCTAAACTAGTAAAGGCGACTACCGTTATGGAGCTGAGTGGCATTAAAATAGCTGCGACAATTGGTGCCAAATGTCCGGATGCTGCGTAATATATTCCAACAATATTGTATAAAAATGAAAGCCCAAAGCTGGCGTAAACCACACGCATGTTTTGATGGGTAAAGCGCATAAATGCCGATAAGTTTTTTAAGGATGCTGCGTTGATAATGGCATCGCTTGAAGGGGCAAAGAGATAGATATTGTCTGCAACAGAAATTCCGGTATCGCTTTCTTTAAGAGCACCCGAATCATTCAATCCATCACCAATCATCAATACTTTTTTATTTTGCTTCTGCAAGTCCTTGATGTAATTCAATTTGTCCTTTGGTGATTGGTTGAAGCGCATGTTTTTGGCAGGAATAAATTGTCCAATAACTTCACGTTCCTTATCATTATCACCCGAAAGGAGGTGGACATCGTACTTACTGCTCAAATCTTTCAATAAGTTTTCCCAACCTTCTCTGTAATCATTTTTTATACTGAAATATCCCTTATGTTCATCATTAATTTTAACAAATACAAGGGCGGCATCACTTTTGGTTTGCTGCTCGAATCCTACAAATTCAGCCGATCCTACGATTATACGATCGCCCTTGTAGTTGCCTTCCAGTCCATTGCCCGGCATTTCTTCAAATTGTTCAATTTCGGTTTCGGAATAATTATATAGAAATTGATAGATCGCCCTGCTTAGGGGGTGATTCGATTGTTTAACAAGCGATTTTATCGCACTTAAATCAACGGTTGATTCATTGGGGGTAAAAACAACATTAAAGGCATTTGGATCGGTTAATGTACCCGTTTTGTCAAAGACGATGGTGCTGGTTGTAGTCAGACTTTCAATGACTAATGAGTTTTTCAGATAGAAGCCATTTTTACCCAGAAAAGTCCGTCCGTGTCCAAAAGCGAAGGGAATCGAAAGTGCCAAAGCACAAGGGCAAGCGACAATTAGTACCGAGGTAAATGCAAATAGTATTTTGGATGGATCGGTGAAGAACCAGAATATGGCCGTTATGGTGCTAATGATTAATACGGCAAGGGTGAAATATTTACTTACGGTATTTAAGGTGTTCGATAACGTGCTGGAGTGGATATTCTCTCGTTCTTTCCACATTTCTGCCAGATAACTTGCTTCCACCTTTTTTTCAACACGCATCAAAATAGATTTGCCAATCACTCTTCCTCCGGCATAAATCAGCTCATTCATTTTTTTCGTAAGCGGAATTGATTCGCCCGTAATAAAACTGTAATTGATGGAGCTTGAAGTACTCTGAAGTATAGAATCAGCCGGAATGATTTCACCGTTTTTTACCCGAATAATATCTCCCTTCTCCAATTGATCAATGGGCACTATTTCTTCCTTTTGACCTTCAACTTTAAGAATCCCCAGGGGGAAATACGATGTGTAATCGTTTTCGAAGTTGAGCGCATCATAGGTTTTAGCTTGATACCATTTCCCAATTAACAGGAAAAAAACCAAACCGGTAAGTGAATCCAGGTATCCTGCTCCGCTTCCCGATACAATATCGAAGAGACTTCGACTAAATATGGCTACAATTCCCAAAACGATGGGTAAGTCGATGCTGATGATTTTTTTTCGTAGATTTTTCCAGGCCGAAAGAAAATAATCCGATGCCGAATAGAACAGTACCGGTAGCGATAGTACAATACTAAGCCAGCCAAAACTGCTGATAAGGTCTGAATTGAGCACAATATCGTCTGAAAGATATTCGGGGAAACTCAAGAGCATAACGTTTCCAAATGCAAATCCTGCAATGCCCAGTTTCAGGATTAATTTTTTCCCTTCTTTTTTAGCGACATCTTTTTTATCCTTAGGGATGTAAGCTTTGTAATGGATAGAGGCCAACAAACCCATTATTTCACTCAATTTTATTTTGGACTGATCGTAATTAATTGTGATCCGTTTTTTATTAAAATTAACCATTGACGAAACAATGCCGCTATGAAGTCGGTCGAGATGCTCAAGTAACCAGATGCACGAACTGCAATGAATAGCCGGAATATAAAGTGTAATCATACAACTATCCCCATCGTAAAAATTCAGAACCGAACTTTTAATTTCTTCATGGTCAAGGTATTCATAGCTGTCTTTATAGCTATTGTCTTTTATTCCCGGAGCATCTTGGAGGTTATAGTACTCAAAAAGTTGATTTTCCTGCAGAATATTATACACCATAATACAGCCTTCACAGCAAAAGGGTTCGCCGTTTTGATAAATCATTTTTTTCGCCTCAGCGCCACAGTGTATGCAAGTTTCTTTGGTCATCTTTAGTGATTGCGGTTTTGCATAATAAGTTAAAAGTAATGCAATTGTTCAAAACAAAGCAAGGAAAATTTAGAATAGAATTAATGATGTTCTGCTCTGTTCCACCAAATAATTGTACTTCCAACCGCAAGAAGGGCGGTGAGCAAAACAATCAGATAGCTTGCGGTATGCAATTCCATGCCTTGCGTACCGGCAGGTACAGTGTATACTCCGGGAATAGCCCACGGGAAATATGGTCCAAGACCAGCCAGTGCTACAAATTGAGACATGATTAAGGTAACAATTACGAAGCCGATGGGAGCAACAATTCCTCTTCCCCAACTGGCCATAAAGCCAACAGGAAGGCTGACTAAAATGCTCATGCCGGCAGTAATAAAAAATTTTGATGTAAACGCTGAGGCAATTTCATTCGACCAGCCGGGAATATGAATGATTTTTCCCATACCAATTGATGCAGAATAAAGAACCACTGCCAGACCAGTGCAAATAAGCACAGCTACAATATACTTGGCAAGAACAATGGTGCCACGTTGTATTGGTAGTGCTAATGTACTGGTCATGGTGTTTTCAATGAATTCCCGGCCAAAGATCCAGCTAATCACAAATCCAAAACCAATTAAGCCGACAACGGCAATAACTTGATTGATGATGGCTAAATAACCGTCCCAGTTATTGGTGGCAAATAATGCCGCTTTTGTACCCACTAATCCCATTTTTGCTGCAGTTTCAGGATATTGTGACAGAAGCATTAGTAAACCCATCATGATTGGTATAAAAACATGAAAAGCAATAATGACCAAAAAGATTCTGGCATGTTTCAATTTCAATAATTCCGTTTTTAGGGCAATACTTATGTTTAGCATGATTGAGCTCCTTTCTCTTTAATGGTTCTTAAAAAATAACTTTCTAAATCTTCTTCTTCCACTTTCAGTAGGGAAGGGGCACAATCGGAATTCACCAATAGTGTGGCAATCCAATCAGGTTGTTCAATTGCAGAGGCATGGTATATTTCAATGTGTTTATTATTAAGTGTGCAATTGGTGATGCCGTTTTTTTGCAGCAAATGCAGTGCAAGGTCTTGATTGGAACATTGAATGACTAAACGTTTATTGGTCAATAATTCCAATTGCTCGGAGTTGATTTCTTCGATTAGTTTTCCTTGATGGATGATACCAATTCGGGAAGCAAATTTAGAAATTTCACCAAGGATATGGCTGGAGATTAATATGGTTACACCTTGATTTTTGGCCATATTGGTCAACATTTCACGAATTCCATAAATACCGGCCGGATCTAATCCATTGCTTGGTTCATCTAATAAAAGAATGGATGGTTGATGTATGAGGGCCTTGGCGAGCCCCAGACGTTGTTTATTCCCCAAGGAAAGGTTTTTTGCTTTGCGATTGGCAAATGAGTTTAGTTCCAGTTGATCAATGATCCGATCGACTGCTTTTTTGTCTTCCACTTTTCTCAGCAGCCTGATCATCTCCAGGTTTTCACGTACCGTTAAGTTGGGATAAGAATAGGGGATTTCAACCAAATATCCAATCTGTTTCCACAACTCGGTATTGTTGGCATGTACCAGCTGATTTTTGATGAAAGCTTTCCCTGAATCAGGTTTAATCATTCCCAGTAGCATGCGGATGGTGGTTGTTTTTCCAGCTCCGTTTAAGCCTAAAAATCCGTAAATTTCACCTTGGCGAACACTTAAATTCAAAGAAGAAACTGCTTCTACATCTCCATATGATTTCGATAAGTCGATGCTGGTAATCATGTTATCCATAAGAAAATTGATTAAATGAATTAAAACCGAACGTTCGGTTTGTTTTTGTTTAAGTTTTTTACGCTTTTAAATTCGCGTAAATAGTATCAAATGCTTCTTTTAAATAAGAACTGTAGGATCCTGAATAATTTTTGTTGTTTAAAAATCGAATAAAAGAACCGTCGGTAACAAATAAGAAGAGATTGGCAATTTGTTCGTTTGAAGAGATGGTTTGAATTTCACCTGTTTGTTTTGCCTTGTTGATGACATCAGCCCATGCTTTAATTCCTTGGTCGTATTCAGCCTGTTCCATTTCTAGGAATTCAGGGAATTTGTTCATTGCATCGAACATAATAAAAAAGAAATTAAACGATAATTTATTATCGCTGCTGCTTTCAAACAATTGATTCAATTGAATAAATGATTGCTCGGTATGTGCTAAATAGGCCTGGTAAAACTCTTTCAATGAAGATTGAGGAAACTTTTGATATTCGATATTTCCCATGGTAAAAAACAGGGTGACAATTTCCTTAAACAACTGTTCTTTACTACTGAAATAGTGGTAAAAGGCGCCTTTCGAAAGTCCTGTTTTTTCAACAATTTCTTTCATGGTTACCTCTTTATAACTTTTCTGTAAAAAAAGGAGCAAGGTTGTTTTTAAAATATATTCTCTTGTTTCATTCATAAACCGACCGTTTGGTATGCAAAGGTAAAATAAATAGTTAGTTTTATTTATTGATTCACAAAAAAAAACTTAGTACGCTAATTTTACCTGAATCATTTTGACTTCCTGATTCAAAAGAAAGCAAGCTTTTTCGAAAGATGGTGGTCCGAATGTAATTTTGAGATTATTGCTAAACGCGTAACCTTCAGAAGGGAAGTGGATGATGTTGGTATCCATCACTCCATTTGTATTCTCATCATGGAAGGTAGAAAACGCATACTTGCCATACGGTAAATTGTTAAAAATCACCGTAGTATTTTCATTGCTTACGTGTACTGTTTTGATGGCGATTGCCGATTTGGTGTCGGGAAATTTTGGACTGCTGCTATCGTACAGTTTTACAACAATATTGCCTTTTGTGGAACGGAGATTTTCGTATTGAATTTGTATTTCTCCTTGCGTGACATCAAGTTGCACTTGAGAAAAGCAAATTTCACTATTCGTAAAAAGGATCGCACCGAAGAGAAGCAATTTCCAGTTCATTTTTTTGTTTAAAGATAACTGAAACTTTAGAAGCGGCAATTTGACCAGATGCGTTGAAATAAAAAATGCCATCTTTTCAGATGGCATTCCTTTTTTTATTTGGCTAATCTTTTACGCTCAAATTCTTTTAAGTGAATTTTCCTTAAGCGAATTGATTTTGGTGTAACTTCAACATATTCATCGCCCTGGATGTATTCTAGTGCTTCTTCTAAACTAAAAACAATTGGTGGGGCTAATTTTGCTTTGTCGTCTGATCCTGAAGCCCGCATGTTAGTTAGTTTTTTTGTTTTCGTGATATTGATTGTTAAATCGTTATCACGTGAATTCTCACCAATTACCTGACCTTCGTATACTTCATCACCGGGTTTTGAGAAATATTTTCCGCGATCTTGTAATTTATCAAGAGCATAGGCAATGGCTGTTCCTGTTTCTAAACAAACCAGTGATCCGTTAATTCTCTTTTCAATGATCCCTTTGTAAGGTTGAAATTCAATGAACCGATGCGACATGATGGCTTCACCAGCAGTAGCGGTCAATACATTATTTCGTAATCCGATAATTCCTCTGGAAGGGATATGGAATTCTAATAAGGTACGATCACCTTTTTTCTCCATTGTGAGTAGTTCACCTTTTCTACGGGTCACCAATTCAATTACTCTTCCTGAATAATCGTCCAATACATCAATTGAGAGTTCTTCAACCGGTTCGCTTTTAACACCACCAATTTCTTTAATAATTACCTGTGGTTGGCCAACTTGCATTTCAAACCCTTCACGACGCATTGTTTCAATCAGGACAGATAAATGTAAAACACCACGACCAAAAACAGTCCATGCATCAGCGCTACCGGTTTCTTCCACTTTTAAAGCCAGGTTGCGTTCCAACTCTTTTTGTAAACGATCGTAAATATGACGTGAGGTAACAAACTTGCCATCCTTGCCATAAAAAGGGGAGTTGTTGATTGTAAACAACATACTCATGGTTGGCTCGTCAATTTTAATGGGGGGAAGTGGTTCAGGATTTTCAATATCGGCAATGGTATCACCAATGTCGAATTTATCAATTCCTACAACGGCACAGATATCACCGGCTTCAACAGATGGAACTTTTACACGTCCCAATCCGGTGAATATATTTAATTCTTTAATTTTAGTGCGTACAATTCGTCCATCACGCTGGCATAAACTAACTTGTTGACCTTCTTTCAAACCACCACGCTGTAGGCGTCCAACAGCAATTCTACCCAGATAGGTTGAAAAGTCGATGGAGGTAATTAACAACTGAACTGTTCCGGGTACAACTTTTGGTGGCGGAATATTTTTAATAATAGAATCGAAAAGAACCGTGATGTTATCGGTTTGTTCATTCCAATCTTCCGACATCCAACCTTGTTTTGCCGATCCATAAACGGTATGAAAATCCAACTGGTCTTCGGTTGCATTTAAATTGAACATTAAATCAAATACCAATTCATGTACTTCTTCCGGGCGGCAATTGGGTTTATCTACCTTGTTAATGACAACAATTGGTTTTAAACCGAGTTGAATGGCTTTTTGCAATACAAAACGAGTTTGAGGCATCGGGCCTTCAAAGGCATCAACCAAAAGTAAAACACCATCGGCCATATTTAATACCCGTTCAACCTCTCCACCAAAATCGGAGTGTCCGGGAGTATCGATAATATTAATCTTTGTATCCTTATAAACAACAGATGCATTTTTGGATGTAATGGTAATTCCTCTCTCTTTCTCCAGGTCGTTGCTATCCATAATTAACTCACCAGGCCTCTCATGTTCTTTAAACAGCTTTCCAGCCATTAACATTTTATCTACCAGCGTAGTTTTACCATGATCAACGTGAGCAATAATTGCAATATTTCTAATCGACATTTTATATAGTTATTAAAAGACGCGCAAAAGTAGACTATTTCAACAGACTACAGCATGACAAGAATACTTCTGACTGCAAATCGATGGTGAAACAACAATTAGTTAACAATGTTCAGTTCTGTATCACATTGTTAATTTATAAGTTATGATGTTTTAGAGAATTTAGAACAATTTAATTCCGGCGGAGATTAAATAAACGCGGTTTTTTATGTCGTAATTGCTTGATTTATCTGAAATAATAAAACTGTTTTCAACTCTTGCATCCAGGGTAACAAACCAAATATCAATCCCGGCACCCAATTGCCAACCCGCATATTGTTTACTTAAATCGTCAGCATTAAAATCGGAAATCTCAGATACAAGAGAATTTGCAGTTACAAACGAAAATACCGGACCACCATGCAGTCTGACGTTGATCAGCTCCTTGTCGATAATTTTAATTCCCACTAAGGCGGGTACATCAATTGTTTGATAATTGAAAGTAGTTTTTTTGGGTACGCTAAATTGATTTTCACCTACCGGTGTAATTATTCCTCCTTTGGTATTAAAGTAGGCCTCGGGTTGAAGATATAAGCGTCCCAGATTTACTCTGACAAAAGCACCGGCCAAATAATTGTTAACATCTTCTTTTAAAATATTTTGATTAAGAACATCGTCTATATTCGTAATCATTGTTGACCTATTGGCCCCAAATTTGATTCCAATATTAAATGGACCCTGACTAAATGTATCTAGAACAAAAACGAGCAATAACGAGGTGAGAAGTATTTTATTCATAGTGATGTTTTTTACAAAATTAAACAATCTGAGTGGGATTAAAAATACTTTAACAAAAAAGGTCACTAATTGCTTAGTGACCTTTAAAACGGAAAATAGATTGAATTATTTTACAAACTCTTTAAGTGTTGCGGTTAATTTCTTCCGGGTAAAGAAAATTCTACTTTTAACTGTACCCAATGGCAAGCCTAATTTTTCGGCAATTTCCTTGTATTTATACCCATCTAAAAACATTTGAAATGGTATTCTGTATTCATCATCCAACGCTGAGATGCTTTTTTCTATTTCGTTGGAGGTATAAAAAGAATCTGGTGCCGGATAAATTTTATCCTTTGCGATTTTCAAATGAAATTCGCTGTTTGACCCACTTAAACTGTTTCTTGATTTTGATGCTTTACGGTAATCATTGATAAAGGTGTTTTTCATTATGGTATACACCCATGCCTTAAAATTGGTGTTTTCCGTAAACTTATCTTGATAAGTCAATGCTTTCAAAAATGTTTCTTGCAAAAGATCATTAGCTCTATCCATATCAGATGTTAAGCTTAATGCGTAATATTTAAGACTGTCTTCCAGACTTAATAGCTTGTGGTTAAATTGAACTTCAGACATATTAATAGGTTTTTGGGTTTCTAATAATAGTTCAAATATAATAACAATAAAAGACAAAAACATCTTTAATTAAATATTCTTTTGTTAAAAAAGATAAAAAAGTACTTTATTTGCTTTTGTCGTTAAGCAATTAAAAGGTAGTTAATAATTTTGACCTTGTCAATAAATGTTTGATTTTTACTGTAAATCAGTAGTTTATTTTGACCAGTTGTGACTTGCTATTGACTGAAATGAGCTGATTGGAAATTGTTCACAGAAAATGGAAATTAAGTTTAATTTATTCTTAAATGGCGAACATTTCACGTGAAAGTTCAAAATACGAATATATTTGTGCCCAGTTATTAATATTATTTGATCGAAAAAATGAAAGAAAAATCTATTGTTAAGAAAAAACCGTTGATCTTCCGAAGATGGAACAACAAAGGTTACGCTGTTTTTAGCAGCTTAAAAAAATCAATCGTCATTGGCTGTTTGTTGGTGAGCTACCTGTTATTTGCTAACCCGAATGCCGTTGCCGCCCAGGATGATTCAACCGCGGTGACCAAAAATTATGATTTGGAATCAATTGATGTCACGGCAGAACAATTACCTGAAACGTATTCAAGCATAAGTAGGGTAGTAGCCTCCATTACAAAAAGTGAGATTGAGCGAGCGGCGGTCTCAACCTTTAATGAGTTGCTTGAATATGCTGCGAATATCGACATCAAACAACGAGGTACCAACGGTGTGCAAGCCGACATTTCCATAAGAGGGGGCTCCTTCGATCAGGTATTAGTCTTATTAAATGGTGTAAATATCACCGACCCTCAGACCGGACATCATAACCTTAACCTTCCCATTGATTTAAATTCTATTGAACGTATTGAAATTCTTAAAGGTCCCGGCTCCTGGAAATTTGGACCAGGAGCGTTTAGTGGTGCCGTTAATATCATTACAGGTACTTCTGAAGTCAATACCATAAAAGTTCAACTCAACGCCGGCCAATTTAAATTAAATGAAGAAAAAGTAAATATTGGCTTTCACCTAAAAAACACTTCACACTTATTGGCTGCCAATCATGCATCATCCGACGGATATGTGTCTAATACAGACTATAAAATCACTAACCTGTTTTACCATGGGAAAATTTCAATGGAAAAAAGTGAATTGAGTTTGCAGGCTGGTGCAACAGATAAAGCGTTTGGTGCCAACAGTTTTTATACGGCAAAATATCCTGACCAGTACGAAGAAACTCAAACCTATTTTGCATCCGCTTCTTTTAAAACACAATTTAAAAAACTTCAATTTGAGCCACGGATCTACTTTCGACGAAATAACGATCGATTCGTTTTGTTTCGGAATGAAGCACCTTCCTGGTATACGAAGGACAATTATCATACTTCAAACGTATTCGGTACAAATCTTTTAGCCAATTACATGCATGGAACGAATGCTGTTACTTCGTTTGGAATCGATGAACGGCTTGAATCGATTATGAGTACAAATCTAGGCGAATTAAGTACTGATGTTGTTTTCAGTCCGGTTAATGATACCATCGCATTGGATCATTTTCATTCCCGCTCAAATTTTTCGGCATTCATTGGGCATAAACATTATTTCAATCAATTTGTGGTAAATGTTGGCTTAAATGCAAGTTCTAATAGTGATATAGCTGGAAAATGGTTCTTTTTTCCCGGAGTTGACATGAACTATAACCTGGACAAACATTCATCTTTTTTTGCCTCGGCAAATAAAACAATGCGAATGCCAACCTATACCGATTTGTATTATACCGGCCCAAGTAATCAGGGGAATCCTGATCTACTACCCGAGCAAGCCATTGGCTATGAATTAGGATATAAATACCAGCATGAAATGGTTCAGTATTCTTTCACCGGCTTTTATGTTCAGGGTGAAAACTTGATTGATTGGGTCCGACAAGCAGACGAAACGGTTTGGAAAACCTTAAATTATGCCGAACTAAATACTGTGGGCTTCGAGTTTGAATTAAAAACTAATTTACAAGAAGTTTTTCCATCTCAAGGGATTTTCCGGGATTTTAAAATCAATTATACCAATGTGAATCAAACAAAAGTTGAAACCGATCTGGTTTCAAATTATTCCTTAAATTACTTAAAGCATCGAATCGATATTGCTTTAAATCATATCATATGGAAAGGAATAAGGGCAAATTGGCATGTTGCATTTCAGGATCGAAACGGTCAGTATGAACAGATTGTGGACAAAGTTTCGGAAGGTTTGGTGGACTATGCTCCTTTTGCATGCACCGATTTAAAAATCTATTGGAATCACAAAGGTTGGAACATTTATTCCAGCTTGAATAACTTGTTTAATGTGAATTATTACGATATCGGAAATGTTCCACAGCCAGGCCGTTGGATTAAATTTGGGTTAGCTAAAAAACTTGAATTTTAGTAGAAATGCGGTGAATACTGGATTTTATACAGTTTCTTACTATCTTCGCTGAAAATTTAAAAGGTAAAATTATATGTTCAAAGATATTTTAGCTATTTCGGGTCAGCCCGGATTATTTAAAATGGTATCGAAAGGTAACAATAGTGTAATTGTTGAATCGTTATTAACAAAAAAGCGCATGCCTGCTCATTCATCGAATAAAATTATTTCGTTGGAAGACATTGCCATTTTTACACTGACAGAAGAAGTGCCCTTGAAAGAAATAATGAGGAAAATTGCTGATAAAGAAGAATTTAAACCAAGCATTGATCACAAGGCATCAGGGAAGGTATTAAAGGACTATTTCAAGCAAATTTTACCTGATTTTGATGAAGAACGAGTATACACATCGGACATTAAAAAGGTGATTCTTTGGTACAATATTTTACAACAAAATGATATGTTGAATTTTGAAGAAGAAGTTGTTCCAAGCGAAGAAACTACAGAAGAACCTGAAGTGAAAGAATAGCATTTAATGCTAACATATAAAATGGCTGTACTGAATAGTATGGCCATTTTTTTATTGAAATAAATCTAGTTTGGAGCGTTTATAATTCGTCAAAATTCGTTCGAGTAATTGAACTGTGGCAAGTGCATCTCCTGCGGCTCTGTGTCGACCATTAATTTCAATGTCTAACTCAGCACAAATTTTCCCTAATGAATACGATTTGTGGTGAGGAATGTATTTTCTACTCAATTCAACGGTACACAAGGTTTTTCTGCTAAATTCAAATCCAAGGTCTTTAAATTCCTTTCGGATAAAATTGTAGTCGAAACGAACGTTGTGCGCTACAAAAATTTTGTTCGCTGTGATTTCTACTATTTTTTTGGCTACTTCATAAAATTTTGGTGCCGATACGACCATTCCATTGGTAATTCCTGTAATGTTAGTAATGAAGTACGGGATTTCACATTCAGGGTTAATTAATGAAACAAATGAATCGGTAATTTCTGAACCATTGTAAACATAAATGGCAATTTCCGTGATTTTATCCGTTTTATTGCTCCCTCCTGTGGTCTCGATATCAACAACTGCATACATGTTGGCAAAATAACGAATATTTTATTAACCCAAATCAAAGAACCATGATCGGTTTAATGCTAAAGTATTATATTTGTTTCTGTGGCTGTGAACGCTAAAATAATGAATCATAAAGCATTTAATACATTACTGCTTTTTTTGTTGCTCTGGGGAAGCTCATTTATTTGTGCATCTGCTCAGGACGTTGATGCAAAATGGGCGGTAAAACCATCGTATTCACTGCTTTGGTATCAGGGAGAGCTGGAAAATCAGTTCTTTAATTTTGCTCATCGAAATGATGGAGGCGCAGTTTCATTTGGACGATATTTGAATCCTTCGCTGGATATTGACATGGGCTTAGGGTATTCTCGTTTAAATTTGAATGGAATGATTAGTGGCGACAGCTTATTTTCAAGAGGAAATATGTTTTCGCCCCAGTTATCTTTTCAATATAAATTTAACAACACTTATTTATTACCTGCCGATGCGAAACTTAAACCCTATGTAGGTATTGGATTTGCCTATCTGATTGGTAATGTTAAAGGTGTAAGTTATGAATTGAAAGGTGAAACTTTCTCTCATTTCATCGATGAAGTCGCTTTGAACTTAACGCTTGGGGCAAAATATGATTTGACCAAAAGACTTGCTGCCTTTGTTGAAATTTATCATCTTTCTGCTTCGACTGAAGAATTGGATGGAGCAGCAATTGATATGAAAAATGATCAGTTCGGCGGTGGACGCTTTGGGTTTGTAATTAAGTTGGGGAAAGAAAAAGATTCAGATGGTGACGGAGTGCCCGATAAAATTGACGAATGCCCTGATACTCCGCCGGGAGTAAAAGTGGATGAAAAAGGTTGTCCTCTGGATACCGATTTAGACGGAATTCCTGATTTTGAGGACGATTGCCCCGATGAGCCAGGTTTGCCTCAGTACAATGGTTGCCCCGACACCGATGGTGATGGCATTATTGATAAAATTGATGATTGTCCTGAATTGCCCGGCTTACCAAAGTACAATGGTTGTCCCGATAGCGACGGCGATGGCGTTATTGATCCCAAGGATTTATGCCCCGATACCCCACCAGGAGTGGTAGTTGATAAGGACGGTTGCCCGGTTGATACCGATGGTGATGGATTGGCTGACTATGTGGATCAGTGTCCCGACGAATATGGTCCAATGGAGTACATGGGATGCCCTGAACCGCCTGATGTTGGTTGGCCCGATAGCGACAAGGAAACAACACCTGAAGTTTATTTCGAAACCAATAATTTTGAGCTCAGTCCTGAGGCGGAAGATCAACTGGCCGATTTAGTGAAATACCTGTTCGATAATCCTAACATGAATATTCGATTGTACGGTTCGGCCGACCCACGCGGAACGAAAGAATACAATGCGGTTTTATCGGCCCGAAGAGTTGAAAATGTGAAAAAATTCCTCTTGCGTAAAGGAGTACCTGAAAGTCGGATTTTTGTGAAGGCATTGGGCGAAACTCAAGATATTATGACCACTAAAGAAGATCAGAATTTGCCTCTTGACCAACAATTGAGGAAGTACCGTAAAGTGCTTTTCGAAACTTTCTTTTTTATGCGTTAACACAATCAGGATGGGAAATTGATTTTTTAGTTGAACTAAATTTTAACTTTTAAGCAATTCCCTTCATCCTTGTCCTATTTTCTTTTCAATTGTGCTATTTCATTATCTTTGCACCGCATTTTTAAAAATAATTTTAAAATGAATATCGACTTACTGATCAAAAATGAGGTGGTAAATGCCTTGAATTCGCTTTATTCGGCTGAATTCGAAAGTAAAAACGTTCAAATTCAAATGACTCGAAAAGAATTTGAAGGCGACTGGACAGTTGTGGTTTTTCCATTTCTGAAAATTTCAAAATCAGGTCCGGAGCAAACTGCGAATGCATTAGGTGAGTATTTAGTCGAAAACGTGAAGGAAGTGTTAAACTATAATGTGGTTAAAGGCTTCTTGAATTTGGTGATCTCAGACGCCTATTGGTTGGCGGTATTGGAAGAAGCGTTCAGTCAGGCAAATTACGGTTTTAATGATAGCGTTGAGACTTCCCCGGTAAGTATGGTGGAATACTCTTCTCCCAACACAAACAAACCTTTACATTTAGGCCATATCCGTAATAATTTGTTAGGTTTTTCGATTTCAGAGATACTGAAAGCGAATGGGAATAAGGTGGTTAAAACTAATATTGTAAACGACCGGGGCATTCATATCTGCAAGTCGATGTATGCCTGGCAATTGGACGGTAAAAATGAAACGCCTGAAAATTCGGGTAAAAAAGGTGACCATTTGGTTGGTGAATACTATGTGAAATTCGATAAACTTTATAAAAAAGAAGTGGCCGAATTAATGGCAGGTGGATTGACCAAAGAAGAAGCTGAAGCAAAAGCACCATCCATGCAGGGAACGCGAGAAATGTTGCTCAAATGGGAGGCAAATGATAAGGAGGTCAGAGAACTTTGGCAAATGATGAACAATTGGGTGTATGCCGGTTTCGATGTCACGTATAAAAATCTTGGGGTTGATTTTGACAAGATCTATTATGAATCAGATACCTATACCATTGGTCGTGATGAAGTATTACGTGGATTGAGTGAAGGCCTTTTTACCCGTCACGACGACAACTCTGTTTGGGCGAACCTGGAAGCAGACGGCCTGGATCAGAAAATTCTTCTTCGTTCCGATGGTACTTCGGTATACATGACGCAAGATATTGGTACCGCGAAACTACGTTACCAGGATTATCCAATCAATCAAATGGTTTATGTGGTTGGAAATGAGCAAAATTACCATTTCAAAGTCCTCTCCATACTTCTTGATAAATTAGGTTTTGAATGGGGCAAGGATTTGTATCATTTTTCTTATGGCATGGTAGAATTGCCTCAGGGTAAAATGAAGTCGCGCGAAGGTACAGTTGTCGATGCCGATGATTTGGTTGAAGGCATGATCGATGTGGCCCGGCAAACTTCCGAAGAATTGGGTAAATTGGATGAGTATAGCGACAGCGAAAAAAAGGAAATTCATCGGATGATAGCCTTAGGTGCTTTGAAGTATTTCATTCTAAAGGTTGATCCTAAAAAAACCATGATGTTCAATCCTGAAGAGTCCATCGATTTTAATGGCAATACAGGCCCGTTTATTCAATATACTTATGCACGCATACAAAGTGTATTGCGTAAGGCTCAAGAATCAGGCTTAACCTGGGATAAAATGGATGCCGATCTTCAAATGAACCACAAAGAATTGGAATTGATAAAGCGAATTAGCAGTTTTCCCGAAATAGTGAAAGAATCAGGTCGTAATTATAGTCCCGCCATTGTGGCCAATTATTGTTATGAGTTGGTAAAGGAATACAACCAGTTTTACCATGAGTTTACCATTTTGAATGAAACCGACCTGGCTCGAAAAACATTCCGGCTTAACCTTTCCGCGACGGCTTCAAAAGTCATTCGCAATGGAATGGCTTTGCTGGGAATTGAATGTCCTGAGCGCATGTAATGGTGTAAAAAAATAAGGAGGCCGGGTAAAGCCTCCTTGATCTACACAATTGCGATATGTGAAAAGGGTCAAATGTCTTCAGAACGAAGACCTTTTGGTGGTGAAAAATAATCTGTTAATCGGGTTTGAATTAACTTCTTTAATTTCTTACACCTCTTTATTCCTTTTTTTGCAAAAAGGTTACCCTCAAAAATGAATTATTTTTAAATTATTTTCTCTTTTTTCAAATCCAGACACTTTCATATCATTTTTATGGCTGATAATATGCTTGTTCTATAGTGCATTAGCAGTAAAATTCTTCTTCAACAATTATTTTTAGGTTACTTAGGGATAGTCTCAAAATTGGGATGGATTTAATATTTCATGAATATACTTAAGCCAGTAAAAAAATACCGCGTAGCAATTATGGGTTTTAAGTCGATGATGTCGGCGGTCGGGTAGGTATCAAAAAATAAGGAGGCCGGGTAAAGCCTCCTTGATCTACACAATTGCGATATGTGAAAAGGGTCAAATGTCTTCAGAACGAAGACTATTTTGGTGGTGTTATTTAAAGCTGTTAACAGGGTATGAATTAACTTCTCTAAAACTTCTTACACCCCTTTATTCCTTTTTTTGTAAAAAGGTTACCCTCAAAAATGATTTATTTTCAAATTATTTTCACTTTTTTTAAATTCAGGCTCCTTTATATCGTTTCTTTTAATGGTTATCTTGTAGATATACAGTGACATATTGGCGTTGTTCTTCTTTTGTTATTATTTTAAAAACTGATCCTTAAATTGGGGAAATTGGCGGTCGGGTAGGTATAAAAAAATAAGGAGGCCGGGTAAAGCCTCCTTAATTTACACAATTGCGATACGTGAAAAGGGTCAAATGTCTTCAGAACGAAGACTATTTTGGTGGTGTTATTTAAAGCTGTTAATAGGGTCTGAATTAACTTCTCTAAAATTTCTTACACCCCTTTATTCCTTTTTTTGTAAAAAGGTTACCCTCAAAAATGAATTATTTTTAAAAATATTTTATTTAATTTGATAATGTGCAGTAATTCAGTAGATTAAATTTTATTTTTTTTTCAAGAGTTCGGTATTTTTTTATTTTATACCCTGCTTTTATTCTTCCAATTCGTTAATCCTTCGATATTCAATCATTAACATCAAAAATAATTACCAATACAGGCTATTTTTTCTATTTTTGCAGCACTCAAAAACAAAAAGATAAAATCATGTTTGAAAATCTGAGTGAAAGGCTCGATCGCTCCTTTAAAATACTAAAAGGTCATGGTAAAATTACCGAGATCAATGTTGCTGAATCGTTAAAAGAAGTTCGTCGTTCGTTACTCGATGCCGATGTCAATTTCAAGATTGCGAAAACCTTCACCGATACAGTTAAGCAAAAGGCTTTAGGGCAAGATGTTTTAACTGCAGTGAATCCGGGCCAGATGATGGTTAAGATTGTTCACGACGAATTAGCCGAGTTGATGGGCTCTACGTCGGTCGATATTAATCTGTCAGGCAATCCTTCGGTAATATTAATTGCCGGGTTACAAGGTTCTGGTAAAACAACTTTTACCGGAAAACTATCCAAATATTTAAAAGAGAAAAAAGGAAAAAATCCTTTACTCGTCGCATGTGACGTATATCGTCCTGCTGCCATCGAGCAGTTAAAAGTGCTCGGTACACAAAACAATATCCCTGTATATACCGAAGAGGGGAATCAAAATCCTGTAGCCATTGCTAAGGCAGCTATTGCTCATGCAAAAAAAATGGGCAACAATTTGGTGATTGTGGATACTGCAGGTCGTTTGGCTGTTGACGAGGAAATGATGAACGAAATTGCAGCCATCAAAAAAGCCATTCAACCACAGGAAATTTTATTCGTTGTGGATTCAATGACTGGTCAGGATGCTGTGAATACTGCCAAGGAATTTAACGATCGCCTGGACTTCGATGGAGTTGTGCTTACCAAATTAGATGGTGATACCAGGGGTGGGGCAGCTCTTTCCATTCGGTCGATTGTTAACAAACCTATCAAATTTGTTGGTACCGGTGAAAAAATGGAGGCTCTGGATGTTTTCCATCCTGCCCGTATGGCCGATCGAATACTGGGAATGGGTGATATTGTTTCATTGGTGGAACGTGCTCAGGAACAGTTTGACGAAGAAGAAGCTCAACGACTTCAGAAAAAACTGGCAAAGGATCAATTCAATTTTAACGACTTTTTAAAGCAAATTGGTCAGGTGAAGAAGATGGGTAACCTGAAAGACTTGGCCAGTATGATCCCCGGAATGGGTAAAGCTTTAAAGAATGTTGAAATTGAAGATGACGCTTTTAAACACATTGAAGCAATCATTTATTCCATGACTTTTGCAGAACGGGAAAACCCTGCCTTATTGAACGGTTCACGTCGGAAAAGAATTTCGGAAGGTTCGGGAACCTCCATACAGGAAGTTAATCGTCTTTTGAAGCAGTTTACAGAGACGCGCAAAATGATGAAAATGGTAGCTGGTGGTAAAAAAATAGGAAATCCAGGTAAAGGATTTCGACCATAAAAAAACATAAATCAACGAATATGATTCTTATTGACGGGAAAAAAATCTCGGCCGAGATTAAAGGAGAAATTGCAGTAAAGGTTAAAGAATTAAAAGCAAAGGGCGGAAAAACGCCACATCTGGCTGCTATATTGGTGGGCCACGATGGTGGAAGCGAAACCTATGTTGCGTTTAAAATTAAAGACTGCGAAGAGGTTGGATTCAAATCGTCACTTTTTCGTTTTGAAGATAATGTAAGTGAAGCAGAGCTCCTGGCAAAAGTTTCGGAATTAAATAATGACGAAGATGTGGATGGGTTCATTGTGCAATTGCCATTACCCAAACACATATCGGAGCAAAAAGTAATTGAAGCCATCGATCCTAGAAAAGATGTGGATGGATTTCATCCGATCAATGTTGGACGAATGGTAATTGGCTTACCATCCTTTGTTTCAGCAACCCCTGATGGAATTGTTGAATTGTTACACCGCTATGGTATTGAGACCTCAGGAAAAAATTGTGTGGTGGTAGGGCGAAGCAACATTGTTGGTCGTCCAATGAGTGTGCTAATGTCTCAAAAAGCCATGAATACCACTGTAACCGTTGCTCACAGTCGCACTAAAAATTTGAAAGAAGTTTGTGCTTCTGCCGACATTTTAATTGCTGCAATTGGTTCTCCCGAATTTGTAACAGCCGATATGGTAAAAAAAGGTGCTGTGGTGATTGATGTTGGAACCACACGAGTACCTTCCAATGAAACGAAAAGTGGATTTCGCTTAAAAGGAGATGTTAAATTCGACGAAGTAGCAGAAAGATGTGCATACATTACGCCCGTTCCGGGTGGCGTTGGGCCTATGACTCGTGTATCCTTATTAAAAAACACGCTTTTAGCAGCAACGAAACAAATATATTCGTAAATTTTGAGGGGTTTTTAAACCCCTTTTTAATGCTAAAAATTTAAATAATATGAAACACTTATTAATTGGATCAATCGTTTTATTAAGTTTGATTCTTATACATTCATGCTCTACAGTTCCTATTATAGGACGAAAACAGCTGAGTTTGCTGCCGGAAACACAAATGGTCGCCATGAGTTTAACCAACTATCAAAGTTTTTTAGATAGTGCCCAGGTGTATTCTTCAGGAGCCGAACTTCAAATGGTTCAAAATTCAGGCAAAAGAATATCCAAAGCAGTGGAGAAATTTTTGATAGACAATAATTTGTCCGACCGCATTGCGAGTTTTCAATGGGAATTTAATTTAGTAAAAGATCCAACTCCAAATGCCTGGTGTATGCCTGGTGGTAAAGTGGTCTTTTACGATGGCATATTGCCCATCTGTGAAACGGAACAAGGGGTAGCTGTGGTAATGGGGCATGAAATAGCGCATGCTGTTGCTCGCCACGGAAATGAGCGAATGAGCCAGGGCATGGCTACCCAGTTTGTTGGTACAGCGCTTGATGTTGCACTTCAACAAGAACCTGATAAAACACGCTCTATTTTTATGTCAGCATATGGAATTGGGACTCAGGTTGGAGTTGCGCTTCCCTTTTCCAGAACGCAGGAATATGAATCCGATAAGTTGGGACTGATTTTTTTAACCATGGCCGGCTACGATCCTGAAGAAGCTATTCGTTTTTGGGAGCGGATGTCAAAATTAGGTGGAGCAGGAGTTCCTGAGTTTTTAAGTACTCATCCAATTAGTGAGAATCGTGTGGCTAAATTGAAAGCAGCATTACCTGAAATGGAAAAATATAAACCCTAGCTTCTTTTAATGTGTTCGATAGCGTATGTTTGATCGAAAATTGTAAAGAAAATTTTTATATTTTTGAAACATAACCGAACACTAACTAAAATATTATGAGCTTTGACGATGATGGCAGGAAGGAAATTGGAGACTTTGAAGGAAGTAAATTTAGGGAAGAAGTTTATTCAAAAGCAGTAAGAGCTGGGAAAAGAACATATTTTTTCGACGTGAAAGCCACACGTCGAAATGAATATTATCTAACCATTACAGAAAGTAAAAAAAGAACTGATTCAAATGGTCATTCTTTCTATGAAAAGCATAAGATATTTCTGTATAAAGAAGATTTCGAAAAATTCAAGGACGGACTGGTCGAAATTGTTGATTACATTCAAGAAAACCAGCCTTTTGTTGAGGAAATGAATGATCCGGAAAACGTTACAGCCAATTATTCAAATGTTGAATTTGAAGACCTTACAAGATAGCAATATCCCGCACGAGCGGGATATTTTTTTATGCTATTTTTCGTGATTTTTTGATGTCTTCGTAGGCTTCATTCACCTTTTGAAATTTCTCTTTTGCAGCATCCTGAAATTCTACACCAAGGTAACTGACCTTATCCGGATGATATTTCATTGCCATGCTTCTGTAGGCTTTTTTCACCTCTTCGTCAGTTGCCGTTTGTTCAATCTCCAATATTTTGTATGCCGAATCAGTATTTTTGATAAACATTGATTTAATGGAATCGTAATCGGCAGAACTAATTCCAAGATTTACGCCCATTAAAGCAATCAATTTTAATTCTGAAGCATGTATTTCACCATCGGCATTGGCAATCCCAAACATAAAGTGCATCAACTGCAACCGTGCTGAATAATCCATGTTCCGGCTAATTTGATGACAAACATCGACCACCGGAATTTCCTGATTCAATAGATCTTTTAAAATTACCAGTGCTTCGTTCGCTGATTCTAAACCAAAATTTTTGACCAGAAATTCTTTTACGTAATTGAGCTCCGATTTTAATGTTTTTCCATCGGCTTTCATTACAGCGGCAACCAGCACCAATAAACTCATTGCATAGGCACCGGTAGTGTTTCCTGTGTTTTTTACTCCTGGTTTGCCATAAGGATGCGCTCTATTGAATGCACTTGGTGACTTTGGTCCACTTCCTGCATCGAATGCAGAACCAATTACAAATCCAATTATTGCTCCTATCGGGCCGGCACCTGATACAAATCCCAGGCCGGCACCTATCCATTTTCCAAACTTTGCCATTTTAAATTAATCTGTTGTGTATATCTACTATTTGTGGAAGAATCATTTCCTTGTTGTCGTTAACAATCACATAGTCGGATTGTTTCACTTTTATCGCATCTGAAAGTTGATTTTTCATTCTTTCCAATACTTTCTCCTTACTTATTCCGTCTCTAAGCATACATCGTTCAATTTTTAATTGAAGAGGAGCGCTTACAGTAATTATTTTATCAAATCGATCGGAATGACCATTTTCAAAAATTATGGCTGATTCCTGAATGACATAAGGTGAATTTTGTATTTCGGCCCAGCGATTGAATTCGCTAAAAACCGCCGGGTGAATCAGCTCATTGACTTTTGCCAGCGCAATTTTGTCGTTAAAAATGATTTCAGCAAAATATTTTCGGCGAATACCACCATTTTTATGGTAAACATCGGAGCCAAATAATTCGCTCAATTTTTCTTTTATTGTTTTGTTGTTGTTTATCAGTTGTTTGGCAACTTCATCGGCATCAAATACCGGAATTCCCAGTTTTTCGAAAACACGACAAACTACCGATTTCCCTGATCCAATCCCTCCGGTTATGGCTACCTTAAGCATACTACTTTGTTTCGATAATAAATTTCACACTAGCTGGTGAATACTTGAGCATTTTCACATGCCCCGGATTGCCATAAACTTTTATTGGTAGTGCATTTAAATTTTCAACAATGTCATTATAGTCAACACCAATGATAAAACTCGAAGGGCTTAAGCTTTTGTATTCTGTTAATGCCACCAGGCAGCTAATGTCAATTTTTCCAGGTAAAGTAACCAGTTTTATGCTATCGGGAACATTGAACTCTGTAATGGGGATTTTTTCATTGTATTCAGTGTATTGCGAAACGGGAATGTTAACGACAACACGCCGTGGTTCAAATTGCAATTGATCCTGTTCTTCAAGCAACACATTTCTTTTTACACTGGTATTCAGGTTTTTGAATTTTTGTTTCTTAGTATAAACTTTGTCCATTTTTTGAACAATACTTTTTGGCCCGCGGACCATTACAGAATCGGGTGTAAAACGAACTGAATCCAATAAAAAAAATTGATTTTCGAAGTTGAGTTCGAAATTATAGGCAATGGCTTTTTTCTCTGAAATCACCTGATCGAATTGGAAATACAACGTATCGGGAGTGATATCAATCAATTTTATTTCGGAGCTAACTTGTCGCGAAAATTGAGGGATAAACTGGTCTGAAGCAACCTTGTAGTTGTTAATATTGTCATTCGACATCAAGTTATTGGTGAATGCTTTGATGTTGAAATTAAGGGGATTGATGGTTAACTTTATTTTATGGCGCAGTAGAGTAAAACCATTGGCTTCCATTTTAATTTCGATGGTGGATGGAGGCGCCTGAACCAATACCTTGTTTTTCGGCAAGTTGGTATATTGCACTGGCATTGAAACAGTAGTTTCGTAGCGTTTCCCAAATGCGTTGACCAACCAAAGACCTGAAGCAATTAAAAAACAAACAGAAAAAATAAACGGACGATTATTTTTTCTGAGGTTAAAATTGTGCAGATAGCTTTTCGTATTGTTGAAATATTGTTTTATCACCTTTGTTATTTGTTTGAGGTAAAGGTAATATTTAAAGGAAAGAAAAAAGAAGGGAAGAACCCTTCTTTATCTTTATTTTTGTGGCTGCTGCAGGTCGCTTGAATCTTTTAACACACTTGCTTTGTCAACAGTAATGTTGGTGTTTTCATCTATTTGCATAACAATCAGATTGTCTTTTACACTAACAATTTTACCATAAATTCCACCGGTAGTAATTACTTTATCTCCTTTTTGCAAGGAGTCGCGGAATTTGCGTAACTCTTTTTGACGTTTCGCTTGGGGACGAATCATAAATACCCAAAAAATAACCAAAATGGCAATTAAGGGTAGAAACATTCCCAGTGGGTTAGATTGTGCACCATCAGCTGGTTGCGACATTAAAATGTAGTTGAAGTAATTCATATCCTATTCTTGATTAAAAAGTTGATTATTTACTTTTGCTGCAATATATACATTCTTTTTCGTTTCTAATGCATTCGAAAAAATCTCAATGGTTTGATAAACATTGCCCCATTCTCCGGATGAATCGTAGGTGATTTTTACAAAGGTAGAATTTCCTGCAGAAATTCCACTTTCAGGCCAATCTACATGGATGCAATCGCAACTGTATTTTACGGAATCAATGTTTAGTATTCCTTCGCCTGAGTTGGTAATTTTAAATGAAAAATTGACAATTTCACCTGACTCTAATGTGCCAAAATTATGAATTTCCTGCTGAATTGCCAATTGGGGCGATCCTCCGGTATTTTCAGTATGCTTTATTTGTTTAGATGAGCATCCCAAAAATATTCCGAACATTATGAGCAGAAAGAAAAGTTTATTCATTTTCACCAATTAAACCTCGTCCTGCTTTAACAATTTTTCCTTCATCTTTTAAACTCTTTAAAATTTTGTCTAAGATGCCATTGATGAAGGTTCTACTTTTTGTTGTGCTGTAGAATTTCGCCAAATCGATGTATTCATTTAATGAAACTTTGGTGGGGATGGAATTAAAATAGATAAATTCAGAAAGCGCCATCTCCATGATCAGTACATCAATAAATGCCACCCGATCCAAGTCCCAATTGCGTAAATGTTTTTTAATGATTTCCCGATGTTCGTTCGTGTTAAGAACCGATTTCCTGAAAAGTTTTTTAGTGAAATCAATGTCATCCTCGTCCTTAAATAAAGGCATAAGTGCTTTTCCACTTCCTGTTGAAGCTTTGAATTTACGCAAGGTTTTTATAATCATGCTGGCCACAAATTCCAGATCGTCGTTCCAAAAAATACTTTGTTCTTCCAGAAGTTGATAGATGTCGTCTGATTGTGCAACAATGTTGGAGTAAAAATAATCGACCAATTCCCGATCTTCTTTGATGGTATTCTCCGAATTTGCTACGTATTTGGCATAAAATTCCGATTCCAACAATTCATTGTGCAACTTTTTGATTAGCTCGGGATGATCCATCCAACTTAATTTCGATTTTCCGATATAATCCTGCAGCGATTTATTCTCGGTTAATTTGAGAACAATACTGTTTTGAACAAACTTGGTGTTGGGATTTAAATCTTCTGATGTAGGTAAATTCTTAAGTTTTTTGATTTCTAAACGATCCAGAGCGAAGCTGTGCATATCAACAAGCAATTGGAGCAACCAGTGGTATAAATCATACGATTTATTTATACTGAAGAATAACTCCTTCTCAGCCATGTTGAGGGTTTGATCGGGTGATGAATGGAATGCATACAACGATTGCATTACTTTAATCCTGATAATTCGGCGACTAATCATTTAAAAGAACTTGTTAATATTTGTGCAAAAGTAAGATATTTTTGAAACCTATCGCCAGTTTGGAAAGTCGAATAATGATTAATTAACAAATGATTTCCTCCTAGAAAGATCCAACTTAATTTAGCTTTTCAATAGAATCGACATCGATGGTATCCAATTCGTCATCATCTTCATCGCTTTCCGGTTCGTCTTCCCAGTCAAATTTCTGCCTCGGCGGTCCATATTTGTAAAAAATAAGTGCCAAAATAGTTCCTGATATTGCTCCCATGAGGTGACCGTCCCACGAAATACCTTCTTCAATGGGGAAGATTCCCCAAAACAGGCTTCCATAAAGGAAAATGACGATCAACGAAATGGTTAACAATCGAATATCACGTCGTAATATTCCCGACAACAAAAGAAAAGCTGCCAGCCCATAAATTATTCCACTGGCACCGATATGCCAGGCTTCCCTTCCTGCAATCCAAAGCAGCATGCCCGACAAGAAATAATTTATGATAAATATTCGATACGCCATTTCGCGGTAAAAGAAAAATAGGGCAGTGGACAGAACGATAAATGAAGTGGAATTTCCAATCAAGTGTTTGTAATTGCCATGAATTAATGGTGATGTAAGAATGCCAATCAATCCTTTTAAATGCCTTGGATACATTCCCAATTCAGTAAAATGAAGGTCTAAAACTGTTTCTGCAATTTTAATCATCCAAATCACCACCAAAAATAAAGCAGGGAATACCAAACTGTATTTAAATATTTTTTTTTCAAGTTCCTCCATTTCCGAGGAGATGGGGTGTGGATAATATCTAAAAGTAAGTTTATCCATTCAGCAATTCTTTCAGTTTGGCACAAAATAATAGAATGTCTTCTTCTTTGGTGTCGAACGAAGTCATCCAGCGCACTTCATGACGGTTTTCGTCCCAGGGATAGAAAAAATATTCCTTTTGAAGCTGGTCTCTGATTTCGTCGTCAATGATGGCGAATACTCCGTTTGCCTGGACTTTTTGGGTGACTTCAACACCTAACTCTTTTACTTTTTCTTCAAGAAGAGCTGCCATTTTGTTGGCATGAAGAGCACTTGTTCTCCATAAATCGTTTTCGAAATAGGCTAAAAATTGGGCGCCAACATAACGCATTTTTGAAAATAATTGCGCCGATTGTTTGCGTAGGTATTTCGCATCATTCGATAACTCCTTGTTGAAGAAAATAACTGCTTCACCCATCATCATACCATTTTTAGTACCTCCAAACGAGAGAACATCAACACCCGAGTCGCGTGTGAATTCTTTGAATGATAGTCCCAATGAAACTGCAGCGTTTGCAATACGGGCCCCATCCATGTGTACAAACATGTTGTGTTGATGTGCTAAATCACATATGGCCCGGATTTCATCGGGGGTATAAATGGTTCCCAATTCAGTGACCTGAGAAATGGAGATCAGCTTTGGTTGTGAATGGTGCTCAAAATCGAAGCCGTGCAAATGTTTTTTAATTTGTTCGGGAGTTATTTTACCATTGGAGGTTTCTATGGGGATGAGTTTGCTGCCGGTCAGTTTTTCGGGAGCGCCACATTCGTCCGAAATGATATGCGCAGTTGAAGGAGCAATTACCGCATGAAAAGAGCGTGTTAAGGTTGAAATTGATAGGGTATTGGCTCCTGTGCCGTTAAATACAAAATAGACATCGATTCCGGTTCCAAAAATTTCTTCAAATTTGGCAATTGCTTGTTGAGTATAACAGTCGTTTCCGTATCCTGTTACATGTCCTTCATTTACCTTTGTCAAAGCCTCTATCATTTGGGGATGGACTCCTGAATTGTTGTCGCTTGCAAAACCTCTTTTATTCATAGCTGTCATTTGTTAAGCCACAAATATAAGTAAAACGTAAAAGCAAGCTTGAAACAATCGGCTAGAAAAAGAAAAAGTAAGGTAGATGACGTTTTTTTAAACAAAAAGCCGCTTTTGGTTAAAAAAGCGGCTTCCAAATTGCAGGTTATTATACTATTTTTCTCGCAACCAGGTTTGTGCCCGGAAGAAAAAACCTATGTATCCACGAACATATAATTTGTTTGGATTTTCCTGGTCGACCCATAATTTACAATAATAAAACTTGCCATTATCAGGATCTAAAATTCCTTTTCGACCAACCCATTTATTTTCACAAAATTTTAATCCATTAATTATTGACATGCCTAAAATTTTATTGTCCTTCAAATCACCTTTACAAGCCTTACAGTCTGGGTTGTACATCGGGTCTTCGTTGAATAATTCAATGATTTTCCCTGTGGCTTCTCCATTAATAACGGAAATTTCAACAATCGACTTTATTTCTCCTGTAAGGTCATCTATTGTTTTCCACTTTCCTTCAATGTCATCATTTGCTATTGTTGTCCAACTTGAAACAATCGCCAATAAAACTACAACCAACCCTTTCCACATACATCTTTATTTTTTGAATAACCCTGATTCAAAGAAAATAGAAACTATTGAATTTGAAAACTTTTTGAGCTTGTTATAAAGCAATGATTGAAAAGTTTATTTTTTCAATTCAACATCGAGCCGTTTAATGAAGTTCTTAAAGACACTTTCGTTGAATCCTTCAGTCATGAGTAAAATTTTACCTTTTTTGTCAATTAGGTACATCCTAGGAATGTTTTGACTGGCAAATAAGCTGAAGATTTCCCTTTTTTGATCAGCAATCATCGGAAAAGTATAGTGTTTTTCTGTTTTGAATTTAATCAATTCTTCATGCGAATGTTCACGTCCGATTACCAGCAATTGAAAATCTGGGTCGTTTTGATAGACTTCCCAGAGCTCTTTTTGAACATGAGGTAGTTCTTTCAAACAAGGACCACACCATGTGGCAAAGAAAGAGAGAACGACTATTTTCCCCTGCAGCCTGGAGGAAAGCATACTGGTTCCATTTTCAAAACCTATGGTAAATTCAGGAATGAGATCTCCTTCCTGCAAAAAGTCGATTTTTTCATTCTTTTGTGCTGTTACTGCAATTGTTGAATAAAGAAAAGTTAGAACTATGCAGATAAATCGCAGAGGAAATGAATTAAGTTTTGTTAATGTTTGTATCTTCATAAAAAAAGCATTTAGTTTAAATCTGAAATCATCGAAATATATAGATAATGGATCGAAAAATAAGTCATTTAGAACCAAAAATTATTTGGAGCTACTTTGAAGACATTTGTCAGGTACCTCGCCCTTCGAAAAAAGAAGAGCAAATAATTTCTTTTATGGAACAGTTTGCTAAAAAAAACAAATTGGAGTATCAGATCGATAAGGCTGGTAATGTGCTGATTAAGAAAGGTGCAACGCAAGGATATGAAAATCGACCAACAGTGATTTTACAATCGCATCTCGATATGGTTTGCGAAAAGAACAGCGAGGTGGAACACGATTTTATGAAAGATCCCATTCTTGCCTATATCGATGGTGATTGGGTAAAAGCTAAAGGTACCACTTTGGGTGCCGATTGTGGGATTGGAGTAGCAAGTGCAATGGCTGTTCTTACCGATGAGACTCTCAAACATGGGCCAATTGAGGCCATCTTTACCGTTGATGAGGAAACCGGATTGACTGGTGCTGCAGCTCTTCAGCCAGGCTTTCTTTCGGGAAATATTTTAATTAACCTGGATTCGGAAGACGAAGGTGAACTTTTTATTGGTTGTGCCGGGGGAGTTGATACAGTGATCAACTTCTCTTATCAAAAACTGGAAATTCCTGCCGGTTATTTTCCCTTGGAAATTCAAGTGGCCGGCTTAATGGGAGGTCATTCCGGCGATGATATTGATAGAGGAAGAGCAAACGCCAACAAACTTTTGGTTCGGTTTTTATGGGCGGCGTATCACAAGTTTGGTTTTAAATTAGCCAACATTGATGGTGGAAATTTACGCAATGCTATTGCTCGTGAAGCCAAAGCTATTGTTTTGATTCAGAATGGTTATAAAGAAAATTTAGTAGCCGATTTTAATGTGTTTAAACATGATGTGGCCGCCGAAATTGCTTTGAATGAACCTGATTTTAAGATGACGATGGGTTCCGCCCAAATGCCTGACTTTGTTCTGGATGACCTTACAACTGAAAAAATTTTAAATTCATTGTATGCCTGTCCTCACGGTGTGCATACCATGAGTTCTAAAATGCCGGGTATGGTGGAAACATCAACAAATTTAGCATCCGTAAAAATGAAAGTTGAGTCCATCATTGAAGTGACAACCAGCCAGCGTAGCGATGTGAAAAGTGGAATTGCTGATATTTCATCCATGGTGGCTGCTGTATTTACTATGGCCGGAGCTTCCATCCGAACTACAGATGGCTATCCGGGCTGGACACCTAATCCGGATTCTCCTATTTTAGCTGTGACAGAAAAATCCTATGAATCGCTTTTTAAGCATAAACCGGTGGTTCGTTCAATACATGCTGGTCTGGAATGTGGTCTGTTTTTAGAAAAGTATCCAACTTTAGACATGGTTTCATTCGGTCCTACCATTAAAGGTGTGCATTCGCCGGATGAACGCATTAACATTAAAACAGTAGATCAATTTTGGAAACATTTGACAGAAGTTCTGAAGAATATTCCAGCCATTTAGCATTTACTGATTTAGTGTAGTTTATTTTTAAAATGAACGCTTAGTTATAAAGTAGCCCAAATTCTGGCTAGTGAAAACCCCGGTGCTTTAATATCCAAATCGAGGAAATAACCAAAAGGAGTTTGGGCTGTGTAAATACCGGCATTTTTAAGTCTTATTTCAGCCTGGTCAAAAATGGATTTCGTAAAATCCAAGGAGGCCTTTGAATCTGATAAGTGAGCAAATGAGTGTAAAATAATTTTATTGCAGTTGTTCTTGCGAAGCGACCATTTTAAATGGTTGACGAGCTTTTTTTCGCGGCTCAATACATCTTTTGCTTCGTCTTCCTGCTCAATTTGTATAAAGGCGACCAAACATTCATCAAACGATTCACTTTCGGTAACATCCGGTATGCCCTCAATGTTTTTGATGCGCGGTACATAAGCAAAATGTGAAGTGTAAATGACCAATACTTTCATAAGTTTTAATTTGTAGTTAAAGTAATCAAATTTCCTTGAGAATTTTTAGAATTTTCAGATTTGAAAATTGGTGCATGGAATGAATATTGCTTTCACTCGTTTTTATTGCATTTTCTTGTATTTTTGCATTTGAAAAAATTAGTGGTTTATGTCGGAAGAATTTTTAAATGACCTTGTCTATTCAAAAAATGTAATTGAATTTGTGACGGTGGCGAATGAGTATTGTTCATTTGTTGAGAATAGTTTAAATTATTCGCGTTTCGATTTTATTAATAAGGCACATATGATGTTTCCTTTATTGTATTTGAAAGCCTGTTTATTACCTGAAATTGATGAAGAAACAGCCGAAACACCGGAAAAATATGTAAATGAAGTTGATTACAATTTTTTGTTGAATAAAATCAGTGGAAAATTAGGACGATACGATGCTTATCAAGAGGTGTTTGATGAAGCAATTCAATTTAGCGAAACTGCCATAGAAGCCAATGTCTCAGAAAATATTTGTGATATTTATCAGGATTTGAAAGATTTTCTTATGGTTTACCGTATTGGTACGATTGAAATTATGTCGGATGCTTTGTGGGAATGCAAAAATAATTTCAATACCTTTTGGGGGCAAAAATTGGTTAATGGTCTTCGGGCTTTACATGCCATTCGTTATGGCGAGTTTGATGTAGAGGAAGATGCCGTTGATGTAAAAAAACAAAAGCCGGAAGTAGATAAAGAAAGTTGGGTGTCAAAACATTTTAATAATTATTTCGAAGGCGAAGAAACAGGCGAAAATGATTTATAAAGAGGAAATTACCAAAGAAGAGTTGGATGTACTTCCGTTAAGAAGTTTTGATGGCGAGATTATAGTATTAAATCAGAAAAGAGGGGTGAACAGGGCCGTTCAGTATTTATCTAAATTTCCGTTTTTAGGTTTTGATACCGAAACGAAACCGTCGTTTAAAAAGGGACAAATTAATAAAGTGGCTTTACTGCAACTTTCGACCAACGAAAAAGCGTTTATCTTTCGTTTGAGTCAATTTGAGTTGCCAAAGCAATTGTTAAAATTACTGTCGAATCCTAATGTCATTAAGGCTGGTGCCGCTATTCGCGACGATATTAAAACACTCCAGTTGAATAAACATTTTGAGCCAGCTGGTTTTGTTGAATTGCAGGATGAAGCCAAACAATTAGGAATTAATAATTTTAGTTTGAAGAAATTGGCCGGTATAGTTGTCGGTTGTAAAATTTCGAAGGCTCAGCAATTGTCCAACTGGGAAGCCCCGGAATTAAGTGAGGCCCAATTGCGCTATGCCGCAACAGATGCCTGGATTTCCTTCAAAATTTATGAAAGCTTTAATGAAAATAACCATGAGTAACCATTATACCAAAATAGTACTGAAATCAGGGAAAGATCAATCGTTGAAACGATTTCATCCCTGGGTGTTCTCCGGAGCGATCAAAAAAACCTATGGACCATTAACCGAAGGAAACATTGTTGGTGTTTATTCCAACAGTGATGAGTTTTTAGGATTTGGACATTATCAAATAGGATCTATCGCAGTTCGTGTTTTTTCTTTTATTGAAACAGAGATTGATGAGCATTTTTGGAGAAATAAATTGGAAAGAGCTTTTCAGTTGAGAGTTACCTTGGGTTTAACCAATAATCCGGAAACAAATACTTTTCGATTGGTTAATGCTGAAGGGGATGGGATGCCCGGCTTGATTATCGATTTCTACAATGGTACAGCGGTTATGCAAATGCATTCCATTGGAATGTATCAAATCAGGGAAGATTTGGCTGGCTATTTGAAAGAACTCATGGGTGAATCATTGATCGCCGTTTACGACAAAAGCGAAAAAACGCTGCCGTTTAAGGCCGATATCACACCTAAAGATGGTTTTATTCTTGGGAATTCAGAAGCCGGCGTGGTCACCGAATATGGGAATCACTTTAAGGTGGACTGGGCCGAAGGTCAGAAAACAGGTTTTTTTATCGATCAAAGAGAGAACCGTTACTTGCTTCAGCAGTATTCAAAGGACCGGGATGTGCTAAACATGTTCTGCTATACCGGTGGCTTTTCATTTTTTGCCATGAAAGGTGGTGCCAAATTGGTTCATTCGGTTGATGCGTCTGGTAAGGCTATCGATTTGACACGAGAAAATGTCGAGCTCAATTATCCCAACGATTCACGGCACGAAGCCATTGTGGCCGATGCTTTCGATTACTTGAAGGACATTCAGGATAAATACGATTTAATTGTGCTGGATCCACCTGCTTTTGCGAAACACCGCGATGCACTAGGGCATGCCTTACAAGGTTATAAGCGCATCAATGCACGGGCCTTTGAGCAAATTCGTCCGGGTGGAATATTGTTTACTTTCAGCTGCTCGCAGGTGGTGAGTAAAGATAAATTTCGTGAAGCAGTATTCTCTGGCGCTGCAATAGCAGGCCGTACGGTCCGGATTCTACACCAATTGAATCAACCGGCCGACCATCCCATTAACATTTATCATCCCGAAGGGGAATATTTAAAAGGCTTGGTGCTTTACGTTGAATAGTCTACTCAGAACAAGTAAAAACGAAAATAAGGAACCGGTCTCTTTTTAGAAAGACCGGTTCCTTGTTTTTAAGCACAATATGTTGAATTATAGTTAAAGTGGTAAATCTTCTTTTTTAGAAGTTGACTTTAAATTCAACCCTTCTGTTTTTTGATCGTCCTTCCGGAGTCGTATTGTCTGCAATTGGTTTTGTGACACCAAATCCTTTAGCTGTTAACCTGCTTGCAGTTATTCCTTTATCGTTCAGGTATTTTTTAACCGCATCAGCTCTTTTTTGCGACAGTGTCAAGTTTTTAGTCGCATCGCCTTGACTATCGGTATGACCGTTAATCTCTAATTCGTAGTCGGGATGATCATTCATAACTTTAACTACCTGGTTTAATATGGCAAACGAGCCTGATTGAATGACGTCTTTTCCGGTATCAAAGCGAATTCCTGTGAGTGCCTGATCAAATATCTTTTTTGTTTCATCTTGTACGTCCGGACAACCTTTGTTGGCTAATATCCCAGCTATTTCCGGGCACTTGTCTTCATTATCGGCAACGCCGTCGTTATCTCTATCCGGACAACCTTTTGTCGAAGCTGTTCCTTTAAGTTGAGGACATCTGTCTTCACTGTCTTTAATTCCATCACCGTCAGTATCAGGGCAACCTTTAAATTGAGTTGTCCCTTTTACTGTTGGACACTCATCTTCGCTGTCGGAAATTCCATCACCATCCGTATCCGGACAACCATTCAAAGTAGCAAGTCCTTTCTCTGTTGGACATTTGTCTTCGGAATCTTGGATTCCATCTTCATCGGTATCCGGGCAACCATCAAACATTGCTATTCCTTTCACTGTTGGACATTTGTCCTCACTATCCGTGATGCCATCGCCATCAGTATCGGGGCAACCATTGAATTTAGCTGATCCTTTAACAGAAGGACATTGATCTTCTGAATCAATAACGCCATCACCATCTGTGTCGGGACATCCCATAAGTGCTATATTGCCTGCTATTTCAGGACATTTGTCCAATTTGTTTGGAATTCCATCACCGTCGGTATCTTTTACTTTTGCACCAAAACTAAATACAACACCTAATGTTTGCTCCAGGAATTGGTCGTTCGGCCCTCCGGTGTTAAAATCTCGGTTATCTGAATTGCTTAGATGATAAAGTGCTTGATATTGAATGGCTATTGTTTTATTAATGTTGTATTTTATACCGCCGCCAAAAGGTAGTAATAGATCAACTCCTCCAGTTTCGGTCCGATCGGTAAATCCTGCAATTCCTGCTCCAAGTGCCAGGAAAGGAGCGAGTTTCGCTTCTTCTTTGAATAGATAACCATTGGCTAATTTGTATTTAAGTAGTAAATTCCCTTCAGTTTTGAATGCTCTAAAATTTTCTTTAGCAGCAGGCGTATTCCAATAGCCATAATGACCATAACTTCCTGATAGACCAAGATCTAAAGAAGGATTCAGGTATCGATTGAATGAAAGTCCCTCCATAACATAAGGGGTTTTGCTTAAATCGAAAAGTCCATTTCCAAGATCACCGTTGTACATGTTGAGTCCCATAAAGACTCCTGCTGACCATTTTTTATCGGCATTTTGAGCACTGGAAGATCCAGCTAATACTAGAATGGCAATAAGTGTAAAAAATAATTTTTTCATGTGGATAAATTAATTATTAACTGTTTTTAATATTTTGTAAATCAATATTGATTTTTCCAACATCTGTGCCAATTGTTTAATGCATTGTATTTGAGTCTTTTATTGTCTTTTTGTTTTCGCGGAAGACTCAAAATGGGACGCGGTGTCTCATTATGACTCTACGTGTCGATTTGGGACAGTGGCTGTGGGGGCGCAACGATCAGATCGCTTTTATTTGAAAAGATTTTCGAAGAGTTTTTCATTCATGCTGGAATCAGCCTGGGAAGAATAAAAAAACCGTCTCCATTTTGAAATGAAGACGGCTCAGTTTTATCTGTAGATTTAATAATTATCCAAGATACGTTTTCAATAATTTACTTCGTGAAGTGTGACGCAGACGACGAATGGCCTTTTCTTTGATCTGGCGCACGCGTTCGCGTGTTAGTCCAAAGCGTTCTCCAATTTCTTCCAGTGTCATGTCCTGACAACCGATTCCAAAAAACAGACGTACAATATCGCTTTCACGCTCGGTAAGGGTTGCTAATGCCCTGTCGATTTCACGTGATAAGGATTCCATTATTAATGCCTTGTCTGCATTGGGAGAATCGGTATTTGGTAAAACATCCAATAAGCTGTTGTCTTCGCCATCTACAAAGGGTGCATCCACCGAAATGTGGCGTCCTGATACTTTTAAAGTATCGGCCACTTTGTCGGCTGGTAAATCCAATGTTTCTGCCAATTCCTCAGGTGAAGGTTTCCGTTCATGCTCTTGCTCAAATTTCGAGAAGGCTTTGTTGATTTTATTTAACGAACCCACCTGGTTCAAAGGCAAACGAACAATACGAGATTGTTCTGCCAAGGCTTGAAGGATGGATTGACGAATCCACCAAACAGCATAGGAGATAAATTTAAAACCGCGGGTTTCGTCAAATTTTTCAGCAGCTTTTATCAGACCTAAATTACCTTCATTAATAAGGTCGGGCAGGCTTAAGCCTTGATTCTGATATTGTTTAGCTACTGAAACCACGAAACGAAGATTGGCACGGGTCAGCTTTTCTAAAGCAGCATGATCGCCTTTTTTGATCCGCTGAGCCAATTCCACTTCTTCTTCTACGGTGATAAGTTCTTCTTTACCAATTTCCTGCAAGTACTTGTCGAGTGAAGCACTTTCACGATTAGTAATTGATTTTGTAATCTTTAGTTGTCTCATTTAGTCTCCTTGAAAAATCGCGCAAATATATAATTTTCAACCCAGATATTCAAACTTAATGTCGAAAGCAATAAGTTTGTCCGAATTACTTAATTGATACCAAACACATAATAGGCGGGTTCCCCATTTTTGTATACACCTTCAATTAGCACTCCTCCCTGAGCAATTTTTAAAACTTCTTTAACATCATCTACATTGTTCACGGCCCTTTTGTTCACGCTGGTGATAATAAATCCTTCACGAATGCCGGCATCTTTTAATTTCCCCTTTGAAAGTCGTTTGATAACAAGGCCATTACGAAGCTTGAGCTGGTTTAATGTTTTGTCATCAACTTTTTCTAATTCAGCCCCAAGTACTGTAAAGTTATTCTTTACTATTCCTGTGCCGCCGTTCGTGTTACGTAACTTCACCGTAAAAGGTTTCTCTTTATTGTTTCTTTTTACCAATACTTTTACCTCGTCGCCGGGACGGTGCTTGCCAATTTGTTCCTGAAGTTCACTATTTGTGTTGACCTTCACATCATTAATCGCAATAACCACATCGCCTTTTTCCATTCCTGCTTCTTTTGCAGCACCATCTGCAAATACTTCGGCCAGAAATACACCTTTTATTTCTTCAATACCTTCTTCTTTGGCCAGATCGGCCGTAACTGTAGCAATTTGTACGCCCATTACGGCACGTTGCACTTCGCCAAATTGTTTCAAATCACCCACCACTTTTTTGACAATGCTTGCGGGAACAGCAAATGAATAACCACTATACGATCCGGTTCTGGAAGCAATAGCCGTATTGATACCAACCAGTTGCCCACTTGTGTTGACCAATGCACCTCCACTATTGCCCGGATTCACCGCAGCATCGGTTTGTATAAAGGATTCAATGGGTAATTGTCCTCCAATTATTCCCATGGCACCACGAGCTTTTGCACTTACAATTCCGGCAGTTACCGTGGAGGTTAAGTTGAAAGGATTACCAACTGCTAAAACCCATTCACCTAATTTGAGATCTTCGGATTCACCCCAAATTAAGTAGGGGAGATTTTCAGCATCAATTTTTAATAAGGCAACATCAGTATCCGGATCAGTTCCAATAAGTTTGGCTGAAAATTCACGATTGTCATTGAGAATTATTTTGATTTCATCGGAGTTTTCAATCACATGATTATTGGTTACAATATAGCCGTCGGCTGCAATAATAACACCTGAACCCGATGCCTCCTGATAGCGTGGCTGTTGTTGACGGTTTTGATCTCCAAAGAAAAAATCGTAAAATGGATTCCCTGCGGAATACGATTGTTGTTGGTATTTTGTCTGAATATGTACCACTGCTTTCACTGAGTTCTCTGCTGCATACGTTAGGTCTTGTCCATTGTTTTGTCCAGCCATTTTTGCGAATTGGACCGGTTGTTGATCTTCGACTCTTACTATTTGAGGTTTTTCCAAATAAGTCGTGTAAATAAATATTGCAGTAAAACCTCCAATAACTGCAATCAAGACTGAAAAAATGATGTTTTGAATTTTTTTCATGGTATAATCTTATTTAAACGTTTGTATCTTTGTTTGCTTTAAAACGCAAAAATAAGTCCGATAGTTCCAGAATGTCGATCTGTCAGGGCTTGTTTAACAATCTTTAACCGCCGCTATTTCGTGTGTTAAGATTTGCAAATAAATACACTTGTTCAATTTAAAAAACATATAAAAATGATTTACCAATTTTATAAATATCAGGGAGCCGGAAACGATTTTGTGGTGATTGATAATCGTGAAGGTAAATTTGATGGCAAAAACAATAAATTAATTGAATTTTTATGCCACCGAAGGTTTGGAGTTGGTGCCGACGGCCTGATGACCCTGGAGAATGTTGCAGATTTTGATTTCAAAATGACTTATTACAATTTGGATGGTTTTGAAGCAAGTATGTGCGGCAATGGCGGACGTTGTATTGTAGCTTTTGCCCGGAAATTGGGAATTGTAGCCAACGAAGCCAAATTTTTGGCCGCCGATGGTGCTCATCAAGCCTTTATTGATAACAAATTGGTCAACCTGCAAATGATCAATGTTAATAGCATCGATGTTCTTGCTGATGGCTATTCTCTGAATACTGGAGTTCCCCATTTAGTCCATTTTGTGGATGATTTGCATGTTGTTGATGTGAATATTGAAGGTCGTCAATTGAGATATGACGCGCGTTTCCAACCTGAAGGAACCAATGTTAATTTTGTTAAACAGGAAGGTGATCATTTGACAGTTTACACCTATGAGCGGGGAGTCGAAAGTGAAACTTTGGCATGTGGAACAGGTATAACTGCAGCAGCTTTGAGCGCTGCTTACCGAAATGGAAAAACAGACGGAAAATATTTCATTAAGGCTAAAGGCGGTGATTTAGAAGTAGAATTAGTTAATACAGGCGGTCAATTCGAAAATATTTGGTTAAAAGGTCCTGCTGAATTAGTTTATGAGGGACACATCGATACAACTAATTTTGAGGCGATAGTTTAATGCGGAAGAAATCAAAAATATCTGTATTTTTTAAGAGGACCACTTTGTTAATTACATTAATTACATCTGTATTGGTTGCAGGTTTATTATTGTTTAACGAATATTCGCATTACAAAAGGCAGAAAAACAGTTTTCGCGAGTCGTATATCATTAAGCAAAAGGAGTACATCAAACAAATTACCCAAAACGAACTTCGTTCCATTCGTATTGACAAAGCAATTGTTGAAAATAAGGTTCGTGAGGAGCTGAAGCAAATTGTGGAGCAGGCCGAAAATCTGGCTGTTGAGTTGTATCGTAAGAACGTCGGAGTTTTATCTGATGTTGAACTAAAAGAATACATCACTAAAATTATTGAATCGTTCCAAAGCGTCGATGGTTTTTCTGAAATTTATGTCACAAGTCTTGATGGTAAAGGGATAGCCTATTACAATCATCATAAATTCAAAGGAGAAAATCTTCTCTATTTACAGGACGATGATGGAAATTATGTTGTTCAAAAGGAGCTGGAGTTGCTAAAGCTTCAAGATGAAGGGTTTATTCATTATCAAAAGAACGCTGACATTACAACTAGTCGGGAAAAATTCGCCTATGTGAAAAAGTCCACCCTTTTCAATTGGTATTTTTCGTCCGACATCTATTTGGATCATTTTTACGATACATTAAAGCAAGAAATTTCTCAACGAATAGCCAATTATCGTTTACCAAATGGTGGCTATGTGTTTTTAAATGAACTGGATGGTACTCCCTTAGTTTATGATGGTAAAGTTTATGTTGGCGATTTTAAGTTTTTAGATGGAAGCGATGCCTTAAAAGATTCCGTTTTTAGAATGGAAATTAGTGCTGCACGATCGAGTGATGAAGGTGGCTATTTCTATTATAACTGGCCTAAAATGGACGATACCCTTGCGATACCGAAATGTTCGTATGCCGTGCAATACCCTTACTGGAATTGGTTGATCGGGTCCGGGTTTTACCTCGATGATGCAGATGTTGAAATTGTAAAACATTTTTCTGATTATCGCACCGAGTTTATTCAAAATTTAACCAGATTATTCCTGCTTCTATCTTTTATTATCCTAATTGAAGTAATTATATTGAATGCTTTTAATAAAAAATATTTGGCTGATTTTAATCGCTTTTTTCATTATTTTAAGAATTCGGATGTTACAAAAAAGCAATTGAATGTTGCAAAGTTCAATTTTGAAGAATTTAGAGATGCGGCTATTGCTGCAAATGCCATGGTTGCTTCAAAAGAGAAAATGTATAATGATTTAGTGATTCAAGAAGAAAAAGCAAAGGAATCGGATCGTTTGAAATCGGCTTTTTTAGCCAACATGTCGCATGAAATTCGCACTCCTATGAATGCTATCATTGGATTCGCTGAATTATTGACATTTGATGGTTTTTCCGATGCAGAAAGAATGGAGCATGTTCAACTCATTCAAAGTAATGGAGATAAATTATTGGATTTAATCAATGATATCATCGATTTGTCAAAAATAGAAGCCAATCAGCTTGAAATTAAGTTCAGGGAATTTAATCTTAAGGAGTTTATTGAGCATTCTTTTCAACGCAATAATGCCATTTTAATGAAGTTGTTCGATAAGGAAATTGATTTTATTCTGGAAGATAAAATACCTGAAGAATTTATGTTGGAAAGTGATCCGGTTCGATTGAATCAAATTGTTGATAATTTGTTGTCTAATGCATTTAAATTTACCGAAAAAGGGGTGATTCAACTGAGCGCTGAAATTTTACCAAATGCCATACAAATTAGTGTTAGTGACACAGGATTGGGTATTTCCGAAAACGATATTTTGCGAATTTTTGAACGATTCCAACAGGTTGATAATGTGATGTATCGCACACATGGAGGAACAGGTTTGGGGCTGGCCATTACCAAAAGTTTGGTGTCTATGCTAAACGGGCAAATTAAAGTTTATTCTTTACTTGGTGAAGGGACTAATTTTGTTCTTCAATTGCCACTTATTTCTCAGGAACAGTAAACCACTTGGTTCCTAATACTTCATGTTTGTACGTTTGAATATAATCAATGGCTTCGTTCGGACTAGCTACTATTTGATATAATTTACGATAGTTTTCTTTTGCAAATCCTTCGCTATACGAATGCTCAAACTGATTGAAAATGTGATCGAAAAATCCGTTGGTATTGATGAATACAATGGGTTTCTGATGATAATCAAGTTGTTTAAGTGTAATGACTTCTAATATTTCTTCCAATGTTCCAAAACCTCCGGGTAGAGCAATGAATGCATCTGATTTTTCGTGCATCAGCATTTTTCGTTCAGCCATGGTCGAAGTAATAATTAGTTCATCAGGATGGTCCGATGACAATGCTCTGTCGTGGATTTTTTGAGGGATAATCCCAATTACTTCACCTCCGTTGGTTTTTACGGTAGAGGCCACTTGTTCCATCAAGCCAACGTTTGCGCCTCCATAAACAAGTGCATGTCCGTTTTTTTGAATGATTTGACCCAGTTCGGTTGCCATGGCAAAATAGGATTCGGCTACGGCATTGCTTGAAGAACAAAAAACGCAAATTTTCATGTTGAAATTTTCATGTTAAAAATAAAGCAGAAAAGGGCCCGGAGCCGATTTCTGCTTTATTGATTATAATATACTTTTACTTAGTAATGTTTATACGTCAATGTTTGCGTAGGTGGCATGGTCTTCGATAAACTGTCGACGCGGTGGTACTTCATCACCCATTAGCATTGAGAAAACGTGATCTGCCTCTGCAGCATTTTCAATGGTTACCTGACGTAATGTTCTCTTTTCAGGAAACATTGTTGTATCCCACAACTGTTCCGCATTCATCTCACCCAAACCTTTGTAGCGCTGAATGTGCACACCTGTTTCTTTTCCGCCACTCATTTCGTCGATTAAGCGCAAACGTTGCTGTTCTGTCCAGGCGTATTCTTCGCGTTTTCCACGTTTGATTAAATAAAGTGGAGGAGTAGCAATGTACAAATAACCGCTTTTAATCAATTCATTCATGTAGCGGAAGAAAAGGGTCATGATTAAAGTTGCAATGTGGCTACCGTCCACATCGGCATCGGTCATGATGATGATTTTGTGGTAACGGAGTTTAGCAATATTTAATGCTTTTGAATCTTCTTCAGTTCCGATGCTAACACCCAGAGCCGTGAATATATTTCTGATTTCTTCACTGTCGAATACTTTGTGTTGCATGGCTTTTTCCACATTCAAAATTTTACCTTTCAAAGGTAAAATGGCCTGGAATTTACGATCCCGTCCCTGTTTGGCGGTACCACCTGCAGAATCACCCTCGACGAGGAATATTTCGCATTTTTCGGGATCTTTATCGGCACAGTCGGCAAGTTTACCAGGTAATCCACCACCTGACATAACGTTTTTACGTTGTACCAATTCGCGTGCCTTACGGGCCGCATGGCGCGCTGTTGCAGCTAATACAACTTTCTGAACGATTGATTTGGCATCTTTGGGATGTTCTTCCAAATAAATGGCGAGCATTTCGCTCACAGCCTGATCAACCGATAAGCTGATTTCCGAGTTGCCTAATTTTGTTTTTGTTTGGCCTTCAAACTGAGGCTCCTGAACTTTAACAGAAACAACGGCCGTTAATCCTTCACGAAAATCGTCGCCACTGATGTCAAACTTCAATTTTTCCAACATGCCCGATTTGTCAGCATAAGCTTTTAAGGTACGGGTCAAGCCACGACGGAAACCTGTTAGGTGGGTTCCTCCCTCAATGGTATTGATGTTGTTCACATACGAGTGAATGTTTTCAGTAAATGAGGTATTGTAATGCAAGGCAATCTCTACCGGCACATCATTTTTTTCCGTTGCTATATGGATGGTTTCATCAATTAATCTTTCACGGGTACCATCCAGGTATTCAACAAATTCTTTTAATCCAAATTCTGATAAGAAGGTTTCTGTTTTGAAGTTTCCTTCATCGTCTATGGTTCTTTTGTCAATCAGTACCAAATTCAAACCAGCATTTAGAAAGGCTAACTCGCGTAAACGTGCAGCAAGAATCTCGTATTTAAAGACGGTGGTTAAGAAAATAGTATTGTCGGGAATAAAGGTAATGATGGTACCTGTGCGGTCCGATTCACCAATAACTTCCACCGGAGCTTTTGCTTTGCCGCGTTCAAATTCCATTACGAAAATTTTGCCTTCCCTGTGAATTTCTGCACGTAAGAGTGTAGAAAGGGCATTAACGCATGAAACCCCAACACCATGTAACCCTCCGGAAACTTTGTAGGAGTCTTTGTCGAATTTTCCACCAGCATGCAAAACGGTCATAACCACTTCCAGTGCTGATTTTTTTTCTTTCGCCATCATGTCCGTAGGAATTCCACGTCCATCATCAGTTACCGAAATTGAATTGTCCTCGTTTATGATGACTTCAATATTTTTGCAATATCCGGCGAGTGCTTCGTCAATCGAATTGTCGACAACCTCATAAACCAAGTGATGAAGCCCCTTCTCGTTCACGTCGCCAATGTACATGGCCGGACGTTTCCTTACCGCTTCTAAACCTTCAAGTACCTGAATACTGTCGGCTGAATAACCATTCTCGCTTTTAACTTTTTCGTTTTCTAATTCACTCATTGAATCATTATTTAATTTACCATTCAATACGAACCAAAATCATCATTTTTAATGACATTTCCCGGGTTTAAATAAACTGACAAAGGGAAGTTTCAGCAACTTATCGCAAATACTGCAAAAAGCACCGGAACATAATGTGGAAAAGTGATATCTTGGTCCTGGATCTCAATGTGTTACAGAAGTATTTTATTCCTAATGTAAAATGTGCACAAATGTAACAAAAGATTACCTTTTTGCCTAAGAATTACAAACTATAAAGTCAAAAGTTTTCAACAACTTAAGGTTGGTTTCTCAAAGGTTTAAAAGGCATATCGGGCACCTAAAATAATTAACATGCGTTGGTGGTTGTAGCCTTGCCAAATTTCGTAATTCTGATTTAAGACATTTCTAGCGTCGAGGTAAAAATTTAACTGCTTATTAAAACGGTAATCAAGGCCAAGATTTAAGTCGAGAATAGGTTTTAAGGTTTGTATTTCAGTAGTTGTAGTAGATGTGGTATTTGAGCTTTCAATTAGCTCGTATAATGCGTTTCGGGGGCCTACTATTGTAGCATCGGCCGTTGCCCTTATTTTTGGTGAAAGCTGAATGGCGGTGTTTAATTTGATATCGAAATCAGGAAGGTGTGGGAGGGTAGTCAAAGTTTTTGCTTTATAGATGTAGTAATTTCCACCCAGATCGACCGTTACTGCCTGGCTGCTATAGTGTAATTTTCCGCCTAAGCGCAGTTGATTCACATCGTCGTATACCACCGAAAACGTATTTTTCACCATCGTATCGATTGATGTTATCGTTTTGCTCATGTAATAAAAGGCTTCATTTTGGTTGATGGAATAATCCACATCGAATAAATAGGATAGGGAGCGGCTCAATTTGCCTTTTAAACCTCCCAAAAATCCAATTGTTTTTTCCGATGGTTTTATTTCAATAGCATAGTCGAGGTAGTTATTTTTCATATGCGTTTGTCGGTAAGCATTTGGCTGAAAGCCGCCATTTGCACCTGCAAATAAGGTCATCATTCCTTCGAGGGGGTGATAGGCAAAATAGATGTTGGGCGAAATGTTCCACAACAAACTGGTATCAGCACCAATAATGGTTCCTGCATTTATTCCTAAGTACAATTGAAACACATCTTTGTCGAGTCGGTATTGAGGACTTAATTCAATGTGATAAAACGAATGATTGTTGCGTGTTGAATCAATGTTGTTGGTCAGGCTGTCCTGATAAAAATAACTAAGTTTTGAATCAAGTTGTAAGTCATAATCTCTATAATTTCTTCGAAATGTACCCGTGTAATTGCCTTCGTGTGCTTTTTGTCCGCTTGCATTCCAAAAGTAGTCATAGTTTAGTCCAACCTTGTAATCCAGTTTAGCGCGATTGTTGCTGTTTTTGAGCTGAATCTTTGCTTCTGCAGTATTGAAAGCCTGCCTGGCGTTTAACGTCGTAGTGCTGTCGTTCTGGCTAAGGTACACAATGGTGTCCATTTCAGGAAAGCCGTAGTATTGGAAACTATTTCTTTGGTAATTCACTTCCCATTCTAATATCGACTTTCTAAAAGTGTTTTTGACAAATATTCGGGCTAAATTGTCACTGTATGGTGATTTTACCTTCAGTTCATTGTTTAAAAGAATCGTTGGTCTGGACGAAAAGTGATGCAATTGTAATCCGAAATCAGTATTTCTGGATGGGGTAGAGCCAATAAATAAATCGGCTGTTGGTGTCCATGCATTTCCAAATCCACCCTTGATGTAACCTAAATTTGATTTGGTTTTTGGCGGATTTCCCAGTTGAACAACCGGCAAATGATTTATGGTTTTTTCAACCGGGATGTCGTTCGAATAAATTTTGTATTCAAATGTGGGTGAAAAAGTAATGGTGTCATTGATTTTAGGATTGTTCCCAATTTTGTATGCGTCGGAAATACTGGGCTGATAGGCTTTGATTACTTCAACCTCTTTTTGAAGAGTTGAATCGCTTTGGGCCTTTAACGCAAGAGATGTTATAAGGCTCAATATCAAAAGTGAAATATATTTTATTGTTTTCATCCGTAAATAATTTGTTTTTTCATTGCCGGATGGAACTCGCATGTGAAATTTTCATCCTTATTTGTGATTAACGAACATGCTCGTTTCTCATGGCAATTAATTGAGTTTTGTTGAATCGGAAGCGTCGTTGGTGGTGATTGTTTCTTTCTCTTTTTCTTCCAATATTTTTGTTTTAACTTTTGCTTCTTTAATTATGCCATCATTTTGATCGGTGTAATTGTCTATTATACTGCTCAGTGTGTGCTTGGCTTGAAATGTATCGCCTTTTCGTTGATAAATATCGGATAAGAGTAAAAAAGCTTTGCCCAGCCAATACTGATGCGGTGTACTTTTGCTGATGAAATCCATAATTTCATTTTCACTCTCAGAGTATTTTCCTTTATTGAATAGGATTTGAGCTACAAAAAATTTGGCTTCTGCTCCTTCAATTGATTTTGTATCGGCCGTCAATAATTGAAAATATTTTAGCGCATCGTCATCTTTTTTAAGCAGATAATAGGATTTCGCCATTTTGTAGTTGGCTTCCCTGATCATTAGGTCGGTCACATTCTCGGTGGCCAGCAGTGTGATAGCCGCCTGGACGGTTTTGGCCGATTGGTTTAAGGCATACTCACTTCTCATTATTCCCAAACGGGCTTTTAATATGTTCCATTTCGTATTTGCTATTCTTTCCAGACGAATAAAATAATCTAACGCCAATTCGAACTTGTTGGCGTTAAAATTCAATTCGGCTGCTTTAATTAAAGCTTGTTCTGTAAAAACATGATCGGGACGATCCAGTACTTCATTGTACAATTCAAGCGACTTGGAATAGTTGCCGTTTTGATAATAAATTTCAGCCAGATAAAATAAGGCATTCACTTTAAAACTTCCATCTGGAAATCGGTTGAGGTACGATTCAAACTGGCTTTTCGCCGATGCATTGCTGGCCATGTAGTTTTTTTCAGCCGTCATGTAAAATATTGAATCCTGTTCGTCGATTGAAATTGAAACGAGATTTCCCAGAGAATTTGTGTAGGTGAAATAGCCGTCAATGTTGTTCATGTCGAGGTAATTGTTTTTTATCCCCACCAAGGCAGCTTTGCTTTCCTCTGAGTTGGGTGAAATCTCCACCACTTTTTTGTAATTTTTCAGAGATTCGTTGTAATTGCTTTGATTGTAATAGATTAATCCCAACTGGAGGTGTGCTTTTGGTGTGTAATTGCTTTGTGCCAGTTGATGAATCAATTGCTTGTATCCGTCAATAGCTTCCTTGAATGTGCCTGTGCGTTCATAAGTACGTGCAATTTCGAATAAGGCATCGTCAACAAAGGAAGAGCGGGGATATAAGCGATTTAATTCTTTTAGGCGATCAATTTTATCGGGATATTTTCTTTCAAGACCATAGCATATAGCCTCCTGATACAAGGCATAATCGGGATCATAACTGTTTAAAATCGCTGCTTTTTTATAGTGCACAATGGCCTCTTCATAATCGCGGTTTAAGTAATAGTAGTCGCCAACCCGATTCAAGGCATCAGCTTTCATTTTAATGTCAGTGTTGTTTTGGTTCAAATATTTTCTAAACCACGTTGCAGCATCGCCAAATTGCTGTTGATTGAAATAACAATAGGCCTTATTGTAATAGGCAGTTGTAAATTCCGGTAATGAAAAGGCACCTGGTGAAGATTGAAATTTTCCAAAAAGATCAATGGCATTTTCATACTTTTTATAGCGATAATTAATTTCGGCACTCCAATATAAGGATAAGGCCTGATAGGTTCTGTTATATCGTGCATGATCCAATGAGGTCTGAAAATAAGTTAAGGCATCGGAATATTTTCCATCGTTTAACAGTTCCAATCCTCTAAAATAATTGAGTCGTTGGTAGGCCTCCTTAATGGCCGGTGATTGGTTTTTAATTTTATCGATTGAACTAATGGCGTCACGATAATTTCTGGTGGTCATATATACTTTAACCAGATAATCGAATGCAGCGTCGTTTCGCTCCGAATCGGGATATTTTGCAATGTACTGGTCAAAAGCTTTTATGGTTTCGTTAAAAGGGGAATAGGAAAGTTCATAGGTTAACTTGGCAAAATTGAAAAGAGCATCTTCTTCAATTTTTGGGTCAAAATCGTATTTTGAAGCTTCTTCAAAAGCGGCTCTGGCTTTGTTTTTATCACCCACATTTAACTGGCAATCGGCTAGGTGGTAAAATGCATTTTGTGCGAGTAAATCTTTTTTGTAGCTTGCTTTTTCGAAGGACTCAATGGCATGATTGTAGTCTTTTATTTTATAGTAACAGTAAGCCAAACGATAATAATCCTCTGGAGTTTTTTTGCCATTTACTCCTTTATAGGCCTCAAGATATTTTATGGCATTGATATAACGCCCTGTTTCATAAAAGGCATCACCAACAATTTTAAAAAGTTCATTCCTTTGTTCTTCAGGGGCACCTCCAACCAGTTTCTCTCCGTATTCAATTACTTTTTCATACTTTTCCTGAATGTAATAAATCTGAGTGGTGTAGTACTTTATGAATCCTGAAAATTGTTTGTTGTTTTCCAGTTTTGAAAACTCATCAAGAGCCGTTTCATAATTGCCTTGTAAATAATTAATGTATCCCCAATAGTACGACGCCGATGGGGCATACATGGATCCGCTCTTTCGAACCTCAAAAAATGCTTGAGCTGCAGCCTTTAAATTACCCGCCTCGAAATTACTGTAGCCATTGTAGAAGGCAAAATCGTCCTTGTCCTTTTTAGTAAGTAATCGGCTTTCAACTTTGTTAAATGATTTGGCTGCCAGAGGATAGCGTTTGTTGCTGAATTGTAGTTTGGCCAGCTCAAACCAAAGTTGATTTTCCCATGGACTACCTTTAACGATGCCTAAATAGTCGGTTATATCTCCTTCGGCCGTGTTTTTATTTTGTTTAACCAAACACATTAGTCGGTAATAATCCAAATCATAATTGAAAGGATCATTATTTGACGTGTTTTTAAGTAAGTCAATAAATATTCTTTCTGCCGCAATAAAATTTGAGGCTTGATAAAGTTCAATCGCTTTTTCGTATTCTGCCGTTACCGTGGGAGAAAATGAAATTTGAGCCCTGTTGTAACTGGCTGAAAACAATAGCAATAGAATTGTTGTACTAAGTATAATTAAGTTTTGCTTTTTCATGATCTATTTAGAATAAATAAAAGATAAAAATAGGTATTAAATTCACATTCAATGTTCCATTTTTAAATGAGTTCTTAACATTAAACTGTTTATTAACCTGACATAGTATCCTGTTTAAATAAAAAATTTAGTTTTGTATTGACTAGATAAAAAATTAATGACACTACGCAGCTCCATTGTATTAGAAAATGCCTCTATTTTCCAGCGTGAAAATTTGGTGTTGAGCAATGTTAATTTCCACATTGATCATGGCGAATTTGTATATTTAATTGGTAAGGTTGGTAGTGGAAAGTCGAGTCTGATTCGAACGCTAAATGCTGAGTTGCCTTTAATTCAAGGTGAAGGTGAAGTGGTGGGGTTTAAATTGGAAAACATTAAAAACAAAGAGATTCCAATGTTAAGGCGAAAGCTGGGTGTTGTTTTCCAGGATTTCAAATTGCTAACTGACCGTTCGGTATACCATAATTTGTTATTTGTGCTGCAAGCAACAGGTTGGGAAAATCGAAAAGCCATTGATGAACGCATTAATGAAATTCTTACTGAAGTAGGAATGATTGCCTTAAAACAAAAGATGCCGCATCAGCTTTCAGGGGGCGAACAACAGCGTATTGTGATTGCAAGGGCACTCCTAAATTATCCTGAAATTATTCTTGCGGACGAGCCAACAGGCAATCTTGATTCAGAAACATCTGTAGAAATACTGGAGTTGTTTAAAAAAATTCATGGCGAAGGAAAAACCATTCTAATGGCTACACATGATAAGCTGTTGGTTGAAAAATTTCCGAACCGAACCATTGTTTGTGAAAACGGAACATTAACCAACTATAACCGGGATGATCACTATTTGAATTTCCGTGACCTGGTGGATTGATTTCTTTGACTGAATCATTTGTCTTGCAGACGGCTCTACTTTATTTTCACTTGAAGATTATTGCT
>JBGUEP010000017.1:0-135798 GCA_041821245.1 Prolixibacteraceae bacterium
TTTTACTGCTTTTTGTTTAATAATTATGCCCTAGGGACTTTTTCAGTGCCCTCCAAATGTGAGGTGGTTTTTTTATTGAACGATTATTGGAATATTATTCTGATTTAGGAACAAAAACAACATCCATTAAATCGGCATCGGTAAAGAATTTTTGTGCAAAATCCTGAACATCTTTTATATTCATTGTATTTAAAATGTCTTCGAAATTAGCAGCACTTGCCGTATTGATTCCTGAAAAATAGAAGGAATAAAGAGATGAAAGCCAATATCCATTGTGTTCTTTGGATTGCTCACGATCTTTCAGCATGTTTTTAATGGTTTTATCAAAATCAACAGCAGTTGGACCTTCAGCCAAAATTTTATCAATTTCGCGGAAAATGATCGATTTTAACTTGTCGGCACGAGCCGGGTCACAATCAAATGCAATGCGCATGCTGGCCTTCGATGTTGGAAATTGACTGACACTGCCACCTATTCCCACACCATAGGTTCCACCTTCATCCTCGCGCACCGTTTCTGTGTAACGTAAATCAAGAATACCTTCCAAAACCTGCATGGTTAAGGCATTTTTAATGGAATATTCCATGTCCTTTACCAACCTAATATTCACATTGGCCTTGGGTGTAGTTAAACTTATCGGTATTACTTTCTCTGTTTTACCTTCAGGATTATCGATGCCCCGATCCAACCAGTTTTCTTCGCGTTTAGAATCGGTTAAAGAGCCAAGGTACTTTTCAGACATGATCTTTACGGTATCTTCATCAATATTACCAACAATAATGAAAGTAAAATCACCGGCATCCTGAATTCGATCTTTATATATTTTTTCAATCGTCTCAATGTTCACGTCCTGAAGGTACTTTGTATTTAAGGCGCGTACCCGTGGATTGTAATTGGTCACAATTGCTGTTAACGAATCCTGCATTATTTTTTTAGGATCTTTTTCCATATTTGCCACGTAAGCTAAATAGCGAGACATTAAAGCATTGTGCGCCTCCTTGTCGAAGCGGGGCTTTTCGAAGTAGAGGTAAACCAATTGCATCATGGTTTCAAAGTCTTTTGGCGTGGAAGATCCGCTAAAACCTTCGGTTAAATCACCAATTTGCGGACTCAGGGAAACCTTTTTGCCCGTTAGCATTTTTTGAAGTGTAATGGCATCAAAGTCTCCTACCCCATAGGTATTAATAAACGTGCCTGTCATATCGGCCGATGGCGTGTATTCATTGTCCCAAAGCGATGTACCACCTTTGCTGAAAGCTTTTAGCGCAACATTATCCTTTTCGTAGTCGGCATGACGATAAATAACTTTCACATTGTTGGCCAGGGTCCATTCTACGGCATCAAAGTCTTTCAGTTTTTTGCTTGAAACGACTTTCGAACCTTTCAAATCTTCCGAAATAAGCGAAGAACTTGCAGCGGCATCAACATAAGGTTCAATAGCCATCTTTTCCACTTTCGCCACAATAGCTTTCGCCTCCTTTTCAGTTAAATGAGTGACACCTTCAGATGGACCGGTGATCACTATGGTGCGGTTATCTGCTTTAATCCATTGTTTGGCCAATGCTGAAATTTCGTCCACGGTAATGGTGGGCAATACTTCATTGGCAAAGTTATATTCGAATTCGATTCCGGGAATGGGTTCATTTGAAGTATAGTTGCCACTGTATTCGCGGCAATAACTATCGTTTCGAATTTTATCTTTTTGTTTGTACTGACTTTCAAGACTGGTGAGGAAATTAATTTTTGCCCGTTCCAGTTCTCCCTCCTGGAAACCAAAACGTTTGATGCGTTCGGTCTCAATTAAGATGGCCTCCAGCGCCTTTGCCTCTTCATTCGGATTAGCTGTTGCCGAAATCGAATACACATCGTAGCCACGCACGAAACCACCCTTCCGAGATGATCCGTTTACAAAGGGAGGAGTACCCTTTTGTAACAATTCCTGGATACGAAGACTCGACATGGTGTTATACAAACTTGTCAAATAGCTTTCGCGCAAATCAGCTAAGGTTTTTTCTTTTGCGTCTTTATTTTCTTCAGGAATAAAAATACTGATTTGCGATTGTGGCGCTTCAGGATCGGTGGCTAAAACATAATAAGTTTCATCGTGATGAGGAATGGTAAATATTGGTCTGGGTTTTTCATTCGCTACGGCTTCGATGGGTGAAAAAAGTGCTTTAACTTTTGCTTCTATCTCATCAACATTTATGTCGCCAACTATTGCAATGGCCTGCAAATCGGTACGGTACCAATCGTGATAAAAATTTCGCAAGGTCACTGGTTCATGATAACGGATTACAGTGGTATCACCAATTACATCGCGTACAGCCCATTTCGAACCTTTGAATACCACAGGAAACCATTGGTTTCGAAGGCGAAAACTTGCGTTGCGACGGGTTCTCCACTCTTCAGTAATTACGCCGCGCTCTGCATTAATTTCTTCTTCAGTCAACAAGAGTTGATCAGCCCAGTCGTGCAAAACCAACAGACAAGTGTCAATCAAACCTTCGTTAGTGCTTGGAACTTCGCTTAAATTATATACTGTTTCATTAAATGAAGTATAAGCATTGATGTTACGACCAAAAGCAACTCCGTGCTTTTCAAGCGTATTTAAAATACCTTTCCCTTCGAAATGTTCGGTGCCATTAAAGGCCATGTGCTCCAGAAAGTGAGCCAGGCCATTTTGATTGTCTTCTTCCAACAAGGCACCTACATTTTGAATAATGTAAAAGCTGGCACGTTCCTTGGGCTCTTCGTTATGACGAATATAATACGTTAAACCGTTGTCGAGAACACCGGTACGTAGTTCCGGATCAACGGGAACTGCTTGGGAAAGATCCGATTGGGCAAAACCTACTTTCACCAGCATGGTGACAAGCAATGCCGCAATCCATAAAATTAGTTTACTCATTATTTTTGTTTTATTGTGGGTTTATAAAAGCGCACTCTCTTTTTGTACGAATTAACTTAACCATATGTACGTTAAAATTGTTTATCATTACAAAAAGGAAATTACTTTTATAAAAGTAAAAAGTTATCCATTAGAAATCAATTCTATTTCATTGTTATGAAGAAAATATACCTCCTTTACCTCGTCCTGTTTGGACTTGTATTGAGTTCGTGTGAAATTTTACTTAAAACGGCCAATACGATGGTTCAAACGAATGTTCCGTTGACCAAAAACGACATCGCTCAAGGATTAAAACAAGCGCTTGGCGTTAGTGTTGATACCGCAGTATTTCGCTTGAATAGAAAAGATGCTTATTTTTTAGACCAATTCATCAAACTTCAATTGCCCGCTGAAACCAATGAAGTATTGGAATATGCCAGAAAAATTCCCGGACTGGATCAAAAGCTGGATGAATTCATTTTACAGATTAACCGTTCGGCGGAGGATGCTGCTGCAAGTGCTGCTCCCATATTCAAACAAGCCATTTTATCGATGAACATCGACGATGTATTGGCCATTTTAAATGGTCAGGACAATGCTGCGACACAATACCTTCAGGAAAAGACCTATAATCAACTGGTTGAATTGTATCGACCCATACTGGCTCAATCGCTGAAAAAGCCTTTTGCAGCAGGTGTTTCAGCCGATCAAACCTGGACTGAAATCACCAATCAATGGAATAAATTTGCCAACTCTTTCGCCGGTGATCTTTTAAAGGTTGATCCCATCAACATACAATTGGATGAATACTTTACCTCAAAAGCCCTCGATGGTGTTTTTATTAAAGTGGCCGACCAGGAAAAAGAAATTCGCAACAACGCCAATGCAAGGGTAACAGATTTAATGAAGCGGGTTTTTGAAAAAAAGTAAACAAACAATCATGTCAAAATTATTTTCTCCGCTTACCATTAAAGGAATTTCCTTCCGCAACCGGATTGCGATTTCGCCCATGTGTCAATATTCATCAAGCGATGGATTGGCCAACGATTGGCATACCGTACATTATGGAAGTCGTGCAGCAGGAGGGGCCGGATTGATTATTCAGGAAGCCAGCGCAATTTCGCCCGAAGGACGGATCACTCCATCGGACATGGGAATTTATACCGATGAACATGTAATTCATTTGCAAAAAATAACTCAATTCATTCAACAACATGGCGCCGTGGCAGGCATTCAACTAGCCCATGCAGGCCGAAAAGCAGGATGTGCCGAACCCTGGAATGGAGGCAAACAGCTAAAATCAAACGATGGTGGCTGGACCACTGTAAGTTCATCGACACTCCCTTTTAACATCGAAGATAAAGCTCCGCTTGCGCTGGATCAGCTAGGCATTCAGAAAGTCATTTCTGATTTCAAACGGGCTGCCGAACGTTCTCTCAAAGCCGGTTATCAGGTCATCGAAATCCATGCCGCACATGGCTATTTAATTCATCAGTTTCTTTCGCCGCTTATCAATCAACGAAGCGATGAATATGGTGGTCCTTTTGAAAACAGAATACGTTTGTTGCTGGAAATAGTGAAGGAAATTCAAACAGTCTGGCCCGATCATTTGCCACTGTTTGTTAGAATTTCAGCCACCGATTGGGTTGAAGGAGGATGGGATATCGATGAAGCAGTTCAACTTTCTGCCCTGTTGAAAAAAGAAGGTGTTGACTTAATTGATTGCTCGTCTGGAGGAACGGTTCCTTACGCAAAAATTAATGCGGCTCCGGGTTTTCAGGTTCCTTTTGCTGAACGAATCAAAAAAGAAACCGGCATTTTAACCGGAGCTGTAGGTTTGATTACTCAAGCACAGCAAGCAGAAGAAATTCTTGCCAAAGGGCAGGCTGATCTTATTTTGATTGGCCGGGAATCCTTACGCGATCCCAACTTCCCATTGAATGCAGCAAAAACATTGGGTGATGAAATCGATTGGCCTCAACAATATGTGCGTGCAAAATAAATAATCCTATAGGCTAAACATATATCCAACCGAAAAGCGTAAAAACGAGCTGTTCGGATAGGAGATTAAATCACCGCTTGTACGAGGAATATTGTATTGATAAGAAATATTCAAATCCAAATTTTTAAAGGTAATGGCCAAAGGCAATTCCAACTGCACATTCATTAATCCAAACGATTCTTTATAATAACTGTTATATACAATGTTGGTTACGGGATCAATCAGACCTTCTCCCAGATCATACGCTGCCACTTCGTTCCCAAAAAATAACGATATTTCGGGCTCTAAACGTATCTTGGAATAGGCGCCAAATTTGGCAATGTTTAGGTATCCAAATGCGCTCCAATTTAATTGCGAATCAAATTCTGACCCCAATAAGATAGCGGCATCAAAACGAGTTCCCAAACTTTTTGTTTTTAAGGTCAAACCACCATTCCACGATCCAAAATATGGCGATTCGTACTCAGGTTCTTTTTCGTGAAAGACATAATAGTCGAATGAAGTTCGATACCTAAGCCCTGGATGATTTTGAATGGCTTTACCATAGCCCAACTTTAAAATTGTAGTACGGTAATTCGGATCGAGTTGACTGTACCAGGTTCCCGATATTCCAGCGTAAATTCCATTCGAATTTAAGTAGAAAATCTGATTGGAAATGTTGTACTGGTTCATCCCAATTTCCCTTCCCGCATAAAATGTTTTTGAATCAATATTTGAACGGAGATATAAAAACTGATATTCTTTTTTTAATCCAAAAATGTTGGCCAACTCGCCTTCTCCAAAAAGCACATCACTTAAAAGTGAATCAATTCGATCGGTATAAACTTTGTCAGCCACCTTGGATGACTGCCCCCAAACGCTTGAATTGAAAATAACGACGAGCAAAAATAATAGTATCTTGGTTTTCATGACTTATAATGGGATAAATTGGATTAAAAAAAATGGAGACAACCCTAAGGTTATCTCCATGAGCATTCCCTTGAGTTTTATTTCTTCCCGCCTGAACGTTTCCATCCATTTTGTTTGGCCTGCCCTGCTTGTTGCTCGCTCAATGAACCTTTAAGTTGTTGGCGTTGATCGGCAACCAATGCTTGATGAGTATCGTACATTTCGCGTTGTTGGTCAGTGAAAGTTGCCTGCAATGCAGCTTGCTTTTCGTCACGAGTTAATTCCATGTTGGCAACAATGGCCAATTGTTCTTCGGTTAATGTTGCTTTAAATGCATCGCGGTACTCAGCACTGTTGGTGCGGTTTTGTTCAACCAATGCTTTTTGTTCTTCTGTAAGGTTAGCCTGAGCATTTCCTTTCATTTGGGCTTGCGTACCTGCACCACTTCCATCTCTCAATTGTGCCTTAACCGGATAAGTTGCTGTAGTGGTTTCTTCTGTTTGAGCTGTTGCTACTGTTACTGATGCCATGAAAAATAAGGCTGCTGCGAAAAATTTAATTTGTGTTTTCATCTTGTTAATTTTTTAAGTTAATTCATTTGCTTTCTATAATCACTAACCGAACATATGTTCACTTACCCTACTTTCTGATGGTTATTATTTTTTTGCAGCCACAAGGTCAAAACTACAATCATCTCACTTTGTGTTATTTAACCTTAGTGAGATATTGACATTTTTTTTTGAAAATTAACCGAACAATGAATCCGCTGCAGATTTATGACACATTACACATTTTTCGAAAGGAACATATGTGCAAATAAGCAATGAATACCGTAAATTTGAATAAATCCTAAATTTTGTATTTTGAAAAAGATCATTCGTTATTCAGCAGAAATTTACAACTCTATTGAAATTTATTGGGAGAGTGAAATGAATCATCGTATTCTGGGTACAGGAATTGTAGTCAGCTACATCGGAACATTATTACTCATTCAGCTCAAAATGTGGGGATTAGTGCCTGGATTTGCTAATCAATTTATCCCTGACAATCATTTTGCTGCCGTCGAAGTCGCGTTTATCGTCCTGCTATTTTTCGAGGTGATGAGTTTAATCTTTATTTTACCCCAGTCGGTGGCAAATTCATTGTACAAACAATTTGAAATAATTTCCTTGATTCTGCTTCGCAATGCTTTTAAAGAGTTCAGTCATTTTGTTGAACCCCTTGTTTTGCATCAAAACATCGAAACAATTCTACATATTCTTTCGGATACCTTTTCGGCGCTTGTTGTTTTTAGTGGTCTGTATCTGGTGAGATCGATCCGCATTCATAAACTCATTTTTTTCAAGGAAGAAGAACAATTTCAGTTTATTCGCTTAAAAAAAATGACTTCTTTGCTATTAATGTTCGCCTTTATATTATTGGCCATTCAGGATACCATATTATATTTTACCCATTCTGACACCTTCAAATTTTTCCCTGCCTTTTACACCATTCTTATTTTTACCGACATTTTAATGGTGCTTATTTCCTTGCGTTACAATTACAATTATCTTGTACTATTTAGAAATTCAGGTTTCGCCTTGGCTACTGTCCTCCTCCGATTGGCTTTAAGTGCACCGGTCTATTACAATGCATTAATTGCCATTGTGGCCATCGTTTTTGTCTATCTTCTAACATTAGTTTATCAAAAAATGCTTAAAACGGAAGAAGAACAACTTTTGAACTAAGCTTAAAATGGCTGATATTTTTGATTTTATTAATGAATAGTAATATCGTGGGCCTCGCCTGCCCCTCTAGGGAAGCGGATACTTTCCGTTAACTCCTGAACAGCTATTGGCACCGGCTTGGTTAATCGGGAAACCACTATGGCCACTACAAAATTAAGTAGCATTCCCATGGTTCCAATTCCCTCAGGTGATATTCCGAACCAAAATCCTTCCTTGGTTCCGGCTCCCCCCAATTGTGGAGTAAAATATAAGATGTACAGCGTTGTAAATACAATACCCACAATCATTCCAGATATGGCACCTTCACGATTCATTCTTTTATCAAATATCCCAAGCACGATTGCAGGAAAGAAGGACGAAGCCGCTAAACCAAAAGCCAGAGCTACTACCTGCGCCACAAAACCGGGTGGATGCAAACCTGCTAATCCTGCAACAAAAACAGCTACTGCAATGCTGATTCTGGCCGCCCAAAGTTCGCCACGCTCTGTAATGTTTGGTTTCAAATATTTTTTCAATAGGTCGTGCGAGATGGAGGTTGATATGACCAATAATAATCCGGCAGCTGTTGATAATGCAGCGGCCAGACCACCGGCAATCACTAAGGCAATCACCCATGCGGGCAAATTGGCAATTTCGGGGTTAGCTAAAACCATAATATCACGATCAATAATCAACTCATTTTTCTCAGCGTCAGCTACATATTGAATTATTCCATCAGCATTTTTATCGTTAAAGGTAAGCAGGCCGGTACGCTCCCAGTTAGTAAACCACTGCGGAACTTCAGCGTAAGATTTTTCAGAAACCGTATTGATGAGATTGGTGCGGGCAAAAGCGGCAACAGCCGGAGCTGTTGTGTACAATATTGAAATAAACAATAAAGCCCATCCTGCCGAGATTCGTGCATCTTTCACTTTTGGAACCGTAAAAAAGCGAACAATTACATGAGGCAATCCTGCTGTTCCAAACATTAATGCTGCTGTTATAAACAACATATTCACCATGTTCCCCTTCCGAACTCCTGTATATTCATTGAATCCCAAATCGATTGACAATTGATTAAGTTTTTCCAACAAGTATACGCCATCGTCAGCTTTTGCTCCAAAACCAAGTTGAGGAACAGGATTACCGGTCATGCGTAAAGAAATAAATATTGCAGGCACCGTAAAAGCAAAAATTAATACACAATATTGTGCCACCTGTGTGTAGGTTATTCCTTTCATTCCACCCAGAACGGCATAAAAAAACACGATCCCGATTCCGATTAAAACACCGGCTTCATAGGATATGTCCAAAAAACGGGCAAAGGCAACTCCAACCCCCTTCATTTGTCCAACCACATAGGTAAAAGATACAAACAAAGCACAAATCAAGGCCACCAGTCGTGCATTGTTGGAATAGTAACGTTCTCCAATAAAATCGGGGACCGTATATTTACCAAATTTTCGTAGATAAGGAGCTAACAACAAGGCCAGTAGTACATATCCACCAGTCCATCCCATCAGGTATTGTGCTCCACCATAGCCCATAAAAGATATTAATCCGGCCATGGAAAGGAATGAAGCAGCCGACATCCAGTCTGCAGCCGTAGCCATCCCATTTACAATGGGATGTATTCCACTACCGGCAACGTAAAATTCCTGAGTGGAACCGGCTCTTGTCCATGCTGCTATACCAATATAAAGGGAGAAAGAAAGTCCTACAAAAATATAAGTCCAAATTTGCGCATCCATGGTTCTAGTTATTTTTCGTCTACATCAAATGCTTTATCCAAGCGATTCATTAAAAAAACATATATGAAATTGAGCATTACAAAAACATATATTGCTCCTTGCTGGGCAAACCAGAATCCAAGAGGGAATCCGGCAATATGAAATTGATTTAAATAATCGGCAAATAATATTCCGGCACCAAACGATACCGAAAACCAAACGATCAGGAGAATTCCCAAATAGCGCAAGTTTTTTTTCCAATAGAGTTTTTTCTGATCAACCATACTTTTTAAGTGCTAGTTTTGATTCATTTTAAATAAAAGACTTTTTTATCTGCTATGCAAATTCCAACGCTAAGATGTTTTATGTTGTAGAGACATGTTCCAACTATTATACGTGTGAAAAATGTATTTTTCAGTTTATTTCAATCTAAGCAAGATGGAGACTTTAGCTGAGCCAAAAATTGGCTAAATTGTTAAACATAAAAATCAATGATTACATATGTACCAATTTGATGCCTTCACCATTCATTCGATCCTTTTTATTGGAAACATTTTTACTATTTTATTTTTATTGACCTATCGAATTATTCATCCTCAACAGAACGATAAATTATTAATTTACATTTTGGCCAAATTCCTACAAAGTGTGATGTGGTTGATCTATATGTTCGATTCGACAAGAGCCGTTCAATTTACACTTTCAAGAATTATTTCCGATTCGAGCCACGTTTTTGGTATTGTTTTAGAACTTTACTGCCTCATCAGCCTTGCAAAAACGGACTCAAAAAAACTCTTATCTACATTACTCTCAATATCGGCCCTTTTTACTTTATCAATTATTATTGTTAATACCGAACTGTTTGAAATTGTCACCATATCCTATACTGTTGGTGGTATTTTACTGCTGACCTGGTACGAAATGGCCATTAAAAAAAATACCAGCAAAATGAGAAGGGTGGTTGGATGGCTTTCGTTTTCTATTGCGATTATTCAATTTGCCAGAGGTTCTGCATTTTTCAGTCAAAGCTACATTCAATCCATAAAGAATGATATTGATCCACTTTACTACTATTTAGCCGTTGCTTTGCTAATTATTACTTTTACATATCCTTTACTGTTTATGGTGCTTCAAAAGGAAAACGATGCACTGCTTATTCAAGAAATCGACAAAAAATTATCAGACCAGAACAAAGAACTGATACGTTTGAATGCTACAAAAGATCGTTTTTTTTCGATTATCTCACACGATTTAAGAGGCCCGATTGGATCCTTGAATAACCTACTTAGCTTAATGCAAACAGATCCCCGTATTCAAAGTCAGGTAGATTTAAATAAGATATTTAATTTGATTTCTGATTCCTCTCAAAAAAGTTTTGTTCTTCTCGATAACCTTTTGAACTGGTCGAGAATTCAACGGGAAGAAACCAGTATAAAACCGGAGAGATTTCTGCTTAAAAGTCAGGTAGAGGATATTTTGAAACTCTTTCATCCTAATTTTCATACCAAATCAATCAGCGTAGAAATGGATGTTGACCACAAGCTTCAAGTTTTCACCGATCAGTTTATGCTGGAAACTATTATACGAAATTTACTTTCCAATGCCATCAAGTTTACCCCTGATCATGGACGGATTAAAATTGTTGCTTGTCAACAAAAATCAAACATCGAAATTTCAATCATTGACAGTGGCATAGGACTTAAATCGGAAGCTATTGACCAACTTTTTCAATTGGAGTTTACTAAAACCACGCCCGGAACGAGAAAGGAGAAAGGTACAGGATTGGGATTAATACTCTGTGCTGAGTTTGCGAATAGCATGGGTGGTCAAATCAGTGTTGAGAGTCAAATAGGAAAAGGAAGTACTTTCAGGTTTACGTTTCCTGACGCCCCACCCGAAATATTTGTCGCAGCCGACTAAAAAAAACTTACGAAACAATTTTTGCCACCTGCGATGGATTAACACCAAACCGTTCTTTAAAGCATTTACTAAAATAACCTGCATCGGTAAATCCTGACAAATACGAGGTTTCCGAAACGTTGTGCCTTCCACTCTGCAAAATTTGATGTGCTGTATTGAGTCGAATTTCCATCACATACTCAATGGGTGACAAACCAGTTAGTCCTTTTATTTTATCGGAAAATTTGCTTCGTCCCATGCCAAGCTGTTGATAAAGATCCGTAATTTTAAACTCCGTATTTGAAAGATTTGTCTCAATAAATTCGCTGACTTGCTTTATAAAAATGGCATCACGATCGGTAATGGTGAGCTCATCTGATCGATCATCCCGCCCATGGTTGTTTGCATAACGCTGCCGGAGTGCCACCCGTTGTTGTAACAAATTTTCAAGCTGAGCTTTTAACTGATCATTGTTAAATGGTTTGGTCAGATAAGCATCGGCTCCATAATTTAATCCTTCAATCCTGCTTTCAACCGTTGATTTTGCAGTAAGCAACACCACTGGAATATGACTGGTTTCGAAATGATGTTTGATTTTATCGAGCAGCTGAATGCCATCCATTTCAGGCATCATAATATCAGAAAGGATGAGGTCGGGTTGAAGTTCAATGGCTTTAAGCCATCCTTCGTTACCGTTTTTTGCTTCCTCTATTCGATAGCTGTCACTTAAATGTAATCGCAGAAAACTTCGGAGCTCAGCATTGTCTTCAACGATTAATAGTTTTGGTAAGTGATGGCCTTGTGGCAGGGCTGCATCAAATTGGTTGTTTGATACTGAGGTTAAATTTTCAAGTTCGGCAATTTGATCCAATTGCTGAACTTGTTCTTCAACTTGAGTATGGACTGCCAATTGTATGATAAAAGTGGCTCCTCCGCCATCAGTTGGCTGGTAAATTAAGGAGCCTTTGTGGAGCTGCACCAATTCCTTCGAAAGTGCCAAACCAATACCACTCCCCCGTTGTTCTGCTGATGAACTGCCCGGATGGCTGGAAAACAATTCAAACAATGAACCTTCCTGTTCCTTCGAGATACCCATGCCATGATCGGCAACTATGATTTCCATTCGTTTTTCAGACTCCTTAAGCTGAATAGCAACTTCAATGGAACCACCATCAGGAGTGAATTTAAAAGCATTGGATAATAAATTAAAAAGTACACTGTCTAGTTTTTCTATATCCACAACCAGCAACAATTGGCCGTCAGGTAAACTACATCTAAATTGAATCTCCTTTTCAGCAGCCAGTTCATCAAAATGATGACATACTCCGCGAACAAGTTCAATGATATTGGTCTCCTTCAACACCAACTCCATTTTCCTACTTTCTATTTTTCTGAAATCGAGTAGTTGGTTCACCAAACGAAGCAATCGTTGTGCATTCTGTTCAATAAGTTGCGTGTATGCCTGACCTTTTTCACCAAGGCTTTTGTTGGTGCGTAAAGCTTTTGCCGGTCCTATTATTAATGTCAACGGCGTTTTAAATTCGTGTGATATATTCGTAAAAAAATTCAATTTGATGTTGCTCAATTCCTTTTCGACTAAAACATTATTTCTTAACCTGATCATTGAAGTAATGATTCGTCGGGCGAATTCAACCACAAAAATCGTAACAATCAGATAGGCAATATAAGCCCACGTGCTTTCCCAATAAGGTGGAAGAATTTCAATGTTCAGCCGTTTGATGCCGTTCACCGACTGCAATTCCGGATTACTAAACCTCAGCTTAAATTCATATGAACCAAAGGGCAGTTTCATGTAATTCACCTGCGTTTGATCGCTGAACGTATGCCAGTCGGTATCATAACCTTCCATTTTAAAATCAAACTGAATTTTATCCTGCATTTTAAAATCGAGCGCAGCCCATGAAATTCCCAATACATTCTGATTGTATTTCAACTGAAGGGAGGTAGTTTCAGTGATTGATCGCTTAAGCACCTGATCATTTCCCGGAGCCACTTCCTTACCAAAAAGCTGAAAACCGGTGAATTCAAGGGCTATTGTTTTGGGAACAGTACCTACCTGTTGCGGTTTAAACCAATATGCACCATTGTTGGCCCCAAAGCAGATGCTGCCATCGGATCTCCTTGATACTGCCGCTTCGGAAAATCCAGAGCTTATAATACCATCGTATCTGTTGAAATTTCTGAAAACATGATCTGAAGAATTGTAGCATGAAATCCCGTTTTCAGTGGACATCCAAAGGTAGGACTGATCGTCGCCGGTGATGGTAAAAATAACGTCACTTGGTAAGCCGTCGTCTTTGGTCAAATGCATAAATTCAAGCGATTGGTTACCAGTCGGATAATTCAGCAAACGCGACAAACCACCTCCAAGTGAGGCCATCCATAAGGCCTTTTGCTGATCACAAAAAATCCAGAATACATCGTTGCTTCCCAAACCATGCGCATTTCCCATGTCCCGGTTATAAAACTGGAAATCGAATTTCGACGGCTCTGTTTCTTCCGTATTCAAAAACACAATACCATTGGTTGTTCCCATCCAAATATTCCCCTTTCTGTCTTCAGCAATATGCCTAACCTTTCCGCCCTTATCTATGGGGTATTTTTTCAGCAGGTTTCCGTTATGAATAAATCGATCTTCATCTTTTAGATTTAATCCACCTCCATAAGTCCCAATCCATATTCTTCCTTCACCGTCCTGTATTATTGAATAAATATTGTTGTTTGATAGCGATAGTTGGTTATCCGGTTCGTGTAAATAGTGTTTTGCTGTAAACCGGGTCAGTCCCTGACGATGAAGCCGGAAAAGTCCATTACCCTTTGTTCCCAGATATACATCGCCATTCGTATCTTCCAGTAAGGCGTAGACCAATCCGATTTTTTGACCATTCAACTCATCGATTTTGGCCACCACCTTATAATTGTGATCGAGCAAAAACACCTCCTGTTTTTTAGTGGCCATCCAAAGTAATCCTTTCGAATCCTGCATCATGGCACGCACTTCATTCGCCAAACTAAGATTAGAAAGGGGGGCAGGTTGTACGAGTTGAAACTTTTGATCAACAAAAGTAATTTTTTCGATCCCTTTAAAATAAGTACTCATCCACAACACACCTGAGGGATCGTTGTAAAAGCAATTCACAAAATTCGAGATTTTGCTTTCTGCATTATCCGGATCATTGTGAAAATATTCAACTTCGTCGGTAGTATCATTGTAATATCCAAAGCCGCCACCTTTGAAGGTCAACCAAAGCGTTTGATGTTCATCTTCCATTAAACCACACTGTGCATTCGACCGGATAATCGGACTAACATTTAACTTTTGTTCATAATGCCTGAAACTTCTGTTTCGTACATTAATTTTTGAAATACCGGCCACGTTTGATTCTACCCAAATATTCCCCTTCGAATCAGGATACATTTTCAGAACTCGCTGAATCGAAGGATCAACAAAATGATGCCTTATCCTATTCTCTGACAAATTGAATTCAAAAATACCCTTCCCGCTGGTACCTAAAAAAAGTAAATCCTCTCCTGCGGGTTCAATTGTGCTTACAGTTCCATTTATGCGCAAATCCAATTCATTCAACTGATTGCCTGCTTTGTCAAGGCTTAATAAAAATCCACTCTTCGTTCCAAAATACATCCATCCACCCAATTCGCAATAACTGCTAATGTGATATTGTTCCAAGCGTTTATCGGTTTCAACAGAAAAGAGTTTTTTTGAATATTTGTTTAAATCTTCGGTAAAGATCAATTCAAGTATTCCTTTTCCTGCTGAGATCCAAATGTTGCGTTGAGCATCTTCGACCAAAAAATCAACGTGATTTGAAAGCAAGGACAAATCTGAATTTTCATCGAAATGCTCTACATAAAAGTTATTGGTCAAAGTATCGGTTACGACCCTAAATGCACCGGCATTATTGGTAAGCAGCCATACATCGCCGTTTGATGACGGGAAAATATCCGAAATATTTGCCTGCGAATATTCACCAACAGCAGGAAGCTGATCAAACACTTCAGTAAAGCGGTTAAGTCGAAACAATTTGGAATCATAGGTCATCACCCAAATATTTCCCAAAGAGTCTTCCTTCATACTTTCGATGCGGTTGGATGCTAAATAACCATTTGCTGTATTTGAAGGTTTAAAGGTTTTAAAGCTGTGCCCATCGTAACGGTTAATGCCATCCCAGGTGGCGAACCACATGAATCCGCTCCGATCTTTCAACATGGCTGAAACACTGCCATGCGATAAGCCATCTTCGGTCGACAGATGTTCAAAAATAACATCGGAGCTTGCACATCCAACTTTATGAAGGAGTATAAACAACACCAGAACACCAAACCAATTCCATTTGAGCTTCATGCTAAACGCTAATAATTTGATCAAATTTAGCCATTAAACCATCCAAAACAGGGGGTGATTTCATCCTAAATACAGCTCCATTTCAGGTGCAATTCATCGTATTTTTTGACTTTCCTTTCATCAATAGATTCTCAATGCAGAAATTCCGACTGACAACTTTCGGCAATAATTCCAAATGATGCGGCAATAATTCCAATTCGATGAAAGCAGGAACCGATAGCTTTGGGTTGATGTAAAAATTTCAACAACTAATTCTAAATAACTAATTATGATCAAGAAAACCTTTTTATTTATTGTAGTGCTCGTTCTGGGCTTAATAAGTCAGGGACAACTACCCGGATCGTATAGTTACGATTTTCGAGACGGTACAATTATTTCCAATCAACAATCCGAAGACGGAAAATTAACTCTTAGTGGAAACTACAACCATCATGGTACGACCTATGGCCTAAACATGAAAGTTGATGGAGAAATAAAAATAGCTGCATCAGGCAGTACGACTTATCGCTTTCTGGGATCTAAACATTCCAAAGCAAAAATGATAGGAACTGCAGTTAACGAAGGTGATATGGGAACTCAGAACACACAAGTTGTAAATGACCTGCTGGATACTTACGATTTTGTATATTCAGGTTCGGGTGCTTCATTGCAGTTTAAAACAACTACAGGGACCGGTGGCGACATATACCTGCCTGCCATAGAAGTAATTCCTGCACAATCGGGCACATCAGCTTCAGCAGCGGAGAAGAATATCATTTATTACTTCGACCTGAGAGATGGCAGCATTATTCCTACGGCAACTGATGGAAAAACGGCAATCAATTCAGGCCTTTTTAATTTAGAAGTAGGATCCAAAAATGCCTATGGATACAACGGTGACCAACACGGAGCAATTCTGAAGGAAGGCAATAAAATTTCACTTCAAGTTGCAGGAAATTCAAAAATCAAAGTTGGTGGCAGCAGTTATTCCAATGGTACCATAGCCATCTCAAGTGCAACAGGTAATTTTGATGTAGCGTCGAAGGCTTCTGCGACAAGTGGAAATTTTGGAAATGACGGTTCTTCAGTGGACTTTCTTTATGTTGGTGAAGCAGGATCTGTCACACTTGATTTTACTGGAACTAATTACGTTCCCTACCTGGAAATTGCTCCAATTCCTTTTGAAGTTTCCTTAAGCAATTACGAACAAAAATCGGGAAAAATAACCATCAATGGTATTGAAATTTCATTAAGTTCCGGTGCCACTTCTGCCGAGCTTCCAAACCTTAGTATAAGTGAAGGAATTGTAATGAGCAGTTCGAAAAGTGCAGCCAAACTTGCACTCAATTTAGGTGGAGCCGATTTATCAGCATTGAATCCGGAATTATCTGGCAACATTGCCTCTACTTCAATTGCAGACGGTAAACTTATCGTCAACTTTGCCAATCCCGATGTTGATCCAAAAACATTTAGCATCGAACTGTATGACAACAGCTATCTTCATGGAAAAACCTCGTATGACTTAACCGATGGCACTATTATCGGTATGTCAGGAACGGAAGATGGCGCACTAAAACTACTGGGCAATTTCAGCCACCATGGAACACAATATGGCTTAAACATGAAACTTGATGGTGAAATAAAAATTGCAGTGAACGGCAGCAGCAGCATTCAATTTCTGGGCTCGAAATATTCGTCATTAAATATGATAGGAACGGCAACACTGGAAGGTGATTTAGGAACTCAAAACACTCAAGTTGCCAATGACCTTGCAGAAAGTATTGACTTTGTGTACGCCGGTGCTGCCGATACTTTATCGTTTAAAACCATTGCCGGCTCAGGTAACGATTTATACTTGCCTCTGATTGAACTGATACCGGCACAAACGGGTGCTGCATATTCCCTTGCACAAAAAAATATCATTTACAATTTCGATTTCCGGGATGGCAGCATTATTCCAAGCACAACCGATGGCAAATCGGATATCAGCAAAGGATTGGTTGAAGTTAAAGTTGGCTCAAGTAATGCCTACGGATACAATGGCACTCAGCATGGTTCAATTCTAAAAGGAGGTAACCAAATCAAGCTGCAGGTTGCCGGAAATTCAAAAATTAAAATTGGCGGAAGCATTTATTCCAACGGAACAATTACGGCTTCAAGCGAATCAGGAAATTTTGACATAAGTTCGCAAGCATCAGCTACCAGCGGCAATTTCGGAAATGACGGTTCTACGGTTGACTTTATGTATGTGGGCGAAGCTGGAACAGTCACTTTTGATTTTGAAGGAACGAATTATATTCCAATGATTGAATTAGTACCTGTACCTTACGCTGTTAGTCTCGAATCCTGGGTGAAAAAATCAGGAACAATCTCCATTAATGGCACAACAATCACCTTAACATCCGGCGATGATGCCAGTAGTGTTGCCAGCCTGGTCCTAAGCGATGGAATTGTGAACAGCGCTCTGGCCGATATTGCTTCGGTAAGAATTAACCTTGGCGGGAAAACATTAAATGAATATACTCCCGAATTAGCAGGCGATATCGAATCAGTAAGCATCAGTGGTGATACCCTGAAAATTACCTATGCAGATGCTTCTACTCTTCCAAATCAATATAAAATTGTTGTTGCCGACAACAGTACCGAAGTCAATGCAGAAGCGGGAAAAACCTACACCTATAATTTCGCTGACGGAAGTGTTCTTCCTCAAGTAACCACCATCAAATATCCAACATTTATAAGCAGCGATGGTATGGTTAGCATGAACAGCAACGATGGTGATCAGTTCTGGTATCACGATGCCGCACACGGCGGTGTATTTTACAACAAAAACTCCATAGAAATTCATGTAGCCGGCAATGCAACCATTACCTTTATAACTTGCACGTACAGTGCCGACAATGCTGTTTTGGTTTTTACTGATTCAAACAATGCTGAATTGGGCTCAATCGCAGCCGAAAACAATGGAGGCACCGATGCGTTCGCCAGCAACTTTTCCTACAGTGGTCCTGCCGGAATTATCACTGCAACACTGGTTGCCGAAGGAGCAGTATACTTTCACGGTTTAACCATTGAAAATGGGGCTGAAATTATTGGGTCTAACGGACTAATCGACGTCTGGGATTTTGGTGCAATGCAATTGGATTCCGTGACTTACAATAACAATTTGAACGAAGAAATCATTAATTCATGGTACGCCCCATCCATAACCGTAGCAAGCAGTGGAAATGTTTTGCCAAGCTTCAGTGCTGGTGTTTTGAGTTGGATTGGTGGTGGTAATGATCGTTTAAGAACAAGCAACACGGCCTTAACCCGTTACGACGAAAACATTGCCAGTGTAACCGATTACAACGGACGCATTTATGTAAATTCAGGTGCCAATACTGGCCGATACCTCAGCCTTGCTTTAAGTGCTGACGATGAAGTAACCCTTATTGCCAAAACAGATGCGGGTGGACGTTTGAACTTCGAATACGTGCCCGATCCAAGTGCACAAACCGACCAGCTAGTGATGCCTAGCGACCTGACTGAAGTACATTTTGTAGCCAAGCAGGAAGGAACCTATCATGTTTATGATGATCAGGGAAAACCAAGTTACTTCCGTATTTACCGAAAGGATGCTTCGTATGTCAATTTAAGTGGATCTATTGATCTGGCAAATGCCACAGATGTTCCCGACGGTTATTCCATTGTATTCACCAATGAAGCCGGGAAAACCTGGACTTCAAATATTAGTGGAACAAACTACAGCGTTAAAGTCCCTGTCGGTTATTCCTATAACCTTAGTTTATCCGATGCAAATGGGTACATTATAAGTAGCGACAATGCAGTGGAGGTTGCAGAAAGTACCACAACCTTTGCGGTTGCACTGGCTAAAGTTCAACTTTTTACTGCCAGTGGCTCAATAACAGGTTTAGGCGATGAAACATCAAAATTGAAATTGATGTTTTCAACTGATCCGACGGCCAACAAATTATTTGTACCTACACCAATCATTGATCAGGATGCAGCAACTTATTCTGTTCAACTTGAAGCCAATACCACTTATACCATTTCAGCAACTGGTGTAAACAATTTCTTCCTTCCTGTAAATACAATTACTATGGCGGAAGTTAACCAAACGACCAATATTGCCTTTGCTTCAAAACCATTGTATAAAATTACCATTTCAGCTACAGGTTTGGATTCAGAACAGTTGGCTAAACTGGGTCTTACTTTCACCAACCTCAACGAGGAAGGATATACCTACAGTTTCAGTTCTTTAAACGACATTTCCTTACGTGATGGAACCTATAGCATGAGCTATAGTGGATTAAATGAATATCCTATGGAATTGGCTGCCACCTCAAATCTGACGGTCTCTGGCGCTGCCATATCTAAAACACTGGCTTTCAGTGCAGTGAAAAATTGGTCTTTTGATGATCAGGTTATTGCCGATGGTTCTCTCAATTACAAAGGTTTGCTTTTCTCAGGTTCCGTTAAAAATGAAATAGCCAAAGGACATTTGGTGACTAAACCAGACGCCACCATCAAAGTACCGGTAAACCCAGGTGAAAAATTAGTAGTGACCTACTATTATGCAGCTGATTTCATTATCGAAGGAGGAGAAGCTATCACCACTGCAAGTGGCAGCACAAGCACCATGGAAAATGCGACTTATATTTATACGGGCAGCGAAGCAGGTTATGTAACCATTACCATCGGTTCCGGTGCAGGAACAACCTACATCACCAACCTATTTATTGATAAAGTTGTAGCCTTTACTTCAACTATAACTGTTGGAACGGATAAAAACTACACAAGCATCAATGACGCTTTGGATGCCATTGCCAAAATGGATCGTCCAAACAACGAACGTGTCACAGTGATGATCGATCCGGGAAATTACGAAGAAATGTTAGTCATTAACTCAGAGAACGTAAGTTTCAAAAACGCAGCAGCAATGCCAAGTATCGCACTCAAAAATAAGGGCGTTGACATTGAAGCAGGAGCCGTGCGCATCACCTCCTATTATGGTCATGGATACAACTATTATAGCATGGGAACCAACCAGAAATGGGATGCCGACTTATTGCGCGTGAACAAGGAAAATGGATACCTCTCCTATGCAAATAAAGGCGCAGGAACAACAAATGGGTCGTATTGGAATACAACAGTAATGATCAGCGCATCGGGATTCGAAGCCGAACACATCATTTTTGAGAACTCATTCAACCAATACATTTCTAAGAAAGAATCGGAAGACGTTGTGGTCATGTGGGAGTCGGGCGGCAAAGGTATCCGTCCAACCGACATAGGAAATACCGCTGTACAAAACAAAAGTTTTGTGGAACGTGCCGCAGCCATAGCCATTGGAAACAACATCGACAAAGTTGTGTTAAACCAGTGCCTCGTTGTTGGTCACCAGGATTCCTTCTTTGGCGGAACAAACTCCAGAGTTGCCGTTTACAAGGGGGCAGTAATGGGTGGAACTGATTACTTATTTGGCGGAATGATTGCCGTATTCTACAAAACCGATTTGGTGATGCTCACCAGTGACGACAGCAATGATGTATCGTATCTAACAGCAGCACAACAAGGCAGTGGCCGCGGGTATTTGATGTACGAATGCACAGTGAGATCCGCTGTTCCCGGAGTTGAAAATGCTTCAGCTTCTGCCTCAAAGCCAGGATACTTTGGTCGTCCTTGGCAAGCTACTACCAGCGAAGTTGTTTTTTACAATACCACAATCGAAGCATCTAGCTATCCCGGATCTGAAGGCCAATCACTGATCCAACCCATTGGCTGGATGAATTCCTTAGGTGGTGAATCGAAAATGATGTACGAATATGGAACAATCGAAGCCTCGGGCGAAAACAACCAATCGAGCCGTGCTTCCTGGTCCACATTGTTAACAGAACCAACTTTAAGTGATGGAACAGCCATTACAGCTTTCAACTTCACAAAAGGTTCCGATGGTTGGGATCCTATTGCAACCTTAGATGTCAACGATATAGTGGTAGCGAATTTTGTTGTCGAGAATATTCTGGTTGGAACAGTTGATTCCCCTGAAGATTTCACCTGTAATTTGCAAATGAACTGGGATACTGAAAACATTAATTTGGTATTCGACATCGCTGATGACAGTATTGTATCGACAGGAACCAATTACCAGGTTGATAACCTTGAAGTGTATTTCGACATGGATAATTCGAAAAACATCAAATGGCCACGTAACGGCGGTTGGATGTCAGCAGACCCTACTTATGATACAAATGACTATCAGCTACGATTGGTGCCGGGTGTTGACTTCAGTGTTAATAACACCCTGACAGGAGCAACACAAGTCTATCAGCTTACTGAAACAGGATACCGTTTTGAATTGACCATTCCCTGGAATTCATTAATGGCCGGATTTGTACCATCTAACGGAACAAAAATTGGCTTTGATGTTTTAGCCAGTGATAATGATGCAACTGCATCGGATGCCAATCGTAATCAGATTAGTTTGATTGCACCTACACCAAATCCATACAACGATCCTTCACTATTTGGCACATTCCAGTTCGACGAAGGTGGCTCTTACAGCATCATTCCTGATGTAGAGGCTCCAGGAATTGTTTCCGGATTGACAGCAAGTGCCGTTAAAAAGGATGTTACACTGGCCTGGGAAAATGCAAGCGACAATATCGCTGTTCTTTATTACAATATTTATCAGGGCTCTGATTTAGTGGCCGATAAAGTATATGCGAAAGAAACCGGAAATACATTTGTGATCAAAAATCTTGAGGATGGTGATTATACCTATTCCATGGAAACCGTCGATAACTTTGGCAATGTTTCAGCAAGCAAAGCCTCTGTAAGTGTTACGGTTCTTACCACTTCGGCAAAATTTGTTTCAAATGGGATTTCAGTTTATCCTAATCCTGTTTTAAATCAACTCACTATTAGAGGGGTTGAGAATATAATTAAGATTGAAGTTCTGGGAATAACGGGAAATGTGGTTAAAACCTTTGAAAGTGTGAATTCAATCAATGTTTCAGAGCTTTCAAAAGGAACTTATATTCTGAAAGTACAAAGTGATCAGAATGTTCTGACCACAAAATTTATTAAAAATTAATGTTGATTAGTTTTCAAATAGTTAATTAGTTAGAATGTTAGGGGGATATCCGGTTTGGATGTCCCCTTTCATTTATTTGTTTATTCTCGAAATTATTCCAAATCGGAAGCTCAGGTTTTCATCTAAAAACTCATTTCCAGCAATCCAGCCTTTTGATTTTGCTGAAATTTCAACATAGGGGTGCATGATCCCTTTTGTTTGCCATTCAACTTTACATTCAGCCAATCCTAAAAAGGCCGCTTTTTCTGTTTTGAACCCCTGGTTTAAAGGCTGCAAGCCTATAAGAATTCGCGGTGAAACATTGAGCAAACAATCGCCAATTTTCTTTTTATAATCCAACAATTGTGCTTCGATTGCAGGAAACAAATTGTGATAATTCTGGTAACTGTGATACCCAAAGAAAACTTTATATTCTGGGCTCTTTAAAAAGATATTGCATGAAATGTCATTTCCGAAAGAGGTTAAATAATTACGAATTGAAAAATTTCCATACAAACCATTCCTCGATAGTTTTATACTTCTAAAACCTAGCATCATTGGCGAGATTACATTTAACCACTGCAATGCTCCCTGTTTTTTCAGGTAAGCCCGTTGGTACGAAGTTAAATCGCTTGTTTTAATATAACGGTCAATTCCATTTCCCAAAGGATGAATCCCTCTATCGGTATAAGGTTCATCGGGACGGAATAAATCGTAGGTCCATGCAGTGAAATCTAAACCGGTAAAATCCCTTTTAGGAATCGATTCCTCGACGGAATTCATATCATCGGTAAGCACATCAACCTGATTGGGATCTGAGCAGATTTGAACATACATAATTGAATTCAATGTAGTAAAGAGATAAATATATTCGTGAAATAAATGCTGATTGTAATAGAAATTATTGCGTTGAAGTTGATCAACAAGTAAATATTCACCTTCGATGCCTGCAGCATGCATTCGGATAAAATCAGTGGGACTCTCTTTTTTGAAACGAATCAAATCCTCATCGCTAATATTATTCACACTTATCAATTCTGAGCCCAACGGAAATCTGTTCATGTCGTTAAAACTGTTGACATGAAACCGGCTCATAACAGCCCTGTGGTATTCTTCATGCTCCCAGCCATCAAAACCAGGTGCATAAACCGATACAAAGTCAAGACTATAAAAACTCATGTAATATAAAAACCGTTTCCCAAACTTCCATTCCTTGATATCTAATCTATTTTCAAGCTTAAAAAGACGATCAATTCCGAAATGAAGTCCGGTGTAGAGGTCGGTTGATAAATTAAGCGATTGATGCATGCTTGGGTTGGCATATCCTTTAAAAAAACCTCCCAATGAAGCATCTCCCCCGTTCACTGTTTTGGCGGCATCGATCTGATAGGGCAGATCAAAAATTGGAAGCTCAAAAACCAATTGAGGTACTTGTATCGAATCGGCCGATCGTGCTTTAGTGGTGGTCGAAAGCACTATCCAAATGAGGAAAATAATAAATCTGGTCTTCATTTAGTTTTTGGTTCTAGGTGCTACTTCATATTGCATACGGGAAATTTATTGACGATAAAGCAAAACTAATGGTTTATTATGTTCTGCAGTAATTTTTCATTAGCTATTTAGAAAACTAATTCTTAAACACAAAAAACTATTGTTTAATTTCATAAATTACGTCGCTTATGGCAAAGCGCTCAGGTGATTTTTGGTTCAATTAAAGAATTTATTTATGCTTTTCAATATTACTTCCCATTGTAAACAGTGGGCTATACTTCTTTTGCTTTCATTTATCCTATTTACTTCTGCAACATCAACATGTGGTCAAAATATTCCTGATTCAATACAAGCCAGGTTGAGTGGCCTTTCAAAAGCTGATCAAGTTGAAACCTTATCACAACTTTGCTGGGAAATAAGAGAAAGCAATTCCGACCTATCGAATATTATCGGCACCTACGCTTTAAATATTGCTGAAGAAATTAAATATGATCATCAAATTGCCCGAATCAATAATTATTTGGGAATCTCGGCTTTGTATTACAATTTTAATACGAAGTCGGCACTGGCTTATTTTGAAAAGGGATTTAGCGTTGCCCAACAAGGAAAGGACAGCATCGAAATCGGATTTTCGTTCAATAATATTGGAGATGTTTATTTACTTTCCGGGAATATTGCCTTAGCAAGCGAATACGCCGACAGTTCGATGAAGTATTTCGAAGCCATTAATTTTATTCCCGGCAAGGCATATACCTATATCAATAAAGGTCAAATTAACCTGGCCCGAAGTCAATATCCATTGGCCATAAGCAATTTCAAAAAGGCCCTTAAAATTCATCAGGATTTAGGAAACAAAATGGGAACTTCGGCAGCTAATCTCGAAACAGCCAAAACCTATTTAGCCATGGAAGAATATGATTCTTCCATCATTTACATCAATCAAAGTCGATTAATTACAAGTGAAACAAAAAATAAAACCTACAATGCAAACAGTTTAAATATTATAGGCCAAATCCATTACAAAAAGGGAAATTATGCACAAGCCTTGGAAAATTTCAGCGAAGCTTTAGTGGTTTCGCTTGAGCGAAAATCGGACTGGGGAATTATTGGAAGTCGGATTGGAAGAGCCCTGGTGTTTTCCTCAACCGGGAAAATCGAAAAAGGGCTCGAAGAAATTAAAATGGCTAATGAGGTCAGTCGTCGCTTAGGAATTACCTCCAAAATAATAGATGTAAAAAAGGCTTCGATTACTTTCTATAAAAACATTAAAAACCAGCAGTTGGAAGAAGAACAAACTTCAAAGCTATTTCACTTTTACGATTCCTTATTGGCCAATCAACAGTTTGAAATTATTGCCGAATTCCAAAATCGCGAACGGCTAAAAAATAATCTTGATCAAATTACCAGTGAATTAGAAACAGAAAAAACAAATTCAATTTATCTATTTGTAATTCTTATGCTGGTTATTATTTTGGGAGTGGTACTATTTCTAAAAAATAGAAGTCGCCAGATATTGAACCGTAAACTTATTGAGTTGAATAATGGAAAGGATCGATTATTTTCGATCATTTCTCACGATCTACGAAACCCTTTCATCTCCATCATGCAATTCATTTATTTGCTCAAAGAAGAAGAACTAAATCCAGAGGAAAAGAAAAAATTTATCGATAATTTGGAAACCTCAACAACCAGCACCTACGCCTTACTGGAGAATCTATTAAATCTTTCGGCTTTCAGAACGGGTAAAATTGGTTTTTCCCCCGAATATTTTCCCATCTCCGAAATGCTTTCCAAAATTGAAGAAACCTTGCAAAGCCAACTGCAATTAAAGCAGTTAAAATTAATTATTGAGCTGGAGGCAGCACAAATTTTTGCCGATAAAAAGATGCTGAATATCATATTAATAAATTTGATTTCCAATGCCATAAAATACAGCAACACAGGTGGTCGTATCTGGGTAAGAACCAATAACAGAAATAAAAATTATTCCATTTCAATTATTGATGAAGGAATTGGCATGACAGATAAAACTAAAGTAAAAATGTTTGTAAGCGATTTAATCACCTCCAAGGATGGAACATCTGGCGAAAAAGGCACAGGTATAGGCTTAAGTTTGAGTAAACAATTTATCAACCAACACCATGGAACAATTGCTGTGAAATCAAGCATCGACAAGGGATCTGAATTTATACTGACCTTCCCGTCGCCCAACAGCACAATTTTGCCTTAAATATTAGCCATTTTTGAAACGATTTATTTACTATATTTAAGTTCTGAAAAGGGTATTTGTTTAATTGTGTTTCAAATGTATCAAATTCAACGATTCTCAGTACATTTTTTTGTATTGGTATTATTGCTTGTTCTAAGTTCATGTTCCGAACAGGCAAAAACCATCAACCCTAAAGCTGTTGGAGGAATTATTGATTTAAGTAACTGGGATTTTGATACAAACGGCACTGTAAAGTTAAATGGCGAATGGGAATTCTACTGGAACTCATTTTATTATGATTCAATCAATTTACCTCAAAACAGACCTGCGCCTTCCATGCTTTTGGTACCTGGCTTATGGAACAAATCTAAAGTTGATGGCACTGAAATTCAAGGAAAAGGCTATGCCAGTTATCGTTTAAAAATAAAATGCAACTCCAAGGAAGAATTGAGTATCAAATACCTCAATTCAGCAACGTCGTGTGCAATTTTTATAGATGGGAAATTACTTTATTCTGCCGGAAAACCCGGAAAAACTGCCAGATCTACGATTCCAAGTTATCAACCAGCCATTATCTCATTTACGCCTGAGAATGAGTTTTTTGAACTGGTCCTTCAGGTGGCCAATTTTCAACATAAAAAAGGAGGACAATGGGAACCGCTGCTTTTAGGTACCAAAAGCCAAATCAGTAAATATTTGAACCATAAAATTTTTATTGAATTGCTGTTAATAGGGAGTATTCTATTTATGGCCATATTCCATTTGTCTATATTCTTCAAACATCGGTACGAACGCCCACTGTTCTTTTTTGGCATTTTTGCCTTGCTCATCGCTTTTAAATTCCTTGTTTCAGGTGAATTTAGCATTTATATGTTGCATGAATTTAAATGGATCTATTTGGTCCGTATTGACTATTTAAGTTTCTATTTAGCCGTTCTTTTCTTTTTGTTTTTTATTCGTAGTTTATATCCTAATGAGATTTTACCGTGGGTTTCACATACTGTAATAGTTACCTCCATATTGTGCTCAGCATCGGTACTTGTTCTACCACTTTACTATTTTAGTTATGTAATGTTCTATTTTCAGCTATTCGTAGTAACAGGAGGACTTTATGCCTTTTATGTTTTACGCCTGGCTTTAAGAAGAAAAAGAGAAGGTGCCAACTATTTTATCTATGGTTTTCTCACTTTATTTGCCTGCATGGTACATGATATTTTGAATGAAAACGAAATTATTTATTCCATATCCCTGGTACCTATTGGCTTAAGTCTTTTTATCCTGTTCCAGTCATTCATTTTGTCCTTACGTATTCGCAATGCCTTAATTTCCAACACAAAACTGACTTCAGAATTAAAGATTCAAAATAATGAATATGTCTATCTGAATAACAAATATAAAGTTCAAAACGAAAATTTAATCGTAGCGAAAGAAAAAGCTGAGGAAAGTGATCGATTCAAATCGGCCTTTTTAGCAAATATTTCACATGAAATAAGAACTCCAATGAACGGTATAATTGGCTTTGCCAATTTGCTGAGTGAAGAAGAATTGACGGAAGAAAGAAGAACAATTTACCTTAACATTCTTAAAGAACGAGGGCACCATTTATTGGGGGTGATTAACGATATTATTGACGTCTCTAAAATCGAAACCGGCATGATTGAAATTCGGAATGAAGTATGCAATTTAAATGAGTTGGTTCATGAACTTTTCAGCACCTATTTCCAGCTCACACAGTCAAAGGGATTAAAACTAACACAAATGATGGCCCTACCCGATCAGCAGTCTGTTGTTCTGACCGACATACAAAAGTTGAAACAGATCATGGATAACTTAATTTCAAATGCCATTAAATTTACACCAAATGGCACCATTCAATTTGGTTACCAGCTTGCAGGAGATTTCCTTGAATTTACCGTTTCAGATACCGGAATTGGAATGACCGCTGAGGAAATGAAAATCATTTTTGATCGTTTTAATCAAGCGAACACGACCATAACACATCAATACGGCGGTACCGGTCTTGGTTTGTCCATTGTGAAGGCTTATGTTGAAAAAATGGGCGGACAAATAAATGCTTCTTCTACTCCGGGTCAGGGATCCTCCTTTACTTTTACGCTTCCATATCATCCTCAGAACAAGGTAATTTCAAACAAAAACAGTTCCACCAAAGAGCAAGATTATTCGAAGATCCTAACCGTTTTGCTGGTGGAAGATGATCCCGCAAATGCCTTCCTAATGGAAGAAATTCTAGAACAAATTCACCCAAAAATTCTTCACGCCACCGATGGTCAACAAACCATTGAATACTATCAAAACAATACTGATATCGATATCGTTTTGATGGACATTAAATTGCCCGACACCAACGGCTACGATTTAACCAAAGAGTTGAAACTCATTCGCGGAGGAGTACCAATTATTGCTCAAACAGCGTATGCACTTAAAGGCGATAAAGAAAAAGCCATTGAGGTAGGCTGCATCGATCACATCTCAAAACCGATTAATAGTAAAGAGCTAATTGGTAAAATTTTGAAGTATACCGCAAAACCCAGCATCGTATAAACAAAATCAATCTACTTTTTATCCATTTTTTGTCATTAAGCAGAATGAAGCCAATGGCAGGTGAATGATAAAACAGTCCAAATTTCAACCTATTCAGACAATTTGTATCCCATGCCAATAGCAGCATGTTGTATCTTTGCACCATTCTATTTATTTCAACATCATGCTCAAATGCACCAAAACAAACCAATAAAAATGTTAAAAAAACTCATCATATTTGTATTTGCTTTATTAAGTTTCCTCCCCTTATTTTCTCAAACAGTAACAATAATTGAAGCTTCCCCCTGGTTAGAATCGGCCACTATAACCTGGCAAAGTCTGACGGGTGCTGAAAAATACGAGGTATACTATAGCGGCGAAGGCATAAACAACAATAAAATAGATGAACAGCTTATTCGCGATTATGGCAGCTATTTTCGGGCCGACCTTTTAGGCCTTAAAGCCGGAACTTATACCATCGAGGTACGGCCAGTGATTTCAGGTCAGGAAAAGGCGGGCACCAAAAGCAGTGCAATAACAGTGATGGCTCATGATCGTTCAGGTTTTGCCTTTTCAAACGGGCATGTCCCCGGGGCCTACAAGGCCGATGGTACACCAAAGGACAATGCAGTCATTCTTTATGTTACTGAAAATACAAAAAACCTTTTATCCTTAAATGTGCTGGGTGCCAATGCCAATCCATGTGTGGGTTTGGAAACCATCCTCGAAGGTTTTAAAAAGGGTAAAGATACGCGGCCACTAATTGTTCGTTTAGTGGGACAAATTACAGATTTGAGCTATATGGACGGCGGCGACATTGTACTTGAGAACGATAACAATGCGTCAGGCTCCATCACTTTTGAAGGTGTTGGCGACGATGCAGTAGCCGATGGTTGGGGCATAAGGGTCAAAAATGCATCAAACATTGAAATCCGGAATATTGGACTGATGAACTGCAATAGCGATGAAGGCGACAACATCGGTTTGCAACAAAGCAACGAATACGTATGGGTTCATCATTGCGATTATTTTTATGGCGATGCAGGAGGTGATGCCGATCAGGCAAAAGGTGACGGCGCATTGGATTGTAAAAAATCAACCTATGTCACCTTTTCCTACAATCATTTTTGGGATTCAGGCAAGTGCAATCTTTTGGGTTTAAGCGAAAACACCACCACCGGATTATACATCACCTTTCATCACAACTGGTACGATCATTCCGATTCACGTCATCCCCGGGTTCGATTTTATTCGGCCCACGTTTACAACAATTACTACGATGGAAACGCAAAATATGGTGTGGGTGCTACCAATGGATCGTCAGTATTTGTTGAGGCCAATTATTTCCGCCATTGTAAATACCCCATTTTAACCTCCATGCAAGGTTCCGATGTGTATGATGAATCGAAAGGCGCTAACGATTATTCCGATATGCCCACCTTTTCGAAAGAAGATGGAGGCAGCATTAAAGCATTCAACAACTACATGATCGATCAGCGACGTTTTGTTGCCTATGGGAACACCAGCTATCCAAATCCTACAGTAGATTTCGATGCCTATGTTGCAAGTACCAGAGATGAAAAAGTCAGCAATACAATCGTATCGTCGCGCGGAGGAAATCAATACAACAACTTCGACAGCGATGCATCCATTATGTACACCTACATTCCGGATAGCCCCGAAGCGGCAAAGGAAAAGGTGATACAATATGCAGGCAGAATGTACGGTGGCGACTTTAAGTGGACCTTTAACAATTCGATTGACGATATTGCTGATGCGGTTGACCCTAAAATGAAAACGGCCTTAATAGATTATCAGACCAGCATAGTCGCCATTCAGGGCGATAGTATTTCAAATGGAGAAATTGATCCTGAAGAACCAACAGGCGAAGAAATAAATGAAGCTCTCACTCATAATTTTACCACCAATGGAATTGTCAGTTCAAACTTTGTCATTTCAGGGAATCTTTCTGATTCGAAGGGAACTGTTAGCTATGAAGGATTGAGCTTAACACAATGTTTAAAAATAGAGTCGAGTACAACCATCTCATTTTCAACAAGCGAAGAAACAACTTTATTGCTCGTATTCAATACCAATTTCAGTGGAAAAATAAACATCGATGGGAACAGTTACACGGCCATAAATGGTATACTTTCAGTAACACTCCCTGCAGGTATGCACGAAATAAGCAAAGGCGACTCCTGTAACCTCTACTACATCAGCATAACTTTCGAAAAAGGCAATAACAGCGGAAATGGACTATCGTATATAAAAGCAGTTGAGATCAACTTGTATCCCAATCCTGCAGAGAACTACCTGAAGATATTGTCACTTGCCGAAGTAAAAAAAGTTGAGTTTTATACCATGAAAGGTTCACTCGTCAAAAGCGCAAAAGCAGACTTTACAATGATCGACATCAGTCATATCAAAGCTGGATCGTATGTGATAAGGGTATATACAAATCGTGGAACTTTCAATAAAACCTTTGTCAAGAAGTAGTTTTGCTCCGAAGGCTGTGGAAGTTGCATTCGAACGGTATAGTATTAAATGATTCGAAATCAGAAGAATTCGAATGAATCAAAACGGCCGGCATTCATTTTATAAATGCAGGTAAAAATGTTGACCAGCATCAGAAGAATCATTGCGTACAAAGCCCATCTTTTTAAGGTATTTCATTTGTTGCGGAACCTCTGATTTTGCAACAATACCGGTATATTTCTTTTCTTTCAGAGCGGTACGAAAATGTGCAAATATAAAGGCCCCGTTTTTATAATCTCTGTATTGTGGGGTTACATAATCCAATTCAATTTCTAAACGATCACCCGATTCTTTAGCGATAAAAAGACCAGCCAAATTCATGTTTCTCATGACCATTAGAATCACTTGATTTTGGGTGGCATTAAGTGTAAAATCGGGAAAATATTTTTGAATATCTTTCCGATAAAATTGTAGAAATTTTTTAACATATTCCTGATGACTATCTGTTTCGATCACTTCAAATTTATCTTTTTGCAGATAGAGCTTTTGCAAATAGTAAAGGTTCGTAAAGACAATAATCAAATTCATGATTCCAACAGGTAAAGACCCAATTAAAAAACCATATATTGAAAATACAGCCGCACCAATTAAATTTAAAATTCGTAAGCGAAAAATCGACGATAAACTCAAAGAAATCAGCACAAGGGCTGAGGCGACGTATCCAATCCATTCAATGAATGGAACATTCATTATAATCATCTCTTTCATTGCACAAATGTACCAATAATACCTTTGGAATAAATCATTCGTTTCAATTCGTATAATTTTGATGCATTATTTTAAATTCATTAAAAAAAAAACAAACGACCTAAAAGACATTATTTTATCCCACTAATACACAAAATAGCATATTTTGTTTGACTGTTAAATACATTGGCTGCGAAGAACAAGCCACAAGTATAAACCAGAGGAAATTGGTATTGCCCATAGCTTTTGTATTTTGAAATTTTCCCCTTTCAGACTTCTTTTAGCGGAAGCGTAAAAACAAACCTACTACCCTCTCCTACTGTGCTTTCAACCCAGATCTGCCCATTGTGTCGATCAATAAATTCTTTGCATAGAACAAGCCCCAATCCCGTTCCTTTTTCACCATTTGTTCCTAAGGTGGAATGATTGCTGGCAATCTTAAATAACTTTTGAAGATTTTCCGGCGGTATTCCAACACCATTATCCTTCACCGCTATTTCACAGTAATTATTCTTCTTTTTAATATCAATTGAAATTTTACCGTTTTCGTGAGTAAATTTTATGGCATTGGCCACCAAATTTCGAAACACGGTCGAGAACATATTTTCATCGGCACAAATTTCGATTTCATCTTTAGCAAACACTTCAATTTTAATATTTTTCTCCACATTTACTCCATCCAAAAAATCGATTGAATCGAGGATTTTACGGTTCACATTGAAATTTTTAGGATTAAAAAAAATCGATTTTGTTTGAATTCGCGCCCATGTTAACAGGTTCTCGAGCAATTCACTTGCGTGCTTTGAGACCTTATAAATATTGCCCAGATGATTTTCTATTTTAGCATAATCCATCTTTTTAAAACCAGATAACAATAATTCAGAGAAACCAACAATGATATGAAACTGATTGCCCAGATCGTGTCCTATAATGGAGAAAAATTTATCTTTCGTGACGTTCAGTTCCTTTAGTTCCTCATTTTTTGAAAGGATCAATTGCTTTTGTTCCTCGATTTGATTGGTGCGCTCTAACACTTTTTGTTCGAGTACCATTTTATCGTGTTTCAGTTTATTCTCCCGAACTGAGATAAACATGATGCCTGCCAAAACAATGACAATTAAATATCCCAGATAGGCATAACTACTTTTCCACCAGGGAGGCAGGACAATTATCCCAATGCTGATTCCCTGATCGTTCCAAACTCCATCGTTATTTGATCCCTTTACCACAAAGCTATATTCACCAGGCTGAAGGGCAAAAAATGGCACAAATCTTCTATTCCCAATGTCTATCCACTCATCCGAAATGCCAAGCATTTTATAGGAATAGTTATTTTTCCTGGGATTGGTGTATTCCAGGGCTGCAAATTCAATGGTAAACGAATTGATCTTGTGATCCAATTTAACCTTCGAAGATTGTTCTAAATTAACGGCTTCTTTTATGTTCCCTTTTGTTATATAAAAAGATGTAAATACGAGATTTGGTACAAAAGGGTTTTTAATGATTGAATCGGGATAAAATGAATTAAAGCCATTCATACCTCCCATCAGAAGCTCACCATCGTTGCATGCGCAGGCAGCCCTGATGTTAAATTCAAGACTTTGTAATCCATCCTCGAGGGTAAATGTATGAAAGTAGTTAGCGGCCTCATCAAACAGGCACAATCCTTTTCCTGTGGCAAACCAGAGCTCGTTGTTTTTATCCTTAAGTATTTCAAAAATATAATTGTTGGCTAAGCCTTGTTCACTGGAATAAAAGGTGAAGGAGGAATCTTTTTTATTGTAACGGTTAGCATAGGTACTGGTGCCTATCCAAATATCCCCTTTGTGATCTTCACACAGCGAAATAATTAAATCATCACTCAATCCGGTTTGGCCTTTTCGAAAGTGTTCCATTTCCCTGGTCAAAGGATCGTACCGGTCTAAACCACCCACTGTTGCAATCCAAATTAATCCTTCCGTATCTTCCATTAGACTGTAGATCAAATTGGCACTTAATTGATGCTCCTCCTCCAATTCTTTCTGAAAAACTTCAATTTCAGCATTTTTCAGATTTATTCGATACAAACCATTTTGGGTTCCAATCCAATAATTGGATGCTTTATCCTGAATGATCGAATAAATTCTTTCATTATGGAATGCTGGCAATCCAGTATTTTTAAAATATTCGTAATAAGGAATAAAACGATGAGACGGTTTGTCGTACATAAGAATACCATCGCGTGTTCCCAACCAAATACGGTGATTCGAGTCTTTAAAAATGACATGAATAAAATCATTTGGGATATAATGGTTGCCTGAGAGTTGTGTTGAAAAATGTTCAACCGTATTGCTTGCACGGTTGAACAGATTTAGTCCCTGCCCCCAGTTGCCAACCCAAATAACACCATCATCGTTTTTATACAACGATGCAATCACATTTCCCAATAGATCGATTGAGTTTGGCGAATTGTATCTTCGGTAAAGCGTAAACTTTTTTTTCTTCAGATCAGTCTTACTGATCCCCTGAAGGGTACCAATCCAAAGGTTTTTCGACCGGTCAACAATAATTGATTGAACAATGTTATGGCCAATGGCACTATTCTCTGAAGTGTAATTCTGAACCGAAAGCTGATTGTCAGATTCAACCGAAAATACATACAATCCATTGCCCTCGGTACCCACAATTAAATTCCCATCTTTATCCTCTAGAATCGTTCGGATACAAGTATTTGCAAAGGAAAATGGTTCTGCAGAATGAAGTTTAAATAAAGCTTCGTTAAAACACCGCTTTTGGGAATTGTAACGATATAAACCTACTGTTGTTCCAACCCACAGCATGCCTTTATGGTCCTGATACAATCCTGTTACATTGACATTTCGAATAGTATCGCCGGTGAAACTCACGAATGAAAAATAGCTGAATGCTTTTGTTTGAATCGAAAAATTACATAGACCTGTTGTAGCCCCCACCCAGATGGTACCATCGCGATCTTCCAGAATTGGAACTTTAACATCCTTAACTGATCCATCATAACTTAATTCACTGGTAAAATGAGTAAAATCCCCATTTTTCGGGTCATAAAATGAAATGACGGGTGGAGTGTTAATCAGCATATTCCCATTGCCTAAACAAATGTTGTCATAGCTGTAATTGGTTACATCATGTAGGTATCCGGTTTGATAAACAACATGCTGAAATTTGTTTTGTTTAAACAGGTATTTATTCAGGCCCCCTTTGGTACCTATCCATAAATTCCCATCCAAATCTTCTGTGATGGCATAGACCCAGTTATTAGAAATTGAACAGGAGTCGAGTGGGTTATATGAAAATACATTAAATGATTCTCCATCAAAACGGTTTAATCCATTCTGAGTTCCCATCCATAAAAAGCCTCTTGAGTCCTGGTAAACACAATTGACAACACTTTGAGAAAGGCCGTTGTTAATGGTGTAATTGGTAAATTCAAATTGTTGGCCATAACAATTTCCAGAGAGTAGAATGCTGAATTTTAATATAACAATGAGTCGTTGCACCTCAATAAATTTAAAATATTCTAACCCATTCGCTACAACATTCTCAAATTTTACTTCAATGTTGTTTCATCTCCTGTATTGAACAAACAAGCTAGTTAATTTTTTTTCGTAAATCAACTTTTTTCCCAATTGCTAACTTTTCTTGTTTCCATCATACACTATAAGTGCCTACTAATCAAAAGTTGTTAAAAACGGTTAAATTCTAAAAAGCATTAAACCATTTTCGCTGTAACAGGTCAAAAATACTGAAAACACATAAAAACATAAAAGATGAAAACAAAACTTTTCGGCCTAATGGTCATCGCAGTATTTTTAATCTCTTCAGTAAGCATGGCACAGCCAAATTCAAAAAGAGAACAAAATGAAATGCCTAAGCACCAAAAAGCGATGGCAATGAAACAACACCATAAAGCACAAGAAGAACATCAGGCTTTTCTGACAGAAGAACAAAAAGAATCGGTTAAACAATTGAAACTTGAAACAGCAAAAAAAGTTAAGCCACTTAAAAATGAATTGCGAGAACTAAAAGCGCACCAGCAAACGCTGGTAACCGCCGATAAAGCAGATCTATCGGCCATCAATCAGAACATTGATAAAATGTCGGTAGTAAAAACCAAAATTGCAAAAGTAATGGCTGCTCAACATCAGGAATTTAGAGCACTACTCACGGAAGAACAATTGCTGAAGGTAGATACCATGAAAGACCGAAAAAGAGAAATGAATGATGGTATCCGCTCTGAAAGAAGAACGGGTGAAAGAGATGGTCACGCACAAATACGGGGATAATACGAATTCACTAAAGCAGATCTAACAAACTGCAAGAACTCCTCGGAATTCACATTAAGGGAGAAAACAGAAGCCGGCAATTTATACCGGCTTTTGTATTGTATATTCCCAAAGATATTTATTGGCTTTGTTTGTTTTAATAAAGACTACTGTTAACCAAATATGATCTGAGCAGCAGCATTACCGGCAGCTTTTAACAATGGATATCCCGCAGGTGATGCCGTTAGGAGCGGATGTGTTCCAATTTGAGACGTTAAAATTGAATTGATGGTCATTCGGTTTTGTATAATAATACCGATTGTATTTGTAAGTTCTCCAATGGAAGCTCCACCAATTACTTCTCCCCCCAAAATCACATTCGATTCTTTACCAACAATTAATTTTACCAGTTGTTTTTTAGCTCCGGGTAAGCTTCCGGGGTGTTTGTCCATTCCTTCGAAAACTCCGGTAATGATATCAAATCCCTCTTTTTTTGCTTGTGTTTCTGTAATTCCGGCCACTCCAAAAGCGGTGTCGCCAATCATTGTTGAAAAAATAGAGATCGTACCACTAAATGTTTTAATTGCTGATAATTTAAATAAATTAATACCTGCAATTCTTGCTTCGGCACAAGCAGTTGAAGCCAACATAGTACAGCAAGGTTTTCTGGTAATGAAATCAAACTTTTTAGCGCAATCACCAATTGCAAAAATATCAGGCGTTTCGGTTCTCATATACTCATCAACCTTTATACAACCCATATTGCCTAAACTGATGCCTGCTTCTTTGGCCAGCGTTGTATTTGGCTGATAACCCATTGCCAACACCACTGCATCAGTATCAATTGATTCTCCATTTTCCAATAGAATTTTATTGACTTTCCCATCGCCAGATAATTCTTTAACGCCTACACCCGTTTTTAATATTACTCCATTTTTTGTTAGAACTTCTTCAGCTTTTATGGATATTTCTTCATCAAAACATAAACCCAGAATATGAGGCAACTTTTCAATCAGAATGATTTCCTTACCGGTTTTTACTAGCTCGTCCGATAATTCAACCCCAATGAAACCTGCACCAACAACTACAATTTTATTGCACTTGTCGAGTTTTGATTTCATTGAATCAAGATAGTTTTTACTTTTCGGTACAGTAAAAACATTTTCCAGATCAGCACCTTTTAACCATTTAGGAATTGCAGGTGATGATCCGGTGGCAATAACCAGTTTGTCGAAGGCTATTTTTTCGTTGTTTTTTAATGTGCAAATTTTATTCTTTGAATCAATGGAAATAACTTCATCATGTATTGATTCAATGTTTGCATTTTCAAACATCTTGTCCGAAGGCAAAATGTTACTGTCGGTTCCATCAATTGAAGCGAAGGTATAAGGGATACCGCAAGGCACCAGTGTTTTTTCTTCTTTTGAAACTACAGTAAATATTTTACCAGGATAAACTCTCTTACCTGTAAGCGCAGCTACTAATCCTGCAGCACTACTTCCTATGACAAGGACATCACTTTTTTTCATATTTTTAAGAATTTAAGAAATGTTAGTTGTTTCGTTTTTAATCGTTATTGAATTGATTAAATATTTTACACTGAGAAGTTGTAGTTTAAATTGCTTTGGGAATTGCACATCATTTCTGAAATCATCGATTCTTCTTTCTTTGTTTTCTTATGCATGTAATAGAAAATATTAGCGATAGTACCACTTAATTCATTTTCGGATGCCAATAAATTGTAAAGTTTAATAAGACAATTATCAAAATGCATTTCAATTTTTAATACATCTTCCAAAATATATTTCTGGTCTGTTTTTATCTCCTTAAAGCATTCGTTGATTTGACTTGACAATTTTTCACAGGGAAAATCCAACCAGCAGTTCAATGCTTTAGCAATGTTCTTGTGTTTTTCAAGGTATTTTGCCCGCGACAATTCAAGTTGGTACAAATCGTAAACTATCGATTTGATTTTTTCATCTTGAATGGTTTCAAGAAGGGTGTAAAAAAGTTCAGCAACCTTTTGGTGATAAGATTGAATTTGTTCTATTATTTCACTTTTTTGATAATACATGGCTCCTTTTTTTAATAAATTGGCTTTGTTTTTTGAGAATAACAGCTACATTAAAAACAACTTAAAGGTATCGATAGCCAAGAAAAAACACCAACTAATTAAAGACTTAAACCTTAAGTATTCAATTGAGATTTGTCAAATTATTTGTTGAGCAATACTGGTTTTTTATTTGTTGAGATTTTCAACGGAGATGAATGACATTTGAAGAACCCTATTTTTAAGAAGACGGGTAAACAAAATATTGATATTTGCTATACGTGTATTTTGGCGTTACAGCATTTTAGAATTACAGAGTAATATATCAAGGAAATAACCAACTTCAATACCCGATTAGAATCAATTACCCCTTTCTGTTAATTTCTCGCAGACGTTCAATATTTGTAATCTCAATTTTTTTCCCTTTGAGATGAATGATATTTTCATTGTTGAATTCAGATAAGATTCGGACAACACTCTCCATGGACATTCCTGCTAATTCGGCTAAATCATTTCGGCTAATATAGTGGAATACATCGATTCCTTTGAATTCATCACTGTCAAGATATAACAAGGTATTTGCCAATTTTCCATTTAATTGCCGAAGGCCAAGATTTAAACATTTCGAAAGCATAAGATTGTAATTCGAACAATACCAACTGGATAATTCTCTGGAGAATTCGCAGCATTTGGTCGTCAGATTTTTAAAACTATCGCAGTTTATGGAACACACCCTTGTTTCTTTTAATGCAGCAACAGAGAAGTAATAAGTATCATCACCAAACAATGAAGTTAAGCCAATAAAATTGTCAGCTTTCAACAACTTCGTAATGATGTTCTTATCAGGACCTTCAATGTATACTTTCACCAAACCATCGATAATATATAAAATATTTGATGCCTGGGTTCCTTCTTTTATGATTGTTTCTCCCCTTTTATAGGTGATATGATTTTTCTTAAGCTCATGAAAATCTTCGGCATTATTTACCCTTTGAATAAAACAATTCTTTCTTTTTGTACATTCGTTGCAATTCGTTTTTACCAAATACCTATCCATTATAATTCTTTTATGTTCAGTACAAAGACACGCCATGCTGAATAGTAGCATAAATTTGTTCGAAAAACCGGTTTCTTTTTATCGCTTATAGATCTGTTTTATTAAAAACACATTTGAAAATATGGAATTAAAGTTAAAAGTATTTTAAACAATCACTCATACCTATAGCCAATTTATTTTTTGTTAAGTATATAAACAGGAGATTATTCCAATGCACTAAATAAGTTCGATAATTAAAAATGCAGCATTTTTGATTTACTTTTTACACGCTAACGATCAATCATTCCGAAAACATGCACTAATAACCAACATTTCAATAGATACTATCCTATTTGACACATGTTTGCACCATTAGTTTTGAAAAGTAATCTTCCACATTCCTCGGAAATCATTGAGAGCGTATCCTGTTGCATGATCATCAGCGTAATTTCTATTGATGACCTGCATGGTTTCTTTTGCGATTTGGGTTTCCGGATCTCCATGACAAAGCAGGCAAGCTCCCGATGCGATCATTATGGGCTGATAATACACTACACGGTCATCAAACACATGTATGCCGGGTGAAAGTTGTTTCCCCTCGTCAAACAATGCCTGATAGGCCATCAGTTGGTCCAGCTCAGTTTGCAATTGGGGTTTATCTGCTGGATTCCGGTATTTCAGTGAAAGTCGCTGAATCTTGCTATTCGTCAGCGCGGAAAGGCTGTCCTTCAGATTCAATGCTTCAAGTTTGCAAAAATCAATGGCATATTCCGGTCCTCCTTTTGCTAAGGCATCCTGAACGATTTTCAGAAGTTCTGCTTGGGTGGCACTAGCAATTTCTTTCCCTTTTTCAAGAAAATGCCTTTCCGTTTCTTGTTCATTCAATTGCTGCTGTTGAACTTTTTTTTCACGTTTTCCGCCACAAGCAGAAAATAATAAAATGAGGATAAAGAGCGAGAGTTGGCGCATAATTCATGTTATTTTGTTGCTCCTTCGGAAATTCGAATTACCATAAAAACAGATCAATTTTTCATTGAAGCAAGCATTAGAGTATAAAAATAACGAAATAAAATAAAATGGAAATATAGGCCAGATATTTTGAGAATATTTCTGAATTTTAAAATGATCTATTTATGCCTTGCATGTTAATCGTTCTATTGTTGTCTGAAGCAATCAATCCTGTTGATCAGGTTTGGAGTTGGAGTCTATTTCAAATTATAAAATTACACCAAATATTGGAATTGGAAAAATGTATAACCACCGTTTCTTTTAATCCCAAAATGCACCGATCCCAAAGTCCTACCACGCAAAAATCAATTTTATGCTCACAATAGTCAATTTTATTTGAAACGAATCCTTCTTAATTAAAACGAAAAGTATAAAAATAAAGAGACCAAAGCTGATCTCTTTTCTTGTTTGGCTTTTCTATTAAATCAAAGTCACCATAACACTGAAAACTCATTGAGCTTTCAAAGCTATTTTTTCTAATTTTGGCTATCTTTCGACAATCGGATTATACCTAAATTGGAAAAATTATGATGCAATTGAAAATTACCATACTGCTTCTTATTGGTCTCAACAATATACTTGTTGCACAGGATTGGCCTGACTGGCGTGGATCAAACCGGGATGGGGTTTGGCATGAAAGCGGTATAATTGAAAAGTATAAATCGGAAGAAATTGAAGCAAAATGGACGGTACAAATTGGTTCAGGCTATTCCGGTCCTACAGTAGCCAACGGTAAAGTTTACCTTACCGATTTAATAGAAGACCCCATTTTCACCGAAGGTGTAGTATGTTTTGATGAACAGACCGGAAAGAAAGTTTGGGAACACAGGTACGAGTGCATTTACGAAGGAATTGGTTATCCCGCCGGGCCACGTGCATCCGTTGTGATCAATGAGGACAAGGTCTATTCCCTGGGCTCTATGGGTCATCTTTATTGTTTGGATGCTGAAAACGGGAAGGTAATTTGGCAGAACGATTTGAACCTCACCTACAAAATAAACATGCCGATCTGGGGAATTGCTGCAACTCCACTGATTGTCGACCATACAATTATACTTCAAATTGGTGGTCAAAATAATGCTTGTGTTATTGCCTTAAATAAGCATACAGGAGAAGAAGTTTGGCGTAGTTTAGATGAAGTTGCTGCTTATTCTGCTCCGGTATTAATTGAAAAGAACGGTAAAAGAGTAGTGCTCGTGTGGACTCAAAATAGTCTCTCCGGCATAAATCCCTCAAATGGTCATGTATACTGGAGTTACCCCTGGGAACAAAAATCGGGCATGGGAATAGCCACGCCTGTATTGTACAACAATTATGTTTTTGTAAGCTCGTTTTACAACGGTTCACTGCTTTTGAGTCTTGGCGATGATTATACCACCATGGAAAAAGTCTGGCAACGAAGCGGAGAGAGCGAGCGGAAAACCGATGCGCTGCATTGTGTCATGAATACTCCTGTGATGATCGACAATTACATTTATGGCGTGGATAGTTATGGCGAGTTACGTTGTTTGGAATTGAAAACCGGAAACCGGGTTTGGGAAGACCAAACTGCGGTCAATCGAAATCGTTGGGCAAACATTCACTTTGTGCAGAACGGGGATAAAATATGGATGCTGAATGAACAGGGTGAACTTTTAATTACCCAACTTTCGCCTACCGGATTTAAAGAAATCAGTAGGGCAAAACTAATTGAGCCAACAAAAAAACAGTTAGCAAGAGGAGTGGTATGGGCCCATCCGGCTTTTGCCAACCAACATGTTTTTATTCGCAATGATGACACATTGATCTGTGCCGACTTGTCGAAATAGTATTGAGCAATCTGAAAAGTCAGTTGTTCATTGTTCATCTGCCAATCGAATGCAGTCCAAAGCGATCAATCCTGTTTTTCAGGTACGGAGTTTGAGTCTGTTCCAAATTTTAGAATTACACCAAACATTGGAATTGGAAAAATGTATAAGCACCGTTTCTTTTGATCCCAAAATGCACCAATCCAAAGGTCGTACCACGCAAAAATCAGTTTTATTTTCACACTACCTAATTTAATTTGAAATGTTCCACATTCATCAAAACCAAAAATATAAGTTTCCTTTAATACTGAGTTAAGAATTAGAATTTCTTTTTTTGAAAGGTATTCATATGTTTTAACAATCCTTTTTTTATCAATGGTTCTAATTTGATCATCCTCTAAAATCACATCAACTATCTGAACAATATAATTACACTTTATATACGACCATAGTGTGTTTATTGTATATTTGTTTTGAATATTTTCAATAATGGATAAAAAACAAAAATACATCAACAAGGCCTTGGTCATTTTCAAACAGGAAGGTTTACGTCTTTCGATTGATGAGCTGGCTGCAAAAATGGGAATATCCAAAAAAACACTTTACAACCATTTTGATTCGAAAGATACCTTACTGCGCCAATGCATTCACCACGTTTTTACCGATTTAAATTCGAACATGGAATTGCTTATCGATGAGAATAAAAATGCAATTGAATGTATGCAACAAAGCTTCCATGCATTGTCCATCTTCTTTCAAGATCATTCTCCTGTATTCATAAGTGATTTGAATAAGCTTTACCCTGACATGATCAGTGAAAAACACACTTCGAAGCTTGGACCATTCAGCGAAACAATTAAACTCAATCTTGAAAAAGGAATCAAAGAAGGACTCTATGCAAGTGAACTTGATATCAGATTAATCAGTCGATATTTCGTACATTCCATCTTCGGATTTTTCTTTCAATCAATCATTTCCGACAATGAATTTTCAGCAAATAATTACTTCGAAACCGTAGTAATATACAACCTGAAAGCACTCTCAACCGATAAAGGCAGAAAACTAATCAACTTAAAAATAAAATCATGAACGTAATAAAAACTATACTCGTTTGGATTTTATGCTATTTCTCTGTGCATACCATCTCAGCTCAGCAAACCTACAATTTAAATGGCTGTGTGAAGTATGCATTAGAGAATAACCATAATCTGAAAAAATCGCAGCTCGACCAGGAAAAAAGTATGGAGGCCAGACGCGAAATCATGGGTAGTCTCCTACCCCAAATCAATGGATCGGGCAACATGAATTACAACCTGAAAAAGGCAAATTTCATAATGCCAAATTTCATAAATGAAATGTTGCCTGCCAATGCACAGGATCCTACTGCACCAAAATACATGACAATTGAAATGGGGACCAATTATTCTGCGGCACTGGCTGCTTCCCTAAATCAGCAAATCATTAATTTTTCTTTGTTCAATGCTTTAGAAATTTCTAAAACAGCCGAAAAACTAGCAGATCTGGGTATTGAATCCATAGAAGAAGATATCATAGCTCAAACAGCAAACCTTTACTATGCTATTCAGTCGACCATTTATGCAGCACAACAGTTTGATGAAAGTATCGGGTTGATTGATAAAATGCTACAATCACTGGAAGTTAGTTATGAAAACGGATTGATAAAAAAAGTAGATGTTGACCGGGTTAAGATTACAAAGGTTAATATGATGACACAACAGAGCGCCATTAGCAATGCTGTTGAAGTTCAAAAAAACCTGATGAAACTTCAAATGGGTTTAGATATGGATTACGAGCTTTCTATTGAGGAAATTGACTTATCTTTTTTTGAAAATAAGGCAGAACAAACACTTGCCTACTCCTTTGAAAGGAACCAAATACTCCCATATCGTTTATTGCAGGAACAACATAATATTGGACAACTGCAGTTAAAATCAGTTCAGTACGAATCGCTTCCTACACTTTCACTTGGACTTAATTATCAACACAACTTTGTGAGTGATGAATTTTTCCGTGGAGAAACCTATTACAATTATCCGGCATCGATGGTGGGCTTAAATGTTCGGGTCCCACTATTTGCTGGTCTTTCACGAAGTGCAAAACTTAAAGGAACAAAACTCGAATTGCAAAAAATTGAGGAAGATAAATCAATCCTCGACCAGTCGCTTACCATGGCCTATAAGAATGCTATGCTTAAATTAAAAGACAGCAAAGCAACCATCGATGCTCAACGTGAAAACAGAACCATGGCCGAAGAGGTGTACAAAATCTCTGAGTCGAATTACCTACAGGGCTTAGCTTCAATGTCCGACGTATTGAATTCCAATTCATCATTAGTTCAATCGCAAATTAGCTATGCCGATGCCCTTAACAAATACATGCAGGCCTACATCGAACTTCGTAAAGCCAATGGTACAATTAGAGTTTTAATTGATAACAAACAATTTTAAAATGATGAAACGAGCATGGTTCTGCCGCTCAAAAACGGTTACGACCAGCCAAGCGAGTTCCATGAGACACCTTTGAAAATTAAAAATTTAGTCGAATGAAAAAAATTATAAATATACTTGTTGTTGTAGCCGTTATTGCAGCTATTGTTCTTGTATTAAAAAGGAATAAGAAATCCAACCAAGAAAAAACGGCCATTGCCACAGTGGTGTCAACCGCAGTTCAAGTGCAAATCGAAGCCGTAAAAGAAGGAACGTTCAATTTAGGTTTTTCGTCAAACGGAGTTTTAGAACCCTTGAAATCACTTTCATTTGTATCGAATGTGGCCGGTCGGGTTGAATCGATTAAAGTTAAAAAAGGGATAAGGGTAAACCAAGGACAAAATCTAATTCAGGTTGATGACGAGATGTTGAAATCCGATTACAAATCGAGCGAAGCAGCATACAACTCACTAAAAAAAGACTACGAACGTTTCAAAAATGCCAGCGAAGCCGGAGGTGTAAGCAAACAGCAATTAGATAACATTCAAACTCAAATGATTGCTGCTGAAAGTCGTTATTTAAGCAGTAAACGACGGTTTGAAGATGCGACCATACAAGCACCAATTTCAGGATTTATTAACGAGCGTTATGTTGAAGTAGGTGCTTACCTAAACCCAGGTACTCGTTTGTTCGATATTGTGGACGATTCTAAACTAAAAATACAATGCAGTGTTTCCGAACAGCAGGTCTTACGTTTGAAGAAAGGTCAAAAAGCAAACTTGACGTGCAATGCTTTGCCGGGAGTTGAGTTAAGTGGAACCATTTCGTTTATTGGGGCAGTTGCCGACCGAGGTCTGAACTTTCCTATTGAAGTCCTAATTGACGATAAAAAAGAACTGAAAGCTGGAATGTACGTTACCACATTTTTTGAGTCTCAGTCCGAATCTAAAGGAATTCTTATTCCGCGGAATGCAGTTAGTGGAAGTGTAAAATCGGCCAATGTTTTTGTTGTGAATAAAGGAATTGCATCGAAAAGAGATGTAATAATTGGCGCCATGGTAAATGAAGATGTTGAGATCATTAGCGGCTTGCAGGTAGGCGACAGTATTGTTACCGCAGGCTTAATTAACGTATCGGATGGAGTTAAGGTAACCAACAAAAACTAAAACCATGAAAATAGCAGAAGTTGCCATTAAACGCCCAATTTATGTGATCGTTTTTTTTACGGTTTTAAGTATACTGGGGTATTTAGGCTATAAAAGTCTGAATGCTGAATTAATGCCGAAATTCACACCTCCAATGATTAATGTGCAAATGGTTTATCCCGGAGCATCGCCATTGGAAGTTGAAAACTCATTAACCCGAAAATTGGAAGAAGCTCTTTCGAGTATGGAAGGCATTGAGCAAATGCAGTCTTATTCCTTCGAAGGAATGTCGATGATGTTCATTTTATATGAGTTCGGAACCGATATTGACAAATCCATTTCGGATGCCCAAAACCTTATCGCATCAAAAATGATGGAATTACCGCGCGATGTTTTATCGCCAACCATCAGTAAATTAACAGTTGATGATAAGCCAATTATTTCAATCTCGGCACTTTCGAAATTAGAAGCCTCGGAATTTTATGACCTGATGGACAAACGTATCCTTCCTGGATTAAACAGTATAAAAGGAGTTGCAAAAGTTAGCATGATTGGCGGACAAGCTCGTGAAATACAGGTTAATCTCGACATGGACAAGATGAGAGTTTATGGTGTTTCACCCATTCAGGTGCAGGGAATCATACGTTCCTCAAACCTCGACTTTCCCACAGGAAGTCTAAAAGGAACAGCAACAACAACTACTGTTCGTCTTTCAGGAAAATTGGAATCCATTGATCAAATCAGAAACATTGTAATCAATACTTTGCCAAACGGCACTCAAATTCGACTAAGTGATATTGCTGAAATTGTAGATGCACTGCAAGATCCTACCAAATTGGCTCGAATAAATGGAGAAGAAGCCATCATCATCAATGTATTGAAACAAAGCGATGCCAATGCCATTGAAGTAAGTGAATTGGTGAGTGAAAAGCTTAGCGAAATGGAAAGCGAATTTGCTTCCTTAGCACTAAAAACAGAAATCGTTCAGGACTCAACAGACTTCACACGTAGCTCAATTGCATCGGTATTAAACGACCTTTTACTTATCGTGATACTCGTAACCCTGGTGATGCTTTTCTTTTTACACAGTATCCGAAATGCTTTCATCGTAATGATGGTTGTACCTGTATCTTTAGTGGGCACTTTTATAGGAATGTATCTACTCGATTTTTCGCTTAACCTCATGTCACTGCTTGGGCTTTCGTTGGTTATAGGGGTATTGGTTGACGATGCCATTGTGGTAATTGAGAATGTATACCGTCACATCGAAATGGGCAAAAACCGTGTGCGTGCTACTTACGATGCCATGAAAGAAATTGGCTTTACCGTTATTTCTACCACTGTAGTATTGGTGATCGTATTTTTACCGGTGGCACTAACCAAAACCTTGGTATCAGATATATTGCGTCAATTTTCCTTGGTCATTGTAATGGCAACCATTATAAGTACAATTGCTGCACTCACTTTAACACCGATGCTCACCTCACGTTTCGGAAAGGTTCAAAAGCTTAACGGCAAAAGTATTTTTGGAAAAATTTTGTTAGGATTCGAAAAAATAATTACCTCCTTCAGTAACTGGATTTCCAATTTATTGGCGTGGTCGCTCGGACACAAACGTTGGGTTGGGCTTGCAGTAATAGCCATTACAGTGGCGATTTTTTCATTGTTCCCATTGGGATATATTGGTTTTGAATTTTTACCCGATGTCGATCGCGGCGAATTCATTGTACAGTTAGAAATGCCAAAAGATATTTCAATTGAAGAGTCGAATGCAATGGTGCGCAGAGCCGAAGATTGGGTTAGGACACAACCCGGCGTTCAAAAAGTGATTACCACGGTAGGTATAACTAGCGACAATACAAAAAGCTCACAAGGAACACCTTATTTGGCCGAATTAAATGTAGAACTGGTTGCAGCAGATCAACGCAAAGAAAGTACCAAGCAATACATCACACAACTCAAGCAACCCTTATCAGAACATCTTATCGATGCCAAGGTTAATTTATTCAGTGTAGCCATTACAGGTGAAGCAGCAAAGGCAGCTGTTGAATATGTTATTAGTGGTAGTAACACCGACTCACTAATGCTTTTTGCCGATCGTGCTTTGGTACTCATGAAAAAAATTCCTGGTACAATACAAGCACAGTTATCGGTTGAAAGCGGAACACCGGAGATTTCGGTTGATGTTGATCGCGATAAAATGGCTGCTCTTGGATTAACAATGGATAATGTTGGTCTGACCATGCAAATGACCTATCAGGGGAACAACATATTAAAGTATACCGAAAACAACTATGAATACGACATCAACATTAGAGCCGACCGTGCTTTCCGACAACAAACCGATGACGTAGAAGGCATTACTTTTATCAATAACAGAGGTGAATCCATCCGACTCGATCAGTTTGCGACCATCCGACTAAGCACCGGCCCAAACAAACTCGAACGTTACAATCGAAACAGTTCAGTAGCTATTCGTTCACAAGTTTCGGGTGTGGCTTCGGGAACGGTTTCCAGTCAATTTTTAAAAGAAGTTGAAGAAATGGGCATACCACAAGGCATTAAAATTGAAGCTGGTGGAGAAACAAAATCCATGAACGATTCCATGAATGTTTTAACCACGGCTTTGCTGTTATCAGTTATTTTGATCTATCTGGCTTTGGTCGTATTGTATAACAACTGGACAGACCCACTGGTAGTTTTGTTCTCCATACCATTATCGCTGTTAGGCGCAGTGCTTGCTCTGGCGCTTACCAACACTGCTTTAAGTATTTATGGAATGCTGGGACTGGTGATGTTAATTGGACTGGTTTCGAAAAATGCCATTCTGGTTGTTGACTTTGCCAACGATGCTCTGAAACAAGGCAAGGCCATCAATGACGCACTGATTAGTGCAGCGAAACTACGTACCCGCCCAATTTTGATGACAGCCCTCTCCACCATTGTAGGAATGTTACCAGTAGCTGTAAGTACAGGTTCAGGAGCTGAGTTGAGAAATGGATTGGCCTGGGTTATAATTGGTGGTATGGCCTTGTCGACCTTCCTTTCATTAATTGTTGTGCCGGTTGTTTTCCAAATAATGCATAGCATTACCAATAAATTTGGCAAAGAAAAACCCGATATCGAAAAGTTAATGTTTGAAGAAATTTAGAACCTGTTCAAATTGTTTTTGAATTTTCAGGGATCATCATATCCACTCCAACCTTATGATGATCCCTGTAAATTTAATGCCTCCCCCCAAAAAAAACATTATTGCTGTTTACGTAGTTCACTATGACAGCAAGGTTTTTATGAATTTAAACTCAAGAGAAAAGCTGATCAATTATGATCAGCTTTTCTTTGCTCCCCAAACAGCCGAAAGTTGCAACCAAGAGCTTATTTTTTAATCAACATATGTTTCTTTTAAAACTGATTTCACCAGTAAAACTTCCTCTTTGGATAGGCTCTTGTATGTTTTGATAATCCTTTGCTTATCAATAGTTCTAATCTGATCTAGGGCAATTGTTCCTGTTTTTCCATCATGTTCTAAAGGAACTCTGGTTGGATAGTTATTGGAACTGGTGGTCATTGGAGCAATAACTACAGTTCGAAGATACTTATTCATCTCAACGGGTGAGATAATAACACAAGGTCTGGTTTTCTTTATTTCACTTCCAACGGTTGGATCAAGATTAACCAATACTATTTGATATTGTGAAACTACCATTCTTCAAGATTTTCATCATCAAACACATCATTGATCAATAACTGGTCATCTCTATTTTCAGCCATTTTTTGAAAGGCCAAGTCCCACCCTTTACGAGGTTTTGTTATAGGTGTTATAACAATCTGATCTTCTTCCAATGTAATATTTACAGAGTCTTGAATATTATACTTCTCCAGCATTGTTTTGCTTAATCGGATGCCCTTTGAATTTCCTATTTTTATAACAGACACTTCCATAATGATGAATTTAGGTAATTACAAAGTTATTACTTTTCCAATACTATTCAATAATTTTGTTTAAAAATAAACGAAGTTGCATCAGTCCCATTAGGGGTATCAAAAGTTGCAATCAATTAGGAAATATCAAACTTTGACTGAAACCCTTACCAGACGATGGATATGGAAGTTTTGAGCACAAAAAAAGCTGACCATATTTGATCAGCTTTTCGAAGCTCCCCAGGTAGGGGAGCTAACCTTATTTCTTTCTTGCTTAAAATCAAGTATTTACAATCCTCAAAAAACGATAGGTCTCGATTTTGACACCTTTTGATCAACCTTTGGAAAAGATTTGTCACTTCAAAAGTCGGAAAATTATTCGACATTTCCGCTATTTTATGTAAAGAACTATCATAAAAGTTTGTAGTTTTATCTCATCAGATAATGTATTTATTTAACCAATTTCCTAGCACATGAATAGAATAAAGGAAGTCCTCAACGAAAAGGGAATAAAACAAACATGGTTGTCCGGAAAGCTTGGAAAATCATACAATATGGTTAACTCATACGTTACCAACAAAAGACAACCGACAATAGAATTACTTTACAAAATAGCTGATCTACTTGAAGTAAATGCAAAAGATTTGTTAGTAGATAATCCACAAAAAGAACGATAAAACAAAATAATGGCAATAAAAAAATCAGAATTATACAGCAGTCTTTGGGCTGGGTGTGATGAATTAAGAGGTGGAATGGATGCAAGCCAGTACAAAGATTATGTATTGGTAATGCTATTTATTAAATACATTAGCGATAAATGGGCCGGCCAGCCTTATGCACCGATCACGATACCCGATGGTGCAAGTTTTGCCGATATGGTAAAACTGAAAGGAAACCCAGATATCGGTGGACTTATCAATACAAAAATATTAGCACCATTAGAAGAAGCTAATCATTTATCGGATATGCCCGACTTTAATGATGTTACCAAATTAGGTAGCGGAAAAGAAATGATTGACCGCCTAACAAACCTAATTGCTATTTTTGAAAACCCAGCATTGGATTTTAGTAAAAACAAAGCTGAAGGGGACGATATATTGGGCGATGCCTACGAATATTTGATGCGACATTTTGCAGCAGAAAGCGGTAAAAGTAAAGGGCAATTTTATACACCGGCTGAGGTAAGTCGTACAATGGCATCAATTATTGGTATTAACGACGCTCATACAAATTCGGATATTACAGTATATGACCCCACCTGTGGTTCAGGTTCTTTGTTGCTTAGGGTTGGAAACGAAGCCAATAAAACGGTTACACTATACGGACAGGAGAAAGAAGCTACCACGGCTGGTTTGGCTCGTATGAATATGATATTACACAACAACCCTACGGCTGAAATCAAACAAGGGAATACACTGTCGAACCCACTCTTTGAAGAAAATGGAAACCTAAAGACATTTGACTATGTAATTGCAAATCCTCCATTCAGCGATAAGCGTTGGAGCAACGGATTGACCCTTCCCGATGATTATCCTTACAACCGTTTTGCGGATTACGGTACACCACCCGAAAAAAATGGAGATTATGCTTTCCTTCTGCACATTGTACGCTCACTAAAACGAAACGGAAAGGGTGCGATTATTCTGCCTCACGGGGTATTATTCAGAGGTAATGCAGAAGCTGGTATCCGCACCAACTTAATTAAAAAAGGGTATATAAAAGGAATTATTGGTTTGCCGGCCAACCTATTTTACGGTACGGGTATTCCTGCGGCTATTATTTTAATTGATAAAGAAAACGCCAACAATCGTAAAGGGATTTTTATGATTGATGCAGGAAAAGGCTTTATGAAAGATGGTAATAAAAACCGTTTGCGTGAGCAGGACATTCGTAAAATTACGGATGTATTTAATGCGCAATTGGAAATTGCAGGTTTTAGCCAAATGGTATCAGTTGCTGAAATTGAAAAGAACGAATTTAACTTGAACATACCAAGATACATCGAAAGCCAAGAGACCGAAGATATTCAGGATATTGAAGCACATTTAAAAGGTGGAATACCGACCGTTGACATTGATGCACTTTCCAACTATTGGCAAATATTTGCTACGCTTAGGAAGTCTCTCTTTGAAAAGTTAAATGATAAATATTCGAACCTAACCATTAACCATTCTGAAATCAAAAACACCATATTTTCGCATCCTGAGTTTGTTTCTTTTATTGCTGAAATGGACACATTATTTATGCAATGGAAAATCAAAAATACTGCAATACTTAAAAGTTTAGCTATTGGCAACCACCCCAAGAAAGTTATAGAAACACTTGCCGAAGATTTACTTGAAACATACCAAAACAAAGCACTCATCGACAAATACGATATTTTCCAACACCTAATGAGCTTTTGGGTTGAAACCATGCAAGACGATTGTTACATCGTTTCTGTTGATGGTTGGAAAGCCCAAACCTACCGAATATTGGTAGAAAACAAAGCCAAGAAAATGGTTGATAAAGGCTGGACCTGTGACCTTATACCCAAAGAGTTGGTTATAAACCGTTATTTTAAAACCGAAAAAGAAACAATTGCAGATTTAGAAACCGAAAAAGAAACAATTGCAATCGAACTTACCGAACTGGAAGAAGAACACAGTGTGGAAGATGACTACTTTGCAGAACTCGAAAAAGTAAACAAAGCCGAAATTACCAAACGCATAAAAGAGATAAAAACAGAAGCTACGGCGGCTGAGCTTGCCGAAGTCAAAGATGAATTATCTGTTTTAAATCACTATTTAGTATTACTCGCAAAACAAACGGAAACAAGCAAAAAGATTAAAGAAGCCGAAACCGATTTGGATATAAAGCTTTACGCTAAATACCCAGCACTTTCCGAAGCCGAAATAAAACAATTGGTTGTAGAAGACAAATGGATGCAAACCATAGAAACTGCTATAAAAGGCGAAATTGACCACATAAGTCAAAGCCTTACCAACCGGATAAAAGAACTAGTAGAACGCTACGAAACACCCTTGCCTGCTATTGAAAAAGAAGTAAGCGATTTGGAAAGCAAAGTAAGTTCTCATCTCGAAAAAATGGGCTTTGTATGGAACTAAAAGCGGGCTTGTCCGTCCAAAACGCAGTGAAGGCGGGTTATAAAAATACAGAGGTTGGCGTTATCCCTGATGATTGGGAATGTGTATCAATGGGTGAAGTTGGTACTACAGTAATTGGTTTGACATACTCTCCAAGTAATGTCAAAGATTATGGTCTTTTAGTTCTAAGGTCTTCTAATATTCAGCAAAATCAATTGAAATATAAGAACAATGTTTTTGTTGATATGGAAGTTCCTAAACGAGTTATTGTTAAAGAGAACGACATATTAATCTGTGTAAGAAATGGAAGCAAACAGTTAATTGGGAAGTGTGCATTGATTGATAAAAAGGCAGAAGGATTTGCATTTGGTGCATTTATGTCTATTTATCGAAGTTCGTTTTCAAAGTATATTTTTTATTCATTTCAAAGTAATATTATACAAAAGCAGATTGATGAAACAATGGGAGCTACCATCAATCAACTTACAAATAAAAATCTAGATGAATTCAAAATTGCTCTCCCCCCACTACCAGAACAAATAGCAATTGCCAGCGTAATATCCGACACTGACAGCCTTATACAAGCACTCGAAAAAAAGATTGCTAAAAAGCAGCTCATTAAAAAAGGGGCAATGCAGAAATTGCTTAGCCCTAAAGAGGGTTGGGAGGTAAAGACTTTGGGAGAGATTGCTGAGATTGCGACGGGTACTACACCTCCTACAAAAGATGTTGATAATTATGGTATTGAATATTGTTTTGTTAGTCCAGCAGATTTAGGTTGTTCTAAGTATATTGCTAATACAGAAAAAAAACTTTCAAAAAAAGGATTTAATATTTCAAGAAAATTTCCAAAAAGTAGTATCCTATTCACGTGTATTGGTTCTACAATCGGAAAAATGGGAATTGCGTCTTTGGAATTAACATCGAATCAACAAATAAATGCAATTTATCCCAATTGCAATTTTCAAACAGAATACCTGTATTACCAATTAAGTTTAATTGCTGAAAAAATAAAATTGATGGCAAGCGAACAGGCTCTGCCAATGATAAATAAATCAGAATTTTCACAAATATTAGTTTCAAACCCTAAATTATCAGAACAAACCCATATCGCCCAAATTCTATCCGATATGGACAGTGAAATAGAAACATTACAAAAGAATCTGGCAAAATACAAGCACCTAAAACAGGGCTTAATGCAAAGTTTGTTAACGGGTAAAATAAGGTTAATATGAAAGGAAGTCAGTACTCGGTTATAAAACTAGTTGAATCAAGTGATTTTATTTCAAATGTCAATACATTGATAAAAACTACAAAGGCAAAAATAACTGTTTATGATAATTGGATGCCTAAAAGTTTACATCAAGATAAAGAAGCAGAATTGAAAGATTTTTTAAAATATAATTTCACACCTCAATTATCCGCTGATATTGTTAAGTGGTGGTTACACAAAGATTCTACAACACCAAATTGGGACTTAATTTCAACATGCACTATTAATGGCAAAAGAGGCATATTACTTGTTGAGGCCAAAGCCCATTGGGATGAATTGGACATGGAATCTCACGGTAAGAATTTGAAATCGGATGCATCGGTTGATTCAATAAAAAATCATAAAAAAATTGCCGATGCGATTAATGAAGCGAATGCTAAAATAAAAAGCACATACCCACAAATGACCATTTCACGAGATAATTGCTACCAGCTTTCAAACCGTGTAGCACATGCGTGGTGGCTTGCAAATCAGGGCATTCCAGTCGTATTGGTCTATTTAGGTTTCTTAAATTGCAGCGACATGGATTATAATAAAAGAAAGCTATTCAAAAATGATAAAGATTGGCAAACTTGTTTTAACGAACATGCCCAAAAGGTTGGAGTAGATACAATCACTGATAATTGGGTTGATTGTGGGAATAGCAAGTTTATTACAATTTGTAGAAGTCTTTAGTAAGAAAAATAAGGTCAACGTAATGGATAGTATTGGTCAAATTGAACGAATCACACAAAATCGTGTAGTCAAACTTTTCAAAGATGAGTTGGGTTATACTTATCTTGGTAATTGGGAAGAGCGAGAAAACAATAGCAATATAGAAGTTGATTTGCTCACAAATTACCTAAAACGTAAAGGCTACTCAAAAACTCAAATTGATAAAGCTATTTATGAATTACAAAGCACTGCCAGTAATTTTAACGATAGCCTTTATACAACCAATAAAAATGTATATCAAAAACTACGCTACGGTATCAAAGTAAAAGCCGAAGCAGGCGAAAACTTTGAAACCGTACATCTATTTGACTGGAATAACTTTACCAACAACGATTTTTCTATTGCCGAAGAAGTAACCATAAAAGGCAATAAAACCAAACGCCCCGATATTGTAATTTATGTAAACGGCATTGCGCTTGGTGTAATTGAATTGAAACGATCTACCGTAACATTAAACGATGGCATTCGCCAAAACATAACCAACCAACAGGACCGTTTTATTCAGCCTTTTTTTGCAACCGCACAATATCTATTTGCAGGGAACGATACCGAAGGTTTACGCTACGGAACAATAAAAACCCCAGAGAAATATTATCTAAAATGGAAAGAAGATGTTGAAGACATCAGCCGAAACCTATTGGATAAGTACATATTGAAAATGTGCAATAAAGAACGATTTATGGAAATCGTTTATGACTTTATTCTTTTTGATGCAGGAGTAAAAAAACTACCAAGAGTTCATCAATATTTTGGTATTAAAGAAGCTCAGAAGTATGTAAACAGATACGAGGGCGGTATTATATGGCACACACAAGGCAGTGGTAAAAGTATTGTAATGGTAATGCTTGCTAAGTGGATTTTAGAGAATAATCCCAATGCACGAGTAGCCATATTAACCGATCGTGATGAATTAGACAAACAAATAGAGCGTGTATTTAAAGATGCAGATGAAAAGATTTATCGCACCAAAAGCGGTAAAGATTTAATGAAACAACTCGCACAGGCGACCCCTCGTTTATTGTGCTCGCTGGTCCATAAATTTGGTAAAAAAGATGTCGGAAACTTTAATAAGTTCATTGAAGAATTAAAAAGCCAACCATCAAAAACAGTTGGTGAATTATTTGTATTTGTTGATGAGTGCCATCGTACACACAATACCGGGAGTAAAGGCATCGATAGCGGAAAACTTCACCGTACCATGAAAGCCATGTTGCCCAATGCTGTTTTTATAGGCTATACTGGTACACCTTTATTAAAGCAAGACAAACAAACCAGCTTGGAGATTTTCGGGAAATACATTCACACTTACAAATTTAACGAAGGTGTTGATGACGGTGTAATTCTCGATTTGATTTATGAAGCACGAGATATAGACCAAAAGCTAACCTCTCAAAAAAAGATAGACGAATGGTTTGAAGTAAAGACAAAGGGCTTGAACGAATTTCAGAAATCAGAACTCAAAAAGAAATGGGGAACTATGCAAAAAGTTTTGAGCAGTCGTTCCCGTATGAGCAAAGTTGTTGCCGATATTGTTTTCGATTTTAGCATAAAAGCCCGATTAAGTTCTGAGGCTGGAAACGCTATTTTAATAGCAACTTCAATTTACGAAGCATGTAAGTATTATGAATTATTTCAGGGTACATCTTTAAAAGATAAATCGGCAATTGTAACTTCCTACAGCCCACAAACCGGCGATGTAACTACAGAAGACACGGGAGCGAGCACCGAAACCGAAAAAGAGTTTATGTATAATTTATATGAAGGACTCTTGAAAGGTGTAAAACCAGAAACCAATAAAACGAAAACAGAAACCTATGAAGATTGGGCAAAATATAAGTTTATAAACGAACCAGCAAATATGAAATTGTTGATTGTGGTTTCCAAACTACTTACCGGTTTCGATGCCCCAAGTTGTTCATACTTATATATTGACAAAAGCATGCAGGATCACGGACTTTTTCAGGCTATTTGCCGGGTTAACCGTTTGGATGGAGACGACAAACAATTTGGATACATCGTTGACTATAAAGACCTGTTTAAAAAGGTTGAAAACGCAATTTCTGTCTATACTTCAGATTTAGACTATGATGAGTTTGAAGCAAAAGACATTGATATAATGCTAAAAGATCGCTTGGTTGCAGGTAAAGAGCGTTTAGATAATGCCTTGGAAGAAATTGCCCTACTTTGCGAAGCGGTTGAATCTCCTAAAGACACAATGGCATATATTCGGTATTTCTGCGGGAATCCCGAAATAGAAAGCGAATTAAAAGCGAAGGAAACACAACGCACATCGTTGTACAAAAAAACGGTTTCATTAATTCGGGCCTATGCGAACATAGCCGATGAAATGGAAGAAGCAGGCTATACCTTGTCTGAGATTGAAAAAATAAAGAAAGAGTTAGACCATTACTTAAAACTTCGAGAGGAAATACGAAAAGCAAGCGGTGAAACCTTAGACTTAAAAACCTACGAGGCCGATATGCGTCATTTGATTGACACTTACATTCAAGCTAAAGACCCTAAAATAATCTCTCCATTTAAGGATATGTCATTACTTGAAATTATTGAAAGCTTGGGAATAATCGGGGCAATAGATACTTTACCCGATGGCATTAAAAACAACAAAGAAGCCGTTGCCGAAACCATCGAAAACAACGTCCGCAAAAAAATCATTAAAGAGCATTTAATTGATCCTGAATTTTTCAAAAAGATGTCTAAACTCCTAAAGGCAATTATCAAAGAGCGCAAGGCTAATTCCATTAGTTATAAAGAGTATTTAAAGAAAATTGCCAAACTGGTTGAAGAAGTTCAAGCAGGTAAAACCGATGAAACCCCAAAAGTTTTAAAGACCATAGCTCAGAGAGTATTGTATAATAACTTAGGGGAAGATGAAGTATTAGCAATGCAAATTGACGATGCGGTTAAAAATTCAAAAAGGGATGATTGGCGTGGAAATATACCAAAGGAAAATGAAATAAAATCCAGCATTTATAAACAACTAATTTCTTACCAAAATGAAACAGGCAGAGACATAGCCAATGAGCCACCAGAACCATATGGTATTAAAAATAAAGTTGAACGCATTTTTAAAATCATTACAGAGTTAAAAGAGTACTAATGCAAATAATTGAATTAGGAAATATTACCATAGATGTTGAGCAAAAGGATATTAAAAATATTCATTTGAGCGTTTACCCGCCTGACGGTAGTGTAAAAATTGCAGCTCCACTTAGAATGGATTTAGATACCATCCGTGTGTTTGCGATTAATAAATTGCAGTGGATTAAAAAACAACAAGAAACATTCAGAAATCAAAAAAGAGAAGCACCAAGAGAATATCTTTCAAAGGAAAGTCACTATTTTCAGGGGAAAAGATATTTACTTAAAATTATTGAACAGGATGCTAAACCCAAAATTGTGCTAACTCACAGCAAAATTGAACTTTATTTAAAGCCAGATACATCTACCGAAAAACGTAAAGAAATTATTGAAGATTGGTATCGAGAAGAAATGAAAAAAACCATTCCGAAAATGATTGAAAAGTGGGAAAACATTATTGGAGTTAAAACCAATGAATTTGGCATTAAAAAGATGAAAACAAAGTGGGGCACTTGCAATATTGAAGCTAAACGGATATGGATTAACTTAGAGTTAGCTAAAAAACCGTTGGAATGTATCGAATACATTGTTGCTCACGAACTGGTCCATTTACTTGAGCGAAAACACAATGATCGGTTTGTAAATTTACTAACTAAATTTATGCCCAAATGGCGGTTTTACCGGGACGAATTAAACCGACTACCATTTAGTCATACTGATTGGAAGTACTAGCTTAAAACGTCTTAAATTGCCTCCTTCGCTTATATTGATACTACCCAAGGAAGACACCGGGTAATTCCATCCATCCGACAACATCAAATTGAATAATTTCACCAACAGGATTTTCATTAAACGATTCGTAACGATACCACCTATCCTGATCAAAATCGTATTTCGCTATTGATTTGAAAAAATAGAAGTCTTTTACCCCTTCGGGCCGTTTGACACTAACCAAGAATAAACCGTCTTCTGCCGGTTTATATTTTGGGTATTGCATCCAGTCGTTCATCATTAATGGTATTGGTTTATTAGAACAATAAAGGTATTTTATTATGACAAACAACTTTCAATTTCTGATTTTTTTTCTGAAAATATTTTTTCCAATAATCAAAAAATAGATGAAAATGAAGTTTTTACAGGAGCACATAATTAATAGAAAGATGTGATTGTAGCCCCTTCCTGCATTCAAATATCATTGATATGGCACGCCGGGATACCGGGGGGGGGCGATTATACTTTTTATTTCCTGTTTTTATGAAAAGTACTTATTCTACCATCCTTTTCGATATGTAGCGTATAATAATCCCCTTCAAAATAAACACTCTGTGGACCATACTTACTAAAACGATCATTTATATTTGAATTTCTATAAGCCTGATATTCATCATCGATTTCGTGAACGACTTTTTCCATAACAAAAAATACATCATCTATACTCCATTGGAAATTATCCTTATGCTCAAACTGCTTGTTTATTTTAAATTCTTCAACATGCCTCATGAAAACATGAAAATAACTATCAAGGTCAACATATACAGGAAGCTTGCCTCCAATATTAAGTCTTCGCTCAGTAAAAAACATTGCTTTTGTTGCTAATTCAATAGCCTTACCCATGTTGTTTTTAACAAGTTTTTTATAGCTGCTACCAGCTTCAATAAGATACCCATTTAACTTCTCAAAGATTGAATTCGCCCGTTGTTTAATTAGTTGATTTAACCGGCTATTTTCTTCGTCACCAATCTCTTCCTTCATAAATTTTATTACTAAATACTCATATTCAACCGTCGGATCAATTATGTCCTCTTTATAGATTTCCTCATTATCACTTTCATCTAAACTTTCCGGTTCATAATAAAGCTTTCCGGCTAAATAAAAGCTTCTCTCCCGTGGTGATAAAATCACGCCATCCGATATCAGCTTCTTGTTAAAACCATACATCCAATCCAAATCACCTCCTTTTGGTTCGCCAGTTGTTTTTATTTCCAACTTTTTAACCATCCTTTTAGAATTTGAATGAAAAGAATTAGTCGCTGCAAATTTTGAATAAACAATTTCAGAAATATCACTTGAGGGGACACCATTACTTAACAAATCTGCTACCTTATTAGATGGCAGATTATATTCAAGATATTTGACTCTAGCCAATCCGTTTTTGTTGAATGGTCCATTCTTTACTAGAACATCCATTTCTTCTCGTTCCTTTTGGGTATATACAAAAACACCTAGTATCGATTTTCCATATTTGATGTATGAGTCACTACCACTTTTAAATTGAATTAAAACAGTTTTATCTTCACGGCCAGCAATTATATATATTTCTTCTAAAGTATAATCTTCCATTAAATTGTTTTTTTAGGTTACGATATATCAACGGCATCGTAATTTACACATTTCATCCAAATAATATTTTTTAAAATAATACGGATGAAACCTATTTTAGCCATAGTTTTGAATTTAGCTATTGGAATGATGTTCAATGATAACCTCCGACAAAAATAGACACAGATGGCCCAACCTGAGACAATAAATAATGGTAAAAGGGGACGATATTGGTCTATCCCCTTTAAAATTATTAATGTACGGACCAGCACCATCTATATGCTCCCACCCTTTCGGCTTCTAAAATATTTTTCATCTCTATTATCTTTGAATTCCCGGAGGATAAACACCCTATCTGTTTCACCTAATTTTTCACTTTTATCAAACCCCTTTTGGAATTTACCCTTAGTGTAATCCTGTAAATCGTATTCAACGGTTACATTATTAATATAATTTAGAGTTCCGCCGGTTACCGTGAACTCATCATTATTATATTGGTTCACCAATTGATCGACTGAAAACGATATCGAACGTTTCGCATTCATAATTGGGTCAATTTTAGCGTCTTCTAGCTGTATACCTATTGATATTGTAGGTATGTCTTGCCAGTGGAAAAGCTTTAATTTCTTACCCTTACGAATGGCGATATCCTTTCGATGCTTTTTTAAATCCTGCAACTTTACCCTATACATTTCCAACCAACCCTCAACCTCATTCCTAAACAGTGATCCAATAAAACTCGTATCCAATAATATTTCAAGTGAGCTAATATGATACTTCTTTAATTGAAGATATTTCAACTGAATTTCAAACCGACCAACTTCTTGTTGGGAGTCAATACCGTTTAGTTCCCACCATTCTTTTATATAATCCTTTTGGGAATTTTTAATTTCTTTGGTTTTAACATATGCTATCGCACTCTTGTTACACCTTTTGTTGCCAATTCGGTATGAATCATAAGTATGATCTGTTTTTTCCAGATAACCGGGATCAACTTTTAAGTTGTTGTTACCAACTTGAATTGTTTTGTTTCTTGTAAACCGTCTAAGTAGGTCCATAACTCTAATAATGTCAACACTATCAACGGCAATATCTATTCGGCTAATCCTCAAAAACTTTAACCCAAGTTCATTAAGAATAGGATTTACAATTGACATATAGTCGCCAACGTACAGTAAATTGTTTTTCACTTTAACTAAAACTTCACTGCTCAAATATGAATTGTTTGTTTTATTGGCAAACAATTCAAATAGTTCTACACTTTCCTTCATAACAACATAACAGTTTTTGAAATTTGGATTTCTGTTTCTCTGTTCGTTGATTACAAAGTTTTGGCTTTTAAAATTATCGAATTCAACTTTTGTTTTACGTAAAGCAACAAACTGTAACCAATCAAGATTAATGGCATAGTTTTGTCGTTTTTTATCATCAGTTTTCCTTTTAGTATTTTGATGATAAGTAGATGAATTACAATTTATTTTAGAATTATCACTTGAAGAATCATCGGTAAATGAATATGCATCTTTGATAATTAAATGTTTTTGTTTTTTATTGAAATCAAAATTCATAATTACCTAAATTAATTTTCAACATTTAGTTTAAATTTCTTTTTAAAATTTTCACGTGACTCATACGAATAAAAAATAATTCCTCCACGCATTTCGTATTCCAAACCGTTCCGCCGGTAGTTATAAGTTGTGGTCCTACTTGCAATATTCCAACGTTGCCTTAAAGTTGCATCGTCCCAATCATCTTTTTTGGTTTGATGAGAATTCATAAATTCAAAAACGATTTTTTCAAGCTGAGCAACTCTTTCTTTTAGAAATCTAATTTCATATGAAGGGTCAGTCATACTCATGATACACCTCCCGTCACACCTTTGGTTTTGGCCTCTAATGCTTCTTTTACTCCTTTATATGGATACAGCCATGTACCAGAGTCTAATTGTAAATGCGGAATGTCACCATTGATTCTTGCTTGCTGTAATGTAGCATCACTTATGCCACCAAGCATTTTACGAACCTGAGCCGACTTAATATAAACCGGAGGTTCTTTACTTTCAATAATTTGAGATACTTTTTCAACAACTTTTGCTGCAATCTCGTCTACTAATTCTTTAATGATTTTGTCTTGAATAATTTCTCTATAAGACATAACTTCTCCATGTTATGTCCATAAAAGAGAAACCTAAGTCTTTGGAAAAGCTGATCTAACCTTAATCAAACCTTTGTTGAATAGTCGACTTTAACTACTAAAATGGATGGTTAATAATAAATAAAATTTGAACTTTGTACATGAGTACGTAAAATATTTGACAATACAAAATATCAAGATACTTTTTTACCCTTTTTCCTGATTTTTTTCGACAACTTATCCATATCCACCTTCAATTTTGAATTTACTATTCGGGCATAAATTTGGGTCGTTTTCATATTCGTATGGGACAGCATGTGCATAACAGATTCAAGTGGAACACCATTTGAGAGTGTAACTGTTGTTGCAAAAGTATGTCTGCCAATGTGCATCGTTATATGTTTATCTATTTCACACAACTCCGAAATTTCTTGCATGTATGAGTTGAGCTTATCATTGCTCTTAACCGGCAATAATTTCTTTTCAAATATGCACTTTGGATCATCTTTATACTTTTCCAAGATTCTTCTTGCAGGCTCAAGAATTGGGATGGATGTCCTTACACCAGTTTTTTTACGATCAAATACTAACCAGTCTTTTCCATCAACGCCCTTTTTTATGAAATCCTTTGAAAATAATTTCAGATCGGAATAGGCTAGTCCTGTATAGCATGAAAAAATAAATACATCCCTGACTTCATCAAGGCGTTTTATCTTAAACACTTTACTCTCTATCCGGTCCAATTCATCATCAGTAAGGTAGTCTCGTTCTGCCTTTGCATAAGATGTTTGATAGCCATAAAATGGATCATACATTACATACTTTTTCATCATCGCATAATGAAGTACTTTTTTAAGCTGTTTTAAGTATTTCATGCAAGTGTTGCGGCCGATGTTATATTCATTTATCAGAAATGTTTCAAATGAACGAATGAAGTTAATATCAAGTTTCGAAAGTTCAATATCATCCATTTTATAACGTATTTTAAGAAAATATTCCAGCCGTTCTAATGTTGTAATATATTGAAGGTAGGTTGATTCTGAATACTTATTACCAATATTCTCTTTGACTATCTGATTGTTCTCTTTAAACAGGACGATTAAAGTTACTTTAGTTACATCTTCACCGTTGAGCATAGACTTGAAATCTGTAATCGAAAATGGTTGACCAAGGCTTAGTAAATACGTATGATGCTGGTTTATTTGACTTTTTAATAATTCCAGATGACGATTTGTTACTCTGGCCTCTTCTGACCTACCTTTTACTACCTGTTGTTTACTATTCCATTGATCCACTAAAACGGATTTTTTAGCCGAAACTTCAAACCGCTTACTATTTACGGTAATTCTTAAATAAATTGGAACTTCCCCATTTGTTTTCATCTTTCTTTTCTTCATTTGAAAACTTGTTGTAACATTTACATTTGTCATTTTAAAAATTTAAAAATTTATAATTGACAAATTTCCTGTTTCCTGCGGCCCTCTCTAGGTTCAAAAATGTTCAAAGGTGTTCAACCCTACAAGTATTATATTAGGGTAATTTGATCGCTATCGAGACCTTTTTTATAGATTTTTCACTGTAGGTCTCTCTTTGGACACCGTTATTATTTAGAAAAATCAAACATTTTGAGGTGGGTAAAAACAAAAAAAGCCTGAAATTCATAGATTTCAAGCTTTTTAAAAGATATTGGAAATAATCTTAGCTCCCCAGGTAGGACTTGAACCTACGACCTACGGATTAACAGTCCGCCGCTCTAACCAACTGAGCTACTAGGGAGTATTTATACTATTCTTACTTCATTCGCGACAATCATCGTTATTCAGTAAGTTGGTATTTCAGAACGCGCTCTTCTTTCAAGAGCGATGCAAAAATAGAAAAGGTTTTTTTTCTACCAAAGGATTTAAGAAAAAAAGATAAAACTATTTTCAGTTTTATGCTTTTCCGCTTAAAATGCGCCTTTTACGCTATTTGATCACATCGAATCCACAATAGGGAATCAATACCTCAGGTATCCGAATTCCATCGGCTGTTTGATAGTTTTCCAATATCGATGCCACGATTCGTGGCAATGCCAATGCACTACCATTCAGTGTGTGAGCCAATTCCGGTTTCTTCATCTCCTTGCCTCTGTAACGACATTTTAAGCGGTTGGCCTGATAGGTCTCAAAATTAGAAACTGAACTAACTTCTAACCACCGCTCCTGAGCTGCTGAATAAACTTCAAAATCGTAGGTCATGGCCGATGTAAAACTCATATCGCCACCACACAAACGAATTATACGATAAGGTAAGCCCAATTTATTGATCAGATTTTCGACATGGGCGACCATTTCGTCCAATATTTCGTAGGAATGATCGGGATGTGCAATTTGTACAATCTCCACCTTGTCGAATTGATGTAAACGATTCAGTCCACGTACATGGGCTCCCCATGAACCAGCTTCGCGACGGAAACAAGGCGTATAGGCCATATTCTTAACGGGCAATTGCTCTTCGTTCAAAATCACATCGCGATATATGTTGGTCACCGGAACTTCCGCAGTTGGTACCAAATATAAATTATCGATGGTAGCATGATACATTTGACCTTCTTTATCGGGCAACTGTCCGGTTCCAAAACCAGAATCTTCATTCACCAATATCGGGGGCATTATTTCCGTAAAACCGGCTTTCTCTGCTTCGTCTAAAAAGAAACTGATTAAAGCCCGTTGTAATTTGGCGCCTTTTCCCTTATACACAGGAAATCCGGCTCCTGTCAGTTTGGTTCCCAATTCAAAATCGATGATGTCATATTTTTGAATTAAATCCCAATGCGGCTGTTTGCTTGCCGGCAAATCAGGAATTGAGCCACCAGTGCGAATCTCCAGGTTATCTTCGGCTGTGCGTCCTTCAGGGACCAAAGCATGGGGCAAATTGGGCAATTGCACCACCAACTCGTACAATTTGGCGTCTATCTCAGAAAAAGCTTGGTCCAATCCCTTAATTTCTTCTTTCAATTCCACCGTTTTCTCCTTGGCTTTATTAGCTTCCTCTATTTTTTTGTCTTTGAATAACTGTCCAATTTCATTCGAAAGTTTATTCATCTCGCTTTTTAGTGCATCCACTTTCATTTGTGTTTGCTTGCGGTTTTCGTTCTCTGCAATAATTTGGTGCACAATTTCCGATGCATCAAAATATTTCACCTTTAGCCGTTCAATCACCTGTTCGGCATTTTCCTGAATGTATTTCAGTGTAAGCATTCTCGTATTGGATTAATGATAAGCTGCAAAAATAGTAAATCGCATGGCACAAGGCGCCTTCCTGATCAAGTTTTTGATTAAAAAGGTAAGTTTCCCAAATCAACATTTCCTCCGCTAAGGATTATGCCCACCTTTTTTCCCTGCACCTCCAGTTTTTTCTCCAGAAGAGCAGCCAAAGGCACAGCCGATGAAGGTTCGATAATAATTTTCATTCGTTCCCAAATCAGACGCATTGCCTCAACGATACTCGTTTCCGATACCGTATACACTTCGTCGATGTGCTTCAACATGATTTCAAAATTTAGGACACCTACCGAAGTGAGCAAACCATCGGCAATTGTTTGTGGATGTATGGAAGGTACAAGCTCCTTGCTGTAAAACGACCGATAAGCATCGTCGGCACCAGCCGGTTCGCAGGCCAAAACTTTGGTGCCTGGCGAAAGGGCTTTTACCGAAAGGGCAGTACCTGAAATTAAACCGCCGCCGCCAACCGGGCAAAGCACCATATCTAATTCAGGCGAATCTTCCAGTAATTCTTTGGCTGCCGTTCCCTGGCCGGCAATCACAAAAAAGTTGTGATAAGGATGTACTTCAGTAGCTCCCGTTTCTTCAATCACCTTTTTTAAGGTGGATTCCCGGGCAGCCAAAGTTGGTTCACAAAATGTAATTTGCGCGCCATAACCCGCCACAGCTCTTTTTTTCACCTCGGGCGAATTCGACGGCATAACCACATAGGCCGCAATCCCCCTCGATTTGGCTGCCAAAGCCAAAGCTGCAGCATGATTCCCCGAAGAATGTGTTGCCACGCCTTTATTCGCCTCTTCGTCGCTTAGAGACATAACAGCATTTGTAGCGCCCCTAAATTTAAAAGCTCCTACTTTTTGAAAATTTTCGCACTTGAAAAAAATAGATGCACCAAAAATCTCATTGATACTTTTATTCGTTAATACCGGAGTTCGGTGAATATGGGCCTGAATTAAGGCATGTGCCTTTTTAACATCGCTATAGTCGGGCAATAACATATTTATTACTTTTGAGTTCGAAGACTAAAGATAACAATTAGATCCATAGAAAAACAATGATAAACCCGACGCAAATAAGTACCAATTTTTATCAATCGGAGAACTTGATCCAACAAAAAGGAATCGTCCACTTTTTTTCCACTAAAAGATTCGATTTTGAACAACTGGATCAAATTGCCCTCCATTTCGAAATCAAAAAATCAAACATTGTAATTGGGAAACAAACGCATAGTGACCAGATTGAAATCATTGATCAACAAAACATGCATTTCCCGTTTATTGGGGTAGATGCTTTTATAACGAAACTACCCGGAATATGCATTGCCGTTAAAACAGCCGATTGCACTCCCGTTTTACTTTTCGACCCCATTCGAAAGGTGGTTGCTGCCATCCACTCAGGGTGGAGGGGAACGATACATAACATTACCGGGAAAACCATTTTAAAAATGAAGGAAAACTATCAGGTTCAAGCCCAAAATATCATTGCCGCCATTGGCCCGTGCATCGGGCAACACAATTATCAGGTTGGGGAAGAAGTGGCAGATCAATTCAGAACACTGTTCCCCGGAAATCCCGAAATTGTTTTAGAAACTATAAAACCTGCCGAAAAAGCTAAAGTTAGTGTTCGCCAAGCCATTTTTCAGCAACTTTTAAATGCAGAAGTCCAAGCTGAAAATATTGCTGTTTCACAAGAATGCACCTTCAACAATAGTACGAATTTCCATTCTGCCAGACGCGATGGAACAACAACCGGCAGAATGATCAACGGAATATGGCTCAAATAAAAAAAGGCGATCGAACAGACCACCTTTTTAAATTTATTTAATTGAATATTTTAGTTGAACGATAAAAACCAGGTCATTGCTTTGCTTATTGACGTTGGGATAGCTGTTACATGGTTTAGCCCTTCAAACCTCTCCAGTTTGACTTTTGCTCCGGAACCGTTCGCTTGAAAATCCTTAAACAAGGTTAAACTCTGATCGCCGGGCACCCAAATATCGTCACTTCCATAATGGATGGACAAAGAAGTAGTCAGTGGCCAGGCAGTTATTTTATTTTGATTGAATGCAGCCAGTAAAGGAGCATAGACCGAATCTGAATTGAAAATAGAATCGTTTTCAAAATTATCGTTAAACAACTCTCCCACATGCGTGGTTCCAAATTGGGCATTGATCACTTCAGAACTAGTTTTCCCATCGAACATCGCCGGAATTTTGCTGGCAAATTCTTCATTAAACACCAATGAATAATCTTTACTTACCTGGGCATAATTTGAATAGGATTCCAACAAATAAGCCACGAAATATGGTTGTTCGAAGTTGGTTTGTTTCATGATCCATTTTCGCATTTCGGCCAAATCGTAAGCCCCTGCAGCGCAAACCGCGGCGGTAACATTCCATTTGTAATTCGATTTATTATTTTCCAAAGCTGAAAGTGCGCCCAGAGTAGCACTTCCTCCTTGAGAATAACCGTACATAAACAAATTCCCATTTAACTCAAAAGGATTTTCGATACTCACCAATTCCTTGGTGGCACGAATCATATCCAAAACCGCATTCACCGTATAATCATTCATCATATAAGGATGAAAATCTGAACTCGATTCTCCAAAACCTACGTAATCAGCAATGGCAACAACCATTCCAGTACTGGCCATATAGGTCATGTATTCGTTATCGATATTCTCAGAAGGAGCATCTGATTTTTTGACGATGGTTCCATGTTGATAACTAAGGATTGGAAAGGTCTCCTTTTTATTCAAAGGAACCGGCAAAGAAACGACCCCTGAAACGAAAATAGTATCCCCCTCAAATAATGTTTTGTAGGTAATTTTATACATCTGGACATCGTATTTCATTTTATCGGCCAATGCTCCCATCCCATAAGTCGGGTTGCTGAGCAGAGCCTTTACACTTGCGATGTTGAATTCAATATTTGGTGTATACAATTCGTACGAAACCAAAATTATCTGATCGAGTTTGTCCTCATCTCCTTTATTATTACATGCGGAAAGTACAAATAAGCTTGCAACAATAATTCCAACTAATTTCAAAATTTTCATGCTAAATATCGTTTAATTTCACCTGTCAATGATTCCTAATTCAAAGTTTTTTTTGCTGAAATCAGCCTTTTAAAATGGTTTTTATTTCTTCTATTTCCTCTGCCGAAAATAACATATAATCCAATGCCCCCAAGTTATCTTCCAGTTGTTCCACTGAACTTGCTCCAACTAAAACAGATGTTATCCGTTTGTCCTTCAACAACCAGGCTATGGCCATTTGGGCCAAGGACTGTCCACGCACTTCGGCGATGATATTCAGTTGACGGACTTTCGCCAAGGCTGGTTCTACCTGATCGGCTTTTAAAAATCCCCATGATTTGGAGGCTCTCGATCCTGCAGGTATTCCATCCAAATAACGGTCAGATAAAAGTCCTTGCGCCAAAGGGGAAAAGGCAATTAAGCCCAGGCCAAAATCCTCAGCCACATCCATTAAGCCATCTTCGACCCAAGGTTCAAACATGGAATATTTTACCTGGTTAATTAAGCAGGGAGTTCCCAATCGTTGCAATATTTTTGCGGCTTCCTCAGTTTCTTCGACGCCATAATTTGAAATTCCAACGTACAGAGCTTTCCCCTGTCGCACAATTTGATCCAAAGCACCCATGGTTTCTTCCAACGGAGTTTCCGGGTCGGGTCGGTGGTGATAAAAAATATCAACGTAATCAAGCCCCATTCGTTTTAAACTTTGATCGAGACTTGAAATGAGGTATTTTTTTGAACCAAAATTCCCGTATGGTCCTTCCCACATATCATAACCGGCTTTGGTTGAAATGATCAATTCATCACGATAAGGGAGCAGATCCTTCTTAATTATTTTACCAAAAGTTTCTTCGGCCGAACCATAAGGAGGACCGTAGTTGTTGGCTAAATCGAAATGGGTAATCCCATTATCAAAAGCCGCACGAACCATTTTTCGCCCATTTTCAAAAACATCAACTCCGCCAAAGTTGTGCCATAAACCTAAAGATATTAAGGGCAATTTTATTCCGGAACGACCACAACGTCGGTATCCTATTGTTTCATAACGTTTGTTAGCTGCCAAATAATTTTCCATATGAATTGAATTTATGCAAAAATACACTAATCATTTAATTATCCACCTTAGAAACCGGATATTGGTAGCATTCATGCACGGTCTTTTTATCTTTGTCGAAATAAATGATTTTACTATGGCTAAAACAGACTTTAAACCAGGAACAATGGTATATCCTTTACCGGCCGTAATGGTTTCATGTGGTTCAACTCCTGAAGAATACAACATTATAACTATTGCCTGGACAGGTACTATAAGTAGTGATCCACCCATGTGCTATATTTCCGTTCGACCAGAGCGACATTCCTACGACATTATTAAGAGGAACATGGAATTTGTGATTAATCTGACTACCGAGGATTTGGCGAAAGCAACTGATTGGTGTGGCTGTCGAAGTGGTAGAAAATATGATAAATGGAAAGAAATGGGACTAACTGCCGGCGAAGCAAAGTTGGTGAAAGCACCCATCATACTGGAAGCTCCGGTTAGTATTGAGTGTAAAGTAAAACAAATTATTGAATTGGGCGTTCATCATATGTTTTTGGCCGAAGTAGTAAACATCCGTGTTGATGAGGCTTATTTGAATTCCGAGACCGGCAAGTTCGACTTAGAACAGGCACAACCGCTGGTCTACAATCATGGAGCCTACTACAAACTTGGAAAGAAAATTGGTAAATTTGGCTTTTCCGTAGAAAAAAAAAGAAAGAAAAAGAAAACAAAATAACATAGATCACCCTTCGAAGGAAGACATAAATTAACGATGAGAACTAGTTTTAATCCTCTGCTTTCCATTTTCGAAACACCATTCGAAACAGTTCCTTTCCGGCAGGTTTTGCCTGAACATTTCAAACCTGCATTAAAACTTAAAATACGGGATGCTAAACGAGCATTAAAAAAAGTGACCGGCAATCTCGATCGGCCAACATTCAAAAATACCATTGAACCTGTTGAAATAAAATATGAGGAGGTTACCCGACTTGGAATAATTCTTTTCAATTTAGATTCTGCAGAAACAAACCTCAACATTCAAGCCGCAACTAAAAAATTATCGCCAATATTAACGCGTTTCGAGACTCAGGTTATGCTCAATAAAAAATATTTCAAACGCGTTGAAACCATTTATTTGAACCGAAAACAGGAAAATCTAAGCAGCGAAGAAGAACGACTCCTTGAAGTGACCTATAGCGATATGAAACGAAATGGTGCCAACTTATCATTCCTTAAAAAAATACGCCTTACCCGGGTTCAAATTCAACTTTCAAAAAAAACACTTCAGTTTAACAATCACGTGTTAGCCGAAACAAACGCCTTTTATTTTCATACCACCAATAAAACCGATTTAGACGGCCTTCCAAAAAATGAGTTGGAAGCAGCAGCTCTGTTGGCCAAAGCAAAAGGAAAAGAGGGATGGATAGTGAACTTACAACAGGTCAGCTATGAACCTTTTATTAAATATGCACACAATAGAACACTTCGTGAGAAATTATATCGGGCATATGGCTCCAGGTGCAACCAAAATAATAAAAACGACAACAAACTATTAATCAGGAAAATTTGTCAACTTCGCTTACAGCAAGCTAACATATTGGGTTATACCAACTACGCGCACTATGTTCTGGAAGAACGAATGGCTCAAAGTCCCAAAAAAGTACACCAGTTTTTAAGCGAATTGCATAGGGCTTCATCAAAACATGCGCATTTAGAAATAGATGAAGTGAAAAAATTGGCCGAACAACTTGGACAAAACGACGAATTGATGCCCTGGGATTTATCTTACTATTCCGAAAAATTGAAAGAACGGCAGTACTCAATTGACGAAAACATGGTAAAATCCTACTTCAAACTTGAAAATGTAATTGAAGGCGTATTTGGATTAGCCACCACTTTATACGGAATAACATTTCATAAGGTAGATCATATTGAAACCTATCACAATGAGGTTTCAACCTTTGAAGTTTACGATGAAGATAAAAAATTGGTTTCTATACTTTACACCGATTTTCATCCGCGTGAAAGTAAACAAAGTGGGGCCTGGATGACTGAATTTCGAGCCCAATCCAATGTGAATGGTCAAATGAAACGTCCACACATTTCAATTTGCTGTAATTTTACACAACCAACCGCAAACAAACCTTCCTTACTCACCTTTTCGGAAGTAACCACCCTTTTACATGAATTTGGACATGCCATACACGGGATGTTGGCCAATACAACCTATCCATCACTTTCGGGCACCAATGTATATCAGGATTTTGTTGAGCTTCCTTCTCAATTGATGGAAAACTGGGGAACAGAATTGGAGTGGCTCCAAAAGTTTGCTTTTCATTACAAAACCGGGGAACCCATACCACAGGAATTGCTTCAGCAATTAATTAAGGCCCGCAATTTCCAGTCGGGTTACCTTTCGGAAAGGCAACTTACTTTTGCCTTGCTTGATATGGCCTGGCATGAAATAGAGGCCCCCTGCAGAAAAGATATCGATGCATTCGAAAAAGAAGCGTGCACATTAACCCAATACCTGCCCGTTGTGGAAGGAACTTGTATAAGCACAACATTTAGTCATATATTTTCCGGATCATATGCAGCAGGATATTACGGGTACAAGTGGGCAGAAGTGCTTGACGCAGATGCCTTTTCGGCATTCAAAGCCAAGGGGATTTTTAATTCTGAAATAGCGAACCGATTTAAAACTGAACTATTGGAAAAAGGAGGAACGGTACATCCGATGAAACTCTACCTCAACTTTAGAGGACAGGAACCTAAGTTGGATGCCTTATTACAACGTAGCGGGTTAAAGTAAGTTATTCATAACTTTTACGTTCATCTTCGATGGCATTCATTACACACCGAAAACCAATGAAACACTTAGCCGAATCCTGATATTCGTAGTCACGTGTAGATACCTGAATGTAATAGGAAACATCTTTCCAGGAACCTCCACGAACCACCTTCCGTTTCAAAGCCGGAGGATCTTCGCTTTTAGCATCGTAGGTGTATTCAGGATTCATGTCGTGAATCATTTCATAACCCTGAACATCGTAGGCTGTACTGGTCCATTCTGCCACATTTCCGGCCATATCGTATAAGCCAAAGCCATTGGGATCGAAACTGCCTACCTTCATGGTTTTTGTGGAATAACGGCTATCGGCCACATAGTTGCCCCTTTTAGGTTTAAAATTGGCCACATAACACCCTTTTTCAGTGCTGGTATAATAATTCCCCCACGGATATTTGCTATTTAAACGCCCTCCACGTGCAGCATATTCCCATTCAGCTTCGGTTGGTAAGCGATAGGCATGAATTGGAGGACTTTCGTGCAGCGCCAGGTATAGCTTTTTCTGATCAGTTCGCCAATTACAAAATGCGTTGGCCTGATCCCAGGTCACTCCAACAACAGGATATTCCTTGAAGGCTTCGTGATAGAAATATTTTAAGGTCCATGGATCGTTGTATGAGTAGGTAAAATCGCGCACCCAGACTAATGTATCCGGGTAAACATTAACTTGTTTCGTCACAATAAAATCTTGCCGGCCTGTTATTCCACCACGGTAACTCTGACTTTGATAATCGTAACTATTTCCACGTCGGGCAGCCCGTTTTAAATCAATATAGGCATATGAATAGTTAATTTTTCGGTAATCAATTTCCTGATTGTTGTAAATCCTTTCTTTTCCCTGATAGTAAATGCCTTGAATAGCTTCGCGAACTTCCGGTTTATCATCGTCCCATATTTCACCAATTTTAAACCGATCGACCAACGGAGGATCAATAATCTGATCATCACGGTCAACCCGCTTATAGTAATCAATGTCGGCTTTAAAAGTAAGCGAAGCAGCAACAGAATCCTTTGCCCAATTCACAAATTGGCGGTATTCATTGTTAGTGATTTCAGTATCGTCCATCCAAAAAGAGTTCACCGATACATTACGAATGGGAGTAATCGGCTGATCGAGAAGCTCATCGCTTGCTCCCAATTGAAAGGCTCCCTGTTTAACATAAGTCATACCATAAGGAATGGGCTCAAACCATGGGGCACGCTTCTCTCCCTTCAATTCATGCAAAGCTATTTCTGATTTACAAGCAGAAAAAGCCACAAAAAAAAGGACGATAAGGAATTGATATGTATGGATACGTGTGCTCACTTAAACTCTGTTTCCTGATAAACGGGGAAAAAACACTTCTATTGTTGGTACTCAAAAGCCTTATGGTATCTACCATAAGGCTTTTATATTTTTTATCTGAGTTTTGCAAAAACTAATTTTCCCACAAATCCTGTTCCCGATCAAAAATATCCTTTTTGATCCTTTCTGATTCGATCTGGGCCTCACGACCACTAAGATAATCAGTAATTAAACGATCGTTATACACGTTGGATTCCTGCACAAAGAAGGAATGAAAATAACGGTAAACAAATAAATCATCGAATGAATAGAGTGGCTTGTCATTTCCGGGATTGTATACAGGAACAGTGGCGAAATAAGGCCGAGCATCGGGGTAGTAAATCCAAAACATTTTTTGACGTCGCATCATTCCATTAAAATTGTATTCCCTAATGGGACACAAGCCAATAATCTCAGTGTGTAATTTCGAATCTTTACGACTAAAGTACCAGACTTCTTTCACCAAAATTTGTTTGATTTCTTCAGGCTTCCATAAAATAGACACCAATGAATCACGGGTTACCCCTGGTCGAAATTCAACTAGGATTACATCTTCTCTTTTCCCAATATCTTTTACTTCCTGGGCATTCAGGAAAATATTGGCAGGGTCGAATTCAAAGGCATTATTTTGCAATGGAGTTTTAAAAGCAGTAAACTGATTGTTTTCTATTCCATCCAATATCACATTGATTAAACTTCTTCGTCCTTGCAAGGTATCGGTTGGATAATACAAGGGCAAATTCACTTTTTCGCGTAGATCAATGGTTTCCCAGGTCACCTTCGACCACATCACATCTGCCTCACGAACAAATGGATAAGGAACATACTTGCGATTGGAAAAATCGTTTTCTTGTTGGTAGGCTTCCTGAAAGATTCCGAATTTATCGGTAAATCGAACACCTTCTTGTGAGAAACCCATTAAGGGTAACAAGAATATTAATGTAATTTTAAGTATTGTTTTCATACCAAAATGTTTTTGCATTTTCTTATTGCACTGTTAAAATAATGGGCGAAAGGGGTCGTTCAACATCTTTATCATCGCCATCTATTTTTGCTTTTATATTTTCAAAGGAAACTTTGTCTCCAGGTCCTAAGCCATTGATTAATCGTTTTTGATCGTCGGTAAACCGAAATGAATTTGAATGTAAAGTATTCGTGTAGCCAGAGGCTGCCACCGACATATCGAAACTGGTTACAACAAACTGTAAATCAAAATCAAAATCTTCCAAGTCAGCCGACACCATTAGCTGAGTTCGAAGCACATTTGCATTCACCGATCCTGAAGTCATTTTTGCAACCATTGCTTTTGGGTCCGGTACTTTTTTTACTCTAAATTTCATTTCACCCATGTACTGCAGCTTGCCATTAAAATCGGCATTCACAATCACTTTTGTTTTACTTCCGTCAAAATCCAATAGTGAAGGTTCAATCACCCAACTATCACCAACTTTAGTAATATTACCATTGGTGCAGGTTGGTCGCAATTTATCGGACGGAACACCAGGAGCAGCAATAGAAATAGGGTTTTTTAAATCTTTATACAGTACGTTCATTTTTGTTGGCGAAACAGTAATCCCAGATTTAGCCACTTGATACTCCTGCTCAAAATCTTTGAAACTGAATCCGTCACCATCAGGATTCCTATATTTAATTTTTCCTTTATATGTAAATTTACCAATTTCATTGGGAGTAAAGGAATAAATCGCTTCGTTACCTTCCAGCTTAAGCGGTGTGTTATTATTATTTACATACACTTCGAGGCGTTGAGTTGAATCTTCAGCCGACAAAAAAATTCTTGCCCTATAAGGCTGTCCTTGAAAAAGATAACTTGCTTCAGGAATTACAGTGGCTTTTAAGCCTGTAAACTTAAACGAAGCGGCATCAATTTGATTGTACAGATAACGCAAAACAGCAGACTCAGCATTTCGGACATCAATTTGTAGCTTTGACAATAGTGTTATACTGGCAATTACCGGCGTAATTTCAAAATTTTGTTGCGCCCAGGTACGGTAGGTATTGTTCTCATTCTTTGCCTCTTGCCGAGTTGGGTCTTCTACATCTAAAGATGTTTTCAAATTTTCAATAATTGTTGCATCATTCGCAACTATTTTAATCAATTCCTCTCTTAAGAAATTGATTCTTCGCTGGATTTCATTTCCTCTTTTATCGCGGTTAATCATTACCGTTGGAGAGGCATTCAAATCATCCTGCCGTTCCAATATTAAGGTATCCTTGCTGTTGGTGATGATGAACGGAAATTCCTTTTCCAATGGTTCTTCAGCAATTTTAATTTCAGCATCGGCCGTGCGAGCCAACATTTCTTTGGTCTCAATGATATAATAAATCATTGAATCACTCATCAGTTGAACAGCATTGGCCATATTCATCCATTTTTCAACTTTACTTGGATTAATTTCATAATCCGTTTTAAAATTGGCAACCAATGATTTATTTTTATCTGTTAAGCTGGAGTATGTTTTCATCAAGCTCAGATCAACTACCTTAAAGGCCTGCAAGGTTTCAACCGCTACGTTCATTGCTAACATAGCTGTCAATACCAAATACATCAGATTGATCATCTTTTGACGAGGGCTCTCAGGACAATATTTTGCTCCCATAATTTAGTTCCTGATTTACTTTTTACCGTTTAAAGCCCCTAGCATTTTACCATAAATAGTATTCAAGGCCTGAATGTTATCGTTAATTTCTTTTGTGTTCTGATTGAATTTTTTGGTTTCTTCAACCGACGAATTCAATAATTTACCAATCTCTCCAACACCTTTTGAATATTCGTTTACCATTGTCTCCACTTTACTTGCTCCTTTTAAATGAAGCTCGTAGGCAGTATTAATTGCAGAAAGATTTTTATTTAGATGATCAAGATTGGTCATATAGCTTTGTGAGCTCTTTTCCAAACCTTTAAATCGATTCGACATTGAATTAGACAATTCCTGGTACGAATTGGTAAGATTGGATGCAGAATTACTCACTTGTTGTACGAACTCAGAGCCCGATTTTTCCATTTCGCCGGTTACTTTAGCGGTTGAATGTTTTAATCCTTCTGATGTTTTAGAAACGGAATCGGTAAGATCCTTTAAGGTACTATGAATTCCTTTCGATGAGCTTTCAATGGTTTCGTTCATTTTATGCGCAGCCGATTGATAGCTGGTTGCAATTTCCTGAACACTTTGATCCATAACAGCTGACACCCGCTTATTTGCATCAACAACCTGACTGATAGACTGTGAAGCTTCGTTCAAATTATCGACAAAACCTGCTGTAGCTTTTGTAGCCGAAGTAATATCAGAAATTCCACTGGCCGCTTTGGAAAGTTTTTCAAAACTCTCTTTCAGATTTTTAATTTGCTCATCGGGTAAATTTGCAATAGAAATTCCGCCGCCTGAGCCACTTCCGCCATTTCCGCCACTACCACTACCACCACCACTACCAAAAAAGTTCTTGTATTTTTCGTCAAGCTTTTTATAGTTTTCTTTATCTCGCTCCTCTTCATTTCCGGTGCGCATTTGTGGATAAATCAATTTCCAATCTGGCATTTCAACCAAAGGCTCAATAATGGCAATTGCAAAAATTAACGCTTCAAGTCCAAGCCCAATTGGTAGAAAAAAATCGGACAATGGATTGTGTGTCAACTTAAATAGTGCACCAATAAGAACGACCGATGCCCCTCCACTATAAAGTGTATTCTGTGCAACTTTCCAACTTCTGGAATGAAAAAAATCCTTAATTCCCTGTGAAAAACCTTTTTCCATAATTTCAATTTTACGCTTTTAAAAATCATTACCAAAAGAAGAACGCACACTTCTAAAACCAACAAATGATGAAGCTGAATCCTGATATTCAAATGTCTGAGTTGAGACTTGCAAATACAAACCAATGTCTTTCCATGATCCACCTCTAATTACTTTTCGTTTTAAAGCAGGAGGGTCACTATCCTGTGCATTGTATTTAAAGTCGGGATTCAATTCGCTTATTTGCGACATAGCCAGAGGATCATAAGCCGTACTTGTCCATTCGGCAACGTTACCTGCCATATCGTACAAACCGTAGTCGTTAGGTGGATAATTAGCAACTTTCATGGTTGCCAAACCCCCATCTTCGATATAATTACCTCGCATTGGCTTATAATTCGCCATAAAATTACCCATCTGATTTCGTGAATAGTATCCTCCCCATGGATACATTGAATTTTGAAGACCACCCCTGGCGGCATATTCCCATTCAAATTCAGTTGGCAGTCGATAATCCTGGACGGTTGCATCGCCCACTTTTGAAAAGAATCTGTTTTGCATTTTTGTACGCCATTGGCAAAATGCATTTGCTTGACCCCAGGTGATACCAACGAGTGGATAATCATCGAAACCAGGGTGCCAGAAATATTTACTGGTCCAAGGTTCATTATATGAATAGGTAAAATCACGAATCCAACATAAAGTATCGGGATAAACGTTGGTACGTTCATGCACAATAAAATCGGAACGATCAGTTATACCACCGCCATAACTTTGGGTGGCATAATTATAACTATTCTGACGTTTTGCTGCTTTCTGCAAATCGATCCATGCATAATCAAAGAACAATTTACGGGCATCAATTTCGCGGTTACGAAAGAATCTTTCCTGAACAGGGATGTAAAGTGCTTCCAGGCTCATGGTATCCGTCCAATCAATGGGTTCATCCTCATTTAACGAAAGGAAATTCCCATCGGCGTCCAGGTTTCCATAATACTGTGCATTTGGATTTGAACTATTGTATAAAAGGCTACGCGCAATGGAATCGCGCACCCAATTTACGAACTGACGATATTCGTTATTCGTAATTTCGGTATCATCCATCCAGAACGCATCAATTGAGATGGTCCGGGTTGGGTTAATTCCTCCATTTGGATCTTCATCACTAGGTCCTATTCGAATGGATCCCCTTCGAATAAATTGCATTCCATATGGGACCGGCTCAAACCAAGTTCCTCTTGAATGTGTAGAACCGATCAGTTCTCCACTCTCTCCCGACTGGCTACAGCTTGCGATCATAAAGATGACCAATAACGAAATAAGTAATTTATAATTTTTCATATCCATAAAATTCAAATCCTACAGGTACCTGACACTTTTATATTTTTGGTCTCGTTTTGTATCCAAATTAAAAGAATAGCTTACCAATACCTCATGTGATGTTGCTCCTACAAGAAACAACATACTGGTACTAATATCCATTGCATAACCAATGTTTAAACCATTCATTAGTTGTATTCCTCCTAAAAATGTAACAGCCGAAAAATTCCGCGGTGTTACTTTGCATCCAAAACCTGCCCAATATTTCTTTTTATAATATATTGTTCCATTCAAATCAAGCATCGAAGCAGCTAAATCGCTTCTAAGCAAAAATGACGGCCGTAAGTCAAATAACGGATCGGGCAATTCAATATTGTATGACCCTGATAAATAATAGGTAGGCACATATGAGCTTACCCTGGTATTTAAAACCTCGTTATCCATAACATCGGCAGCATTCAGTTTTGAGGCTGATAATCCGATGTAATATTTCGCCGTTTCGTAATAAACTCCTGCACCAACACTAAAGGTATTCGTACTAAAAAGATCTGGTATTGTTGGATCACCATCCACAGTACCAAAACGATCACCATCTTCAGGGATAAACCAAGCCCCTCCTTCACCAAAAGCTAAACTGTAGTTGCTTAATCCTAAAGTTATACCACCTCCAAGTGTTCCCGTTTCCAAAGTATGATGATAGGCATAGGAAGCATCAATATTCACTGTTGTAAGATAACCTACTTCGTCGCTCACTATAACTAATCCAACTCCACTTCGAGTACCAAATATTTCAACCGGAGCTTCCACTCCAAAAACTGATGTAACAGGTTTACCCGGTCCAAACCCTGCAAACATGGTACGATTATTAAATATTGCATTAATCGTTTTATCAGCACCAACAAAGCCCGGATTCGTTACATGCCTCATTAACATGTAATTACTAAATATAGGTTCTTGTTGTGCAATAGCCGCTAAATTAACCAATATAAACAAAATAAAAAAAGAAATTAATTTTTTCATAAAAGCTTCTCTACCTTTCTGTATTGGTATCGATTTGCAACAAAAATAAGATATTCTGCATTTTATCGATTCATCCTTCATTCTATTTTCTTAAAATTGATCCACCAACGATCGGGGATCTCATTTTTACAAGCCATTTGGTAATCGTTATGAGTGCAAGAAACCACAATGGAATCTGACTTTTCATCCTGAGAATGAACACCTTTCACTTCAAGCCACCAACGGCCGGACTTACTACTTTTATAGAAAACGATTGGAAAATCAATTTCGTCTATTTGTACCTCATATTTTGTGCAATCATTTAAAGAAACTTCTGGAAAATCATGTTTTCTGTTAATATATCCATCCAAATAATACCAAATTATTTGTGCCGCTAATTTAACGGTTTGCTTATTTTGATCGTAATTTGCATCAATTTCGTACAATCCAAATGCATGTACGCGGTCACTTATTCCTGCATATCGAGCCAAACGACAGGCCTCATCGGCATAAAAACCATTTGGCGAACCGTTGCGTTGTGCAGGTGCTTCGCTCATCCGTATGGATGAAATGTCAAAACTGACCAGGTCACCATCTCGAATGACCGGTTCTATATTTTCAAAATCGGATCGTACTTCCCCCAACCTATAGTGTTCGAAATATAGTTCATCCAATTGTTTAATCTGTTTTTGATCCGTAAAATAGCTTTGGTATCCTACACACGAAACATTATAAATGTGAGAAGCCTCATTTAAAGCAATCTCATTTAAATAGGATGACTCCATCCTATCTCCAAGTTGTGTTGAAAGATCAATGCGCGAATCGATATGGATCAAATTGATGTTGTTTTCAAACTCTTTGTAGGCCCTAAAACCAGCCAAAGTAAGCAGTTGAGAACCGCCAATGATCACCACATTCACTTTGATATGAAAAAGCAAAGAACATACTTCTTGTAACGAAAAAAGAGCTTCGTTGATGTTTTTACCAACTTTCAAATTTCCTAAATCAGCTATCCGCAAACCATTGGAAATTTTACGCAGTTGATACAATTGCTCGCGAATAAGTTGTTGTGTATTTGAAGTTTTTTGCGTTGACCTACCTTCATACGCATCGGCAAAAATAAATGCCAATTCGAATCGGCTTAGGTTTTGAGGTACTTGGCCGGTACTATTCACAAAAATAGAGTTCCCAATTGACCCTTCGTCATTCAAATGGGAACTATCTTCAAAATCCTTCAATTGCACAGGATCGAAAAACTGAAGTATTTCTTCAAGTTTATTTATAAACATCTACCAGCAAAATATATGCACAAGTTATTCAATTAATTAGAACGTCGCCTCATTTTATCCTTTGATTTTCGAACAATCGACGTTACCATAAGAATAAGCGTATGAAAATAATATTAAAAATAAGAAAGGCAAACCAAATGGCTTGCCTTTCTATCATTATAATGATTATTTCTTTTTTCTTGTCGTCTTTTTAGGCGCCGGGCCTTCGTTTACAATTTTCCTGCAATCTTCCAGCGTTAATTCTTCGGCATTACTACCTTTTGGTAATTTGTAATTTTTCTTTTGAAAAGAAATGTACGCACCCCATCGGCCATTTAGAAGTCTCATTTCAGGTTCTTCTTCAAAAACTTTAATGACTGCTTTCAAATCTTTTTCCCTTTTCGCTTTGATTAGCTCAATGGCTCTTTCGAGAGTCACGGTATAGGGATCGTCTGTCTTTTCAAGCGAAACAAATTTATTGTCATGTCGAATGTAAGGCCCAAATCGACCGATTGCAACTGACACTTTTTTGTCTTCAAATTCACCGGCTTCACGAGGCAATTTGAACAATTTTAAAGCCTCTTCCAATGTAATGGTCTCAATATGCATACCCGACTGCAGGCTGGCAAATGTTGGCTTTTCAGCATCCTCTTCGTCAGAAGTTTCACCAATTTGAGCCAATGGTCCATAACGGCCAATCTTCACCGAAATTTGTTTCCCACTGGCAGGATCGATCCCTAAAATTCTTTCTCCATTTGCTTTTTCCGAAATCAATAAGGTTTCTTCCACCAGTTTATGAAAAGGGCGATAAAAATTATCGATCATTTCCTGCCACACGCCTTTACCTTCAGCAATCAAGTCAAATTGCTCCTCTACGTTAGCGGTGAAATTGTAATCCATTACCAGGTCGAAATTCTTTAGTAGAAAATCAGTTACCACCATGCCAATATCCGTTGGAAACAGCTTGGATTTTTCAGCCCCAAAATTCTCGGTATTGATTTCATCTTTAATGACCCCTTTCTGCAATGTTAAGGTTACAAATTCCCTTTCCGATCCTTCCCGATCTTCCTTGAGCACATAACCTCTATTTTGAATGGTGGTAATAATCGGAGCATAAGTTGAAGGTCGTCCAATCCCTTGTTCTTCCAGTTTTTTAACCAGGCTGGCTTCTGTATAACGAGCTGGCTTCAGCGTATAGCGCTGTGCTGCAATTATATGATTCAAATCCAGCAAATCATTTACTTTAATCGGTGGCAACAAAACATCGCCATTTTTTGGTTCCTCATCATCGTCGCTTGATTCGAGATAAACTTTCAGGAATCCTTCAAACTTAATGACTTCGCCGGTAGCAATAAATTTTTCTTCTGAAGTCGAAACTGAAATGGTAACGTTGGTTTTCTCCAATAAGGCATCACTCATTTGTGAAGCAATAGAACGTTTCCAGATTAAATCGTACAAACGTTGTTCTTGTTTGGTTCCCGTAACCGTTTCGTTTTCCATATAAGTTGGACGAATGGCTTCGTGAGCTTCCTGTGCACCCTTTGATGATGTTTTAAACTGACGGGTTTTGGAATAATCCTCACCATACAAATCAATAATTTTTGATTTGGCAGTGTTGATGGCCAACGATGAAAGGTTTACCGAATCGGTACGCATGTAGGTAATCTTACCGGCTTCGTACAATCGTTGCGCAACACTCATGGTTTGCGAAACAGAAAAACCTAATTTCCGACTGGCCTCCTGCTGTATTGTTGATGTAGTAAACGGTGGTGCAGGACTCCTTTTACCAGGCTTTTTAATCACATCATCCACCTTGAAACTGGCCGTTTTGCATTTCTCTAAAAATGCCTGGGCCTTTTCTTTCGTGTCGAAGCGCTTATTCAATTCAGCTTTCAATTCGGTAGCTTTTCCTTTATCGTCTTTTACCATAAAGAAAGCACTGACCCTATAAGCTGATGTTGCAGTAAATTGATGGATTTCTCGTTCCCTCTCAACAATTAATCGTACAGCCACTGACTGAACTCTACCTGCCGAAAGTTGCGGTTTAACTTTTTTCCAAAGCACCGGTGAAACTTCAAATCCTACCAAACGATCCAGAATCCGACGTGCCTGTTGTGCATTCACCACATCGGTATTTATTTTTCGTGGATTTTTAACTGCATCTTGTATCGCATTCTTAGTAATCTCGTGAAAAACGATCCGCTTTGTTTTCGATTCGTCCAATTCTAAAGCTTCCAGTAAGTGCCAGGCAATAGCCTCTCCCTCACGGTCCTCATCAGATGCTAGCCAAACCATGGATGCTTCCTTGGCCAAGGTTTTTAATTCCTTAACAACAGCCTTTTTATCGGTGGAAACAATATAATTCGGTTTAAAATTGTTCTGGATGTCAATCCCAAAATCTTTCTTGTCCAAATCGCGTATATGTCCAAAACTCGATTTCACCACAAAATCCTTCCCTAAAAATTTTTCAATTGTCTTAGCCTTCGCGGGTGACTCAACAATAACCAGATTTTTTACCATATAAATTGTCTTCGTTTTTTAAGTTGTATAAGATATTTCTTGCCAATCGGCTATAAAAGAAGCTAATTCAATGAAATACAAGGCAAAAAATAAATCTTTCAAAAAAATTAATTTGCAAATTAAAGAAAATCGAAAGCTAAGATCAAAATTTTTTGGATACTCATTTTCAATTATTTTCAATTTCAGGCTACAACAATACAATATTTAATTGTATTGAACAGTTCAAAATTTGAGTAAATAAATTTTAATTTAAATTTGACCTTCATCAGATAGAAAACTGAAGGAACTATATTTAATTATCTTTGCACAAACCTATTTTATAATGGAACCTGAAAAAAAGAACTTCAGCATTTATTTAAAGATCATGTGGATTAGTGCACTGACACTACTCTTGTCGACCATTATTTTTTTCTGGTTGATGGCTGCCGGCAAATTGGGCGTTATGCCTTCGTTTGAAGAATTGGAGAATCCTAAAAACGTGATAGCCACTGAAATTATCACTTCGGATCACCGTTTATTAGGCAAATTCTACAAGGACGAAAATCGCACCTTAGTTGAGTATGACGATTTAAGCAAACACCTGGTGCATGCCTTGGTTGCCACTGAAGATGAGCGCTACTACAAACATTCCGGTATTGACCTTCGTGGTTTATTTCGTGTAGTAAAAGGAGTGTTAACCAACAATACCAGCTCAGGAGGAGGAAGTACTATTTCGCAACAGTTGGCCAAATTATTGTTTCCCCGCGAAGATGTTTCAGGACTTAAAATAGTGGCCAGAAAATTCAGAGAATGGATCATTGCAGTTAAACTGGAACGCAGCTATACCAAAGAAGAAATTATGGCCATGTACCTGAATAAATTTGAATTTATTTATGGGGCCTTCGGCATTGATGTGGCAGCTCAAACTTATTTCAATACTACTCCTGATTCACTACAACTTGATCAGGCTGCAATGTTGGTTGGGATGTTAAAAAACCCATCGCTCTATAACCCAAATAGATCTGAAGCACGTGCTTTGGCCAGGCGAAATGTTGTACTCGGTCAAATGCTGAAGAACAGGTATATCAACCGTGAAGAATACGATTCAACGATAATCAAACCGCTAAATCTACAATTTAATGCGAATAGTTTAAAAGCCGGAATTGCACCCTACTTCAGAAAATATCTGGAAAAAAGGATGCTTGAGCATAAACCAATACGTTCAGAATATGGATCGAGTGATCGCGCCCAACAAGTCTACGATGAAGATTCTATTGCCTGGTTTACCGATCCCCTTTTTGGCTGGTGCACTAAAAACCTCAAGGCCGATGGACAGCCTTACAATTTATTTACCGATGGTCTGAAAATATACACCACCATCAATTACAACATGCAGGAGTATGCTGAACAAGCAGTTGAAACCCATTTGAAAAAATTACAGCCCACTTTTGATTCACGCATTAAAAACAACAGGAATACACCTTTTGCCAACGATGTTTCCAATTCCCAAGCCCAACAAATTATACTGAGTAAAATTTATCAAAGTGAACGTTATAAGTCAATGCGAAAAACCGGTCTTCCGAAGGAACGCATCATTAAAGAATTCAGTATTCCGGATACCTTGACCATTTACACCTGGAATGGATGGAGGGATAGTATTATGTCGCCTCTCGATTCCATTAAATATTACCTGAAACATTTGAGTTCATCCTTCATGGCCATGGATCCAAATACCGGAGAGGTTAAAGCCTGGGTGGGTGGCATATCTTATGGTTTTACTGAAATAGATATGGTACGGTCATCGACCTACAAACGCCAGGTAGGTTCAACCTGCAAGCCCTTTTTATATACCCTGGCCATGCAAAACGGCATATCACCTTGTAAACGTGTTCCCAATGATGAACAAACCTTTATCCTGGATGATGGATCAACCTGGACAGCCAAAAACTCCAATCCTATGCCAGAAGATGGAAAGATGGTTACCTTACGCTGGGGGCTGGCCAATTCAGTCAATCAGGTTTCTGCCTGGGTGATGAAACAATTCAACCCCAATGCCATGCGTGATGTGATGCGCAGAATGGGCATCTACAGTAAGATTGATGCGGTGCCTTCCATGTTTTTGGGAACTTCAGAAATCACCTTGTATGAAATGGTATCGGCCTATTCGGTTTTTGCGAATAAAGGAGTGTATTCAAGCCCCATAATTGTAAGTAGAATTGAAGATAAAAATGGAAATGTTCTTTCCACTTTCCAAACCCAACGCCACGATGCCATTGACGAAAACACAGCCTATTTAATGACCAATTTGTTACAAAATGTGGTACGAAGCGGCTCCGGCCGTCGACTAACATCACAATACGGCGTATTTGAAGATTACGGCGGCTTTTCTACTCCCTTCGCCGGAAAAACAGGTACAACACAGGATCAGGGCGATGGTTGGTTTGTGGGATTTACACCGGAACTCGTGGCGGGTGTGTGGACAGGTGCGAATTATGCGAGCATTCACTTTGAAGACCTGGGTTTAGGACAAGGCTCGAACATGGCCCTTCCTGTTTTTGGTCGTTTCTTTAAAAAAGTATTTGCCGATTCAACCCTGCATTACAGCCAGGACTTTACCTTCGAAAAACCGGAAAATTTTAACATGGACCTCAATTGTGACGATGATGAGTCTGAAAACAGCACATCATCACCGAGCTACGATGTTTATTGGTAACAGTTAAATATGACAATAGTGACAAAACAACTGCAACATTTACTGCTTTTTACAGCAATAATAGCTTATGTGCTATTTAGTCATTCCTGCGCCAATCCGGGAACAGGTCCAGGCGGAGGCCTTAAAGACACCATTCCCCCGGTTATCCTGAACATGGTGCCTGCACCATACTCCACCAAAGTAACTCAAAAGGAAATCACCATTACCTTTGATGAATATATTATACAGGACAATCTGGCCACCAAAATGGTGGTATCTCCGCCATTGGCAGAAAAACCATCCATTAATTTAAAAGGAAAAACCATCCATATTAAATTCAATGAGGATTTAATACCCAACCGTACTTACTCTGTAGATTTAAAAGATGGCATAAAAGACTACAACGAAGGCAATAAAATTGAAAGCATTCGCATGTTGTTTTCCACCTACGAAAGCATCGATACGCTTCGGATAAAAGGTTATCTGCTAGATGCCTTCACTTTAAATCCGATTAAAGATGCCTACGCCACACTTTACACCCTTTACGACGATTCTATATTCACAACACTACGTCCTGATTTTATTGCAAAAACCGACGAAAAAGGGTTCTTCCTATTTGACAATTTACCTTCAGGAAATTACAAATTATATGGATTAACCGATATTGACAACAACCTAATGTATACCTTGCCCACCGAACAAATCGCTTTTATCGATAGTTTTATTGTTCCCGGAGCTGAGTATGTAATCTCAAATGACACTATATTCGAAGATAACGACACATTAGTTTCTACAGGATATACCAACTATTGGCCCGAACCCGTTTACGCTTTTCTGTTTGAAGAACTTAAATACAATCAATTCATCACTTCATCACAGCGCGAAACGCCTGAATTACTATTGATCAGTTTTAATGAAAGTTTGACAGATTCCTTTAAAACAAAACTAATCAATGTTGAACCCACCGCTGACTGGAACTACACCGAATATTCTAAATTACGCGATAGCATTTCCATTTGGTTAACCGACACGCTTTTGATTCACAACGATTCACTTCTTTTAGAAGTAAATTACACATCAGTGGATACACTGGGACAATATGTTACCCAAATTGACACCCTTAAAATGTATTTTTCGCATAAGGAAACCAAAACAAAATCGAAGAAAAAAGAGGAGGAAAAGCCCAATGAAAAGACTTTTACATTCACCTCGAACCTCACGTCAAACAATTTTGACCTAAATAAGGCCATTCTCCTGGAAGCTCCATCTCCTCTTGAAAAGCTAGATACTTCCATGATTCAGTTGATGCTTGTTGTGAACGACTCTGTTTCGGAAAGAGTGGCTTATCAAATGGAACCTCTGCCCGACTCGCAACGAAAATACCAAATCAGTTATGAACCACTTGAAGCCCGAAAATACACCTTAAAAATTGATTCTGCAGTAGTAAAAACCAAAGCAGGCATAACAAATTTGGCCTTCGAATCTGCTTTTAAAACACAGAAAGCGGATTATTATGGAACGGCAGTTTTTGAACTTTCAGGAATTACTTCACCATCGAAATTGCAATTGCTTCAAAATTCAGACAAAGAAGGTGTTGTGAAAGAAATGATTGTACAACCGGAACAAAAAACGGCCACCTTTGATTACCTGAAACCCAATAAATATAGAGTAAAACTGATTGTTGACCAAAATAATAATGGCAAGTGGGACACGGGTAATTTGAGTGAACAAAAACAACCCGAACCAGTTTTCTATTTTTCAAAAGTCATCAACATTAAATCAAATTGGGAACTCAAAGAGAGTTGGCCTATTCCTTCGACGCTGCAAGAGCTAAAGGATATAAAAGATGACGACAAGAAAAAAGATAAAGAATAAACCAGGAAAATGACGTAACTTTAAACAAAAAAATGGCCAGTAAAAGAGAATTGAAAAAAGACATCAGGTATTTGACCGAACAAGTGATCATTGATGCACTTGAAGTGTCAGAACTACTCGAAAAAGAAGAAAACAAAAAGAAAGCCCTTGATATAATTGTTGATGTAGCCAACCTGCACAACCAACTCATATCACGAATCAACCATCCCGATGGCAAAGAAAACCCCAAATTGGTTAAACTTCATTTTAATGCCATTTTAGAAGAACTTATGGGATCGTGTAGCAAAGCTTACAATACACTTTATCAATTAGTTCCTGAGAAATAAGCCCTCTTATTTTTTCAGGAAGGGGTGATAGTCTCCTTTCAAACCTATTGCCTGGCTATTGCGAATGTGATAAGCTAATTCGACACAAGGGCGGGCAGTTGAGATACCAAAACCATTTCCATCTATAATACGTTGGTACGATTGCGTGTGTAAATCGGTAAAGCCACCACTGAATTCAATTTCTTCGTTTTCCACTGTAATGGATCGGTAAGTACGCATGCCTTTTGCTTTAGCTTGTTCCGGGATATCCTGAACGTCAAGACTTAAAAACCAGCGCACCCTTGCATTTTTTAATTGTAAAAAACCCGCAGCCTTGGCAGCATCGTAATGATGAAGTGTACTGAGCTCTACTTCACCAAAAATCCATTGTAACATATCAAAAAAGTGAATTCCAATATTGGTAGCCACACCTCCCGATTTGGAAACATCACCTTTCCAACTGTAGAAATACCATTTTCCACGCGAAGTGATGTAAGTAAGGTCGACATCATAAATTTTACCTGCCGGGCCATTCTTAATTTTATCGCGTAGCGCAATAATGCTTGGATGCAGCCGCAGTTGAAGAATGTTAAAAATGCGTTTATCGGTTTCCTTTTCAATTTGCTCCAATGCATCAATGTTCCATGGATTTAACACCAAAGGCTTTTCACATATGGCATTGGCCTGATTGCGAAGTGCCAGACGGATGTGGGCATCGTGCAGGTAATTGGGGCTACACACCGAAACGTAATCAATGGCATTGTCGTTTCGTCGCTGTTTGTCGAGGTAACGATCGAAACGTTCGGTTTCCAGAAAAAAATCGGCATTAGGAAAGTAGCTATCAATCTTCCCCATCACATCATTTCTATCGGCAATGGCCATTAAATTACCATCAACTGCTTTTATGGCTTGCATGTGCCGTTCGGCGATGTAACCCGCGGCTCCAATCAGTGCAAAATTTTTCTTCATCTATTTTATAACTAATTGTCCATCTATCACTTCATAGTGCTCATGAGTTTCAGGACATATTAAATCTTTGTTTAAAACTACCCCCTCACGGGTCACCCATCCTTTTTGTACCGCAGGAACCCCCACCATCAACGCATAAGCTTTAACATTTTTGGTGACCACTGCACCAGCGCCAATCATGGCATAGGCACCAACAGTTATACCACACACAATGGTTGCATTAGCGCCAATACTTGCGCCTTTTCCAATGAATGTTGACAGAAATTCATCTTTACGTTCAACAAAAGCCCGCGGATTAATTACATTGGTAAACACACAACTGGGTCCACAAAAAACATCGTCTTCTATGATCACCGTATCGTATATGCTCACATTATTTTGAATTTTAACACCGGCACCGATCACTGCTTTTCCTCCCACGAATACATTCTGGCCGAGGACGCAATTCAGGCCAATTTTAGCACCCGACATCACGTGGCTAAAGTGCCAAACTTTAGTTCCCGCTCCTATTTGTGATCCCTTGTCGACAACTGCGGTTGGATGTATGTATAGTTCTTGCATATTTAATTCAGCAGTTCAATTATTGATTCGGCAACAAATTTTACTTCTTCATTCCTTATCAGTCCGTGCATCGGTAAAGATAATACCGTTTTTGACAGTAGCTCAGCCACCTCAAATTTTTCACTATGTGAAGGTAAATCTTCAAAAGCCGATTGTTTTGGTAAAATTTCAGGATAATGCACCACACAAGGGACTCCCTTCTTTTGTAGTTTCAATTTCAATTCATCCCGCTGATCAACTCCAATGGTAAATTGAGCCCATACACTCTGGTTGTCTTCACCAATCTCAGGTAGAAGAACATGACCGTCTAAAAGCTCAAGGTAAGATTGAGCAGCAGCATTACGTGTTTCAATTTCTTGTTCGAAATATTTTAATTTCACTTGCAAAATTGCTGCCTGCAGTGTATCCATTCGCCCGTTTATCCCTACAAAATGATGTTCGTACCGTTTGGCCTGACCGTGCGAACGTAACATTCTTAATTTGGCTGCCAACAAGGGATCTTTGGTAAAAACAGCACCTCCATCGCCATAACAGCCCAGAGGTTTGGCAGGGAAAAAACTGGTCACGGCTAATTCCGTCAGATTACACGATCGTTTTCCATGATAACGTGCACCAAAGGATTGAGCGGCATCTTCAATCACCCAAAGGCTGTAGTGTTTAGCTATTGAATTGATCGCATCAAAGTCTGCACATTGGCCAAACAATGAAACCCCTATTATTCCTTTTGTTTTAGCAGTTATTTTCTGTTCAATTAGTGTCACATCGATGTTAAAATCAAGCGGAGAAACATCCACAAAAATGGGAACAGCCTTTAAAAAACGGATCATTGATGCGGAAGCAAAAAAACTGAATGCCGGACAAATAATTTCATCGCCTGGCTCAACATCCTTGGCCATCATGGCCAATAACAAAGCATCAGTTCCCGAACTGCAGGCGATGGAATGACCAACTCCTGCAAAAGCTGAAAGTTGTTCTTCCAAATCATCAATGGCTTTCCCATTTATAAACGAAGAGCTTTCAATTACGTCATGAATGGCGGTATCAATTTCTTGTTGGTAGGCTTTATATTGCCGGTTAAGGTCACAAAATTGCATAAATCATACTTGTTTTAACTAAATTAACCTCAATTTGAAAAGAATATTACTTTTATACAAAAAAAAATAAAAAAACAGCAACTATTTTTAAATCCTAAAATTAGAAATGCCTGAATCAATTCCTATTAGCCTGATAATCTGCACCTACAATCGAGACAAGTTTTTACCTCTATGCCTGGCAGCGCTGACACGTCAAGATTGTAGTGTTGATGATTTTGAAATTATTTTGATCAATAATAATTCGACGGACACCACCGATCAAATATGCCATAATTTTCTTGAACAGAATAAAAAAATCCATTTCAACTATTTTATTGAAACAAAGCAAGGATTATCTGTTGCACGCAATAGAGGAATTGCAGAATCAATAGGAAAGGTCATTTCCTTTATTGACGACGATGCCATTATTTGTGACAATTATGTTAGCAATTTACTGAAGCATTTTTTAAGCTCCGATTTAATGGCTGGAGGAGGAAAAATATTACCAAAGTGGGAGACACAGGCTCCCATTTGGATCAATAAATATTTACTGCCTTTATTTTCGCTGATTGATATGGGCGAAAAACAAAAACCATTCACCGGGAAAAGGTATCCCATTGGTGCCAATATGTTTTTCAAGAAGGAAATTTTTGATGAAATTGGCTTGTTCAATGAAGAGTTAGGACGAACAGGTAAAAACATGATGGGTGGTGAGGAAAAGGATATCTTCAATAAAATTAAAGCAAAAAACCATCAGATTAACTATTTTCCAGACATATGGGTTTATCACATTATTCCGGATGAACGCACCACTGTTTCCTTTGTTAGAAAACAAGCTTACGGCATTGGCTTAAGTGAAAAAGTAAGGACAAGTGATTCCCTAAAGAATCGTTCTTTATCCATTGTGAGTGAGGGAATGAAATGGGGAGCTACACTACTTATTGTCTTGGCGCATCTTTTCAACCTGCGCTTTTCGTCCGCCATTATGCTCATTCGCTTCAGATATTGGGTCACCAGTAAGTTGCTTTAAAAGCAGATCGGCAGAAGAAAATAGGATTCTATTTATTGAGTTTCGTCTGGGTAAGCACCGTAAAAACCTGTTCCAACCTTTTCACAAAAGTGTGATTATCCATGATTATTTTTCGTCCCTGTGCAGCACGCTTTGAGCAATCGTTTTGCAAGGCAAACTTGATTTGTGTTATGAATTCTTCATCGCTACGATAGAATCCAATTTCATTTTCCTTAAAAATGGAAGTGATGTAGGAATTCTCATCGCATATTTGATAAGCACCGGCAGCACAAATTTCAAACACCTTAGGATTTGCCCCCTCCTTACTTTGATTGTGATGGATATTCACTACAATTTTTGAACGATTGTAGAGCTGATTGACCTGAGCAGGAGGAATATTTACATTTTTAAAAATGCTTCGATGCTCCCTGAACAACCATTGAACGATGCTTTTGTAATAGGGTTTATAAACGCCATAAAAGGCCAATTTCAAGTGAGGAAAATTTTCAATGATCAAGTTCAACAAACGCTGCCGTTTTTCATTTTTATAAATAATACCTACAAAAGCAATATCAATGTCCTTTGCCGTTTCAAACGGGAAATAGGTATTCGGATCAACGGCAAATGGCAAAAACCAGGCTCTTTTATTGATGGTTTTATAATATTCAACGTCGCTTTTTTCGAAACAAAACATGGCATCCACATGATCGATATGGCTTTCACATTCGGTCCGGAAGAAAATACTGTCGAACATCCAGAGGGCCACTTGCGAGCTCGTTCGAAAATAGTCAAGCGTTTCGCTAAATAAAATTCCGCCGTTGAAAATAAAGACCAAATCAGGTTGATACTCCTTGTACTTTTGAATGATGTACTGATTGAAGCGCTCTTTGCTTTGTTGAACTAACTTTTTCTTATTCGATGAAAACTTATAGCGCCATTTGAGCAGTCCTTTAAAAGGATGTACAGGCTCCGGGGAATAGGTTTCTAAAAAAGTAGCATAGCCAAGTTCCTTAAATCCAGCTTCCACATTTTTACCGTAGTCAAAATAAGTCGATGAAATGATCAGAACACTTTTCATGCTTACACCTTCTTTTTGGGATTCACCTCAATTTCAACGCCATGACCGATTCGGTATTTTTCAGCTGGTAATCGCATATAATCACCGTAGATGCGAGTTAAACAGGCTTCCGGTTGACTTGGAGCCATAAATTCTTTTCCTTCAAAAAGAATAGGCCGACATGGTAAAATTTCGTCCATCCGACGCTCGGAATAAAAATAAATGGAATAGGATAATCCCAGTTTTTTACCCGGAAACAGTTTGGCGTAAAGGCGCAAAAGCCCAACAAATCCACCAACAAACGGATACAATAGGGCAGCAATAACGGAAACAATGTTATTTTTTAATGCCGAATTATACATCACGGTGCCATAGTTATTCAATTGCCTGAACACTCGTCCGTATAAAAAATCGACCCGTTTTTTAAGTTTCACAGAAGGCATACTTTCCACCGTAAAAATATCGACAAAAAGCCCCTGGTATTTCTGCTTTCGAAAGCGGGTGTAATTAAATTTTGAATTTAAATCGCGAACCCGTCCGTAATTATCGAACGCATATTTATCGTTTTTCCAATCCTGAAACTTATAGTCCTCGGGCAATTCTTCCATCAAAACCTTCCTCAGCCGCGCATAATCTTTTCGGAATACAGCAATGTCCAAGTCATCGTCCCAGGGAATAAATCCGCCATGCCGCACCGCACCAAGTAAAGTTCCAAAGTCGAGCCAATAAGTGATTGAATGTTTTTTGCAAATTTTATCCACTTCACACATAATTTCCAACAAACGAACCTGAGCTTGTTGTTTGATGGATCCTTTCGGATTATAGTGTTTTAAATCTTCGTTCATCATTGGTCAGTATTTTTGCACTAAAAAAGTTCGATTTCACCCAGGGCATGCACCTGTCTGTTTTGTTCTTCAGGGATTTTCATATAATCACCATAGATGGTTTTCAGATAGGCATCGACATTTTGAGGCCCCATAAACTCATGTCCTTCAAAGGTAATTTTTTTGCATGGGAACACGTGATCGTGATAGATTTTAGCAAAAAAAGGTACACCGTAAGAGGTCACCATTTTATTCACGGGAGCAACTTTGCTGAGTAATCGTGCTCCCGTGGCGAGAACCGCTGCCATTGGGAAAACCAGGTAACTCAACATTTTTCCACCTTTAGTATTATTCCAATTTCTCAGGCGTTTAAAAGAACTTCGATACAAAAAATCGATCCCCTTCTTCATTCTGAACGAAATGGTAGGTTCAACAGGAAAGATATCGATAAAGACCCCTTTCTCCTTCACCTTCCAGTAACTTTCCTCCATTCGGGAATTTTTATCCCTCACTTTGCCAAATTTGTAAAAATAAAGTGGGTCGGTGCTATAATCCTGAAAAACGTATTGCTTTGGTAATTTTTGTTGCAGTAGAATACGTATTTTTTTGTAATCTTTTTTAAGCACTCCAATATCCAAATCGTCGTCCCAGGGGATAAAACCTTGGTGCCGAACCGCGCCAAGGCAAGTGCCGTAGGCCAACCAATACTCTATTTTGTTTTCCTTGAGAATTTTATCTACTTCAATCAAAATATCCAACATCCGCATCTGGGCACTGCGTAAAACGGAACCTTCAGGATTGTATTTTGACAGATCAGTATTCATTGGGCAGACTATTTTTTACGGGCAATTACGCGTATAAACGTTTCATCGGCATTGTTATAGGGTGCGAAACCTTTCTCTTCGGCTGAATATTCCAGCTCAAAACCTTGTTTGCTTAAATCCGAACATAAACGCTCAAAATTAAGAAAACGTCGATAATGGTTATCGTAAATGAACGCGTCATTCTCGCCTTCAACAGGCGTACCCAATTGATAAATTTCATTCTTCTGCCCCCTCACTTCGATGCAAAATGCACCATTTTGATTGAGGTTCCGATAGGCCCATTCAATGACCGTTTGTTCCTGTTCTATGGTTACCGAATGCAAGGTGAACCGAGAATAAATCATATCGAAAGCTTTGCCATCGTCCAGTTTCGAAAAATCGTTACAGATGAACTTCAAATTCGAAAGGTTCGCATTATCTTTATTCAGCGTATTAATTTCTTGTTCACATTGATCGATGGCTGAAACTACCAAGCCTTTTGTTGCAAAGTAAATCGCATCACGTCCGTTTCCACATCCCAACTCAATAAGTGAAAGCCCCTCAGCTTTTACATATTCCATTACGTAAATCGCGAACAACGAAGGTTTTATCAAGGCATTTTGCTTTGCATAAAATGCTTCCCAGTAATTTTTATCCATTTGCTTCTTTTTAAATAATTCAACTTTGACGGTTTAAGCAAGGCTTAAAACCATTTCTTTAATGTTTTCAAGAGATAATTTCTAATGGTGATGAAATCATCTGAAATTGGAACAAAAAAGACGAAAATAGCAGTTAAAAGTGTAATTACCGAACCTCTTATGATAAGGTCAACAATCATAGACTGCTGAGGAATTAACTTAACCAATAGATATACTGCCACATAAAAGGCGGCAATAATAATAAATTTATAATTAAAAGGCTGCATTTTATATTTTACAACCAGAAAAATATAGCGCATTAAATTATTGAGGAATAAAGCCAATGCAATAGCCATTGCTGCACCAACAATACCAAAAATTGGAATAAATGCAAATAAAAAGGCCACCACAAAACCAATTAAAATTAGAATGATCCAGAACGCTACCCTGTAATATTCCGACAAGCGGATGATCAAACCATTTGCTCCGGTTAACATATCAAACAAATAACCAATACCAATAAAGAAAATGACCCACTTCGACTGAGCATAATCAGGACCAAGCATGTATAGAATATTGTCGATATTGGCCCAGATACCAAGAAACAGAAATCCACCAATGATAAACTGATTCAAACAACTTTTATAATAAATTTCGTTAATCTTCCCCAAATCATTGGTGGTAAAGGCATCCGCAATTAGGGTCCCGGCAATTTTAAGTAATGGTCGTGATGGAATCACAACTAAAGTACCAAAGTAAAATGCGATGGTATAAACTCCCGTATCCTCCAGACCAAGTAATTGATTGATCACAATTTTGTCGATATTAAAAACAATCATCGAACCCAATCCGCCAATCACCGAAAACAGAGCCACATCGATTATTTCTTTTTTCAATTTTGCGGTAATAAAGTCCAGGTTTGGACGCAAATTAATTTCTCCACGTCGAAGCAGGTATACCCACAACACAATACTTTTAAGCGAAATGGCAATTACATATCCAACGATCAGTTGAGGAAGTGAAATTAACTTAAAAGCATAAAGAACAACAACTACAAAAATGAGCATTCGCTGAAAAAATTCCTGAAGAAAAGTTCCCAATACGGCATCGTACAATACTTTGTTATAGGTATCAAAAAAGTTGAATGCCATAAAAAACAGTGTTGCCGGTACTATCAGGTAGATGTATTGCGCTAAAAGTGGCGATTTTTCAATATTTGAACTGACCAGATAATTCTTGAAAAGAAAATAAAAAATAAGAAATAGAACAAAACCGACCAAATGCACCATTAATGATAAAAACACATATCCATTGTGCCCATTTTCGTTTGAACGAAAAACAGGGAATAGCCTGCCCGTTACTCCGTTGATACCCAATGAGGCTAATTGACTGGTAATGGTAGCAATGGCAACCAATATTCCAAATAAACCTACCAATTCAGGCGAAAGATATTCCGGAAATAAATAAGATGTGGTAACGAAGCCAATGATAATACCGAAATAAGACCAGATACTTCCCTTTATTGATTGTTTAATGATAATCCCCAAAGTACTTGTTTCAATAATTATTATTTACTTTTGTTTTCTTATGAACCTGAAAATAAGTTTTTAATTATGGCAAAGATAAAAGGCAATCGGAATATAGTTGTTATTTCCGGAATAATTCTTTTTTATATCGTGTTTACCCTGGCGTATTTTTCTCCTCTATTAAAAGGTGAAAGGCTAACATCTACCGACAGTAAGACTTTTCTTGGTTCATCAAAAGAAGTAATTGATTTTAGAGAGGATACGGGGCACGAGGCTTTTTGGACAAATAGTATCTTCAGTGGAATGCCGGCTTATCTTATTTCCACAGTACATGGAGGAGAATTATTAACTCACGTAAGAGCTTTTATTGTGAAGTTGATTCCAAGTCCTGCCGGATTAATTATTATCAACTTCATTTTCTTTTTTATTTTAGGTCTCATTTTAGGCATTCCGCCACTGCTGAGCGCTGTTGGGGGATTAATGTATGGTCTTTCCACTTACTTTTTTGTTTTAATTGGAGCCGGTCATGTTTCAAAAGTTCAAACATTGGCATTTGTTGCTTTATGTGTAGGCGGCGTATTGATGGCCTTTCAGGGGAAAGCCGTTAAGGGTAGCATTATAACCGCTTTGGGACTCACATGGCTCATCGGTGCAAACCATCCACAAATGGCCTACTATGCGGCATTAATGGTCATCATTATAGGAATCACCTACTTTATATTTGCTATCAAAGAAAAAACATTACCAGCATTTCTGAAGGCGACTGGCCTTTTAGTGTTGGCTGTTATTTTAGCCATCGGCGCCAACTTCGGAAAATTATACACCACCTACGATTACGGTAAATATTCCACAAGAGGAAAATCGGACCTCACACCAAAAGATGCCGATCAAACTGCGGGGCTCGACAAAAGCTATATTCTGGATTACAGTTATGATTTTGGTGAGGCTATGACCGCTTTTATCCCTCGATTTAAAGGCGGCGGTATGGCTGAACCTCTGGGCGAAAATTCTTCGTTTTACCAGGAACTGGTCAAATCACAAGGAAAAGAACGGGCAAGTGATATTGCTCAACATGCGCCACTTTATTGGGGAAGTCAACCCATATCCAGTGCGCCATTTTACTATGGTGCAATACTTTGTTTTCTATTTGTTTTTGGACTGTTTATGGTAAGGGGCAAAGAAAAATGGTGGATTGCGGCCACCGTTATTGTGTCACTTCTTTTATCATTGGGTAAAAATATACCGGGATTGGCACATTTCATGATCGAATATTTTCCGGGGTACAACAAGTTCCGCGATGTGAAAAATATAATTGTGATTCAACAATTTGCCATGGCTTTGCTGGGCGTTCTGGCCATCAAGGAAGTTTATCTTCGAAACATTGACGACAGTGTATTTTTCAAACGACTGAAGTGGGCACTTGGAATTACCGGAGGTATTGCGTTGTTATTTGCAATTTTCCCCGGATTGGCTGGAAACTTCATTGGTCAATCCGACGCTCAACTGGCCCAATCAGGCTGGCCTCAAAAATTAATTGCTGCATTACAGGCCGATCGAAGAGATGTTTTGCGGGCCGATGCTTTTCGTTCTTTCCTGTTCGTTACGATGGCCGCCGGCGTTATTTGGCTCTTCTGGACTAAAAAAATTAAGGCACAATATGCATTGGCACTTTGGGCCATACTTGTATTGGTAGATATGTGGCCCATTGATAAACGCTATTTGAACAACGATGATTTTGTTCCGAAACGCAAGGCTGAAGTACCCTACATTGCTTCTACTGCAGATACTGAAATACTGAAAGACAAAAGCCTGGATTACCGTGTTTTAAATATGGCCATTAATCCGTGGTCCGACGCATCGACCTCCTATTTTCACAAATCAATTGGAGGCTACCACGGTGCTAAACTCCGACGTTATCAGGACATGATTGAACATCATCTTTCGCCAGAATTGAGGGATATACAAATAAAATCACAAAACGCCAAAACCATAGGTGACTTCGATGCCATTTTAGCTGATCTGGATGCCTTGAACATGCTGAACACCAAATACATTATTTACAATCCGAATGCCGGTCCTTTACTAAATACCCACGCATTTGGAAATGCATGGTTCGTAAATAATTATCATTTGGTGGCCAATGCTGATGAAGAAATTGCAGCCATCGACCAGGTTGATGTTCGATCAATAGCCATTATCGATCAGCAATTTAAGGATGAATTGCCAGCTCAAATGTCGATTGATTCCACTGCTAGAATAGCTCTTACTGCTTATGCTCCCAATAAAATGGTCTATTCATCAAGTTCAAGCAACAGGCAATTGGCCGTTTTCTCTGAGATCTATTATCCAAAGGGATGGACCGCTACAATTGACGGCCTTGAACAACCCATTTTAAGAGCCAATTATATTTTACGGGCCTTGCTGATTCCTGAAGGTCAACACGAAATAATATTCGAGTTTAAACCAAAATCGTATGAAATTGGTAACAAAATCTCATTCGCTTCGTCAATCATTCTGCTATTGGCTATTGTCGGAATTATTTTTGGCGAATTCAGAAAGCGTAAAAACACTTTAAATGTCGAATAAAAAGATCAAACCAATCAAACGTAAATTGCTCAATGCCTACTTTGTTTCAACATTGAGCATTACTCTGGTGCTTTTTTTAATTGGACTATTGAGCATGTTGTTATTTAATGCGCAATACCTCAACAGATACATTCGTGAAAACATTGGATTAACCTTGGTGCTTAACGAAGATGTTCGCGAAGTTGATTTAATGCAGTTGCAAAAAATACTATCGGCACAACCCGAGGTTAAATCGGCCATTTATGTCGATGCAGAAGCAGCGGCACACCTATTACAGGATGAACTAGGTGAAGACTTTGTAGGCTTCCTGGGATACAATCCCTTGCATGCCACCATCGATGTAAAAGTGTTCGCGGCCTATACCCAAAATGATAGCCTGGCACATCTCGAACAAAAATTTCTGACCTTTGCGAATGTTGAAGAAGTATATTACCAACGCAATCTCGTAAACATAATTAATGAAAATGCCAACAAAATCAGCTTTATCATTTTAGCATTAAGTTTAGTGATGTTGCTCATCTTTTTTGCCTTGATTAACAATACCATTCGCTTATCAATCTATTCCAAACGATTTACTATCAATACCATGCAACTTGTAGGTGCAACCCGATCGTTCATCAGAAAGCCATTTATCAGCACGGCACTAACACAAGGTTTTATTGGTGCCGTAATTGCCAATTTTTTGCTGATTTTACTTATTTTATCCTACAAACATCAGTTTAATGAGATTATTCAATACGACAACAACTACCTGATTGTTGGTGTAATTCTCATTGTTTTTATAGCTGGTATAGTTATTTCATGGCTTTCAACTGCGAGTGCTGTAAACAAATTTCTTCGCTTACAATACGATGAATTATTTAATTAATTATTTTTACCCGCTAAATACCAAGATTATGTCGAAACAAAAAGAAGAATCCTTTCAAAAGGAAACATTTGCTCTCGGAAAAGAAAATTATAAACTAATGATAATTGGGATTGTTGTAATTATCGTGGGATTTCTTTTGATGATGGGCGGAGGAAGTGAAGATCCTACCGTTTTTAACCCCGAAGTATTCAGTTTCAGAAGAATTACATTGGCTCCGGTAGTTGTTTTAGCCGGATTCCTGTTTGAGATTTATGCCATAATGAAAAAACCTAAAACAATTAAGGAATAACACATGGAAATATTACAAGCAATTATCCTTGGTCTGATTCAGGGCTTAACCGAATTTTTACCGGTAAGCTCAAGTGGTCATCTTGAAATTGGCCACGTCCTGTTTGGGATCGAAGGCGAAAGCAGTTTATTATTCGATGTGATATTGCATGGTGCAACGGTGCTAAGCACCTTGGTTGTTTTCCGCAAGGACATTATTGAATTGTTTAAGGGATTGTTCGAATTTAAATGGAACGAACCCACAAAATACGTTTCCAAACTCTTACTTTCGGCGCTCCCGGTAGGTATTGCAGGTGTACTATTCAAAGATCAGATTGAATCCCTTTTTCTAGGAAATTTACTCTGGGTTGGATCGGCACTATTATTAACGGCTGCCCTTCTTGCCTTTGCTAATTTTGCCAGGGCAGGCGAACGAAAAATAGGATACATCGATGCCATTATGATTGGTGTAGCCCAAATGCTGGCTGTTGTGCCCGGTATTTCACGAAGCGGATCAACCATTGCAACCGGAATGATTCTTGGAAACAGCAAAACCGACCTGGCCAAGTTCTCCTTCCTAATGGTGATTCTGCCAATTTTGGGTGCCAATTTTCTAACGCTCGCTTCCGGCGATCTTTCAGCTAAAACCGATGTTTCTGTAGTGCCTATGGTTGCTGGATTTATTGCAGCATTTGTTTCCGGATTACTGGCTTGCAAATGGATGGTAAATATTGTGCGTAAAGGGAAACTGATTTATTTTGCCATATATTGTGCCATTGTTGGTTCAATTGCTATCTTTGCCGCCTAATTTTTCAACAGAATTTGGACTTGCTAATTTTCTGGTTTTAAAGTAAATCGATGAATCAATCATTAAGTCAATGCGATTTCATTGCCGGTGAGGTATTGTTATTTGACAAACCTCTCGACTGGACTTCTTTCGACGTTGTGAACAGAGTGCGATACCTCCTTTGCAAAAAATTGAAAGTTAAAAAATTGAAAGTTGGGCATGCCGGAACGCTTGATCCTAAAGCGACAGGGTTAGTGATTTTGTGTACCGGAAAATCCACCAAAAAAATTGAAGACATTCAGGCCGAAAAGAAAGAATATGTGGCTACGCTTAAACTGGGAGCCACTACACCATGCTTCGATTTGGAAGCAGAAGAGACAGAAACATTTGCAACCGAACACATTACCATTGAACTAATTAAAGAGAAGCTGAATAATTTTATTGGCGAAATTGACCAGATCCCACCCATTTTTTCAGCCATCAAAGTCAATGGGAAAAGGGCCTTTGATTATGCCCGCCAAGGACAAGAATTAGAAATGAAAGCCCGCAAAACACAGATCGATGCCATTGAAATTCTACGTTTCGAGATGCCGGAACTGGAAATCAAAGTAAGCTGTGGTAAAGGCACCTATATACGTTCCCTGGCCCGGGATATTGGTGAAAGTCTAAATAGCGGAGCTTATTTAATCGCTTTGCGACGTTTGAAAATTGGTCAGGAACAGGTAGAAAATGCCTGGACCATAGAAAATTTTGAAGAAAATTTGAAATTAGTGTAACCTATTTACTATTTATCCGTAAAAGGCGACTCAGTACAAACAAACAAAAGGAAAAAAACATACATGAAGTTATCCAAGTTTAAATTCGATTTACCAGAGGAATTAATAGCAATGCACCCCAGTTACCATCGCGATGAGAGTCGTTTAATGGTTTTAGACAGGGCCAATCGCAAAATTGAACACAAAACTTTCAAAGATGTCATCGACTATTTTAAAGATGGAGATGTGATGATTTTTAATGACACCAAAGTTTTTCCCGCTCGTTTGTTTGGAAATAAAGAAAAAACCGGTGCCGAAATCGAAGTGTTTTTATTGCGTGAATTGAACCGCGAACAACGTTTATGGGATGTATTGGTTGACCCTGCCCGTAAAATCAGGATCGGTAACAAACTCTATTTTGGCGAAGACGATCTGCTGGTTGCTGAAGTAATTGATAACACCACATCAAGAGGCCGTACACTGCGCTTTTTGTTCGACGGACCCTATGAAGAGTTTAAAGCAACTCTCTTTGGCCTGGGTGAAACTCCACTACCTAAATTCATTAATCGTCCGGTTGAAGCCGATGATAAAGAAAGATACCAAACCATTTTCGCCAAACACGAAGGTGCTGTTGCAGCGCCAACTGCAGGTTTACACTTCAGCCGTGAATTGATGAAACGATTGGAAATTGTTGGTACAGAATTTTCATACATCACCCTTCATGTGGGCTTAGGCAACTTCCGCTCTGTTGATGTGGAAGATCTGACTAAACACAAAATGGATTCAGAACAAATCTGGATTTCAGAAGAAGCGTGCAATATTGTGAATCAGGCAAAAGAAGAAAAGAAAAACATTTGCGCTGTTGGAACAACTGTTATGCGAACACTTGAAAGTTCGGTGTCAACCAATGGTATGCTGAAACCTTTTGAAGGATGGACGAATAAATTTATTTTTCCTCCCTATGAATTTAATGTGGCCAACCGTATGATTTCCAACTTCCACCTACCGCTATCTACTTTATTGATGATGGTTGCAGGTTTTGCAGGTTACGATTTCCTGATGGAAGCTTACAAGGTAGCCATTAAGGAAAAATACCGTTTCGGAACCTATGGCGACGCCATGCTGATTATCTAATTTGAGTTAAACATACAGGAAACGGAACCAGGGGTTCCCTCCTATTTTAAGGATGTCATCTTTCTAAAAGATGACATCCTTACTTTTTAGGTATCAATCTTAATATTTTAGCTGCGACAATTTCATGATCAATTTTGGTCGTCATTGTCCAATTTCCAGTTTTGTCTTCAACCGGAGCCCAGATGCAATCACCCAGAAAAAACTGATAATCGTTACTGTTTATAATAACCTGCCCTGTAAAAGGTGGCATTACTTTCCCCGAATCGTCTTTGAAAGGTGGATGATCAATTCTGAAATCAATGCGTTTCCCCTTTGCTTTTTTAATGCGCAGGACATAACCAAATTCGGTGCCCTCTTCGGCTTCAATTGTATCAGTAATAGCTCTTAATTTAGGTATGGCCTTACTTGACCTGTCCCATTTGGAATATTCGCCGTAACTGTACAGTTCTACATCAACTATTTTCTTTGCCATTGTTGCAAAAATAAAGTGTTTTTATAATCATCCAAATCAGCTGCACTCATTGATTGGAATAACCCAGAGTGGCAATGCTCACTTTAACATCGGGCAAACCGAGCAAAATTTGAGCACAAGCCTCCAGGGTTGCCCCGGTGGTCACAATATCATCGACCAATAAAATGTGCTTATGTTGCAATAAATGTCCATTTTTAACTCCAAAAAAGTTCATTTACGTTTTGCCAGCGCTCAAAACGTCCTTTTCGGGTTTGAGTTTCAGAATAGCGTTGCCGGAATAATATATCGTTTCTAATTTCCTTGCCAAGTATCTGAGCCATCCCCTCGGCTATGGCTAAACTTTGATTGTAGCCTCGTTTCCTTTCCTTTTTTGGATGAAGGGGCACAGGAATAAGGTAATCTACTTCACCAAAGTAATTGGTTTGCATAAGTTCTGCCCCAAATTTACGCCCCAATTCTACCCCAATTTCTCGCATTCCTTTGTATTTCAATTCATGCATGAGTTTTTGATATTTACTCCCTTTTTGAAATTGGAAATAGGAGGTTGCTTTTTCAATTTTTACCCGTCCCCAAAAAATCATTTCAATCGGATTATCTTTCACAAAATGATAATGTGTTCGAGGTAAGCCAATCACGCAATTAGAGCAGATCAAATGTTCCTGTTTCATCAGCACATTTTCACAGCTCACGCAAAGCTTAGGGTAGATAAGACCTAAAAGATCTTCACTTAAATCGACAAATTGGCTGAACAGTTTCATTTCATAAATCAGTTTTACAACAGTCGTTCTTCCACCTGATTATTAAACTTCAATTTAATAATAAATTTTGGCATAAAAAATAACTGATACAGGAGTCCTTTGTAAATTCATCAGATTACTGAACAGGTAGGAGAAACAGGCATTTGTTCAATTAACATATACCAACATTTTTAAAAAGATTAAGCGCTTATTTTTTCAACTCATTGATATGACCTTAAGAGCTTTTTTTATCTTCGTGCCATGGCACGTAAAAAATCACATACTTTTCCAATTCAGTTGATCACACTGGAAGACGAAAATTACCACATTCTGATCGAAACAGAGTTTCAGCATCAACACAAAGGCAAATGGGCCATTGATACCGGTGCGTCAAAAAGCGTTTTCGATGAAAACCAAAAGGACTGCTACCAACTTTCACCGGTATTAAACATGGATGTACAGTCAGCTGGTATTGGCGAAATGCAAATTGAAACTCAGAATGGCATTTTGCCCGTGTTAAAACTGGGTGATTTACTCCTTAACAATTGGCCTGTAGCCATAATCGACCTCCAATATGTGAATAAGTTATACGAACAATTTACCAACGAGACTATTTTTGGTTTATTGGGGAGTGATTTTCTGGTGCAGCATCAAGCCAAAATAGACTATAAAAAGCTAGTTTTGACGCTCTATTTTTAAGCAGTAAATTATGAAAGGAATATTCAAATTTATGGTGCTGATTCTAGGCATATTGTTTGCCAACCTGCTCACCATCTGGATTGACAATTTTATGCTTTCGTACAAATGGACCTATCCCCCACACATTTCAACATGGATGGGAATGGCTGTTGTAGTGATCATTTATTACCCGCTATTCACAAAAATTGACAAGTGGTCGACCCGGGCTGGTGATAAATTTCTTAAAGCTGGAAAGAAGTTTGTAGGACGCGAAATTGGAGCCATCTTCGCCTTTTTGGCTGGCCTGTTTATTCTATTCGTTCTCTACGGTCTGGAATGGTTCAATACCAACTTCCTCACCTCCTTTTTTCAGGCCATCATCAATAAATGGTAGGCTCTATTCTTCGTAGATCATTTTGCGGGTCATGCCGCCATCAATCACCAAATGAGCACCTGTTATGAAGGTATTTTCCTTGTCGGCTAAAAAAAGGCAAGCTCTGGCAATGTCTTCGGGTTTTCCAACCCGTTGAGAAAAATGTTGCTGATGATCTTCAGGTCGTAAAGCGGAATAATCGCCATTTTCTATCCATCCTGGCAGAATGGCGTTCACCATAATTTTATAAGCCGAAAAAGAAGCAGCCAGGGCATGAGTTAAAGCCAAAACCCCTCCCTTTGTTGCAGCATAGGCTTCGCTATTTGGCTCCGACATTAAAGCACGGGTTGATGCAATATTAATAATAGCACCTCCTTTGGATTTCATATAGAATGCGACCTTCCGAGAGGCAAAAAACACACTCTTTAAGTTGGTATTCATCACCTTATCCCAGTTTTCTTCATCCAATTCAAAGGGATCGTGAAATTCCGAAATACCGGCATTATTGATGAGCACATTGATGTGACCATACTTTTTATAGGTCTCATCAATGGTAGATTCAATTTCTGAAATTTTAGTCACATCGGTTTTCATAAATATTGCCGATTCGCCCATCTCACAGATCTCATCCATCACTTGCTTACCACTTACCGGATTGATATCAGCAATCACAACATGATATTTTTTCGACGCAAAAGCTAATGCAATTGCTTTGCCTATTCCCTGCCCGGCACCGGTGATAATTACTGTCCGTTTTATCATTTATGCAAATTTGGATGAAATGCCAAAATTGCATTTTTTTTTTATGGTGACGCCTATGAATTCAATATTTGATTTTATTCTTGCTCAAACCTACTAATCGCCTTAATTGACATGAATAGAACAGGAAGCACACCCAATTAACTCTCCTTTAAAAATCAATTGCTATTTTTGTCGCACTAAATATTCTCTGAAAGTTCCTGAAAAATTTATCTTTGTTTCTTTCGATACATTTACAACTATGGCCACCGACAAAAAGTACGTTGAAACACCTTTAATGAAGCAATACTATGCCATCAAGGATAAACACCCCGATGCCTTATTGCTATTTCGTGTAGGCGATTTCTATGAAACCTTTGGCGAAGATGCCATTAAAACTTCCGAAATTGCCGGAATCACCCTTACGCGAAGGGCCAATGGTGCAGCCAGTTATGTCGAATTAGCCGGTTTCCCCTACCATGCGCTCGACACCTATCTTCCCAAATTGGTTAGAGCCGGGCAACGAGTTGCAATTTGCGAGCAGTTGGAAGATCCTAAAATGACAAAAAAGATTGTAAAACGTGGCATTACCGAAATGGTTACGCCCGGCGTATCAATCAACGACAACATTCTTAATCACCGGGAAAATAACTTTTTAGCATCTGTTCACTTTGACAAAAAAATGGCAGGAGTCGCTTTTCTGGACATTTCAACAGGTGAATTTCTTACTGCCGAAGGTACTTTTGAATACATCGATAAATTGCTGAATTCTTTTCAACCCAAAGAAGTGTTGTTCCAGCGAGGTAAAGACAAAGATTTCAAGCAGCATTTCGGCCACAAATTTTACACCTTCGCCCTCGACGATTGGGTTTATACCAACGATGCCGCCACAGACCGCTTGCACCGCCATTTCGAAGTTAAATCCTTAAAAGGATTTGGAGTACATCGCCTGGAATATGGAATTATGGCTTCCGGTGCCATACTGCATTATTTAGACATTACCCAGCACAATCACATCAAACACATCTCCAATTTAGCCAGAATTGAAGAAGATCGGTTTGTGTGGCTCGACCGTTTCACCATTCGAAACTTAGAGTTGCTGAATCCCTTAAACGAGGGCGGAAAAACGTTGGTTCAAGTACTTGACAGAACGCTCACTCCCATGGGTGCCCGCATGTTACGCCGATGGATTTCGTTCCCACTAAAAAATGTCCTGGCCATTAACATGCGCCTCGATGCAGTAGAATGTTTTTTGAATTTACCCGAATTAAAAGAACAGGTGGAAGATCACATCCGGGAATTGGGTGATTTGGAACGCATCATCTCAAAAGTGGCTGTACAGCGCATTAACCCGCGAGAAGTCGTACAGTTAAAAAGAGCTTTAAAAGCCATTCAACCCATTAAAGAATTTTGCGCACAATCAGAAAATAAAACGCTTGAAAGTTATGCAGAACAGCTTAACCCTTGTCAAAAAATAGCTGATCGTATTGAAAACGAATTGTATCCCGACCCGCCCAATCAGATCAATAAAGGAAATACCATTGCCAAAGGGGTAAATGCCGATTTAGATGAACTGCGGGAAATAAAAACAACGGGTAAAAACTACCTGCTGAAAATGCAGGAACGCGAAATTGCCCGAACAGGAATTACTTCTCTGAAAATTGCGTTCAACAATGTGTTTGGCTATTACATCGAGGTGAGGAATACGCACAAAGATAAAGTTCCACCTGAATGGATCAGAAAACAAACTCTGGTGAGCGCTGAACGATACATCACCGAAGAATTAAAAGAATACGAAACAAAAATACTGGGCGCCGAAGAAAAAATTCTTCACATTGAAGAAAAACTTTTTAATGAATTGGTTCTGGCACTTTCCGAATACATTCAAGCCATTCAGCTGAATGCAAATATCTTGTCGCAAATTGATTGTATCCTTTCGTTTGCCACAATTTCGGGTCAAAACGATTACGTAAAGCCGGTAATCAATGACAGCACCATCATCTCAATCAAACAAGGGCGTCATCCGGTGATTGAGCAACAATTACCCATTGGTGAAAACTACATTTCGAATGATGTTTACCTCGACGGCGAAGAACAACAGGTGATCATTATAACCGGTCCCAACATGTCGGGTAAATCAGCCTTATTACGACAAACTGCGCTTATTGTACTCATGGCACAGATTGGATGTTTTATTCCGGCTAAGGGTGCCGAGATTGGCTATGTCGACAAAATATTCACACGAGTAGGAGCTTCGGACAACATTTCTCTGGGCGAATCAACATTTATGGTTGAAATGAACGAGGCGGCCAGCATTTTGAACAACCTTTCGGACCGAAGCCTGATTTTACTCGATGAATTGGGAAGAGGCACCAGCACCTACGATGGTATTTCCATTGCCTGGAGCATTGTAGAATACATTCATGAACATCCCAAAGCAAGGGCAAAAACGCTGTTTGCTACCCATTATCACGAATTAAACGAAATGGAACACTCCTTCAACCGGGTAAAAAATTATAATGTTACCGTGAAGGAAATTGACAATAAGGTTATTTTTCTAAGGAAATTAATTCGTGGCGGCAGCAATCATAGCTTTGGAATACACGTGGCCCGCATGGCAGGAATGCCCAAAAGTTTGGTGAAACGATCGGAAGAAATTTTGATTCAACTGGAAGATACACACCGGAAAGACTCCCTGTCGAAACCTTTGCAAACCATTAGTAATGAACGAGAAGGTATGCAATTGAGTTTCTTTCAACTGGACGATCCGGTATTGAAACAAATTCGTGATGAGATCATGAACCTCGACATTAATAACCTGACTCCTGTTGAAGCCTTGAATAAGCTGAACGAAATAAAAAAGATTACCGGACTGAATAAATAAGCCCTGTTTCATCTTTTGGATTGAATGAAATTTCATTTTTTATGAATTTAATTTTAAGACACTTTTGGTGTACCAAAAAATGTTTTATATTTGCAACCGCTTAAAAGCACAACGTTCATAGAAACAAGCAAAGTTTACTCTCCATTTATTTGGGATAAAGGGTAAAATTATCTGCGAGAATAGCTCAGTTGGTAGAGCACGACCTTGCCAAGGTCGGGGTCGCGAGTTCGAGTCTCGTTTCTCGCTCCAGATAAAAAAATTTAAGCCCGGATGGTGGAATGGTAGACACGTTGGACTTAAAATCCAATGACCGTAATGGTCGTGGGGGTTCAAGTCCCCCTCCGGGTACTTTGCGAGAATAGCTCAGTTGGTAGAGCACGACCTTGCCAAGGTCGGGGTCGCGAGTTCGAGTCTCGTTTCTCGCTCAGTAATGAACCTCAATATCGAAAGATGTTGAGGTTTTTTTTTACCATTTATTGAAACCATTTTCCCTCCCACACGTCTGTATATTTGATATAAGTTGAGTTTTAGGTATCTTTCAAACTAATTTAGCCTACGAACACGTTTTTAATACAGTAATAACATACAAGATGAATGCAAACTACAGTTATTCTGATCGTTCCCTACCTTTCTCACATTTTCATAAAAGAATTCAGCAATTCCTGTTTTTAGGATTATTTTGCTCTTTACAATTTCTGACTGAACCCGCATTTTCAAAAACCAGTTATGCCGACTCATTATTGTTAGCTGAGTTATATATCAATACAGGAGGACCTCAAGGTCTATGGAAAAATGATTGGCCTTATAATCGTGATCAAAAAATATTTACCTCCGATCCTGCTGAATGGTATGGAATTTCAGTCAACGCTGCAGGTTTTGTCACAGAAATTAATCTCCAAAACAATGGCTTGGAAGGTTCCTTCGAAACAGAAGTTCAGGCACCCGTAGGTTTTACCTTTTTAAGTAGGTTAAGAATACTAAACGTAAGTCATAACACGCAGTTGATAAATTTCTTAACCCCTTGGTTTTTAAACTACCTCACCCCTGCCAGAGAGATTTATGTTGCGGGCACCCAGGTATCTGGGAGTATACCCGCCGCAATCGGCAACCTCAATAATCTACTCATTTTTGATATCTCTTCTACGGCAATTAATCAGATCCCCAATGAAATAGCAAATCTAACCAACCTTCATACCTTAAATTTATCTTCGAATGAATTTACCATTTTCCCATCAGCATTGTTCAAGCTTACAGGAATAGAGGCGCTTTACCTGAACGATAACAAAATTAAACAAATTCCACCAGCATTCACCGCATCTGCAGCATCGGCGAACATCAACATCGAAAATAATTATCTGGATTTCTGCGACTTAACCAATCTTAAAAATGGATTCCCATTTGCGAATCTGGAAATCGCACCTCAATATCCTGAAGAAGGAATTTTAGCTCAAAACGTTTATGTGGATTTAAATGAAAATCTGCCATTCAATGTTTCGTTGTGTGGAAGTAACAATGTTTACCAATGGGAGAAAGCGAAAGATGGAGTTTGGAATACGATACCCGATGAAACAGATTCAAGCCTGACCCTTTTTAATGTAAACATTGACGATAACGGATTATATCGATGCCAGATCACCAATACGAACTTCAATAACTTGTCGCTTTATTCGGCAAACTATCAGGTAATTGTTAATCCTGATCTGGCTCCTGATTTTACGATCAATTTACTCGAAGATCATGTGAAAGAATTTCTTTTACAAGATTATTACAATGAGAATCAACTGAATGCATTTCAACTTTTGATCTCAAAATCCATCCCACTCACTTTTCAAGCAACAACTTCACCACATGCAGGGAATTTTACGGTGGTTAATTTTGATAGTTATTCTTTCAAGTATACTCCAAATAAGGATTTTTATGGTTTTGACAGTATCAGTTATCGTTTGTTTAACACTACAGAAAAACTCAATTTTGAAGGTCAAATCCTTTTTAAGATAGACCCGATGAATGATGCGCCCACCTTGTTACTCGCTAATGTTGGGGGAAGCAATCCTACTGCAGAACTTTTATTAGATGTACAATACGGATCCTCTGTTTCTTTTGAGCCCATTATGAGTGACATATCAGATGGTTCTCTGGCCTGTAATCTTACCTTGAAAAAAGTGGCCGCCTTATTCGACGGTAAAATCAGTTACAATGCCACTACCAACCTGGCAAAATATACCCCCGTAAAAAATGTTGAAGGTACTGAAATCGTGACCCTTATTGCTCAAGAATTATGCGATCAGGCACTCAATTCAAAAGTTAGGGTATTAAAAGTCAACATAATACCAAAAATTGAGAATGAAGTTCCAATTGCAAAGAATACTGAAATCCATGTTGAGCAATTTGAAACCATTGCCTTCGATCTTCCGGCTTTCGATGAGGAAAGCAGTGGAGAACAACTCAAGGTTAAAATACTGCAAGAACCACAGCATGCCCTATTTTTTGTTGTAGAAAATGGCCAGGTATTTTACCAATCAGAGACTTTTTTCTCCGGACTGGATAGTATTCAATTTATGGTAAGCGATGAGGAAGGAGCGAATTCAACTATTGCAACAATACTTTTCCATGTTACCCAGCCCCCAATAAATCAGATGGATTCAATGTCTGAAGTTTTACAAATTACAGTGAATGGAACTGAGTTCGGAAAGCTGGAAAAGGATACCATCGAATGGTTTACTTTTCAGCAAAGTTGGTTTATTTCAGATAGTTGGGACTATCCCGATTATAAACTGGCAAATGTTAGCTATTTGAACAATAGTGAAACAAAAAAATACTTTGAAATTGAAAATGGATATCCAGAGTCCAGGATTCGCCTCAGCAGACAAATCATTCAGCATTTTCTTTTCTTCTACAATGCGAAAAACTTTATTGCACCGCTGAATAATTTTTATCAATCCATTTCAGTAAACACTACGATAAATCGGTTCCAAACCGCGGAGGTCTTGGCAGAACGGCCACTAAGCCTTCAGGTAGAAGTTCCCGAAATCACCACCATTGCTTTGACACAACATGCCTCCATTTCTACAATCATCGATACAATCACCATGGTCACCGGCTCGACAGATACGATACTGTTTTCAGCTGCCGGATTAACCGGGGCACTTCAATTCGAAATTCTTCAGCCACCTGTTACCGGCACTCTTACTAACTTTCAATTTTTATCGCACGAAGCAAATTTGATCACTTTTTATAAAGGGATTTACCATGCCGATGATCTTTCCGTCGGTTTCGATTCCATTGTTTACCGTGTCTCCGATGGCAATCAATCGCGTGTTGGCATGACCTACATCAAATTCACACCTAAGAAAAGTGAACTAATTCTTTCTGCCGTGAATCAACAAATAATGAATGAAGATGATTCGTTGAATGTTAGCATAGAAGCCAGTTATGACGATCGTCCGATTCAAAACCTATTTTTTAAATGTTCAATTTCTTCAACTTCCAATGAATTCCGCACTTCCTTGAACAAAAATCAACTAAGCATTCATCCACCAGAAAATTTCAATGGATTTGCGAATGTACATATCGATGCGTTCGATTCGGTACTGAATTATACTTCCATAGATTTTAAACTGGAGGTTCTGCAAGTAAATGATTTACCCAGTATAATGATCGATGGAGAAACAGAACTTGTTGCAGGAAATCAAATCGACGTGGTAGTTTCTGCTTCCGATATTGAAAACGAAACGGTTCAAATCACCTTAAGCAATTTGCCAACCTGGCTTGTACAAAAACAACTCTTTGGAGGTTTCATTTCACTCACAGGCAAAGCAAAATTATCCGATGCCGGTATAACTACAATAACGATTCAAGCTTCCGACGGTCATGCTTCATCCAGCCGGAACATTGACTTCAATATCAAAGAATACATCGATTTACCTCCGGTGGTCGCCCAAGAAATTGTTCCTGTTAATCTACCGAAAGCCTCACCCCCAATTAGCATTGACCTTTCGAAGTTATTTAGCGATCCGAATGAAGATTCGATAAGCTTGTCAATAAGTGATAACACCAATGCTGCCTGGTTAAAAATCAATATAGACGGAAGCATGCTACTCGTCGAAATTCTTGATCAAAACAATACAGGATATGCGACAATAACCTTGCAAGCCACTGCAAACCAACTCACAACAAGTTATGCTTTGGTCATATACACACTTGATAAGCCTCCTTTGGTAACACAAGCACTTCAGGATATTTCTGTATGGAAAAACAATCCCCCTGTCAACATCCGGCTTAATGAAGTATTTTCTGATCCTGATGGCGATAAATTGATGCTTAGCATTGATTCAATTTCCAGGCCTGAAATGATACTGGCCACCATTGAACAGGATTATTTAAATCTTTCCTTTCAGCAAGATGCCGGAGGTACTTGTATAATATATTTAAAGGCATCGGCATTTGGCCATTCCATAATTAGTCCACTGGTAATTAACATTAAAGATGCCCCACCCGTATTGAATGTTCCCATCAACGATACCATTATTTTGAAAAACAGTGCTCCTTTAATTCTAGGCCTGGATAAGTTATTTACAGATCCTGATGATGCCTTCGTTTCTATAAGCATTTCAAATATCTCCAACTTCGATTTAATTAAAAGCAGTGAAATTGTGACTCAGGATACGTTAAAAATTGACATAAATAAAAATGTATCGGGGATGGCAGAAATTACACTTACTGCCAATAGTCAAGACAAAAGTCTCGATTTTTCATTTACTATTCTGGTGGAGGATCAAGCACCTGAGATTGTGGTGCCCTTACCGGAGATTAGCATGGAGTTTATCGAGGAACCACGAATTATTGATCTTTCGTATCACATAAGCGATCCCGACAATGATTTACTTACTTTTAGAATAATCGACGAACAGCCGAAACTTGTAAAAGCTGAAATTATTGGGAAATTCCTGAGAATTCAATACAATACTGAACAGGAATTGCACATAGGAAAACAACAGTTGCAAATTGAAGCTAGTGCAGACCAGAATGCAATCATTGCACTGATCAACATCACCATGCGAGATACGACACTAAGCATTACTTTACCAATTGACGATCTTGAAGTGTTTAAAAACCAAACTCCGGTAAAAATCGATTTAATCACTTTATTTGATGATGCTTCGGTAGTGTTAAAAATGGCTGGTTTTAGCAATTCCGAACTGATCACGACCGCTAACATTGTGGACAATCGCTTTTTGATGATTCATTTGGCCCAACATATTGCCGGCGAAGCACAGATAATTATTACCGGATTTAAAAATGGTAGATCAACCGACAATACCTTTACAATCACGGTTATTGACCGCGCTCCGGTAATCAATAAAACAATTGCTCCCGTTGAATTTAACAACAATGCCTCACCGGTAACACTCGACCTTTCAACGTATTTTAGCGATCCTGACCAGGAACCACTGACCTTTAAAGTGACATCGAATACCAATCCAGAACTTATTACGACTCAAATAGATGATGATGTACTGAGTATTTCTTACAAGGCCATCAATCAACTAAAAAGTGGAAGCGGGTATTTAGATGTATCGGCTGAAGCCGATGGTAAAGACGTCCAACAAACTATTTTTGTTACCGTTACAGACCCGACGTCCATCTTTGAGTATAAAACGCATCAGTTCAAACTATACCCAAATCCGGCAGGAAACAGATTTTATATTGAATTAGATCCTGAGGAGCTTTCCGAATTATTTTGCATTAGCCTGATCAATTTCTCAGGACAAAAATTTTCACTTCACGAGAAGGACTATACATTGAACTATGACCGAATTGTAGTTCAAACAAAAAATATAATTAGGAATACCTATCTAGTTAAAATAGAGACAATTCACAATTCATATTCGAAATTAATTGTTATTGAATAACACAGATTTTTGTCTTTGACCGAGGACGAAAAGGGGGAGGCTGCAGTACTCTCCTGCATCAACTACCACCCACCCCTCAAGCCATCTTGTAAGGCCTGCTGATAGTTGGTCAGATTAAATTTATACAGAAACGGAGCCTTATTGGCCCCTCCGGTTTTACGTTCCTCCAAACGGTCCAGTATATTATACGACAGTATTTTACGTTGGAAATTTCTACGATCAAGCGATTTTCCTAAAATGGTCTCATACAAACACTGCAATTCCGGCATTGTAAATTTTTCAGGAAGCAATTTATATCCAATAGGTTGATACGTGAGTTGAATACGCAAGGTATGCAGCGCTTTTTTTAATATTTGATCATGATCCAAAATCAATGCTTCCAACTCATCCAAATTTTTCCAACAACAAGCATCCGAAAAAAAATCCGGCTGAGGAATCACTTTTGTAAAATCAACCAGCGCATAAAAGCCGATGGAGATAAATCGTTGATTAAACCATGAAACGTCCTGATCAAGCCCTGAATCGATGATATCCTGAACAGCCAAATTTTTTTCTGCTCTTTCCGGATCACTAAATACTTTAAATTGTTTCAGGAAAATATCATCTAAACCTGTTCGTTCTATCAATACCCGTTTTGCTGCCAGTTCAATGGATTCATTCAGTTTAACAAAGCCACCCGGCAAAGCCAATCCCCTTGTATATTTCATCTGCAACAACAACACTTTTAATTGGTTTTCATGAAAACCAAAAACCACACAATCCACAGATATGTGCTTCAGAAAGCTTTCTTCATTAAATTCAACAGGCATGATTTTCTCCTAAATAAATGTTTTACAAGCACAAGTATAAAAATAGTTGACTTTTTAATTGAACGATAAAGATAAATAAATTATTATTGTGTCTCTGTGACACTTTAAGCTTTACTGTAAATTAATGAATAACATAGGTCACCTATCAAACATATTTCTTTAAAAAATCAATTAAACCCACGATTTATGAAAACAACCTGTACTTTCCTTTTACTATTTGCGCTTGTCATTTCAAATTTTTCATCTGCCCAACAAGCATTGTGGGGAGCTCCACCAATCGTTTCACCTGAAATTCATGAAAACCATTCAGTAACTTTTCGCTTTCTTGCACCCAACGCTGATACGGTAAGAATTACAGGCGATTTTCTACCCACAGAAAAAATGAATACACAGTGGGGCGAATTCGACGTTCCGGGTAAAGCGCTGTTAACCAAAGACGACAAAGGTGTTTGGAGCTTTACTTCAGAGCCACTTGAATCCGATTTATACAGCTATTCAATGATTGTGGATGGTTTAACTTGTAACGATTCTGGAAATGTTTACCTCATTCGCGATGTAGCTTCGGTATTTAATATTTTTATTGTGCGCGGAGGAAAAGCCGATCTTTATACAGTGAAAGAAGTTCTTCACGGTTCAGTAACCCGTCGTTGGTATAACTCTCCCGGATTAAATATGAAAAGAAGAATGACCGTTTATACTCCTCCTGGTTATGAAGAAAGCAGCAAAGAGAAATATCCGGTACTCTATTTGTTGCATGGAGCCGGTGGCGATGAAGAAGCCTGGATGGCTCTTGGTCGTGCATCACAAATCATCGACAATCTTATTGCTGAAGGCAAAGCCAAACCTATGATTGTGGTAATGCCCAATGGAAACGTAACACAAGAAGCTGCTCCCGGCGAAGGAATTCGTGGCTACTACAAACCACAATTTATGGAACCAAAAACTATGAATGGCGAATATGAAGGCGCGTTTATGGACATCATCAACTTTGTGGAAAAGAATTATCGGGTAAAAGCCGATAAAGCCAATCGTGCTGTTGCAGGATTATCAATGGGAGGTTTCCATTCCTTGCACATTTCGCGCTACTATCCAAAAACTTTCGATTATGTGGGTTTATTTTCAGCAGCCATTTTGCCCAACGAACAGGTACAATCCAAGGTATATGAAAACATTGACGGCACTTTAAAAACTCAGATGGACAATGGATACCAACTGTATTGGATTGGCATAGGTAAAACCGATTTTTTGTACAAAAATGTAACCGATTATCGCAAGAAGCTAGATGATATGGGCATGAAATACACTTATGTTGAAACCGAAGGTGGACACGTTTGGACCAACTGGCGGGTTTATCTTAGTCAGTTTGCTCCACAACTATTTAAATAATAAAGTTCATTGGTCAATAGTCATTAAGTCATTAGTTAAAAGCTTATTTACTAATGACTTAATGACCAATGACCACAAACAAATATAATACTATGAAAACAAACCTTCTAAGCCTTTTACTAATACTACTTGTTAGTTTTTCATCCTGTACAACAAAACAAAATTCTTCAGGATTTGACCCTGACGAACAACAGCTCTTTATTGGCGATAACATTGCCATAGCACAAACCCAATACGGAAAAGTAAAAGGTTTTATCCTACGCGGTATCTATCAGTATCGTGGAATACCCTATGGTGAAAACACCGGAGGTGAAAACCGTTTTATGCCACCAAAACCACCCAAGGAATGGGATGGAACTTTACCAACCGTTTGGTGGGGAAATACCGCGCCACAAATTATGGAAGGCCGTTATGGCAATGCATATGCTTCGTTTGCCGACCATTGGAACTATGACGATGTGAGTGAGGATTGCTTGAAATTAAATGTTTGGACACCTTCCATCGATGATAAAAACCGACCAGTATTGGTCTGGCTGCACGGTGGCGGGTATACCAACGGTAATGGAATTGAACAAGACGGTTACGATGGCGAAAACATAAGCCGCAAAGGCGACATTGTATTTGTTTCCATCAACCACCGTTTAGGCCCCATTGGCTTTTCCGACCTGTCGGGTATTGGCGGCGAAAAATACAAATACTCAGGCAATGCCGGAGTACTGGATATGATCTTTGCACTCGAATGGGTACACAACAACATCGCAAATTTTGGCGGCGACCCGGGCAATGTTACCATTATGGGCCAATCGGGCGGAGGTGCCAAAGTCTGCAACCTGATGGCCTCTCCTAAAGCGCAGGGATTGTTTGAGAAAGGTGTTCCTTTAAGCGGATCAACCATTCAAAGTATGGATCAAACTACTTCACAATTAATTGGTGAATACATTCTGAAAGAAGCCGGATTGAAACCCACTGAAATTGATCAACTACAGGAAATGCCATGGCTCGCTTACATCAACCTCGCCGATCGTGCAGCCCGAAAATGTGCTGAAGAAAACAAGGACAAAGTAGGTATGCGCGGAAGTTTTGGCCCGGTTGCCGATGGCGAAATTTTACCTGAAGGACAATACTTTGCCGATGTAAATGGCCCGGGTTCCGACATCCCAATGCTAATTTGTACCACCTTTAACGAGTGGAACATGAGTCGTACCAATGCCGAAATGGAAAACATGTCCATGGATGATATCAAGGAAAAATTGGCCGAAATGGGTGGCTGGCGAGGTGGTTTTGGCGATAAAGCCCCAGGCATTGTCGATGCTTATGCCAAAACTTTTCCCGATATAAAACCGGCAGAACTCATGTCGATGATTACCAGTAATCGTAAAGGTGTAATTGAAACCTGCAATGCAAAAGCAAATCAATCGGCCAATATTTACCTCGCCTGGTTTGGATGGCAACCACCCATGTTCGACAATCGTATGCGCGCTTTCCATTGTCTTGATATCAGCTTTTGGTTTTACAATACTGATTTGATGCTGACCCATTCAGGAGGCGGAAAAATCCCACGCGCTTTATCGGAAAAAATGAGCGATGCCCTGTTGAATTTTATGCGCACAGGCGATCCTTCGGCTGACGGAAGTGCCTTGCCTGTATGGCCGGCCTATACCATCGAAAATGGAGAAACCATGATCCTGAAAGATATCTCAGAAGTCCAGAACGATCCCGACCGTGAAGCCCGTGAAGCATTATAGTTCTTTCGTCATTGCCATTCGGAACGACGAAGCAATTTTTTGGTACAGATTGCTTCGCTCCATTACATTTCGCTCGCAATGACGATATAAACAATCCTGTAGGGATTAAATTTGAATAGCCCGGGGTTTCAACCCCGGGAATAGAAAACAGGGATAAAATTTGGTCGATCTACAGATCAAGTTTAATGGATAAACATTGTATCGACCGAAAAAGAGAACCAACAAAAAAGATCAATAACAAATTCAATATAAAAATGAAAGGAAAAATCAAAAGAATAACTAAGGCATTATTCACCCTATTTCTTTTGGGCGGAATATTGTATAGCTGCACAGAAAATCAATCTTTAAAAGATCAGGAAAAAGTAAATGCCATTGTAGCATCCTTGACGCTAAAAGAAAAAGCACAATTGGTGATTGGAACCGGTATGTTTTTTGAATTACCCGATTCCATTCTTGCCAAATTTGGAGGCAGTAAAATGGCTGATCCAAATGATTCAGCTTATTCAGCAATGGTCGACCATATCCGCACTTTTGTACCGGGTGCAGCAGGAAATTCAGCCTTGTTTGAAGAAAAAGGAATTACAACACAGGTATTGGCCGATGGGCCGGCAGGATTACGAATTCAGCCACACCGCAAAGGCGAAAACCGCAACTATTACTGCACAGCCTTTCCCATCGCAACAGTATTAGCATCGACATGGGACACCGAACTGGTTAATAAAGTAGGACAAGCCATGGGCAACGAAGTTTTGGAATATGGCATTGATGTGATCCTTGGTCCCGGAATGAACCTGCAACGCGATCCTTTGTGTGGTCGTAATTTTGAGTATTATTCTGAAGACCCTTTGATCACCGGAAAAATGGCTGCAGCCATGGTAAACGGTATCCAATCGAATGGGGTAGGAACATCCATTAAACATTTCGCTTTTAACAACCAGGAAACCAATCGGCTTTCAGTAAATACCATTGTAAGTCAACGGGCCATTCGTGAATTGTATTTGAAAGGTTTCGAAATTGCCGTAAAAGAGGCACAACCGTGGACTGTCATGTCATCGTACAACAAAATTAACGGTGTTTACACGTCAGAAAGTAATGACCTGTTAACTAAAATTCTTCGCGATGACTGGGGTTTTAAAGGTTACGTAATGACCGACTGGGGTGGTGGAAGCGATGTAGTTGCCCAAATGGAAGCGGGCAACGATATGATTCAACCCGGAAGCCCAAAACAAATTGCCGAAATAATTCAGGCCGTTGAAGATGGTAAACTCGACGAAGCGGTTTTAAATAAAAATGTGAGTCGCATTTTAACCATTATGCTGGAAACACCAAAATACAAAGGCTATCCATATTCAAGCAATCCCGATTTAAAAGCTCACGCAGAAGTCACCCGTCAGGCAGCAGCCGATGGAATGGTGTTGTTAAATAACAATGGCGTTTTACCGCTAAGCAATGAAATCAAAACAGTAGCTGCCTTTGGTAACAGCTCTTACGATTTTATTTCAGGTGGGACAGGCAGTGGTGATGTCAACGAAGCCTACACCATTTCCCTAATTCAGGGTTTAGAGAATGGGGAGTATGAAAGCAATGCGGAATTAATGAAAGTATACGACGAGTATCTGATTGAAGCCAGAGCAAATGCACCAAAGTCTAAGAACTGGCTAACAGCCATGATGGGCGGAAAAGTTCCGGTGGCTGAAATGAATGTTCCCAAAGAAATTATTGAGAAGATGGCGGGTCAAAACGATATAGCCCTTATTACCATTGGACGCAATTCAGGTGAAGGTGGTGACCGTGAAGCAATCAAAGGTGATTTTTACCTTTCGAATGTTGAACAGGAATTAATTGCACATGTGACTGAAGCCTTTCATGCCCAGGGGAAAAAGGCAGTTGTAATTCTTAACATTGGCGGTGCTATTGAAACAGCCAGCTGGAAACAGATACCTGATGCCGTTTTACTGGCCTGGCAACCGGGACAGGAAGGTGGAAACTCAGTTGTTGATGTACTTTCGGGAAAAGTAAATCCATCGGGGAAATTGGCAATTACCTTCCCGGTAAAATATGAAGATGTCCCTTCAGCACAAACCTTTCCCGGTCATGCCATCGAAGGCGAAACGGGCGATGAAGCAGACCAGTCAGGTTTCTCGTTTATGCGGCGGGTTCCCTGGGAAGTAACTTATGAAGAGGACATTTATGTTGGTTACCGTTACTATACAACTTTCGATGCAGATGTTTCCTATCCATTCGGTTATGGAAAATCGTATACCACTTTCGAATACAACACTATAAAAATGAGTTCATCTGAATTCAAGAAGAAAATTACGGTATCGGTGGAAGTAAAAAATACCGGATTAGTTGCCGGACGCGAAGTAGTGGAAGTTTACCTCTCTGCTCCTGAAGGCAAACTGAATAAACCAGCTGTTGTTTTGGTAGATTTCGGAAAAACAAAATTACTGAATCCCGGTGAAGTTGAGACACTGTCTTTCGACATTGAACCCATGGATCTTTGTTCGTTCGACGAAGAAAGTTCTTCCTGGCTGGCTGAAGATGGTGAATACGTGGTAAAAGTGGCTGCTTCGGCTAGCGATATCAAACTAAAAGATTCATTTAAATTAGCCAAAGACCTCGTTGTTGAATCGGTATCGAACGCATTGGCACCAACTGTCCAAATCAATAAAGTAAAAAAGTAAATAGTCAATGGCCATTAAGTCATTAGGGTTTTCTAATGACTTAATGACTATTTTTGAATGACTTTCTTGAAATAACTATAAAACATGAAACCAATCATCTTCGCAGCAATCATCCTTATTCTAACATCAGCATGCCAGCCTTCATCGCAAGAAATATCTGAAATTGTGAAAACGCAAAACGGTAAAATTGAAGGAATCTCGGATTCAAATAATGGCTTGCATATTTTCAAAGGTATTCCATTTGCAAAAACACCGGTAGGCAAACTAAGATGGAAAGCTCCACAAGCTGTCGAAAACTGGAAAGGAATAAAAAAGTGTACGGAATTCTCTGCCATTGCCATGCAACGGGATCCTGCTCCTTTTTCTATGTGGACCAGCGAATTTATTGCACCGGCAGGGAATATGAGTGAAGATTGTTTGTATTTGAATGTTTGGACGCCCGCCAAATCCACCGCCGATCAGCTGCCGGTAATGGTTTTTATTCATGGTGGAGGTTTCAACAGTGGATCTGGTTCCGTGCCCATTTACAATGGCGTAGCCATGGCAAAAAAAGGAGTGATATTCGTTACCATCAATTATCGGGTAGGCATTTTGGGCTTTTTTTCACATCCGGAATTGTCAGCCGAATCACCTGAAAATATTTCGGGAAATCAAGGTTTACTCGATCAGCTTGCAGCCCTTAAGTGGGTCAATCAAAACATCCGGGCATTTGGTGGCGATCCCAATAACGTGACCATTTCAGGTCAATCGGCCGGTGCCTTTAGTGTTTGTTACCTCACTGCATCACCACTGGCCAAAGGTTTGTTCCAAAAAGCGATAGCAGAAAGCGGCGGTGCCTTTAGGCCCATGAACCAAGAGAACGGGAGCAACAATTTAGACGCAGCAGAAAAAAGAGGATTGCAATTGCAGGAAATGTTAAACACCAAATCACTGGATGAATTGAAAGCAATCGATGCCAAAGAATTGATAAAGCAAAATGTACCCTATGGCCCGATAATCGATGGACATTTTCTCATCAAAAGTGTAGCCGAAACTTACAAGGCAGGCTTGCAAAACGATGTTTCGCTGATTAGCGGATGGAACGAAGACGAAGGCTTGGGAGGCCAAGTTCAAACAGCTGATCAGTTTGAACTCAAAATAAGGCAGTACTTTGGCAATATGGCGAAAGATTTTTTGAGGGAATTTCCAAGTGGCAATGAAGAAGAAGCCATAGCCAGCCAGAAAAAACTAGCCACCCTTTCTTCCTTCGGAATTCAATCTTATGAGTGGATGCAACTTCAAAATGAATCAGGGAAAGCGGATGTTTACCTTTACTATTTTACCCGAAATGTACCATACGGCGAAGGGCAACAGGACTTTGGAGCATTCCATTCAGGAGAATTGGCTTATGCCTACAACAATTTGGATCAAAGTACGATTCGCCCCTGGACCGAAGCCGATCGTAAACTAGCCGATCAAATGTCAAGCTACTGGGTGAATTTTGCGAAAACCGGAAACCCCAATGGTGCAGGATTGCCAAGCTGGAATGTTTCAAATTCGGAGGAAGATCAAATTATCAATTTCGATACAGAAATAGGTGCTATAAATATTCCTGACTTGAGCCGGTTAATCGTGCTCAGGCATTTTTACGAACCCCAAAACCAAAATATACCTGATTTTCCAACCCAAAGATGAATCGTCTAATCAACGGTTAGCGCTCCTCTGCCAAAGCTGCGGTAGGTGTCTTCTTCAATCTCCACATCGGGCTCAATTAGTGCATTTTGATGTGGAATAAAACTGATATATTTGATGGCTATTCCACGCCCCATCCATTGCTTTTCGTAGTAGGTTTTGATTTGCAATGCAGCAGGCACGTTCTCTTTCAAATAAATATTGTCGTCGTTGGCGAGAATTTCAAAGCTGTTAGCCTTCGCCATTTCCAAGGTATAAGTGTATTGAAATTTGCTGTCACATTTCAGATGTACTATACCTTCCGGCTTCAAAAAACGTCGATACTGTGCAATAAAACGCGTTGAAGTCAACCTTTTCCGACTTTTTTTCATTTGTGGATCGGGAAAAGTTAACCAAATTTCACTCACCTCGCCGGGTGCAAAAAACTGGTCAATCAATTCGATGTGTGTACGCAAAAAGCCAACATTTGTCCATCCACGGTCGAGTGCATATTTAGCGCCCTGCCACATGCGTGATCCTTTAATGTCGACTCCTACATAATTTTTTGTAGCGTCCAATTCAGCCAGTCCAACGGTGTATTCGCCTTTTCCGCAACCCAATTCCACAACAATCGGCAATTCATTTTTAAAAAAATTGGTGTTCCAATTTCCTTTCATTGGATGATCGGAATGTTTTACTTGATTGAAGGGTACCTGCAGCACATTACTGAAGGTATTCATGTCGGCAAACTTCGATAATTTATTCTTTCCCACTTTCCTTTTTTAACTGATTGACCGGCAATTACGCTCCTTATTTTGTTTTTTCAATTCTAATTCCAATGTCTTTCAAGCCCTTCAAGGTTTCATCGCGCATTCCATGCTGAATTATAAATTGGTAGTTACCCGTATCAGGAAAAAACACCTTTGAACGAAAAGTAAACTGATTTTCATAAACACCACCGGTACCTCTTCCCGTCCATTTTCCATTGGGATAAGCCAATTGGTATTCCAGGGTATCGCGCACGGCCATTGAGTCGGGACTGATAATATCGACAAAAAGCCAAAGATTACTGTATGGATAATTTTCCAAATTCCGGCAATTAATCAGTAAGTTATAGTCAACTTTAGTATCAGTTATTGCCACTGTAAAGTTAGCCACTGAATCTTTATTCCAGCCTTCCGATTTAGTGGTATAAAAATCTTCAAAAACTCGTTTTGTATCACAAGCAAATAAAACCAATCCCACTGCGCACAAAAGGACTATTCTATGAATCCTGATCGGTCTTTTTTGGTGCTTCTGATGGATTGCGTGGTCCACGGTTTCTCTGATCATTGTGTCGTTGATTTCTATTTCTATTTGAATTTGTTCGGTTACCCTGCCTTTTATTTGGCTCTTTCACTTTCTCTTTCTCCTTCTCTTGAACAACGGCCTGTGCTATTGGATTTTCGGTTCTGGGTTTATGCCGGGTGTTTCGTCTGTTCTTCCGGTTGGCCTCCCTTGGTTTGTCAAAACGAGTCAGACTATCCTGGCCAACCACATTACCATAATCATTTGCATTTTTAATCTTATCGGCCTCTTCTTCAGATACTTCTATCAATTGAGCAGGTTTTTTATCTCGTCGATTTAAGTTTTGTATCGATTTTACACGATCGATGGGTACGGCTTTCAAACCACCAGGACCTTTGCCATCGTAGGCATACCAATAAATCTTTTTGAGCACATCCATTTTAATAAATAAATAATCACCCTCTTCGGTTGACAATTTATCTTTCGAAGGAAACCTTTTCTGAATATCAATGTATGTTTCTACTTCGTAATTTAAACAACACTTCAGCTTACTGCATTGACCGGCCAACTTCTGTGGGTTAAGTGAAATATCCTGATAACGTGCTGCAACAGTGGTCACCGAACTAAAATTCGACATCCAGGAACTACAACACAATTCACGTCCACAGGGACCAATTCCACCAATTCGACCAGCTTCCTGACGTGCTCCAATTTGTTTCATTTCAATACGAATATGAAATGTTTCGGCCAGCACTTTAATCAATTGTCTGAAATCGACTCGCTCATCTGCGATGTAATAGAAAATAGCTTTCGTTCCGTCGCCCTGATATTCTACGTCGCCAATCTTCATGTGCAATTGAAGTTCCGATGCAATCTGACGTGATTTGATCATGGTTTCGTGTTCGCGTTGCATGGCCAACTCCCATTTTTCAATGTCAACAGGTTTTACTTTACGATATACTTTTCGTATTTCACCATTGACCAGGCTGACTTTGTGCCGCTTCATTTGGTGCAATACCAAATCACCGGTGAGCGAAACCATGCCAATATCGTGGCCCGGATTGCCTTCAACAGCAACCATCTCACCCACGCTAAGATTTAACTCATTTACATTTCTAAAATAATCTTTGCGTGTATTTTTGAAACGGATTTCGACCAGTTCTGCAGGATTCAAGATATTTACTACATCCTTAAGCCAATCGAACACCTCGAGTTTGGCACACGATCCGGCCAAATTACTTGATGCTACTCCTCTGAAAATTGGGTTCCCTATTGTCATAATATTAAAGTATTGCCCCACTATTCAAGCGAGGAAGATATAGGTTCTGTACTTAGACAAAAATAACGAATTAAGTGATTGGTAAAAGTGAAGCCTCCAAATTAGAAAGAATCTGATTTACGGACTGTTTGAATCCATTCAGATTAAAAATTAGACTGCTTGGAACACCGCCTTTCATCAAGCATGCTAAGCCCGTATCATTTTTGTAATCTTCAACGAAAGATCGAGGAAAATAATTCGTGGATTTCCATTGGAGGATATATCGCGAAATGCTTTTTCAAACTCTTCGGAAAAAACCAATATATTACGTTCATTGATAAAAGGGCTAAACCGATCGGAAAATCCTTTTTCCTCTTCGCTGAGGTAAACCAACTTAGGTTGTTTCAAATTAAGGATAAAATTCTCTCTCAACATGCGCAAGCTATATTGAAGGAAACTTTTTTGTTGCTCGCGCCCCAAACCAGAAACCTCATCCACCCAACTAAACAAGGCATCCCAATCGCGCTTATAAGAAGTTCGCATGATGTTGGTGAACTGATCGAAAAACATTGATTTTTGGTCGTCGGGAGAAATCAGGTTGAGGGCTTCAATGTAGTTTCCATTGGCCTGATGCACCAATCCAGGCAAATTTTTCCCGGCTGCATCAGCCAAAGGACGGAGCGCTTCGGAAATTGATGCAGAATCGATTCCGGCAAATTTAACCAATTGTGTGCGCGACCTGATGGTGGTAATGATTTGCTCCTCATTTTCAGTAATCAAAATGAACAAGGTTTTTGGTGGCGGCTCCTCAATCATTTTCAATAATTTGTTGGCACATTGAGCATTCATCCTTTCCACCATCCAGATAATCATTACCTTATATTCGGCCTCAAAAGTTTTTAAATTTAATTTTCGAATGATCTCACTACTTTCATTCACGTAAATTTGAGCCTGTGCATTTTCCACATCGATGCACTTGTTCCACATGTTTAAGTTGAAATACGGACTTTTTAGTACCTGAATACGCCATTTATCGAGGTAATTATCGCTAACTGGATCTTTGAATTTAGGCGATTTTACCACCGGAAATACAAAATGTAAATCGGGGTGAATCAGCTTTTGGTATTTTTTGCACGAAGGACATTCACCACAGGAATCAGTTTCAGTTCGATTTTTACAATTTACAAACTGAGCATAGGCAATGGCCATGGCCAGCTTCCCTGAACCTTCGCTTCCTGAAAACAATTGCGCGTGGCTCACACGATTTTCGTGTACTCCATCTGTCAGCCTTTTTTTAATGGCTTGTTGTCCGATTACTTCGTTAAATTGCATTAGTGCAAATATGGAAAAATTTGGTGAGTTTAGGTGCAAATATTGAAAAGATGGAGCTTTAAAAACAAAAAGGTACAGGTTTTAAACTAAAGGTAAAATGGTAATTTGCGATATTCCTTTTTTCGGAGGAATCTATCGTTTTATTTCATGCTTTGAAAGAATAGTCCACCTATCAATTGATCAATTTTAATTAAACTTGACATAATATTTGAAAACAGAATCATAAACCAATGGTGTATAAACAAATTTTTATTCTTTTTCTTTTCATCCCTTTTATCACAACCGGACAGGTGAAAATCAATGAACTTCTTGCTTCTAATTCAGCTGTGAATGCCGATCCTGACTATCAGAAATATTCCGATTGGGTTGAACTTTACAACAGTTCTGGTAACCTAATCGATTTGGGAGGGTACTTTTTAAGCGACAGTAGAAATGAGTTGCAGAAATGGCAGTTCCCAGCTGGCACAAAACTGTCTCCTTCGGGTTATCTGTTGGTTTATGCTGACGAAAAAAATGAAAAACTACATTTGAATTTCAAACTGAATAAATCCGGAGAGACCCTTTACCTCACTAACACACAGGGTGCTATTATTGATTCGGTGGCGTTCTCGCAACAACAAAACAACATCTCATTCGGCCGTTCAGTTTCAAACCCTTCCAATTGGAATTACTACAAAGTTCCCACACCAGGTATGAAAAATGGAGGAGAAGCCTATCAGGGTATTGCAGCTACACCAAATTTTTCGATTCAAGGAGGTATTTTCATATCGTCACAGCAGGTAAGGCTTTCAACTGTGAACAACAATTCCGAAATCTACTATAGCCTAGATGGAAGCGAACCGGATAAAACTTCCAGCCGATACACCACTCCCATTGATATCGAAAAGACGAGCGTGATAAGGGCAATAAGTTATGAAACCAATATGCTTCCTTCTTTGATATACACCCAAACCTACCTGGTTAACGAAGATTTACACCTTCCTGTAATTTCCATCTCCACTTCGCCCGAAAATTTTTTCAGCGATGAAACGGGTATTTATGTAAAGGGAACCAATGGAGTTGCCGGATATTGTACCGCTGTTCCCCATAATCTGAATCAGGATTGGGAGCGCCCAATCAACATCGAATTCTATGAATCAGACGGAACACTGGCTTTTAATCAACAAGCAGGTGCAAGAATATTCGGGGGTTGTTCACGAATACGTTATCCCCAAAAATCGTTGGCAATCTACGCCCGAAAGAAATATGAAAACACTGAGTTTGCCTATCCCATTTTCGATAACAGGAAAAATGATCGTTTCGATTCGTTTGTTCTGCGAAGTTCATCCGATGATCAGCCTTTTACAATGTTCCGTGATGCGTTAACCCAAACCGTAGTAAGTAATATGATTGATGTAGATTTTCAGGCATACCGCCCGACAGTTGTTTTTATTAACGGGGTCTACTGGGGAATTCACAACATACGGGAAAATTTAAATGAAAATTATCTTAAAGATAACTACGGAATAGAGGAAGAGGATTTGAATTTGATAAAACGAAATCCTGCTGAAAGTTGGAATGTAGAAGCAGGGAGTGCTACCCACTACAACAACATGATCAACTATCTCGAGAAGAACGACATTACAAAAGATGCACAATACGACTATATCAAACAACAGATGGATGTTGATGAGTACATCAACTATCAGATCATTCAGATCTTTTTTGCTGGCAATGACTGGCCCGGTAATAACATCCGATTCTGGCGTTCTGAACAGCAGCCTTTCAATCGTTGGCGTTGGATGCTCTACGATCTCGACTGGACTTTCACCAATCCTAACACCAATGTTATGGCTGTGGCTACGCAAATCGATTGCAACTGCAGTTGGCCCAATCCTCCTTGGTCGACCTATCTGTTTCGCCGACTTTTGCAGAATGAAACTTTTAAAAACGAATTTATTCAACGATTTGCACTGTACAGCGAGACTCTATTTAAAACAGAAAGGTTGATCGACATCGTTGACAGCCTTCAGCAAAACATTGCAGCAGAAATACCCCGTCATATCACCCGATGGGGTGGCCAAAAAGTAACGCTCCCCGATAACAATTGGATGCAACCCACTTTCAATTCAGTGATTACCTGGAATCAGAATGTAGAAAAGATGCGCACGTTTGCAAAAATGCGTCATGGTATTGCGCGACAGCAACTGATGGACTATTTCGGAATAAAAGGCTCAGCTCTTTTTTCTGCAGAAACATTTCCTGAAAAAGCAGGCGTGATAAAAGCAGGCGAAATGGTTTGTGCCAGTAATATCTCCGAAATCAAACTTTATAAATCAATTCCGATCAAACTTTCAGCAATCGCTTTGTCTGGATTTCAGTTTTTATATTGGGAAGCAAACACCCTGGCTGAATCTGATAAAATATTGATTGAAAAAGGTGCAGAATGGAAATACAACGATACAGGAACAAACCTTCAGGAAGGCTGGAGAAATAAAGATTATTCTGATTCCGGCTGGAAAACAGGCAAGGCTCAATTGGGCTATGGCGACAATGATGAGAGTACCACTATTTCGTTTGGTCCGAGCAGTAACAATAAGTACATTACTACCTACTTCAGAAAAACTTTTGAAATCACTGATGATCTTTCACTACTCACATCACTTTCAGGAAGTTTGCTGCGCGACGACGGAGCTGTGGTTTACCTAAATGGCACAGAGGTATTCCGAAGCAATATGCCGGAAGGTACAATAATCTATTCTACTCTGGCTGGAGGTAATATCGGTGATGAAAACACATTCATTACTTTCAATGTAGACAAGGATTTGCTTAAAAGCGGCAAAAATGTGCTGGCAGTTGAAGTTCATCAAAACAATGTATCAAGTTCGGACCTTAGTTTCGATATGGAACTCCAATCGCAGTGGAAATCTTCAGCGGATACCGAAAGGTTTTATACTGAAGATTTAGATTGGATGCCTACATCAGATACCCGTTTAGTTGCCCATTTTGAAGAGAACAAGGAGTTGCTCAGCAATCTATTCATCAACGAGATCGTCGCTAAAAACGTGAATAGCATCACTGATGAAATGGGCGAATACGAAGACTGGATTGAACTTTACAACAACAACTCCGAAGCCGTTAATGTGGGGGGACTACTTCTTTCCGACGATCAATCTTTTGAACAAACCTGGCCTTTCCCCGTCAACAAACCAGAAAACACTACCATACAGGGCAAGGGATTCCTAATTGTTTTTGCCGACAATGAACCTGATGAAGGACCACTTCATGCAACCTTTAAACTCAACGCCGACGGAGAGCGTCTTTTTCTTTTAAAACCAACTTCTTCCAAATTTGAAATCATCGACAGCCTCGTTTATTCATCTGTTGAAGCGGACTTTTCCTGGAGTCGCTTTCCTGACGGAGGCAATCATTGGTATTCGATGTTAAAGCCAACTCCAGCGGCAAGCAATATCCAAACCAATCATACCGAATGGAACACTAATTCTGAAGCATACGTCTATCCAAATCCAACAAATGGTATTTTCTACGTAAAAAACGCTATTGAATCAGAAGAATCAATCCTACAGATCAGTGTATACGATTTTATCGGAAGAATGGTTTTCACTGAAAAATCGAACACCAGTATATCGGAAGTAGACATCAGCGATATGCCCAACGGCGTATACTTGGTTAAGTTAAAATATCAACAAAAAAGTTTCGTGAAGAAATTGATGTTGAGTCAATAATACGAAGTTTAAATTATACAACTCAAGTCAAACCAGCGTTCAGCATCCAATTAATTCTGAGCGGCAAAAAGTTACCACTATTTAGGATTAGAAAAATGATCAAAACTACAAATCACATCGCAACCAATAAATTCTCTATTTTCAATTTTCAATTCCTATCTTTGTGCCTCATTTTTTAGCACTGAAATTCAATTTAAATAACCATGAGTCAATTTAAACGAACACTCATCACTTCGGCCCTGCCCTATGCCAACGGGCCGGTACACATTGGACACCTTGCAGGCGTTTACGTTCCTGCGGATATTTATGCCCGTTACCTTCGCATGAAAGGCGAAGAGGTGGCATTTATTGGTGGAAGCGATGAACATGGCGTGCCCATTACCTTAAAAGCAAAAAACGAAGGCGTTACGCCACAAGATATTGTTGACAAGTACCACGGAATTATCAAAGATGCTTTTTCGCGCTTTGGCATTTCTTTCGATGTATATTCACGTACCAGTGCTAAAGTGCACCACGAAACGGCTTCGGAAATATTTAAAAAACTTAGCGACACCGGCAAATTTATTGAAAAGTCGACCGAACAATATTACGACGAAGAGGCCAAACAATTTCTTGCCGACCGCTACATTACCGGAACATGCCCCAAATGCAGCAATGAAAAAGCTTATGGCGACCAATGTGAAAGTTGCGGAAGTTCGTTAAATGCAACTGATCTCATCAATCCAAAATCGGTTTTGAGCGGAAATGTTCCAGTAATGAAAGAGACCAAGCACTGGTTCTTGCCTCTCGATGAGTATGAACCCTGGTTAAAAGAATGGATACTGGAAGGCCACAAAGAGTGGAAGACAAACGTATATGGACAATGCAAAAGCTGGATCGATGGCGGATTGCATCCACGTGCAGTAACCCGCGACCTCGATTGGGGCATACCTGTTCCGGTTGAAGGTGCTGAAGGAAAAGTGCTGTATGTTTGGTTCGACGCGCCCATTGGTTACATTTCGGCTACCAAAGAATGGACTCCCGATTGGGAAAAATGGTGGAAAGACCCGGAAACACGCATGTTGCATTTTATTGGGAAAGACAACATTGTGTTTCACTGTATTATTTTTCCAACTATTTTAAAAGCTGAAGGCACTTACAATCTACCCGATAATGTTCCGGCCAATGAATTCCTGAACCTCGAAGGTGATAAGATTTCGACCTCGCGCAATTGGGCGGTTTGGTTGCACGAATATTTGGATGATTTCCCGGGAAAAGAAGATGTGCTAAAATATGTACTCACAGCCAATGCTCCAGAAACAAAGGACAACGATTTTACCTGGAAAGATTTTCAGGCCAGAAACAACAACGAACTGGTGGCCATTTTCGGGAATTTTGTGAACCGTACCCTGGTCCTTAGTCAAAAGTATTACGAAGGAGTTATTCCTGCTGCAGGAGAACTTTTGGATGTCGATAAAGAAACCCTGGCTCAAATTACTTCCTTAAAATCCGATGTAGAAAAAAGTCTGGACAGCTTCCGTTTTCGGGAAGCTTTAAAAATAGCCATGGACATGGCGCGCTTGGGCAATAAGTATCTGGCCGATATGGAGCCCTGGAAAGTGGTAAAAACCGACGAGGAAAGAGTAAAAACTATAATGAATGTCAGTTTGCAGATTACTGCCAATCTCACCATTGTATTTGCTCCATTTTTACCTTTTACCTGCGATAAACTGCGCGGATTCCTGAACATGGAAAAATTGGATTGGAGTGAACTGGGCCGCACCGATTTGATGCTGGAAGGTCATCAATTGAATACACCTGAATTGCTCTTTGAAAAAATTGAAGATGACGCTATTGAGGCTCAGGTCAATAAATTATTGGATACCAAAAAAGCCAACGAAAAAGCTGCCGCAATTGCTGCACCGTCAAAAGAGAACTGCACTTTCGAAGATTTCCAGAAAATGGACATCCGTGTTGGAACCATTTTGGAAGCAGAAAAGGTGGCCAAAACCAAAAAGCTGATGAAATTGTTGGTGGATACAGGTATTGATAAAAGAACAGTCGTATCCGGTATTGCTGAATATTATACTGCTGAAGAACTCATTGGAAAACAAGTTTCCATTTTGGTGAACCTTCAACCCCGGGAATTAAAAGGCATTCTTTCACAAGGAATGATTTTAATGGCTGAGGATGCCGATGGAACATTAAAATTTGTGAGTCCGGCTGTTGGAGTGAAAAACGGTTCTGAAATAAAATAGTCAACGGACAATAGTCATTGAGTCATTAGTAAATTGACCTATGACTTTTTCCTAATGACTTAAGATATACAGCGCCAACATTGCGTTGGAGCTGTTTTCGTAAACAATGGTACTGTGTTAAAGCAGATCTGTTGTTTACTCAATATATCCGAAACCAGCCTTGTACGCAGGGCTGGTTTTTTTTAAGAAACCATTTAATAAAACGATATGTCATTAATAAGTTTTGGGGAATACAACGAAGGAAACCGTTTTAAGGTTTTGGATGAAAGAGTGATGAGGGGTAGTGCCGGAATTATGTTATTGTTGGCAATCATCGCTTTCATCAACGGATTTGTTTTAAATAATTACATTGTTTTACCCTTCATTTCGGGTTTTTTGGCCTTGAATTTTCTCATCGGAATATTCATCAATCCAAAATTTTCACCTACCGTATTTATCGCTAAGATTTTTGTGCGCAAACAAAGTGCGCTTCCCATTGGTGCCATCCAGAAAAAATTTGCCTGGAGCTTGGGGCTGGCACTTTCATCAGCCATCTTTATATTATCGTTGTTCTTATTGAAGGATGTTTCCTATTTCGATCATGTGTGCCAATTGTGCCTCATTTGCCTGTTGTTTTTATATCTAGAAACGGCATTTGGTATTTGTATGGGATGTAAGTTGTATCGATTGACCATCCGCATGAAAATAATTCCTGCCCCTAAAGAAAGGCCCAATTGCATGGGCGATTCATGTAGCATTGATTAAAGACTTTAAAATCTTCTTGAAAAAATTACTACCAAACATTCCATTGCATAAGAATATTATGTATGTTTGCATAAAATACTTAGGTATATGGGATCGAATCAATTGTATAAGGGAAGTTTGGCCACCATCATTTTGAAGTTGCTGGGTGAACAAGGCCGAATGTATGGTTACCAAATCACACAAGAAGTGAAAGCCATTTCCGAAGGTGAATTTGTAATCACCGAAGGGGCGCTTTATCCAATGCTTCATAAATTGGAAGCTCAGGGTTTGCTCTCTGTTGAAACCGAAATGGCAGGAAACCGCATGCGCAAATATTACTCCATTACCCCCAACGGTAAAAAAGAAGTAGTCAACCGGATGGCTGAACTGGAGGATTTTATCAGGCACATGCAAAGTCTATTGAATCCTAAAATTGACTTGGCATGAGCAAAAGATTAACAGACCAACAAATCGAATCTCTTTTTGATTTCTGCAAAAAGCATTATGTGCCACATTACGATTTGCAAGTAGAACTGGTGGACCATTTGGCATCGAACATCGAATCCATCTGGATAATTCAACCTGATATGCCCTTTCAACAAGCCTTAGATAAAACATTTGGCGAATTTGGCATATTTGGCTTTAGCACAATTAAAGCCACCAAAGAGAAGGAACTTTTGAAGAAATATCAACGTATGTTATGGCACTATGTGGGAGACTATTTTAAACTTCCTAAAATTATCATCACCATTGCGTTAACGTTTATTTTGTTTACTCTATTTCATTTTACTGAAAGAGACTCAAGCATTACCATCATTTATATTCTGGCGATATTTCTCTTTGAAATCATCTATCACGCTTATATTTTTCCAAAATATTATAAAATCAAATCCCTTCCGGAAAAAAAGTTTTTGATTACGAACACCATGAGGAACATACAAGGGTCAATCGCAGTATTACCTGCTGTTTTGATTCAATTGTTAGATTTCCTACGAAGGGGCGGATATCCCACATTTAATACCTGGATTGAACTGCTCGCCTCGATTATTATGGTAGCTTTTACCTTGTATATCATTGCGTTTTCATTTTATGTTCCGGGTAAAATTCGCGAACACTTTGAAGAACAGTTTCCACAATTTGTCATTTCATAAATTATGAAAAGAAAAAAAATTACTGAGCTTCAAATCCAGGATCTTTTTACTTTTTGTGAAGAAAATGGGGTTAGCCACTATGAACTTCAAATTGAGCTGGTTGACCATTTGGCCAATGCCATAGAGCAAAAATGAATCAACTCACCTTCATATCACTTTGAGCAGTATCGCTATTTTAAGTGGTCCATTTTTTCTCTTGGGTTACTTCCATTTCACGTTCTGAATCTTTTCAACAACTTTGAACGATTTCCAGATCTTACTATGGCCCAACCAACTTTATTCCATTTCGTTTTAGCCTTGCTCCTCTCCTTTTATGGAATCATTATGATTTCAATTGCCATTTACCTTCCCAAAAGAATTAATGAGGATTTCAGAAGGGAATATCCCCAATTTGGATAATATGTGCGATTTAAATAAAGCAAGCGGCATTTATTGATTGCCTTGGGATCACATTGAAAAGTTGAAGGGAGAATAAATTAGAGGGTAATGCATTTCAATTTGGGAAATATGGTAATATAGTGTTTTTAGTTCCACTGATCTTCGATTCGCCTCAAGCCGGCTGGGCTCTTCATTTTTGGCTTGCCCCAAAAACGAAGCAAAAAAGTCAAGGCTCCCGA
>JBGUEP010000018.1:0-4059 GCA_041821245.1 Prolixibacteraceae bacterium
ATAGGCAGCATCGATCGTCCCTCGCCTTCAGGAGAGGGAGAAGAGGGTGAGGTAAAAATCGCAACACCCAATTCTCTCCTACAACATATCTAGGTAGTCCGAAATCCCCTCCCCTTTGGGGAGGGCTAGGGAGGGGTCAAACCATTGCAATTTAGAATCAATCCACTTGAAATTCCAGTCACAACTTACTTTGAATCCTGGCAGAATCAATCGTCCCTCGCCTTCAGGAGAGGGAGAAGAGGGTGAGGTAAATCTTGCGATTAAAAATCGCAACACCCAATTCTCATTGAACAATTTTTGTTCCCATCGAAGAACATCCATAGTATAGATGGGGAGCTTATCACTGGATATACAACAAAATAAATTACCAATCAATAAAATTCACGATAACCATCCGGAATCAATATAAATCAAATTAGTTATCTTTGAAAAAAACAGATGCAACCATGTATACCATCAAAGTGAAAAGAAAAGTAACCTCATCAACCCTTCATATAGCTGAGTTAAAAGAATTCATAGGCAAACAGGTTGAAATTACAGTAACCGAAAGCAATCGGGCATTTTCAGAACATCCTGCGGCTGGAATATTATCTAATTATCAAAATGGTGACAATATTTCAAAAGAAAAAGAGGCTTGGGGAATAATTGCAAATGAAAAACATGGAAATAGTTGATGCCAATATTATTTTGCGCTATTTACTCAATGATCATCACGCTCTATCAGCTAAATCAAAAAAGATAATCGAGCAAAAGACAATTCATCTTCCTTTCGAAGTTTGTGCCGAAGTGGTATATGTTCTCGATAAAGTTTATACTGTCCCGCGCAATAAAATAGAAGATGCATTAACCTTGCTCATCAATTATCCGAATATTTCTACAAACAATAATGCCGTTATTAAACAGGCACTTAAAATTTATACCCAGGAACGAATTGATTTTGTAGACGCCATATTAGTTGCTTATTATACATTAGAAGGAGTAACAATACATTCATTTGATAAGAAACTTAATAAACTTTGCAAATAACGAAATCGCAGAATAACATCCATACTATTAAATGTAACCTGTATTCATTTAAAATTGACTCGATTACAAATTCACCGTACGTTGTTAAATGGTGACTTTAAATTGCTCGCTCACGGTGAAATGACGAATGTTTGTATACATGCAGAATCAATCGTCCCTCGCCTTCTGGTTGCTGAGCAGTTCCTCGAGCCTTGGTTGCCGAGCAGTTTCCCGAGCTTTGGTTACCGAGCAGTTTCCCGAGCAGTTTCCCGAGCCTTGGTTGCCGAGCTTGTCGAGGTAGTCGAGGGATTGTCGAGGGATTGTCGAGGTAGTCGAGGTAGTCGAGGTAGTCGAGGGATTGTCGAGGTAGTCGAGAGGTGTCGAAGTAAGGAGAGGGAGAAGAGGGTGAGGTAAAAATCGCAACACCCAATTATCTTCAACAACATAATTAGGTAGTCAGCAGTTCCCCTCCCCTTCGGGGAGGGCTAGGGAGGGGTCAAAGCACTTGAAATTTCAGTCCCTAAAGAATATTGCTCAAGTCTTGTCTTCCAATTATAGCCATAATCTCGACAATGTCATTCTCGACCTTGAAGTAAATGCTATCGGAACCACATACACAGCGCCGATATCCCTGTTTAATAAAATCAACAGATTCAAATGAAAATGGTCGTTCAGCTATAATATCAAAATACATAAAAAAGGAATCAAAATATTTGTCAGCTTGTTGCATTCCAAATTGTGAGACTCCATATTGATGAATTCGTATTAAGTCTTCTTTGGCTGCATTACTTAATTTATAATTAGCCATTAAGCAATGCCTTTGATTCCATTAATATTTGTTCTTTACTATCATTTGTAAATCCTGTATTTTCAGCGCTTTCCAATTTAAAACTTATCCAATCAATTTGACGTTGCTGCTTTCTGGCTTGTCTTACCAAATCATTTACCAGTTCACTTTTGCTGGAATACTCTTTATTATCAACTTGTTTTTTTAACCATTCATCATTGGGTGGTGTAAATGAAATACTTTGTCTGGTCATAATTCTAATTTTTGGTGTAAATTTACACCAAGTTTAGAATTAAAGCAATAACTTATTTGATATTCACACACATGAAATTCAAAGAGCTCATAGAGGAAGTAGAATGGTTAAATGTAAAACCTACCCTATTTAGCTTATATCCTGAGCAGAAAAAGAGTATTTCAGGATATGAGCAAGTTTTTCAGAAGTTAAAATTGATGCCTGCAAATGAATCATTGCTAACCATCAATGTTGTGAATGTGATAGACGATTTTGATGGTACTGAATATGCAGATGTATCGGCATACAATTGCAATTCAATGGATAATCCTGAAGAGCAAACAGAATCTTTTGCAATTGAATTTACCCCGTGGAATGAATGGCTTGGCATGCAAATCGACGAAATTTCTTTAAAAGAATTCGATAAATTGGAGATTATTGCCCATTGTTTATATGACATGACCTTTTATGGCTATAACGAAGACCATATTCAGGCTGAACTTGTCGAAATCCAGAATTCTGTTGAAGAATTAGAAAATATGACCGATGAAGAAAAGAAAACACAGTTAAAATCATGGGAAGAACTTAAACGGGAACTGGATATCGACACACTCGGTCAATAGCGGCGAGAAGGAATGCTTCGAAAGGGATCAAGTCAGGTAACCATTGCAATTAAAAATTTAAATTCAGAATCAAACCACTTGAAATTTCAGTCACAACTTGCATTAAAAACAGGTAGAATTAATCGTCCCTCGACATGCTCTGGGATACATTTACCCGGGGCTGAGCCCTTTAGGCCATCTCTCGGACATTTTCACATTGTGGCTAGATTTTTAGCTGGCCTCTCGGGATGACACTACACATGAAGAATTAGGTAAAAAGATGATTTGTTGTTTGATAAGGTTCTTGGAATAAACGGGCTATTGTCGTATGAGGGAAAGACCGGAAATTTGCTTGAGCAAGATTTTATGGCGGCTGTTGATCCCTATTTGTCCGATTGCAAGAGGGACAACATAAATCCGGATAAACCATTTAAAGGTAATTTTAATGTTAGGGTTTCACCACAGCTTCATCAAAAAGCGGTTCTGTTAGCAATGGAAGATCAAACAAGTTGATGACCTTCAAAGAAAACTGTTAATGGGCTAAGTACGTATTCCTCTTCATGTTTTCTACAAAACCACCACTACAAAATAAAATAGCCGAAGGACTTTTGATCCTCCGGCCTTTTTCTTTTTAATTTGGCTCTTCGACTTTGGATACATTGATCGTACGAATACGGCTTTTCAATTCCTTTGTAGGAAAATGAATGACTTTGTATCCTTTCACATTGGTAACCGTCAGTTCTTCAGAAGTGACTGCGCCTTCACTGCTAATGTTCACATAGAAACTGCCCAATTCACCCAATGAAACAATGTTTCCTTTACAAATTTCTTTGGGCAATATTTGCATTAATGCAATGAGTACACCTTGTACATCCGATTCACGCAATGTACAACGTTCAGAGATTTCAAAAGCGAGTTCCTTTACGCCAACTTTGCGGGTATGTATCGCTGATGCATAAAATTTAGCAGCCTCTTCGGGCGCTCTTGGATTGCGTTTGGCAACCGCCTTAAATTTCAAATATTCCATCGTAGTAAATTTTAAAGGTTATTCAATTCAGTTTGTTTTGATTCCTCCATGTAAGAAGTAGATCAGCAAAATTATCCATTATTTCTATTGATTGTCAGCACTGAAAACAATACAAGATTATAAAGACAATCCAAACTTACTACATGTATTCGATATACGTACTACGGTAAAATACATTGCACTATATTAGTTTTAAGTTCATTCTATTTCCTCGTCGGGAATAGTCAAATTTTCAAAAAAGCAACATTCATGATATCAAACAGCATGAAATTCAATTAAACGAACAATTGAAAAGCACAGCAAATTAATTCAGCTGCTATAGATTTACCTATCGATGATCTTTTAATTGAATATTGTTTATTCCTTATTCAAAAAACAATTATACTTAATATTCAATAACATAAGC